>NZ_CP135436.1:1494725-2161951 GCF_032340315.1 Streptococcus sp. DTU_2020_1001019_1_SI_AUS_MUR_006 | reverse complement strand
TTTTGAAAACATTTACACTTACTTGAATTAAGTCATTTGCTTAAAATTGTGGTATAATCGTTCAGTTAGAAAATAAATTTTTGAATATAATAGAGGAAATCATGACAAAATTAAGAGAAGATATCCGTAATATCGCGATTATCGCCCACGTCGACCACGGTAAAACGACCCTCGTTGACGAATTATTGAAACAATCTGAAACTCTTGACGCGCGTACAGAGTTAGCTGAGCGTGCAATGGACTCAAACGATATTGAAAAAGAGCGTGGAATCACGATTCTTGCGAAAAATACAGCAGTTGCCTACAACGGAACTCGTATCAACATCATGGACACACCAGGACACGCGGACTTCGGTGGAGAAGTTGAGCGTATCATGAAAATGGTTGACGGTGTTGTTTTGGTCGTAGATGCTTACGAAGGAACTATGCCACAGACTCGTTTCGTATTGAAAAAAGCCTTGGAACAAGACCTTGTGCCTATCGTTGTGGTTAACAAAATTGACAAGCCATCAGCTCGTCCAGCAGAAGTAGTGGATGAAGTCTTGGAACTTTTCATCGAGCTTGGTGCGGATGATGACCAGCTTGACTTCCCAGTGGTTTATGCGTCAGCGATCAACGGAACATCTTCATTGTCAGATGATCCAGCAGATCAAGAAAAGACTATGGCGCCAATCTTTGATACCATTATCGACCACATTCCAGCTCCAGTTGATAACTCAGATGAGCCCCTTCAATTCCAAGTGTCACTTCTTGACTACAACGACTTCGTAGGTCGTATCGGTATCGGACGTGTCTTCCGTGGTAGTGTAAAAGTTGGAGATCAAGTTACCCTTTCTAAATTGGATGGTACAACTAAGAACTTCCGTGTCACAAAACTCTTTGGTTTCTTTGGTTTGGAACGTCGTGAAATCCAAGAAGCCAAAGCTGGTGACTTGATTGCCGTATCTGGTATGGAAGATATCTTCGTCGGAGAAACCATTACTCCAACAGATGCAGTTGAAGCTCTTCCAGTTCTTCACATTGATGAGCCAACACTTCAAATGACCTTCTTGGTCAACAACTCACCATTTGCTGGTAAGGAAGGTAAATGGGTCACTTCTCGTAAGGTAGAAGAGCGCCTTCAAGCAGAATTGCAAACAGACGTTTCCCTTCGTGTTGATCCAACGGATTCACCAGATAAATGGACTGTATCAGGGCGTGGAGAATTGCACTTGTCAATCCTGATCGAAACAATGCGTCGTGAAGGCTATGAACTTCAAGTATCTCGTCCAGAAGTTATCGTAAAAGAAATCGATGGAGTTAAATGTGAGCCATTTGAACGTGTTCAAATCGACACACCAGAAGAATACCAAGGATCTGTTATCCAAAGTCTTTCTGAACGTAAAGGTGAAATGTTGGATATGATTTCAACTGGTAATGGTCAAACTCGTTTGGTTTTCCTTGTTCCAGCCCGTGGTTTGATTGGATACTCAACCGAGTTCTTGTCAATGACTCGTGGTTACGGTATCATGAACCATACCTTCGACCAATACTTGCCATTGATTCCAGGTGAAATCGGTGGACGTCACCGTGGTGCCCTTGTTTCTATTGATACAGGTAAGGCAACAACATACTCTATCATGTCTATCGAAGAACGCGGTACTATCTTTGTCAACCCAGGTACTGAGGTTTACGAAGGAATGATCATCGGTGAAAACTCTCGTGAAAATGACTTGACTGTTAATATTACGAAAGCGAAACAAATGACCAACGTTCGTTCAGCAACTAAGGACCAAACAGCGGTTATCAAGACTCCTCGTATCTTGACTCTTGAAGAATCACTTGAGTTCTTGAATGATGATGAATACATGGAAGTAACACCTGAATCTATTCGTTTGCGTAAACAAATCCTTAACAAGGCAGAGCGTGAGAAAGCAAACAAAAAGAAAAAATCAGCTGAATAAGAGCTAGAAAGAGCAGAAAATGGTCTATTTAATCATAGGGATTTTATTACTCTTACTCTATATATTTGCGACACCTCAAAGTATCAAGGGAACGGTTAATATTGTAATTCTTGTTTTTGGTCTCGTTTCCCTCGTGATTTTGCTCATGTTGTCCATCCTGCAAATCTTTCAGCTACCAACAGAATTCTTTATTACAGTAGCCATGCTGGTCCTTACGTATTTTAGTTTGCGAGATATCTCCCTAATGTCGGTGAAAAAGAGATAGGTAAGTGGCTTTGGGGTTCTACTAGGATTCGGTAAATATTTTGATAAAAACAACCACCACAAGTGAAGTCAGTAAAACTGAGTTTACTTGTGGTTTTTGCTTTGTATAGTGAAATGAAATAGAATCTGAACAAATTTACCAGAGTAGTTAAGTCAATTTCTAGCATTTTTTAGAATTCACAGTGTGCCGTTTTGTATTTGATCTACTATAAATCTAAAATTGAGAAAATGTTTATATAGTGGATTAAAATAAGATATGAACAGAGAGATTAGGAAAGTCAAACTAATTTCTAGAAATATTTTTAGCAGTTGTAGTGTACTGTTCTAGATTCAATATATTATATAATCTAGAAATTTAGGCTCTTTAAGCTTCATCGGCCTCCTACTTTCATTCACTAAATTTTTATTAAGTGGCAGATAATAGAAGAACTTCTGGAGGAAATTACGTTCTTACTGTGAATGTTTACAAAGAATACGGTTGCTTTTCTTTCAAAATTGGATAAAGAAGTTAGATATGGCAATTTTATTATTCAAATCCTTTGTAGGCGTTTACTATTTTTGATATACTGGGAAAAGGAATAGATACGAAATTGGAGTTTATCATGAAACAACATCATTTTAAAGCAAAACAACGCTTTTCTTTGAGAAAGTATGCAGTAGGAACTTGTTCCGTCTTATTGGGAACGAGTTTGTTTTTTGTAGGTACAAGCGGAAATGCTGTGCTTGCAGAGGAGAGGATTCCCCAGCTAGTGTCACACTATGTGGAAGATAAAGATCTACCTGAATCTTTGAAGGCTGAACTACGTTGGTTTGAAGAAAATGCTATCCAAGTGGAGGAAGGTAAGGATTATTACTTCGTCTACCGTAAATCTACTGCGAAGTTACCTGATACTGGCTTGTTTTCAAATGCTATCCTGCCTGTGCTAGGTACAGGAATCTTGTTAGTTTCGCTCACTCTCATTAAAAAGAGAAAGGGAGCCTCTCTCTTTCTAGTGACGGTTTTGGCTGTAGGTGGGACTGCTCTATCGGTTTCTGCCTTGGAGAACTTAGTAGAGCTTCGTCCAGCTCTCATCAAAACAGTTGCAGGAGAATTTTTGCCTAGTCCAGAAAGGATTGAGGGTTATGAATTTACAGGTTATTACTTTGTAAGAGAAAATGAGGAAATTTCTAAGACTGAAGATACAAAACCTCATTCTCCACAAGTAGAGAAGGTAGAATCGACCTCAATTCCAAGCGAAGGTATACCAAGCTTGGTCGAGGTGAAGCCAGAGCTTGAAGTTACGACAGAAGCCGTTGCTTATGATACTCTTCATCAGGACGATCCGGACTTGCTTAAGGGTGAAACCCGCGTCCTTCGAGCGGGAGTCTCAGGCGAGCGCACTATCTTAACGGAAGTCACGACTGTAGATGGTAAGGAGGTCCGTCAAGTCAAATCCAATACTGTGACTTTGGAGCCAATTTCCGAAATTATCGCAGTAGGCACTAAGGTAGAATCCACTTCAATTCCAAGTGAAGGTACTCCAAGTTTAGAAGAGGTGAAGCCAGAGCTTGAAGTTTCGACAGAAGCTGTCGCTTATGACACTGTTTATCAGGACGATCCAGACTTGCTTAAGGGGCAAACACGTGTCATTCAAACAGGTGTTACAGGCGAGCGCACTATTTTAACGGAAGTGACGACTGTAGATGGCAAGGAAGACCGCCAAGTCAAATCCAACACTGTAACTGTGGAACCAATTTCAGAAATCATCGCGGTAGGCACTAAGGTAGAGCACACCTCAATTCCAAGTGAAGGTGTTCCAAGTTTAGAAGAGGTGAAGCCAGAACTTGAGGTTACGACAGAAGTCGTTGCCTATGATACTGTTTATCAGGACGATCCAGACCTACTTAAGGGTCAAACTCGCCTTATCCGAGCAGGTGTTGCAGGTGAGCGCACTATCTTAACAGAAGTGACGACTGTAGATGGCAAGGAAGACCGCCAAGTCAAATCCAACACTGTAACTGTGGAACCAATTTCAGAAATCATAGCAGTAGGCACTAAGGTAGAATCCACTTCAACTCCAAGCGAAAGTACTCCGAGCTTGGTCGAGGTGAAGCCAGAGCTTGAAGTAACGACAGAAGCCATTGCTTATGATACTGTTTATCAGGATGCTCCGAACTTACTTAAGGGTCAAACACGTGTCATTCAAGCAGGTGTTGCAGGCGAGCGTACTATCTTAACGGCAGTCACGACTGTAGATGGCAAGGAAGACCGCCAAGTCAAATCCAACACTGTAACCTTGGCGCCAGTTACCGAAATCATCGCAGTAGGCACTAAGGTAGAATCCACTTCAATTCCAAGCGAAGGTACACCAAGCTTGGTCGAGGTGAAACCAGAGCTTGAAGTTACAACAGAAGCCGTTGCCTATGACACTCTTTATCACGATGATCCAGACTTGCTTATGGGACAAACTCGTGTTGTTCGAGTAGGCGTAGCAGGTGAGCGCACTATTTTAACGGAAGTGACGACCGTAGATGGCAAGGAAAATCGCAAGCAGGTTTCTAATGAAGTTACGACCGCGCCCGTTACCGAAATTATCGCAGTAGGCACTAAGGTAGAATCCACCTCAACCCCAAGTGAAGGTACACCAAGCTTGATCGAGGTGAAGCCAGAGCTTGAAGTAACGACAGAAGCCGTTGCCTATGATACTATTCATCAGGACGATCCGGACTTGCTCAAGGATCAAACCCGTGTCATTCAAGCAGGCGTAGCAGGTGAGCGTACTATTTTAACGGAAGTGACGACTGTAGATGGCAAGGAAGACCGCCAAGTCAAATCCAATGCTGTAACTTTAGAACCAGTTACCGAAATCATTGCAGTAGGCACTAAGGTAGAGTCCACCTCAACTCCAAGTGAAGGTACTCCAAGCTTGGTCCAAGTGAAGCCAGAGCTTGAAGTTGCGACAGAAACCGTTGCTTACGATACTATTCATCAGGAAGATCCGGACTTGCTTAAGGGTCAAACCCGCGTCCTTCGAGCGGGAGTCTCAGGCGAGCGCACGATCTTAACGGAAGTGACGACTGTAGATGGCAAGGAAGACCGCCAAGTCAAATCCAACACTGTAACCTTGGCGCCAGTTACTGAAATCATAGCAGTAGGCACTAAGGTAGAATCCACTTCAACTCCAAGTGAAGGTACTCTGAGTTTGGTCCAAGAGAAGCCAGAGCTTGAAGTTACGACAGAAGCCGTTGCCTATGATACTATTCATCAGGACGATCCAGACTTGCTTAAGGGTCAAACTCGTGTCATCAGGGCAGGCGTAGCCGGTGAGCGCACGATCTTAACGGAAGTGACGACTGTAGATGGTAAGGAGGTCCGTCAAGTTAAATCCAATACTGTAACCTTGGAGCCAATTTCAGAAATCATCGCAGTAGGCACTAAGGTAAAATCCACTTCAATTCCAAGCGAAGGTACTCCAAGCTTGGTCGAGGTGAAACCAGAGCTTGAAGTTACGACAGAAGCGGTTGCTTACGATACTATTCATCAGGACGATCCAGACTTGCTTAAGGGTGAAACTCGCCTTATTCGAGCAGGCGTAGCAGGTGAGCGCACTATCTTAACGGAAGTGACGACTGTGGATGGCAAGGAAGACCGCCAAGTCAAATCCAATACTGTAACTGTGGATCCAATTTCCGAAATTATCGCAGTAGGTACTAAGGTAGAGTCGGCGCCAGTTCCAGAACCTAAGATTGAAACCCAAACAATCCCATATAAAACAGTCTATCAAGCAGATGACAGCCAAGAAGTCGGTTCTAGAAAAACGAAAACACATGGGGTCAATGGACAAGTAGAAACCACTACCCAATATACAAGAGATCAAACAAGTGGTCAGATTACAGAGTCTAGTACATCAAAAACTCTGGTGGAAAAGGTAGATGAGGTTGTTCTAGTTGGGACCAAACCAAGTGTAGAAACAAAGGTCATCGCAAATAATACGATATATGAAGCGGACCCTTCACTTCCTTATCAAACAGAAAAAGTTGCTGTTCCAGGTAAGGAAGGCAGCGAAAAAACGACAACCACCTACCAAGTAGATACTCAGACAGGTCAGGTTACAGAAAGAGATCACCAAAAGGAAGTAACAGCTCCAATTGATAAGGTAGTGAAGGTCGGAAATGTCCAGACTATTGTGACCCCAATTCCAATCAAGGAGGAACGCCGTCAGGAACCAACACTTGAGAAGGACCTTGAAAAAGTAGAAAGTCAGGGAGATCCTGGCGAGACAACCACTACCAGAGTTTATGAAGTAAATTCTCAAACAGGTGAATTGCTATCACACACGGAAACAAGTACTGTGACAAAAGCAATGAAACCAAAGGTCATCTTGGTGGGTACCAAAGAAACCAAACCTCATCTTCTTCCAGTGAATACGGAGTTAGAAAATGCCATTGATGTAAGACCAGCTAGCCAAGGAATGAAGGCTGTGGACCTGCTTTCCAATGCTTATGTGACAAATGCCCTCAGGCCAAATATTCTGGGGCGGGATGTAATTAGTAAGAAGATTGAACTCAAAAAGACAAATCCTACTATTACAGATGAAGAGGTTAAAGAAGTCCTTCGCAAAGAATATCTAGAGAGATTATCTATTAAAGACACACTTGAAGAAACGAAAAAGACCCTAGATACAGACCTTAAAAAAGTTGTAGCCCATACCTTGAGTGTGCTCGGAAACACAGCAGAAACCAGAGCCAAGGTTCAGGCAGATTTAGAAGCTAATAAGGAAAAAATACTCTTAGGACTAACCTATATCAATCGTTTCTACAATATTGATTTTGGCAAGACCAACATCCGTGATATTCTTGCCTACAATCCAAGCTCTTTTGGCAAGAAGGTGACGTCATTAGAATGGCTAACATCTCTAGGTTCAATGAGCTATGATGAGATGAAACTGGTCAATAGTCCTCGAACATTTGAAACATACTTTGGAAAAGTAACCGATAAGTCAACCCTATTAGACTTTCTTGACTATAACCGAACAACCTTTACAAGTATGGATGGCGATACTTGGTTGAAGGACGCTACAAAAGCCATCGTTGTTGAGAAGAAATCCAAAGAGAAGACAGATGAAAATGTCAGTCTCTACACGAAGTTGACCTCTGATCCTGCCAAGTACGGGGCAGAACCTCAACAGATTGATAATCGCAAACAATATAACATAGCTACTCTTCTAGGCCTAGTAAACATCAAGGAACCGAGCATTTATGCCATTACTAATATGGCAACTGTTTCCTACGGAAATATTGGAACTTATATGGATACCTCACTGGCTCAAAGCAATCCTGCTCAATATAAGGCTGAATTGGAAAAAGTGAAGGCTTTGGTTGAATTGACAGCTGAGCGTCAGGCTGCCTATGTTGATACGCTTTATAGAATCACTAAGAAAGACAATCAATCAAAACTAGTAACCAACCGTTTGATTGTGGATACTATGAAAAAGTATACTAGCAAGCAAAATGCAGGCATCAAGGAAGCCTGGTCTAAGGAGTTTGGACCAGAGGCGGATAAGGGAGTCAAGGACTTCATGTCTCCGCTAGGTATGTATTCTCCGCCTCAATCAGTTGGTGCTGAGGCAAATGGTGCTGGTGTGCGTTACTTTATTGATAGGGTCTTGGACGATCGAGGGTCAGCGACTTACTCTCATGAAATGACTCACTTGTTGGATCGCACAGTCCTCTTTAACAATTATGGTCGACGAGATGGTACAGGGGCAGAATTCTATGCGCGTGGAATCTTTGAAAACTCCTACACTCCTGAAACAGATACCTACTTTAACTTGAACTTTGTTTATGATGAGAGTGACAAAGACAGTTTCTACAACAAGACACCAGAGCGCTTTAAATCAGCCACAGATGTGAAAGAATATATGCACGGTAGTTTCGATGTTCTCTATACTTTAGATTATCTAGAAGCTGAGGCAAGTCGAGGATTGTCAGCTGCGGATAAGGCAGTCTACTTCAAGCAACTCTTGCCAAGTGCGACAAGTGGTTCAAGAACTCCTGTTCCTTATCCAAATCCATCAGTCAAACCAACCCACCAGAGCGAGGAAATCAAGGCCTTGACCGAGGCAGATGCTAGCAAATTAGGCGATGTTCATAGTTTGATTGACAATCATATCGTGGTAAATCGCTATATCATTAAAGGATTCACGGCTACAGGGAAAGTAGATGCCAATGGTTATTATACCGTTGATATGTTTGATACGATTTATGGTGTCAACGAAAATGATAAGGGAATGAGTGGTGATATCAGCTTTAGAAAACAAGCCTTTGAACTCATGGCAGAACTTGGCTATTACGAAGGTTTCGTTCCTTATGTCTCTAATCAGTACAAACAAGATGCTGAAAAAGAGAATCGTCCCTTGTCAGACCAGTACATCTTTGAAAAGATCTTAGCTGGTAAGACCTATGCCCAATTCAAGAAGGAACAAATGGATGAACGGATTGCTAATATAAGTAAGTTAAAATCGATTACGATTGACTACAAAGGTAAGCAAGAAGTGATTGCCAGTCCTGAAAGAATGAAGCAATTGATGGATGAAGCGGTAAAAGAAGAACTTGCTCAGATCAAAGCAGGAAATATCAGTCAAAAACAATATCGTTTTATTGAAACTCCTGTTCAGAAGTTGAAAAAAGCTATTTACAAGGCATATCTTAAGGAATCAGATGAGTTTAGAAATTCCATCTATACTTCTTAAGGGAAAGATAAGTCTATCATTAGGAGTTCATAGCAATTTTGCTACTCGGTAAGATTAACTAGTTAGCTAGGTTTGAGACAGAAAAACACCTTTTGAATTGCAAGTTTTCGCAGTTCAAAAGGTGTTTTGTTTATGATGATAGATTGCTTTTTTCTTCAGAATAGCGTTGATAGAAGTCAACTTTCAGTTGAATAAAGTTTTCCAATTCGCGCAGGAGTTGAAGTAAGGTTGCGCGCGTTTCAAATTCTTCCCTTGTTTTAGGGAGGTTACGATTGCGAAATACCTGCAGGTAGCTTTCAATATCATTTAATAAATCGTTGGCAGGATTGGTCTGACTGAGTTGATCTGCAATTTTAGCGAATAGCTGGGCAAGGATTAGGCTTTCGCTTGCGGCTAGATTACAGGTGTTGATTTGCTGGGCCATATTACGAAGAATGCGACTCTGTCTCTGTCTCATTTCGAAATAGTGGATATGATAGTCGGTCTGATGAAAGAGGTGGTCAGAGTGATCAAGATAGACCAGTTTGAGAGCTTCTTCAAGAAGATGATCCAGTTCTTCAACGAGTTGGGCACGGTTACGACCATCGCCCTTTCCAAGATAATATTCAAAACGTTGTAAAATGTGTTTGAGTTTTTCTTCCACCTTGAGATGATAGAGATGGATCTCTTCTTGCCGAGAAGGCATGTAAAGATTGACAGTCAAGGCAAATCCCGTACCGATCAGAAATAGGAGGAGCTCATTCACTAGCAGATCTGGTGATGTAGACTTCTGAACCAAGAGATGACTGACTAGGACACTACTCGGGGTAATGCCAATCTCCCAGCCCAGTTTATAGGCCAGAGGGACATAGAGGGCGAGATAGAGACCAAAACTCCAAATATGGTAGCCAGTCAGTTGAAAGGCTAAGACGCCGATAGACAGAGCCAGCAGGGTTGAGAATAAGCGGTTTTTAGCCAGTTTGATCGTACTTCTACGGGTATCTGATAAGCTCAAAAGGGCGATGATACCAGCAGAAACAGCCGAAGATAAATCAAGAAAGTAGGCTAGAACACAGGCTAGACAAGTGGCTAAAACAAGTTTAAAAGTACGTTGAGTGATAGACATGAGACATTTCCTAAAATGAATGATAGAAACCAGACAAAGGCGGTGGGACAGAAATCGATAGACAAAGTCTCGATTTCGTCGTCCCAGCCCCGCGAGGATGATTAGGAGCTTTTTGGAGTCTAAAAGACGAACAAAAAGTTCAATCAGCTACCGCGTCAAAGTTTGATTGTTAATGAAAAGTGAGGTCGGGATTTTTTGTCCCAACCTCCTTGATTATTTATTGCGAGCAGAGGAAAATTCGGCTACTGCTGTAAAGAGGACATCTGTTGAGGAGTTGAGGGCTGTTTCGCAAGAGTCTTGAATAACACCGATGACAAATCCGACACCCACAACCTGCATAGCAATATCATTGGTAATTCCAAAGAGACTGCAAGCAACCGGGATAAGTAGGAGAGAACCTCCGGCAATTCCTGAAGCACCGCAGGCAGAGATGGCTGCAACGATACTGAGTACAAAGGCTGTTGCAAAATCAACTGAGATTCCAAGGGTATTGACAGCAGCTAGGGTTAAGATGTTGATGGTAACAGCAGCTCCAGCCATATTGATAGTTGATCCAAGTGGGATAGAGACAGAATAGGTATCTGGATTAAGACCTAGATCCTCACAGAGTTTCATATTAACAGGGATATTTGCAGCTGAGCTTCGGGTGAAAAAGGCTGTGACTCCGCTGATACGCAAACATTTCCAAACAAGTGGATAAGGATTTTTCTTGATAAAGAGAAAAGCAATCAGAGGATTGATCACTAGGGCAACGAAAACCATAGTGGCAATCAAAAGTCCGAGTAAGATTCCGTAATTTGCTAAACTCGCAATACCTTGACCAGAGATGGTTTCGAAGACTAACCCGAGGATACCAAATGGCGCAAGGTTAATGATCCATTCGACGATTTTTGAAGTCACACTGGCCATTGTTTTGAGTAGCTCCTTGCTATTTTTGCTAGCTTCTCGCATGGCAACTCCAAAGACGATAGCCCAAGAGAGAATTCCGATATAGTTAGCTTCGATGATGGCATTGACAGGATTGTCTACTATTTTTAGTAGGAGATTACTGAGTACTTGTCCGATGCCGTCTGGAGGAGTAACTTCTGTACTAGCACTACTCAAGACCATCTGAACAGGGAAGAGAAAGCTAGCCAAAACTGCTACAAGAGCCGCAGCAAAGGTCCCAAGCAAATAGAGGAAAATGACTTTTTTCATATTGCTATCTTGACCTTTCTGGTGTTGGGAAAGGGCGTTAGCGACTAAAGCAAAAACCAGGACAGGGGCGATGGCCTTTAGTCCTCCTACAAATAAATCTCCCAATAAACCAATGCCAGTTAGATTAGGAACGAGTAGACCTAGAATAGCTCCCAAGGTCATTCCGATTCCGATCCGTTTGATCAGATTTGTTTTGTTCCAAGCACGAATAATTCTTTTCATAAAGGTCTCCTTTTTGTGTATTGTTTATGATTATAGTATAAATATACTTGAAAAGCAAGTGTCTTATAGATTTTATTAGAATAAATGAATATTTATGAAAAGGATGGCGAGGAAGGATTTATGGTATAATGAATAGAAAAGGAGTTTTATATGCAAGAATTTTTTCAACGTTATCTGGATAAATTAGATGTAACAACTGTTTTAGAAAATCTCTTGACCAAGGTGATTTCTCTTCTACTTCTTATCCTTCTATTCTATATAGCTAAAAAGTTCCTCCATGTTGCTGTACGAAAGATTGTTAAACCTTCACTTAAATTTTCAAATCGAGATGCAGGTAGACAAAAGACCATTTCTCGTTTGCTTGAGAATATTTTTAACTACACACTTTATTTCTTCTTGATTTACTGTATCTTGTCTATCTTAGGGTTGCCTGTATCTAGCTTGCTTGCTGGGGCTGGGATTGCTGGAGTGGCTATCGGTATGGGGGCACAAGGCTTTCTATCAGATGTCATCAACGGCTTCTTTATTCTCTTTGAACGCCAGTTGGATGTCGGAGATGAAGTTGTTTTGACCAATGGCCCTATTACTGTATCGGGAAAAGTCGTTAGTGTCGGAATTCGAACGACTCAACTGAGAAGTGATGACCAAGCTCTTCATTTTGTTCCTAATAGGAATATCACCGTCGTTAGCAATTTTTCAAGAAAAGAAGAGAACTGAAATTTTACTTGATTTATGGTACAATAGAAAAAGTTTGGTGAAGGAGAAACGATGTTTTTAGATAAGCAGTTAGGAAATGGTTGTACCTGGATTAATCTAGATGTGGAAATCATCAAAAATCTTGAAGATTTATCTGAAATCTATGGATTGGATAAAGAAACCATCGAGTATGCGCTGGATAGAAACGAACGAGCCCACATGGATTATAACCGTGAAAATGGGACAGTGACCTTTATCTACAACGTTCTTGACTTAGAGAAGGACAAGGAATACTATGAAGCCATTCCCATGACCTTTATCGTTGAAAAACAACGAATGATTACCATCAGCAATCATAAGAACGCTTATGTCATTGATCAGATGCTAGGCTATCTTGAAAATCATGAAATCATTTCAATCTACAAGTTTCTATTTGCCGGTTTAGAGCTTATCAGCAATGCTTATTATCCTGTCATTGAACAGATGGATAAAAGTAAGGATGAAATCAGTGCCTTGTTGCGTCAAACAACCACTAAAAAAAATCTCTTTGCCCTCTCTGACTTGGAAACTGGTATGGTTTATCTAACGGCAGCGGCTAAACAAAATCGCCTCCTCTTGGAGCATATCCAGGGACATGCGCTTTATCGGAACTTTAACGAAGTGGAAAGAGAGCAGTTTGATGATGCTATGATTGAAGCTCATCAGTTGGTGTCCATGACAGATTTGATTTCTCAAGTCTTGCAACAACTCTCCGCTTCTTACAACAACATCCTAAACAATAACCTGAATGATAGTTTGACAACCTTGACCATTATCTCAGTTTTGCTAGCCATTCTTGCAGTCATTACAGGATTTTTCGGAATGAATGTCCCTCTGCCATTTACAGAAGAGCCCAATGCTTGGATTTATATCTTAATAGCAAGTTTGATTTTATGGGCAGCCTTATCTCAATGGCTGAAGAAAATTACTAGAAAATAAAAGAGAAGGAGACAGAATGGCGATTGAAAATTACATGCCAGATTTTGCTGTGGAAGCAGTTTATGATTTGACAGTCCAAAGCCTGAAAAACCAAGGGATCAAAGCTGTTTTGGTGGATTTGGACAACACTCTGATTGCTTGGAATAACCCTGATGGGACTCCAGAAATGAAGCAGTGGTTACATGACCTTCGTGATGCTGGTATTCGCATCATCGTGGTGTCTAACAACTCTAAAAAAAGAGTTCAACGTGCAGTTGAAAAATTTGGAATTGACTATGTTTATTGGGCTTTGAAGCCCTTTACTTTCGGGATTGATCGTGCCATGAAGGAATTCCACTATGAGAAAAACGAAGTGGTCATGGTTGGAGATCAGCTCATGACGGATATTCGAGCGGCCCATCGAGCTGGTATTCGCTCGATTTTGGTCAAACCCTTGGTCCAGCACGACTCTATTAAGACTCAGATTAACCGAGCGCGTGAGCGTCGTGTGATGAGAAAAATCGCTGAAAAATACGGACCGATTACATATAAAAAAGGAATCTAATTATGGAAGAAATTCTCTGTATTGGTTGTGGAGCAACTATTCAGACTACAGATAAGACTGGGCTTGGTTTCACCCCCCAGTCGGCACTCGAAAAAGGTTTGGAGGCAGGTGAAGTCTATTGTCAACGCTGTTTTCGTCTTCGTCACTACAATGAAATCACTGATGTTCAGTTAACGGATGATGATTTCCTCAAACTTCTGCACGAGGTGGGGGACAGTGATGCCTTGGTAGTTAATGTCATTGATATCTTTGACTTTAATGGTTCTGTCATCCCAGGTTTGCCACGTTTTGTATCGGGCAATGATGTGCTCTTAGTCGGAAATAAAAAAGATATCCTACCTAAGTCAGTTAAACCAGGTAAGATTAGCCAGTGGCTGATGGAGCGTGCTCACGAAGAAGGACTTCGTCCGGTCGATGTCGTCTTGACTTCAGCCCAAAATAAGCATGCCATTAAGGAAGTCATTGACAAAATCGAGCACTACCGTAAGGGACGTGATGTTTACGTAGTTGGTGTGACCAATGTTGGGAAATCAACTCTGATCAATGCTATTATCCAGGAAATTACGGGTGACCAGAACGTCATCACAACTTCACGCTTCCCAGGGACAACTCTAGATAAGATTGAGATTCCACTTGATGATGGTTCTTATATCTATGATACACCAGGGATTATCCATCGTCATCAGATGGCTCACTACTTGACGGCTAAAAATCTCAAGTATGTCAGTCCTAAAAAGGAAATCAAACCTAAAACCTATCAGCTCAATCCAGAGCAAACTCTATTTTTAGGTGGCTTGGGACGATTTGATTTCATTGAAGGAGAAAAGCAAGGATTTACAGCTTTCTTTGACAATGAACTCAAACTTCATCGTACCAAGCTTGAAGGAGCGAGTGACTTTTACGATAAGCACCTGGGAACCCTTCTAACACCACCAAATAGCAAGGAAAAAGAAGATTTTCCAAAACTGGTCCAACATGTCTTTACTATCAAGGATAAGACTGACTTAGTTATCTCAGGACTAGGCTGGATTCGTGTAACAGGCACTGCCAAAGTAGCCGTCTGGGCACCAGAAGGCGTCGCAGTCGTCACACGAAAAGCAATTATTTAAAATAAAATCACTGAGCGAACAAAGTGAGCTCATGTAGAGATAGTTATTGCCGTGGTGTGATTGCCAATCTATAGATTGGCAAGGGGCGCAATTGAGACCTAGGCTCAATTGTGAGGTCAGGAAATCCATTTTTCAAAGATGAAATCTTTGGGAAATTAGTTCCGACCGTCCCCCACCACCTAAAATAACTATCAAAAAAGGAAGAAAGAATATGTCACTAACATCAAAACAACGTGCCTTCCTCAACAGCCAGGCACACACCCTCAAACCCATCATCCAAATCGGGAAAAATGGTCTAAACGACCAAATCAAAACCAGCGTTCGCCAAGCACTTGACGCGCGTGAATTGATCAAGGTTACTCTCTTGCAAAACACAGATGAGAATATCCACGAAGTAGCTGAAATCTTGGAAGAAGAAATTGGTGTGGATACAGTCCAAAAAATCGGACGCATCTTGATTTTGTATAAACAATCAAGCAAGAAAGAAAATCGCAAGATTTCTAAAAAAGTTAAAGAAATCTAAGCACGACGCTCCCAAAAGCTGTTTTTTACAGAAAAGTAAAGGAGATTAACCTATGGCAATTGAATTATTAACTCCCTTTACAAAAGTGGAGTTAGAGCCAGAAATCAAGGATAAAAAACGCAAACAAGTCGGTATCTTGGGTGGAAATTTTAACCCTGTTCATAATGCGCACCTGATCGTGGCAGACCAAGTGCGCCAGCAGTTGGGATTGGATCAGGTTCTGCTCATGCCTGAATATCAACCACCTCACGTAGATAAAAAGGAAACCATTCCTGAACACCACCGTCTCAAAATGCTTGAGTTAGCGATTGATGGAATCGAGGGTCTAGCTATTGAAACCATCGAGCTAGAACGTAAGGGTATTTCTTACACTTACGACACCATGAAGCTTCTAACAGAGAAGAATCCAGATACAGATTACTATTTCATTATCGGTGCCGATATGGTAGACTATCTGCCTAAGTGGTATAGAATTGACGAATTGGTCGATTTGGTTCAGTTTGTGGGGGTTCAGCGTCCACGTTACAAGGCAGGGACTTCTTATCCAGTTATCTGGGTGGATGTGCCTCTCATGGATATTTCATCCAGCATGGTGCGTGATTTCATCGCCCAAGGACGCACACCTAACTTTCTCCTACCTAAGCCTGTACTAGACTATATCGAGAAAGAAGGGCTTTACTGATGGCATACCAAGACTATATCAACTGTTCGCGTAAAGAATTGTTGGAAAAAATGGCAGAGCTCCTACCTGAAAAACGTCTAACCCATTGTCTGGGTGTAGAGCGTGCAGCCATAGAATTGGCTCAGCGCTTTGGTGTGGATGTTGAAAAAGCAGGTCTAGCCGGTCTCCTTCATGACTATGCTAAAAAGCTATCAGATCAAGAATTTCTAGACTTGATTGACCGATATCAACTAGATCCAGACTTCAAAAATTGGGGCAATAATGTCTGGCATGGGATGGTAGGAATTTACAAGATTCAGGAAGATTTAGATTTGAAAGATCCTGAAATTCTGCGTGCAATAGAAATCCATACAGTTGGAGCGAGTCAGATGACGGATCTTGACAAAGTTATCTATGTTGCAGACTACATCGAGCACAATCGTGCCTTTCCAGGAGTAGATGAGGCGCGTGAAATTGCTGAACTATCACTAAATAAGGCAGTAGCTTACGAGACAGCTCATACCGTGGAGCATTTAGCTCATCAGGGATTCCCCATCTATCCCCAAACCCTTGAAACCTATAACGCCTTTGTGCACTATTTGAAAGAGGATTAAATGAAGACGGCTTTTATAATCATTGATGTTCAGAATATTTTAGTGGAAACTGGGTTTCAGACAAAAAGTCTATTGGAAAAAATTTCTTATTTACAAAACCAGGCTAGAAGCAAGAATATCGAAATTATTTATGTTCAACATATTGAGAACTCTGAAGCTCAAACATCAGAAGATTGGCAGTTATCTGAGTTTTTAAGTCGAAAACCTAATGAAAAGGTCTTTCAGAAGAAGTATAACAGTATTTTCAAAGAAACTGGTTTAAAAGAATACTTGGATAAACAGGGGATTGAAAAATTAGTTTTATGTGGTATGCAGACAGAATATTGTGTGGATACCTCTGTCAAGGTTGCCTTTGAATATGGCTATCAGCTTATTATTCCAGAAGGAACTTGCACAACGTTTGATGGCGATGACATTCCAGCAGAAACGATAAATGAATTTTATGAGGGCATTTGGGAGGAGCGCTTTGCAGATGTCCTAGATTACAAACATATTTTCTAGAAAGAGGACTAAATGAACGAAAAAGAATTACTAGAACTAGTCGTGAAAGCGGCTGATGAGAAACGTGCGGAGGATATCCTCGCACTTGACGTACAAGAATTGACCAGCGTGACGGACTACTTTGTTATCACTAGCTCAATGAATAGCCGTCAGTTGGATGCTATCGCTGATAATATCCGTGAAAAAGTAGCCCAAGCAGGCTTTAAAGGTAGCCATGTCGAAGGTGATGCAGCTGGAGGTTGGGTCTTGCTGGACCTAGGCGCTGTCGTTGTGCATATCTTCTCAGAAGAAATGCGTGCCCACTATAACCTAGAAAAACTATGGCATGAGGCGAATTCAGTAGATATTTCAGAAGCTCTTGCTTAGAAGATGAACTCAGTTGTAGTCAACTGGGTTTTATTTGCTTATTTTAGAAAAAATTGATAGAAAGGTAAAGAGCGAGTGGTGTTTGCCATGGAGGCTCTTGGTATCATGATTATGGCAACTTATGAAACCTTTGCGGCGGTCTATGATGCAGTCATGGACGATAGTTTATACGATAAATGGACGGATTTTTCTCTGCGTCACTTGCCAAAAACTAAGGAGAGAAAGAAACTCTTGGAATTGGCTTGTGGGACAGGTATCCAGTCTGTTCGCTTTTCTCAAGCTGGTTTTGATGTGACTGGCCTGGACTTGAGTGCTGATATGTTGAAGATTGCCGAGAAGAGAGCGGCTTCAGCCAAGCAAAAGATTGAATTTATTGAAGGCAATATGCTGGATTTGTCCAAGGTAGGTCAATACGACTTTGTCACTTGTTATTCGGACTCAATCTGCTACATGCAGGATGAGGTGGAAGTAGGGGACGTCTTTAAGGAAGTCTATAATGCTCTCAATGAAGATGGTGTCTTTATCTTTGATGTGCATTCGACCTACCAGACTGATGAGGTTTTCCCTGGCTATTCCTATCATGAAAATGCGGAAGACTTCGCTATGCTTTGGGATACCTATGAGGACGAAGCTCCTCACTCAATCGTGCATGAACTGACCTTCTTTGTCAAGGAGACAGACGGTTCCTTTAGTCGTCATGATGAGGTACATGAGGAACGGACTTACGAGATCTTGACCTATGATATTTTGCTGGAGCAGGCTGGATTTAAGTCCTTCAAACTCTTTGCGGACTTTGAAGACAAGGAGCCAACAGAAACCAGTACCCGTTGGTTTTTTGTAGCGCAGAAGTAGGAGATTACCATGACTATCACAGGTATTATCGCGGAGTTCAATCCCTTTCACAATGGCCATAAATACCTGCTGGAACAGGCAGAGGGACTGAAAATTGTGGCCATGTCTGGGAATTTCATGCAACGGGGAGAGCCTGCTATTGTGGACAAGTGGACACGGGCTCAAATGGCGCTAGAAAATGGGGCGGATTTAGTTGTAGAATTACCCTTTTTAGTCAGTGTACAAGCAGCGGATTTCTTTGGTCAAGGTGCAGTGGCTATCTTAATTCGTTTGGGGATTGATACCCTAGCCTTTGGGACAGAAGAAGTTCTGGATTACCAGCAAATTGCTAACCTATATGCAGAATGTGGTCGAGAGATGGAAGCCTTCATGGAAAACTTATCGGATTCTCTTTCTTACCCTCAGAAAACCCAAGCCATGTGGAAGGAATTTGCAGGTCTTGATTTTTCTGGTAATACGCCCAATCATGTCCTTGCTCTTGCATATGCTAAGGCGGTAGCAGGGCGAAAGATCAAACTTCATCCAATTCAACGTCAGGGAGCGGGTTACCATTCCGTGGACAAGGATGTTGACTTTGCATCTGCAACAGCTCTCCGTCAGCACCAAAATGACCAAGATTTCTTAGAACGCTTTATGCCTTCTGTTGAAATCTTTAAAAATGCTGGTAAGGTGAGCTGGGATAACTATTTTCCCTTGCTTCGCTATCAAATTTTGTCAAACCTAGACCTAACCACTATCTATCAGGTCAATCAAGAAATGGCAGTTCGTATCAAGGATGCTATAAAGACAGCTCAGTCTGTGGAAGAATTGGTAGAGTCAGTTGCTACCAAACGCTACACAAAGGCGCGTGTGCGACGCCTATTGACCTATATTCTGGTGCAGGCTAGAGAAAGCGACTTACCAGAAGGCATACATGTCCTTGGCTTTACAGAAAAAGGCAGACAACACCTTAAAACTCTTAAGGAGCAGGTTAATCTAGTTAGCCGAATCGGCAAAGAACCCTGGGATGCTATGACCCAAAAGGCGGACCAAATTTATCAGCTGGGACACCCAAGTATCGCAGAACAAAATTTTGGTCGAGTGCCAATTAAAATCGAATCAAACTGAGTCTACTTTGAGGTAGGCTTTTTTAGTTTTTTTCGAATAAATAGATAGAAAAAGAAAAATCTTGTACAAGTTCCTGACAATTTTATTCTTTTCGTGTATAATAATGGAAAAGAGGTAAAACGAGGTATGGTTATGGAAGCAGTTCTTTACTCAACATTCCGAAATCATTTAAAGGATTATATGAAGAAGGTAAACGATGAGTTTGAACCTTTGACAGTGGTCAACAAAAATCCTGACGAGGATATTGTCGTTCTTTCAAAGAGTGAGTGGGATAGTATTCAAGAAACCTTGAGAATTACTCAGAATAAGGAGCTTTCTGACAAGGTCTTGCGAGGAATGTCCCAAGTTCGTGCAGGACATACTCAGGTGCATGTGATTGAGGAGTGATGGATGCTACTCAAGTTTACAGAAGATGCCTGGGCGGATTATTGCTACTGGCAAAACCAAGATAAGAAAACATTGAAAAGAATCAATAAACTAATCAAGAATATTCAACGCGACCCTTTTACAGGAATTGGTAAACCAGAACCGCTCAAGTATGAGTACCAAGGAGCTTGGTCGCGTCGTATTGACGCAGAAAATCGCTTGATATATATGATGGATGGTGAAAGCATCGCTTTTTTATCCTTTAAAGATCATTATTAAGTCTACTGAAAGGTAGGCTTTTTTATTGTGGAAATTTTAGCTAGTAAGAAGATAAATCTTTTTGAGAAATGATAGAATTCCTAGATTAGAAAGACAGTGAAAAAATTTAGTATAATAACCAGGTTGTTTATCCTTGAATCCGCTTTATAACTCTTATTTTGTGGTATAATGAAGAGAATTGGTTATATTAAAAATCATAAATTGAATATAAAAGACAAATAAATTTTTATATTTATAAACCATGATAAACTTTTGTTTAAGATTATGTAATAAAAAAGAAGATTTATAAGCATAATTTGTATTTATGTAATACAAGCTAATGATAGGATGGTTAAAATATGGAAGAAAATTATAATTTATCTATAACTCAAATAAAGAATTCTATTAAAGAAAATTCCTTAGTTTTGTTTGTTGGTGCAGGAATATCAGCTAATTCTAATCTACCAACTTGGGGAGAATTGATTCAATCATTAAAAAAAGAATTGAACATACCAGAAGAAAAAACAGATAGTCCACTGAGAATTGCTCAGTATTATTATGATACCTTTGGGAAAAATCAGTACACAAAAAAGATAGAAGAAATTTTCTTTAAGAAGGGATTGAGTAAACCAAATGAGTTACATAAATTAATAGAAAAAATTGCACCAAAACATATTATTATGACAAACTATGATTCACTTCTGGAGAGTCAATTTGATAGTGGCTTGTTAAAGTACAATGTAGTCGCTGAGGATAAAGACATCCCTTATACGAGTTCGGAAAGATACTTGATTAAAATGCATGGTGACTTGAGTAAGAAAAATATTGTTTTGAAAGAAGATGATTATTTAGACTATCATTTGAACTTCCCAATGATTTCTACTTTAATCCAGTCATTGATAATGAATCATACTCTATTGTTTGTGGGGTATTCTCTAAGTGATTCGACTTTTAATTCAATTTTTAGAATGATTCAAAATACATTTAAATTGGATGCTAAAAATGCTTATTTTTATACTCCCGAGGAACCGTCTATGATCATCCGAGACTATTATAAGAAGCAAGGAATTATCATTATCTCTAATGAAGAGAATCCAGGTCAGGAGACATCCGAAAAACAGAACAAATTGTATTGCAGGACAAAAGATTTTTTAGAGGTTCTATCAGAAAACCGAAGTCAAGTTGTAAATAATGCTGATGATTTATGGAATCAACTGGCTTTTTTAGATAGACTTAGTTTTATTGATGCGAAAGATTTTTCTAGATATTCTGATTTAAAGAAAAGGGCTTTAAACTGGGATGATGAGTATTGCTGGTTTGGAAATAATCAATTAAGATTTGAAATTGATGGTCATGAAGAATTACGAAATATGGTATCTAAAAAATCTTTATTAAACCGCTTTCTAGATATGGAGATTGGTGAACCTAGAGATTTAAAGGGGAATCGATTCTTAAGTAAGGCTTTTAAGTTGTATGAAGAAAAACAATATTCTTTAGCAAAAGCAAAATTTAGAGAACTAGCTAATATAGCATTTCGTCAGAAAGACTATTTTAATTTCTTAGTTTGTGAATTTAATTTTCAGCAAATTCAAATAATTGATAGATACGAAAAAACACCTAGTTATGCAGAGCCAATTTATGATGGAGAATTAAGCGAATTAACAGAACAAATTATTAACTCGGTTACAGGAGATGAGAAAAAGATTATAGAATTTTTTAGAGATTCAATCCTTAATTTCAATTTTTTATATAGAAAATTAGAAACTATTAATGAATTATTTGATGAAATTCGTGAAGAGCATGAAAGCTATAGAAGAGGAGGATGGTCTGCTAATAATTATCTATTTAATGCGGAGTTTACAGTAAAAAATCTTTGTAACTTTTTAAAATTAAATTGTTTATGTGTTGAACATTATAAGATTTATAAATCAATCATTAATAGATATTTAGAAATATTATTACTTAGTTATGATAATTCATATGTAAACCCTGATTCAAGTATTTTCGATAGAACATCTTCTTGGCTTAAAAATCTTGATTTGGATGATGTTCAATTAATTCTTCCGAATATAGATTTTAAGGTTGTAAATTTATATTTTAGAAACTATTCATTTGGTAAAATAAAAGTTACTGAGGAAGCGAAAGACTATTTGTTGAATCGAATTACCCATCTTCAAGAAAGACTTGAAATTACTGAAGATGAAAATCTTCGAGAGCTTAAAAACATGCTAACTTTTCTTCCTCTTGTTGATGATATTGACATAGAAAAAGTAATAGAAATTTTAAATAATCAAATACTGTATTATAATTGGAGCGAGGAATTTAGGAGAATTATTAAAATTGTCCTCGATAATATGGATGCTATTGATAAAGATTCATTGAAATCTAAGATAATTGGGATTGTAAATAAACATTTAAATGAAATTTTGGAGAAAAATTTTTCTTTATATAATTCAGTGTATCCACTCTATTCACAGTTACTAGAATACTGCTCAACTGATCAGGAAACTGCAATAATAGTACTCGAAAAATTTAATACAGATATTTTAAGAATAAAATATAAAAATGATGATATAAAAAATATCATAGAATATTCTGACTTGATATGTCACTTATTTAAGTATTTTGAAGAGGATATTAAAGATGACATTCTAGATACTCTAAAAGTTTATGAAGAATCAGAAAACATTATTTACCATAAAGTAATTGATTTAATGAGTTATAATGTCTATGATTTTCCTCAGATACAAAATAAAATCTACCATTATTTGATTAAAAGAATTAATGATAAAAGAGTTGAGGGGGTTAAAACTTTCCCAGACCCAAGAGAAAAGTCTGTATCAGATTTATACAACTTAAGTAGAAAAGGATATTTTTCTGATTTTGAGATTTTAAAAGATATTGAAGAAGATATTCGAGGACTTTATCCTGAAGTAGATTGGACCTGGTTCCATGATAGAAGTGATGATGTTATCCATCGTCTACTAGAACATAGAACTCCCAATAATATTAAAACTTATTTTTCAAAAAATGAAGAAGATAATAAATTGATTAATGAGTATATTTTAAAAGCTCTCGATGAGGATAAACTAATACTTAAGAAATAAATTGATACAACTAAATAAAAAAGTTAATTTATGACAAATTTGATCTTGAAGATAAGCTGTAATTTCCTAAAGTGAATTTTCAAAGACTTGAAAGCAAAATGTTTGAATCTAGTGGAACACTATTTGGCACAACAATAGAAAATCCATAGCTATAGAGATTCGGTGGAACTTTTTGATAGCGATACTGAATTATCTCCTTAAAAACCAAGGAATTGTAATCCTAAAATACGCGCTAAATTCCCCAAAACATATTCTATTTAAGGTTTGTTAAAAATCAATTTTTATGGTAGAATGTATAAGAATGCATATCATTCGGATAAACAAATAAATTGAGGTAAAAACATGGAAATTATGGCGATTGTTATCGTTGTTTTTGCCGTCATCATTGGTTTAGTCATTGGATATGTCAGCATCTCAGTCAAGATGAAATCATCACAAGAGGCTGCAGAGCTGATGCTTTTAAATGCTGAACAAGAAGCAACTAATTTACGAGGACAAGCTGAGCGCGAAGCGGATTTATTACTCAATGAAGCTAAGAGCGAAAGCAAGTCTCTTAAAAAAGAAGCACTATTGGAGGCCAAAGAAGAAGCCAGAAAATACCGTGAAGAAGTGGATGCTGAATTTAAATCGGAACGTCAAGAACTCAAGCAAATCGAAAGTCGTTTGACCGAACGTGCTAGCAGTCTTGATCGTAAAGATGACAATTTGACGAACAAAGAAAAAACACTTGAACAAAAAGAACAAAGTATTTCTGATAGAGCAAAAAACCTTGATGTACGTGAAGAGCAACTAGAAGAAATTGAGAAACAAAAGCAAGCTGAACTAGAGCGTATTGGAACTCTGACTCAGTCGGAAGCAAAAGACATTATCTTGGCCCAGACAGAGGAAAACTTGACTAAGGAAATTGCTAGTCGCATTCGTGAGGCTGAGCAAGAAGTCAAGGAACGTTCAGACAAATTGGCTAAGGATATCTTGTCCCAAGCTATGCAGAGAATTGCTGGTGAGTATGTGGCTGAGTCTACCAACTCTACGGTTCATCTGCCTGATGATACTATGAAAGGTCGTATCATTGGTCGTGAAGGACGTAATATCCGTACTTTTGAAAGTTTGACAGGGGTTGATGTTATCATTGATGATACGCCAGAAGTGGTAACCTTGTCAGGTTTTGACCCTATCCGTCGCGAGATTGCCCGTATGACGATGGAAACCTTGCTTAAGGATGGACGTATCCACCCAGCTCGTATCGAAGAGTTGGTTGAGAAAAATCGTCAAGAGATTGACAATAAGATTCGTGAATATGGTGAAGCCGCAGCCTATGAAATTGGTGCACCAAACCTTCACCCAGACTTGATGAAGATCATGGGACGCTTGCAGTTCCGTACTTCATACGGACAAAATGTCTTGCGTCATTCGATTGAAGTTGCTAAGTTGGCTGGTATCATGGCTAGCGAACTTGGTGAGAATGCTACCCTTGCTCGTCGCGCGGGATTCCTTCACGATATTGGTAAAGCCATTGACCGAGAGGTAGAAGGTAGCCACGTTGAGATTGGTACTGAGTTGGCTCGCAAGTACAAGGAACATCCAGTTGTGGTGAATACTATTGCCAGTCACCACGGAGATGTAGAACCTGAAAGTGTGATCGCAGTCATCGTTGCTGCGGCGGATGCATTGAGTGCTGCCCGTCCAGGAGCTCGTAGTGAGTCACTCGAAAGCTACATCAAACGTCTCCATGATCTTGAAGAAATTGCTAATAGCTTTGAAGGTGTTCAAAATAGCTTTGCCCTTCAAGCTGGTCGCGAAATCCGCATTATGGTAAATCCAGGTCAAATCAAAGATGACAAGGTCACAATCTTGGCTCATAAAGTTCGTGAGAAAATCGAAAACAATCTCGATTACCCAGGAAATATCAAGGTAACCGTGATTCGTGAACTTCGTGCAGTTGATTATGCAAAATAAATAAGAAAGAGCAGTTGAAAAATTACTGCTTTTTTGTTACACTAGATAGAAAGATTGTAGCGAGCAGAAATGGCTTTAGATATATAATCTTACAGAAATTTTCAAGTCATTTCACAAACTATCCAAAGGAGACATAATGGCAGACCGAGGCTTACTAATCGTTTTTTCAGGTCCTTCAGGAGTTGGAAAAGGAACGGTTAGACGAGAAATTTTTGAGAGTTCTGAAAATCAATTTCAATATTCAGTATCTATGACGACACGGGCACAACGTCCAGGTGAAGTAGATGGTGTTGATTATTTCTTCCGTACACGGGAAGAATTTGAAGAATTGATCCGTCAAGGGCAAATGTTAGAGTATGCAGAGTATGTAGGCAACTACTACGGAACTCCTCTGACCTATGTCAATGAAACGCTTGATAAGGGAATCGATGTCTTTCTTGAAATTGAAGTACAGGGAGCTCTCCAGGTCAAGAAAAAAGTTCCAGATGCTGTCTTTATTTTTTTGACACCACCAGATTTGGAAGAATTGCAAGACCGTCTCGTAGGTCGTGGTACCGATAGTGCAGAAGTAATTGCTCAGCGTATCGAAAAAGCCAAGGAAGAAATTGCTTTGATGCGTGAGTATGACTACGCTATTGTAAATGACCATGTTCCTCTTGCCGCAGAACGTGTAAAACGTGTGATTGAAGCAGAACATTTCCGTGTAGACCGCGTGATTGGTCATTATCAGGATATGCTACCAAAGTCTCCGACTATTCGATAAACTATAGAAAACAGGTACAAACAAATGATGCTTAAACCCTCTATTGATACCTTGCTTGATAAGGTACCATCAAAATATTCACTCGTCATCTTGGAAGCAAAACGTGCTCACGAATTAGAAGCTGGAGCACCTCCAACTCAAGAATTTAAATCTGAAAAATCAACTCTTCGTGCCTTGGAAGAAATTGAATCAGGGAATGTAACCATCCACCCAGATCCAGAAGGAAAACGCGAAGCTGTTCGCCGTCGTATCGAAGAAGAAAGACGATTGAAAGAAGAAGAAGAAAAGAAAATCAAAGAGCAAATCGCGAAAGAAAAAGAAGAAGGTGAAAAAATTTAAGGTTGGGGGGACTCAATCTTATTTTTTCTATTGTAAGAATACTCAATCAATTGGAACGATTTAAGAAGAGAAGGAGGTGAGGATATGGCTATTGCAAAAATCATTGTCGATGTTCCCTTGATGCAGACAGACCAGCCCTATAGCTACAAGATTCCTGAGGAATTTGAAGAGATGCTGGAAGTTGGTATGCGGGTTCATGTACCTTTTGGGAAGGCCAATCGCTTGATTCAGGGAATTGTTCTTGGAATGGAGTCTCAATCTGATGCAGATGTGGCAGACGAGGACTTGAAAGAGATTGCTGAGGTGCTGGACTTTTCTCCTGTTTTAACGGAGGAACAACTCTGGCTAGCTGAAGAACTACGTAAGTCAGTTTTTTCATACAAGATTACCATTCTAAAAGCTATGCTTCCTGGATTTTTGAACTCTAGCTATGATAAGATCCTCTACCCTCTGGAAGGCTTGAGTCAGAAAGACAGAGACCGTTTGTTTGGAACGCAAGAGTCCTTAGCATTTTCATCTCTAGACTTAGAAAAGCAAGCTGAGATGATGCAATTGACTCGAAAAGGGATCTTGAAATTAGAGTATCAGGCTGTAGACCAGAAGAAAGTCAAAACACAGTCTTGGGTTCAAGTGAATCTTAATCATTTAGAAAAACTAGAAATCTCAAATCGTGCCAAGAAGAAATTGGAACTGCGAGAATATTTATTAGTACATCCTGAAACAGTTCCTTTAGCTGATTTGTTAGAACATTACTCACGGGAACAAGTCAATTTCTTTGTGGAACAGGGTGCTTTGACGATTCTTCAAAAGGAAGTTCAACGCTCAGCCGCCTACTTTGAAGGAATCGAGTCAAATCAAGCCTTAGAGTTAAACCTAGAGCAAAAACAAGCCTGTGAGGCGGTTGTTGGAGCGATTGGAAAGAAACATCCTCCCTTTCTCCTTCAAGGGATTACAGGAAGTGGGAAAACCGAGGTTTACTTACAGATTATCCAAGGTGCCTTGGATATGGGAAAAACATCGATTGTTCTTGTACCAGAAATCTCTCTGACACCTCAAATGACGGAGCGCTTTATTGCTCGGTTTGGAGATAAAGTCGCCATTCTCCACTCTGGCTTGTCAAATGGTGAAAAGTACGATGAGTGGCGCAAGGTGGAGCGTGGAGATGCTCAGGTAGTCGTTGGGGCTCGCTCGGCTATTTTTGCACCTTTAAAAAATCTAGGTGTTATCATTATCGATGAAGAGCATGAGGCCAGCTACAAGCAAGATAGCAATCCGCGTTATCATGCTAGGGATGTGGCTCTTTTACGAGCTCAGTATAATCAAGCTGCCCTAGTACTTGGTTCTGCAACACCGAGTTTAGAAAGTCGTGCGCGTGCTGGTAAGGGTGTTTATCATCATCTACGCCTGACGCAACGTGCCAATCCTTTAGCAAGTATACCTGAGGTTCAACTGATTGATTTCCGTGACTATATCGGGCAGAATGAAACATCAAACTTTACACCACCACTGATTGAGGCCATTCAAGATCGACTGGATAAAAAAGAGCAGGTTGTTCTCATGCTCAATCGCCGTGGTTATTCTAGCTTTGTCATGTGCCGGGAATGTGGGACAGTTGATACCTGTCCCAACTGCGATATTTCTCTGACGCTGCACATGGATACTAAGACTATGAACTGTCATTATTGTGGTTTTACGAAGGAAATCCCCCATGTCTGTCCAAACTGTCAGAGTCGTAGCATTCGTTATTATGGGACAGGGACTCAAAAGGCCTACGATGAGCTAGCCGAACTTTTTCCTCAAGCACGAATTCTGCGCATGGATGTAGATACAACTCGTAAAAAAGGCAGTCACCAAGCTCTACTTGAACAATTTGGCAAGGGTGAAGCGGATATTTTACTTGGAACTCAGATGATTGCCAAGGGCTTGGATTTTCCAAATGTAACCTTGGTTGGTGTTCTCAATGCAGATACAGCCTTGAACCTACCTGATTTCCGTTCTTCTGAGAGGACTTTCCAACTCTTGACCCAGGTGGCAGGACGAGCAGGAAGGGCTGAAAAAGCTGGGCAGGTCTTGATCCAGTCTTACAATCCTCAGCACTATGCTATTCGCTTTGCCAAGGATCAGGACTATGAAGGCTTTTATGCCTATGAAATGGGCATCAGACGTCAGTTGGGTTATCCACCTTATTATTTCACAATTGGAATTACCTTGTCTCATAAGAAAGAAGAAGAGGTTCTTAAACGTGCTTATCAAGTCATGGAAATATTGCGGTCAGGTTTGTCGGATGCTAGTATAATTCTTGGTCCAACGCCAAAACCTATTGCTCGAACCCACAACCTCTATCATTACCAGATTTTAATCAAATACCGTTTAGAAGATGAGCTTGGTCCAACCCTTAACCAGGTCTTGGCCTTGACACAAGAACGGGAAAATAGCGAACTTCGTCTCAGTATTGACCACGAACCGCAACAGTTTTTATAAGAAGGAGAAGATATGACAAAATTAATCTTTATGGGAACTCCCGACTTTTCAGCGACCGTTTTGAAGGGACTTTTGACAGATGATCGCTATGAGATTCTAGCAGTTGTAACTCAGCCAGACCGTGCAGTTGGACGTAAAAAAGTCATCCAAGAAACCCCAGTGAAACAAGTTGCCAAAGAGGCAGGACTTCCTATTTACCAACCTGAAAAATTATCGGGTAGTCCAGAAATGGAAGCCATCATGAATTTGGGAGCTGATGGGATTGTAACAGCAGCTTTTGGACAATTCCTCCCAAGTAAACTCCTTGATAGCATGGATTTTGCAGTCAATGTTCATGCTTCGCTCCTTCCTAAACACCGTGGTGGTGCTCCTATCCATTATGCCTTGATTCAGGGTGATGAGGAGGCAGGAGTAACCATTATGGAAATGGTCAAGGAAATGGATGCAGGAGATATGATTTCTCGTCGTAGTATTCCAATTACTGATGAGGACAATGTCGGCACCTTATTTGAAAAATTGGCCATTGTCGGTCGTGATTTGCTTTTGGATACTCTACCAGCTTATATAGCTGGTGAAATTCAGCCAGAACCACAAGACCCAAGCCAAGTAACTTTCTCACCGAATATCAAACCTGAGGAAGAAAAATTAGACTGGAACAAGATCAATCGTCAACTCTTTAACCAAATCCGTGGGATGAATCCATGGCCAGTTGCTCATACCTTCCTCAAGGGAGAACGCTTCAAAATCTATGAAGCTCAGCCTGTAGAAGGGAAGGGGAATCCGGGTGAGATTATCTCCATCGGTAAGAAAGAATTAATCGTCGCAACAGCAGAGGGGGCTCTATCTCTCAGACAGGTTCAACCAGCAGGGAAACCTAAGATGGACATTGCTTCCTTCCTTAATGGTGTTGGACGTACCTTGACAGTAGGAGAACGATTTGGTGACTAAAGTAGAAACGGCTAGAAGTTTAGCCTTAGAGGTATTGGAGGATGTTTTTATCCAACAAGCTTACTCCAATATCGCCTTAAATAAACACCTCAAGGGAAGTCAACTATCAGCGGCAGACAAAGGTTTGGTGACAGAGCTGGTCTATGGAACTGTAGCTCGAAAACTCACGCTAGAGTGGTACATTTCTCACTTTATTGAGGATAGAGACAAGCTGGACAGTTGGCTCTATGTTTTACTTCTCATGAGCACCTACCAACTCCAATACTTGGATAAGCTTCCTGACCATGCAGTGGTCAATGAAGCGGTTGAAATTGCAAAATCTCGTAAGAAGGGTAGTGAAAAACTGGTCAATGCAGTCCTTCGCCGTATCCTGCGAGAAGGTTTGCCAGATAGTGCCTCTATCAAGCGTAAAAATAAGCGTGATTCTATTGCCTATTCTTTACCAGTTTGGTTGATTTCGAAACTCAAGGAAGAGTACGGAGAAGAGCGAGCTCAAGCGATTTTTGAGAGTCTTTTGCAACGGAATAAAGCCAGTATTCGCGTAACAGATTTGAACCGAAAAGAGGAAATCAAAGCTCTGCTCGGTGCAAGTGATTCTGCTTTATCAGCTTCTGGTCTGGTCAAGGAGCAGGGGCATTTTGCGGGTCATGACTTGTTTGCTGAAGGGGTTATTACTATCCAAGATGAGTCTAGTCAACTGGTTGCACCAACACTAGAGCTACAAGGAGAGGAGCAGGTTTTGGATGCCTGTGCGGCTCCAGGTGGGAAAACAGCCCATATGGCATCTTATCTAACGACAGGTCAGGTAACAGCTCTGGATCTCTACGATCATAAACTCACTTTGATTCAGGAAAATGCTCAGCGTTTAGGAGTAGCAGACCGTGTTCAAACACAAAAATTGGATGCCCGAAAGGTCCACGAGTTTTTTGGCAAGGATCAATTTGATAAGATTCTTGTTGATGCCCCTTGCTCAGGGATTGGTCTATTGCGTCGAAAACCAGATATCAAATACAATAAAGAAACGGCAGATTTCGCGTCATTACAGGAAATTCAGCTGGAAATATTAGGTAGTGTTTGTCAAACACTACGAAAAGGTGGTATAATAACCTATAGTACCTGCACTATTGTCTCGGAAGAGAACTTTAAAGTGGTTCAAGCATTTTTAGAAAGTCATCCCGAGTTCGAGCAGGTTAAACTAGAACACGAATGCAAGGATATTCTAAAAGATGGCTGTATCCTTATTACTCCGGAATTATACGGAAGTGATGGATTCTTCATCAGCCAATTTCGTAAGATGTCCAATTAGGAAGGAACTGACACAATGGAGATTTCATTATTAACAGATGTGGGTCAGAAACGTACAAATAATCAAGACTATGTCAATCTTTTTGTCAACCGTGCCGGTCGCACGATGATCATCTTGGCTGATGGGATGGGAGGTCATCGCGCAGGAAATATTGCCAGTGAGATGGCAGTTACGGACTTAGGTGTTGCCTGGGTTGATACGCAGATCGACACCGTTAATGAAGTTCGCGAATGGTTTGCCCACCATCTAGAAGTTGAAAATCAAAAGATTTATCAACTAGGACGAGATGAAGCCTACAAGGGAATGGGGACAACCCTCGAAGCTCTTGCAGTTATCGGAAATCAGGCAATTTATGCCCATATCGGAGATTCTAGAATCGGTCTCATTCGAGGGGAAGAGTACCGTCAACTGACAAGTGATCATTCCTTGGTTAACGAATTGCTCAAGGCAGGTCAACTGACACCAGAAGAGGCAGAAGCGCATCCACAAAAAAATATTATCACCCAATCTATCGGACAAAAAGACGAAATTCAACCTGACTTAGGAATTGTCAGTTTGGAAGCAGGAGACTATCTCTTGCTCAATAGCGATGGTCTGACAAATATGATTTCAGCTAGTGAAATCTGTGATATTGTCACAAGTGATATCTCGCTTGATGATAAAGCGGCGACCTTGATTCGTTTTGCTAACAATGCTGGTGGCCTTGATAATATTACAGTTGCCCTTGTTTCGATTGAGGAGGAGGCGGCACAATGATCCAGATCGGCAAGATTTTTGCCGGGCGGTATCGGATTGTCAAACAAATTGGCCGTGGAGGTATGGCGGATGTCTACCTGGCCAAGGATTTGATTTTAGACGGGGAAGAGGTAGCTGTAAAGGTCCTAAGGACTAACTACCAGACTGACCCGATTGCTGTTGCTCGTTTTCAGCGTGAAGCGCGTGCAATGGCTGACTTAGATCATCCCCATATCGTTCGGATAACGGATATCGGCGAAGAGGACGGTCAACAGTACCTGGCTATGGAATATGTAGCCGGTCTTGATCTCAAGCGCTATATCAAAGAACACTATCCCCTCTCAAATGAAGAAGCTGTCCGTATTATGGGTCAGATTCTCTTAGCGATGCGCTTAGCGCACACTAAAGGTATTGTCCATCGTGACTTAAAACCTCAAAACATTCTTTTAACTCCGGATGGGACGGCCAAGGTAACTGACTTTGGGATTGCCGTAGCCTTTGCAGAGACCAGTCTGACTCAGACCAACTCTATGCTGGGCTCTGTCCACTACTTGTCACCTGAGCAGGCTCGTGGCTCTAAGGCAACTGTCCAGAGTGACATCTATGCCATGGGGATTATCTTCTATGAGATGTTGACAGGGCATATCCCTTATGATGGCGATAGTGCAGTAACCATTGCCCTCCAGCATTTTCAAAAACCGCTGCCATCGGTCATCGCTGAAAATCCATCTGTCCCCCAAGCCTTAGAAAATGTGGTTATCAAGGCAACTGCTAAAAAGCTTACGGATCGATACAAGTCGGTTTCAGAGATGTATGTTGATTTATCTAGCAGTCTATCTTATAACCGCAGAAATGAAGCCAAACGTGTTTTTGATGATGCTACTAAGGCAGACACAAAGACATTGCCAAAAGTTTCTCAGACAACCTTGACCTCTATTCCTAAGGTTCAACCACAGACAGAAAGCCATCAGGCAACTAAAGCTAGCCCAGAAGTAAGTGCTAAAAAATCTGTGGAAAAACCAGTGAAAAAACGTCGTTTTAAAGCACGTTATCTAGTTCTACTAGCAAGTTTCGTACTGGTTGCCGCTTCTCTGGTGTGGATTTTATCCAGAACACCAGCTACTGTTGAGATTCCAAAAGTTGCAGGTCAAACTGTTGCTGAAGCTAAGGAAACCCTGAAAAAAGCGAATTTTGAGATTGGCGAGGAGAAGACCGAAGCGAGTGATACCGTAGAAGAAGGTCGGGTTATCCGAACAGATCCAGATGCTGGCTCAGCTCGCAAAGAAGGGTCTAAAGTTAATCTAATCATATCTTCAGGTAAACAATCATTTAAGATTGGAAACTATATTGGACGCAAATCTACTGATGTTATTGCAGAATTGAAAGGGAAAAAAGTTCCTGAAAATCTGATTAAGATTGAAGAAGAAGAGTCCAGTGAATCAGAACCAGGTGTGGTTTTAAAACAGAGCTTAGTAGAAGGTACGACTTATGATCTTACCAAGGCAACTTCTATCGTTTTGACTGTTGCTAAAAAGGTGACAACCGTGACCATGCCAAGTTATATTGGCTCAAGTCTTGAATTTACAAAGAATAACTTAATTCAAATTGTTGGTGTCAAGGAAGCCAATATCGAAGTAGTGGAGGTATCGACAGCTCCTGAGGGCACTGCTGAAGGAACTGTTGTGGATCAAAGTCCAAAACTAGGTGAGAAAGTTGATCTAAGTACGACACGTATAAAGATTTCTATTTATAAACCAAAAACTCCACCATCATCTTCTTCGGTTCCGTCTTCGAGCCAGCGTAACTCTAACAGGGCAGATAATACGGTGCCATCTCAAAGTCCATCGACACCATCTTCGTCTACACCAACTCATGTGGACGAACACAACACAGATAACTAAATAATCTTTGTCACAGTTTTTGTGGCAAAGATTTTTTTTCCTTCGAAATTATGATAAAATAAAATGGAGTTTGAAAAAGGAGGGAAACATGGAAGAATCAAAAAAACTGAATGCAGTTATTGATGTCATCATGCTAGCTGGAACAATTCTGCTTCGCAATGGTTCTGAGATTTATCGTGTTGAAGATACCATGATTCGGATTGCTCATTCACAGGGTATTATGGATTGTAATGTTTTAGCCATGCCTGCCGCCATTTTTTTCTCCATTGAAAATACAAATATCTCTCGTATGAAGCGAGTGACCTCCTCTGCTTATAATATTGAGAAGGTGTGTGATGTCAACCAGATTTCACGGCAGCTTGTATCAGGACAGCTTGATTTGGAAACAGCCTTTATCCAACTAAAGGAATTGAATGCCAAGGCGTCTCCCTATACCAATGTTCAACTAACTGCTGCAGCGACCCTCAGTGCTCCTTTCTTTTCAATCATGTTTGGTGGGAATGTCTATGATGCCATCGGAGCAGGAGTGGCGACCTTGTTTGCTTTTACTTGCTCTCTCTATGTAGAAAAGTTTATTCGTATCCCTTTTATGACTGCTTTCGCAGGAGCTCTTGTCTTTGGTTTGATTGCACAATTTTGGGCGCGCTATTCTGGTTTACAATCGACGGCGGATTTAGTGATTGCAGGTGCGGTTATGCCCTTTGTGCCTGGAATTGCCCTTACCAATGCTGTTCGAGATATTATGACCAACCATATCAACTCTGGTATGAGCAAGATGTTTGAATCCTTGCTGATTACCCTTGCCTTAGGGGCTGGAACATCAGTCGCCCTCTTACTCATGAACTAATATGACACTAACAACATTTTTATTGCAAGCTCTGGCAAGTTTGCTTGCCATTATTACCTTTTTAATCGTTTTAAATGTCCAGCGTTCCATGCTTATCCCTGGTGGAGTTTTAGGAATGTCTATCTGGCTACTCTATTTGATACTCAAGGAACCAACCAATGTTATTTTGGCAACCTTTATTGCTGCGGTGATTGGTTCTTGTGTCAGCCAGATTATGAGTATTCTCTACAAAACGCCAGCAGTAGTTTTTGCCCTAGCCATTCTGGCACCATTAGTACCAGGTTATCTATCTTACCGAACCACTTCTTTCTTCGTTACAGGTGACTACGGCCATGCCATTTCTAGTGCCATGTTAGTCATGATGCTAGCTCTCGTTATCTCCATTGGAATGGCCAGTGGGACAGTTTTGTTGAAATTGTATCATTATCTCAAAAAGAATCGAGCTAGCTAAGACTCGATTTTTTATAGCCCTAAAGTTCTGTTTGTTGGCTCAGTCTAAAAATGAAATAAGGTTTTTAAAATGAACTTGATTTGGTGAATCAAGTCTTTTTTCGCTCATTTGACCTCAATTGTGATAAAATAGAGGTGAACGATTTTTTACAATGAATGATAAAAATAGAGGTAAATATGACAATCGGTATTGATAAGATTGGTTTTGCGACCAGTCAATACGTTTTGAAATTACAAGATTTAGCAGAAACCCGAGGAATTGATCCTGAAAAATTGAGTAAAGGACTCCTTTTAAAAGAATTGAGTATTGCTCCTTTGACAGAGGATATTGTTACCTTGGCTGCCAGTGCAGGTAATTCTATCCTGACTGAAGAAGATAAGCAAGAGATTGATATGGTTATCGTTGCGACAGAATCTGGAATCGATCAAAGTAAGGCGGCTGCAGTCTTTGTACACGGTTTATTAGGAATCCAACCATTTGCTCGTAGTTTTGAAATCAAGGAGGCTTGTTATGGTGCAACAGCGGCCCTTCACTATGCTAAGTTACACGTAGAAAATTCTCCAAAATCAAAAGTTTTGGTACTAGCCAGTGATATTGCAAGGTATGGTGTTGAAACTCCTGGAGAACCAACTCAAGGAGCCGGCTGTGTTGCCATGTTGATTAGCCAAAATCCACGAGTTATGGTATTCAACAACGATAACGTTGCGCAGACTCGTGACATTATGGACTTCTGGCGTCCAAATTACTCGACAACACCATTTGTAAATGGGGTTTACTCAACACAGCAATATCTTGATAGCTTAAAAACGACTTGGGAAGAGTACCAAAAGCGTTATGACTGTACTTTGGATGATTTTGAAGCTATTTGTTTCCATTTACCATATCCAAAGCTAGCTCTCAAGGGATTAAAAAAAATCCTTGATAAATCTCTACCTCAAGAGAAAAAGGATTTACTCCAAAAACACTTTGATGAGTCTATTATTTATAGCCAAAAGGTTGGAAATATCTATACAGGTTCCCTCTTTTTAGGGCTTTTGTCCCTACTTGAGAATTCAGATAGCCTTAAGGCAGGAGATAAAATTGCCCTCTACAGCTATGGTAGTGGTGCTGTATCTGAGTTCTTCAGTGTGGAATTGGTCGAAGGCTATGAACAGCAATTGCAGAAAAATCGCTTAGAATTGCTAGATCAACGTCAAGCATTGAGCGTAGCTGATTATGAACGAATCTTCTTTGAGGAAGCAAACTTGGATGAGTCAGGTTCTGCAACCATGTCAGGCTATGAAGGACAGGACTATGCTCTGGTTGAGATTGTAGAACACCAACGTCGCTACAGCAAGGTTGAAAAATAATGAAAAAAAATTGGAATGGATTTGCTAAAAAATCAATTCAAGAGCGCCTAGAACTAGTTAAGTCTCAGGCGCTTACTTCTATTGAAGCCCAAGAAAGTCTTGAGCAAAATGAGAATCTCAGTCTAGCAGTTGCGGACCAACTGAGTGAAAATGTGGTGGGGACCTTTTCTCTCCCATACTCAGTAGTTCCAGAAGTACTGGTAAACGGTCAAGAGTACACCGTTCCTTATGTGACCGAAGAGCCATCTGTTGTTGCTGCAGCTAGTTTTGCCAGTAAGATTATCAAACGTGCTGGAGGTTTTACAGCTCAAGTTCATCAGCGACAAATGATAGGTCAGGTAGCCCTCTATCAGGTTCCAGATAGGGATAAAGCTTGTCAGGCTATTCTGAGTCAAAAAGCAGAGTTGCTCGAACAAGCAAACCAAGCCTATCCCTCTATTGTCAAACGTGGTGGTGGAGCCAGAGAGCTAACAGTTGAAAAAATTTCTGGTGAGTCTGACTTTTTAGTGGTTTATCTCCATGTAGATACTCAGGAAGCAATGGGAGCTAATATGCTCAATACCATGCTTGAAGCTTTAAAACCAAGTCTAGAGGCTCTAAGTCAAGGGCAAAGTTTAATGGGAATTCTATCCAACTATGCCACAGATTCTCTAGTAACAGCAACTTGTCGTATTGCCTTTCGTTATTTGAGTCGCCAGAAGGATGAAGCGCGTGAACTAGCGGAAAAAATGGTTTTAGCTAGCCAGTTTGCTCAGGCAGATCCTTATCGAGCAGCTACTCACAATAAGGGAATTTTTAATGGAATCGATGCCCTTTTGATTGCGACAGGAAATGATTGGCGTGCCATCGAAGCAGGAGCGCATGCCTATGCAAGTCATGATGGCGCCTATCGAGGACTCAGTCGTTGGACTATAGATTTGGAAAACGAAGAGCTTATTGGAGAGATGACCATGCCGATGCCAGTTGCCACTAAGGGCGGTTCGATTGGTCTCAATCCTCGAGTTGTACTCAGTCATGAGTTGCTAGGTCAACCATCTGCCAAAGAATTGGCTCAAATTATCGTTTCGATTGGTCTCGCTCAAAACTTTGCAGCACTTAAAGCTCTTGTCAGTACAGGGATTCAGCATGGACACATGAAGCTTCAAGCGAAATCTTTAGCGCTTTTAGCAGGTGCGACTGAGGCAGAAGTACCCAAGTTAGTAGAAAACTTGATTGCTGAAAAAACCTTTAATCTAGAAAAAGCGCAAACGCTATTGAAACATTTAAGATCATAAGAAAAATTTAGACTGGTTTGATTTTTAGCGCTTTTTACTGTTTTTTCAAATAAAAGAAACTCAAATACAGAATCGTATTTGAGTTTCTTAATTCAATGACATTATTTGCCAGTTTTTCTGTTTTTGTTCAAAAAAACAAGACGTATGTATTGACAACGCTTTCATTTTTTGTTATAACATAGTTGTAAATTATTAAGATTCTTAATCAAAAAATATAGAGAGGAGGATTTTTGATTAGGAATAAAAAATTAAAATGGTGAGTGTTGCATTACTTAGTACAGTAATATTGAATATAGCACTTACAGAAGGTGTTTCAGTTGTTCATGCTAATGAGGTGGCTTCAGCTACAAAATTTGAAAATGCTGTAGTTGACATGGGGTCTACTATTTTGGGAATTAAGGTAATTGGTGATAACTGTTTTGAATAAGAAATACAATATAGTTTTATTTTTATTATTTATAGTCTATTTGTTTGGGTACTTCTCAATTTCAAAAAATTTAATTCCTATAATGTGTGTGATCCAAATATTTTTATTAGAAAATATATTTAAATCTCAAAATAAGCTTATCCAAATAGGTAAAATTATAATTATTATTGCTTCTATAATATTATTTATTGATAGTATACTAAATTAAGAGTCTGAGAACTATTTTGTCTCAGACTCTTTTTGTTTAAATACTTTTACCTGGTAAGAGGCTGACTGGTAAGAAATAACCAGTCGTGGCAACTTCTTTTCCTTCGATTTTTTGAAGGAGTAAATCAACTGTCAGGCGAGCAATTTCTTCTAAAGGTTGTTTAATGGTAGTAAGATGAGGATAGAAATTCTCGATAAAATAAGTTCCATCGTAACCAATAACCTTGAGTTGTTCTGGAACAGAGATGCCAAGTTCCTGGGCGATCTTCATTACCAAGATGGCAGTCAAATCATCCGATGCGAAAATAGCATCTGGTTTTTGTTTTTTCAGAATACTTTTGATTTCCATTTCCTTGCGGAGGGGTGAAAAGTCACTGGAAATATTGATGATGGGAGCTTTTGGGAAGATAGAAGCAAAGCCTGCATGGCGAAGTCCAGTTGGTGAATTGGAGTTGTCATTACCTGTAATCATAATGACAGACTTGGATCCAGTTTTAGCCAAGGTTTGAGCTGCTAGGACTCCACCAGCATAGTTATCAGAGGAAACGACAGGAATGTCTGGTGATAGGTTTCGGTCAAAAGAAATGATTGGAGCCGTTACGCGATTGTAGTCCTCAATCCCTAAGTTATGGCTACCAGAGATAATGCCATCCACTTGATTAGCTTCTAGCATTTCAAGATATTCACGTTCTTTTTCCGAATCGTGCTCACTATTACAGATGATGGTCTTATAGCCGTTTTTGAAGAGTTCGTGCTCCAGTTTGTCAATCAATTCAGCATAGAAAACATGGCTGATTTTTGGGAAAATCAACCCAATTAACTTGGCTGATTTCCCTTGGAGGCTACGAGCAAGGTTGTTGGGTTTGTAGCCTAACTCCCGCATGGCCTCATTGACCTTTTGAATAGTTTTTTCTGACAGGTAGCCCTTTTTATTGATAACACGTGAGACAGTAGTTGGGCTGACGCCTGCTAGTTCTGCGACATCAGTTAGTTTTGCGACCATATTCTAATTCGTAGTAAGTTCCAGTTGGGGTTCCAGATTTAATGAGGATTCCATTTTGATCTTTGTGAGGGAAGACACGACCAGAAAATACTTTTTCTCCTTTATTGATGAAAATTTCAAAGACTGAATTATCGATGAAGATATTTACAGTAGTAGCTTGGTTGTCGATTGAACATGAGCGAGTAGTTCCAAATTCTTGAGCATATTGCTCACCTGCTTGACTGCGGTCAACAGTAACTTGACCATTGACAAGGTCAAAATTGATAGAGAGTCCTTTGCCATCTTTGTCAGCAAGAAGAACGATTTCACTTTGACTATTGGCTGCTAAGTTAAGCTCGAGCTCGTAGGTGTTTTTGGTTTCAGAACGATTTGAAAATTCCTCTTGTGAAGCACGGAGTTCTTTGATAGCAGCTACAGGATACTGATAGAGTTTGCCATCTTTAATGGTAAGTTCCTTGACCAATGAGAAAGTCCCTTGGTGATCAAAACGATCAGATGGATAAGACACATCTGGCAAACCAAGCCAACTAACTGCCAGAGCACGTCCATCAGGAGCATTGAAGGCCTGAGTGGCATATGCTTCGAAACCATAGTCTAGATTGTGTAGTTCAGACACATCTACCATACGAGCATTTTCAGGATCGAAGGAAACACCGATTTTATACATATTTGGATAGATATTATCGTAGTCAAGAACCTTTTTATCCAAACCTTGTGGGCAGTAGAGAAGGACAGGTTGTTCTCCAACAAAGACAAGATTTGGGCACTCCATCATATAGGCAGTACGGTCATTGTTGAAGTCAAGATCACCAACTTCTTGCCAGTTTGTATAATCATTTTCGACAGCTTTGTAAAGACGGATAAACCCTTTTTTCTCCAAGTCTTGACCACCAACGATTGCGTAGTATTGTCCTTTAAAGTTAAAAATCTGTGGATCGCGGAAGTGGTCAGTAGCATCAGCAGGCTGATCAATCAAGATCTTATCAATCTTTTTAATATTTCCATCCTTATCCATCAAGGCACCAATCTGATAAGGGTGGCGAACCCAATTTTCATCACGGACATTTCCTGTATAGAATAGGAACAATTGATCACCAAACTGCATAGCAGATCCTGAGTAAGCGCCGTGGCTATCCAGTGGAGTATCAGGTAAGATTTTTACACCTGTTTCAGTAAAGTGCACCAAATCGTCACTCTCAAGTTGAACCCAAGATTTCAAGCCGTGGGCTGCTCCAAAGGGGAAGTTTTGGTAAAAGACAATCCACTTACCATCAAAATAAGAAAAACCGTTTGGATCGTTGAGAAGTCCTTCCTTTGGTTCAATGTGATAGCTGACATGCCATGGGGATTGCACCATCTTTTCTTGGATTTCTTTTCTTTCTTCTTGTGTCCAATCTTCATAACGTCTGTAACGACGTTCAGTAGTCCATTCCATTTCTATTTCCTCCATAAATTCTACTATCTTAATAGTAAACGTTTCCTTATAAAAAAGCAAGTCTTTTACACTAAATTAAAGAAAAAAATGTCAAACGATTGACAGAGTTTGGAAACGTAATTTTATGGAAAATGATGAAAATATGAAAGTTTTTGAAAAACTTTAAAGTAAAAACCTTGATTTTAGAGGGTGTTATGGCTGTGTTGATGAAAAAAATAGCAAAAACAATCAAAAAATAAAAAATAGCAAAATTTTTTCTGCAAAACGCTTGACATATTTTTTAAACGTGATAGAATAATATTCGTGGGGCGAGTAAAATCGCTTTCAAACAAGAACAAATTTTTTTATAAGGAGATTTTTGCAAATGACCAATACAGAAATTGCAAAAAAAGTCATCGAAGCCTTGGGCGGACGTGAGAATGTTAACAGTGTAGCTCACTGTGCTACTCGCCTTCGTGTTATGGTGAAAGATGAAGCGAAGATTAACAAAGATGCTATTGAGAACTTGGAAAAAGTTCAAGGTGCTTTCTTTAACTCAGGTCAATACCAAATCATTTTTGGTACAGGTACAGTAAACAAGATGTACGACGAAGTCGTAGCTCTTGGTTTGCCAACGACATCTAAGGATGAGATGAAGGCAGAAGCTGCTAAACAAGGAAATTGGTTCCAACGTGCCATCCGTACTTTTGGTGACGTCTTTGTTCCAATCATTCCAGTTATCGTAGCAACTGGTCTCTTCATGGGTGTTCGTGGTCTCTTGAATGCTCTTGGAATGACACTTCCAGAAGATGTGACAACTTACACTCAAATCTTGACTGACACAGCCTTCATCATCTTGCCAGGTTTGGTTGTTTGGTCAACCTTCCGTGTATTCGGTGGTAACCCAGCCGTTGGTATCGTTCTTGGTATGATGCTCGTTTCAGGCTCACTTCCAAATGCCTGGGCTGTTGCTTCTGGTGGAGAAGTAACTGCTATGAACTTCTTCGGATTTATCCCAGTTGTTGGTTTGCAAGGTTCAGTTCTTCCAGCCTTCATCATCGGGGTTGTCGGAGCTAAGTTTGAAAAAGCTGTTCGTAAAGTTGTTCCAGATGTTCTTGACCTTTTGGTAACACCATTCGTAACACTCCTCGTAATGTCAATTCTTGGTTTGTTTATCATCGGACCAGTCTTCCACGTTGTTGAAAACTACATCCTTCTTGGAACAAAAGCTATCCTTAACTTGCCATTTGGTCTTGGTGGTTTCTTGATTGGTGGAGTTCACCAAGTTATCGTCGTATCAGGTGTTCACCACATCTTCAACTTGCTTGAAGTTCAATTGCTTGCTACTGACCATGTTAACCCATTCAACGCTATCATCACAGCTGCCATGACTGCTCAAGGTGCTGCAACAGTAGCCGTTGGTGTTAAAACTAAAAATCCAAAACTTAAAACACTTGCTTTCCCAGCTGCTCTTTCTGCCTTCCTAGGTATTACTGAGCCTGCTATCTTCGGGGTTAACTTGCGTTTCCGTAAACCATTCTTCCTTTCATTGATCGCTGGTGCAATCGGTGGTGGATTGGCATCTATCCTTGGTCTTGCTGGTACTGGTAATGGTATCACAATCATCCCTGGTACAATGCTTTACATTGGTAACGGACAACTTCCACAATACCTTCTTATGGTAGCTGTATCATTCGCTCTTGGTTTTGCTCTTACTTACATGTTTGGTTATGAAGATGAAACTGATGGAGAATCAACTGTAAAAAAGCCTGAAGTTAGCGAAGAAGTAGTAGAAACTGCATCTAAGCTAACAGACGAAACAATCCAAACACCAATCGTTGGTGACGTAGTTGCCCTTTCAGATGTTAATGACCCAGTCTTCTCAAGTGGAGCTATGGGACAAGGTATCGCTGTAAAACCTAGTCAAGATGTTGTTTACGCCCCAGCTGATGCTGAAGTGACAATCGTCTTCCCAACAGGACATGCTTATGGTTTGAAAACTGCAAACGGAGCTGAAATCTTGATCCACGTGGGTATCGACACTGTTTCAATGAACGGTGAAGGATTTGACCAAAAAGTTGCTCAAGGTGACAAGGTTAAAGCTGGAGATGTTCTTGGAACATTTGACTCAGCTAAGATTGCTGCTGTAGGTCTTGATAACACAACAATGGTTATCGTGACAAACACTGCAGACTTTGCTTCAGTAAATCCAGTTGCTTCTGGAACAGTTGCTAAGGGTGATGCAATCATCGAAGTTAAAGCTTAATAAATCAAAAAAACGAACAAATGTCATGTTTGTTCGTTTTTGATTGAATCGTAAAATTTACAGAGAAAAAACTAAAATATAGAGCAACTTTCCTCCTTGAAATATGCTATAATAGAGAAAATAAAAACTAGAGGTTTATCATGACAAAACTATACGGAAGCTTGGAAGCGGGCGGTACAAAATTTGTCTGTGCTGTCGGTGATGAAAACTTTAACATTGTAGAAAAAACACAATTCCCAACAACAACTCCTATCGAAACAATCGATAAAACCATCGAGTTCTTTTCAAAATTTGATAATCTTGCAGGTCTTGCAATTGGTTCATTTGGTCCCATTGATATTGACAAAAACTCAAAAACTTATGGCTTTATCACAACAACTCCAAAACCTCACTGGGCAAATGTGGACTTGCTTGGTGCCCTTCGTCGCGCCCTAAACGTGCCAATGTACTTCACTACAGACGTAAACAGCTCTGCCTACGGTGAAGTGGTTGCCCGTAACAATGCTGGTGGCCGTATCGAGAACTTGGTTTACTACACAATCGGGACAGGTATCGGTGCAGGTGTCATCCAACGTGGTGAGTTTATCGGTGGCGTGGGTCACCCTGAGATGGGTCACTACTACGTGGCTAAACACCCAATGGATATTGAAAAAGAATTCAACGGTGTTTGTCCTTTCCACAAAGGATGTTTGGAAGGCTTTGCGGCTGGTCCAAGCTTAGAAGCTCGTACAGGAATTCGTGGTGAAAACATCGAATTGAATAGTTCTGTATGGGATGTTCAAGCCTACTATATCGCTCAAGCTGCAGTCAACGCAACTGTAACCTTCCGCCCAGATGTCATCGTATTTGGTGGTGGGGTTATGGCCCAACAACACATGCTTGACCGTGTGCGTGAGAAATTCACATCCTTGCTCAATGGTTACCTACCAGTTCCGGATGTACGTGACTATATCGTAACACCAGCTGTTGCAGGTAATGGTTCGGCTACACTTGGAAACTTCGTTCTTGCTAAGAGCGTAGCAAAATAAGCATAAAAATGAGGTCGGGATTTGTCCCGGCCTCTTTCTTTAGTCTTTTTCAATTTTCGTTTCCTGATGGAATATATTTTGCCAAGTTTCATGTCTGCGCCAGATACTTGTATGGATGGTGTCCCCAATCTGATAGCGGATGAGTTTTGTCTTCTGACTAATGGACGTCAAGTGAAGTTCCTTGATAGCAGAGGTTAATTCTTTTTCCTCCTTATAGGCTTTCTTGTCTAGTTCTAGTCCGTCTTGGCGAATATAAATGAAATCTTCAGCCAGTAATTCTTCCAATTGATTTCCTTGGTCAATTAGTTGCTCTCTCATGAGCAATTTTTTATAGACATTATCTAGAATTTCATCTTCAGGAATCGGTGCTGGTTCGATATGAATGTCTGTATCAAAGACACCAAAGCGTTCTGTCAGCATGGATTCGACCTGATCAGCAATTTCGTGACTTTCGAAAACGGAGAGGTCTGGATTCATCTCGAGAGTAATGTCTAGATAAATATTACTTCCATAAGTACGACCGCGTTGTGATTTGACCTTGCTAATCTTAGGAATTTCCATGATAGCCTTTTGGTAATCTTCCAACAAATGTTCATCAAAACCATCTGAAAGACTGAAAGACGACTCGATAAAGATATCATAGGCAGTCTTGAGGATAAAGAAGGTAATGATAATAGCGACCAACTTATCCACGATTGGATAGTTGAAGCTGCTGGCTAGAATAGCAATAGATGTTCCAAGAGATGTCACTGCATCTGACAAATTATCTTTGGCTGCAGCCTTAAGGGCTTTGGATTTGGCTTGCTTGCTCAGATGAGTATTGTAGAGATAAACTGCAAACATGATGATAGCAGAGATGACTCCCAGAGTAGCCCCAAGTGGGTCAATGACCGTTTGCTCACGGCTGAGTATCTTTTGAATGGTATCCCGTAGAACATCAAAACCAACGTAAAACATGATGATGGAAGTGATGAGGCTTGCCAAGTCCTCGATTTTCCAGTGACCGAAACGATGGTCTCTATCTGCTGGTTGGCGGGCCAAACGAATCCCAATGAGGAGGGCAACATTTCCGATGATATCAGAAACGTTGTTGAAACCATCTGCTACTAAACTGGACGAGTGAAGGAGGTGGCCTGCTGCTAACTTAGCTGCTGACAAGAAAAGGTAGGTCAAGATGCTTATAATAGCACCTCGTTCAGCTAATTTCAAGTTTGAAACCGATTGATTCATCTGACTCTCTTCCTAGAATTTTTGTATTCTATCATTATACTGGTTTTGTAAGGAAAATTCAAATGGAGGTGACTCACTCCACTCCAGCACTTGAAAATTTTTGAAAATCTGTTATAATAGAACTACTCAAGGGAGTAGCTGGCGGTTAACCGCGATAGTGTCGTCATTACGAATTATTTCCGGCACTATATTAAACAGCGAGACTTGTTTTTTTAAAAAACAGGTCTCTTTTTTTGTAAAAAGAGGCCAAAAAGGAGGAGACTGTTTTGTCAAAAGAACAAAATAAAGACTTGTTTTATACGCAATCTTCTGAGGAAGTCCTAAAGAATTTGGACTCATCTGTTGAAGGTTTGTCAACTGCCCAGGCTCAAGAACGCTTAGCGACTTATGGTCGAAATGAGTTAGAAGAGGGCGAAAAACGTAGCCTACTAGCTAAATTCCTTGATCAATTTAAGGATTTGATGATCATCATCTTGCTGGCGGCAGCCGCACTTTCTGTGATTACAGAAGGCATGGACGGTTTAACAGATGCCATTATCATCTTGGCCGTAGTTGTCTTGAATGCAGCCTTTGGTGTTTACCAAGAAGGGCAAGCTGAAGCAGCCATTGAAGCGTTGAAAAATATGTCTAGCCCAATGGCCCGTGTTCGTCGTGATGGTCATGTCATTGAGATTGACTCAAAAGAATTGGTGCCTGGGGACATCGTCTTGCTAGAATCTGGAGATGTGGTGCCTGCCGATATGCGTTTGCTGGAAGCGGCGTCTCTTAAAATCGAAGAAGCTGCTCTTACTGGTGAATCTGTACCAGTTGAAAAAGATATTACTCAAGTGGTGGAAGCAGATGCTGGTATCGGTGATCGTGTTAACATGGGTTACCAAAACTCAAACGTAACTTACGGTCGTGGTATTGGTGTCGTGACTAACACTGGTATGTATACTGAAGTTGGTAAGATTGCGGATATGTTGGCCAATGCCGATGAGACAGAAACACCATTGAAGCAAAGCTTGGAACAATTATCTAAAGCCTTGACTTACTTAATCGTTGTGATTGCGATTATCACTTTCTTGGTTGGTGTCTTCGTTCGTGGAGAACATCCGTTAGAAGGCTTGATGGTTGCGGTTGCTCTTGCGGTTGCAGCGATTCCAGAAGGTCTCCCTGCTATTGTAACTATCGTTCTCTCTTTGGGAACAACAACCCTTGCTAAACGTAATTCGATTGTTCGTAAATTACCAGCAGTTGAAACGCTTGGTTCAACAGAAATCATTGCATCTGATAAAACAGGTACCTTGACCATGAACCAAATGACTGTTGAAAAAGTTTATACTAACGGTCAATTGCAAAGCTCTGCAGCTGAAATTGCTGCAAACAACAATACGCTTCGCATCATGAACTTTGCCAATGACACTAAAGTGGACCCATCTGGTAAATTGATTGGAGATCCAACGGAGACAGCCCTTGTACAGTTTGGTTTGGATCACAGTTTTGACGTTCGTGAAATCTTGAAGGACGAGCCACGTGTGGCAGAATTGCCATTTGACTCAGAACGTAAACTTATGTCTACAATCCATAAGGAAGCAGACGGTACTTACTTTATCGCTGTTAAGGGTGCCCCTGACCAATTGCTCAAACGTGTGACACGTATTGAAGTCAATGGGGAAGTTCGCCACATCACAGAAGAAGACAAACAAGCTATCCTTGCTACCAACAAAGATTTGGCTAAACAAGCCCTTCGTGTCTTGATGATGGCTTATAAGACAAACAACGAAATCCCAACCTTGGAATCTGAAATCGTTGAGTCTGACCTCATCTTCTCTGGTTTGGTCGGCATGATTGACCCTGAGCGTCCAGAAGCAGCAGAAGCTGTTCGTGTTGCTAAGGAAGCAGGAATCCGTCCAATCATGATCACGGGTGACCACCAAGATACAGCTGAAGCTATTGCTAAACGTCTTGGAATCATCGATCCAAATGACACCGAAGACCATGTCTTCACGGGTGCTGAGTTGAATGAACTCACTGATGAAGAATTCCAAAAAGTCTTCAAGCAATACTCTGTTTATGCTCGTGTGTCTCCTGAACACAAAGTTCGTATCGTGAAAGCATGGCAAAAAGAAGGCAAGGTTGTTGCCATGACTGGTGATGGGGTTAATGACGCACCATCACTTAAGACAGCTGATATCGGTATCGGTATGGGGATTACAGGTACAGAGGTTTCTAAGGGAGCTTCTGATATGGTCCTTGCAGATGACAACTTCGCAACTATTATCGTAGCGGTTGAAGAAGGACGTAAGGTCTTCTCTAACATCCAAAAATCTATTCAATACCTCTTGTCTGCCAATATGGCTGAGGTCTTCACCATCTTCTTTGCAACCCTCTTTGGTTGGGATGTGTTGCAACCAGTGCACCTTCTCTGGATCAACTTGGTAACAGATACTTTACCAGCTATCGCCCTTGGTGTGGAACCTGCTGAACCAGGTGTCATGACTCACAAACCTCGTGGCCGTAAGTCTAACTTCTTTGATGGCGGTGTCTTCGGAGCAATCATTTATCAAGGGATCTTCCAAACTATGCTAGTTTTAGGTGTTTATTGTTGGGCTCTTATCTTCCCAGAGCACCAAGTTCAAAGTGAAATCCACGCGGATGCCCTTACCATGGCTTTTGCAACTCTCGGTTTGATCCAATTGCTCCATGCCTTTAACGTTAAGTCGGTTTACCAATCAATCTTTAAAGTGGGACTCTTTACGAACAAGACCTTTAACTGGTCTATCCCAGTTGCCTTCGTCCTCTTTGTGGTGACAATTTTGGTTCCTGGATTTAATAATCTCTTCCACGTGTCACATTTGAGTTTGACTCAATGGATAGTGGTCGCTGTAGGAGCACTTATGATTGTGGTCCTTGTTGAAATTGTCAAAGCAGTTCAACGAGCACTTGGAAAAGATAAAAACGCGATTTAAACAATTATGAAAAGTCATCTTCGGATGGCTTTTTGTTTTAATGTAAAGATAAACTGAAATAATACTCAATGAAAAGCAAAGAATAAACTAGGAAGAGAGCCGCAGGCTGTACTTGAGTACGGCAAGGTGAAGCTGACGTGGTTTAAATTTGATTTTCGAAGAGTATAATTTTGTGCTATAATCAAGGAGAACGATATCGTATGGAGGAAAGAATCTTGGAAAAGAAAATTGTAAAAGATATTTTGTTTTTGTCGCAGGTATCCCAGCCTGCTAGTCAGGAAGATTTACCCCTAGCAAAGGATTTGCAGGATACTCTACAGGCCAACCGAGAAACCTGTGTTGGACTAGGGGCCAATATGATTGGAGTACAAAAACGCGTCATTATTTTTAATATTGGAATGATTCCCATGGTTATGTTTAATCCAGTTCTCCAATCTTTTGAAGGGTCATACGAGACAGAGGAAGGTTGTTTGTCTTTGACAGGTGTAAGACCGACAACTCGGTATGAGAAGATTACAGTAAGCTACAGAGATATCCATTGGCAAGAGCAAACCATTACCCTGACAGGATTTCCTGCTCAGATTTGTCAGCATGAATTGGATCATTTGGAAGGGATTATCATATAGGCCTTGTATCCTAGATCAGGGTCCATCCTTCAAGCTTAAGGAAACAACCTCGTTTTTCTTGCACTCTTGTTTGAAATTTGTGATAATAAATGAAAGAATAATAAATGGAGGACAGTCAAATGGGATTTTATCTGATGATTGGTTCGATGTTGCTTGGTCTTTTCGCTTTGAAGATAGGATTTTCTCATCTAAAGGAGAAAAAGGTTACTCTTTCATCTATCTTGACAAGCTGCCTTGGGACAGCACTAGTTCTCTTTGCAATCTGGTTAGGATTGCCAAAATAAGGAAAGAAACCTCGGTAGTCACCGAGGTTTTTAGGTGCAAATCCTTGGTAGTCCTAAAAAAATATGCTACACTAACACTATGAAAATTCTAATCCCAACTGCAAAAGAAATGAATACCGAAATCCCTAGTTTAGAGGCTAGACCTTTACGTCCTGAAAGTCAGGCGGTGCTAGATGAATTGGCCAGATATTCTGCCCAAGAGCTGGAAAGTTTTTACAAAATTTCTGCTGAAAAAGCACAAGAGGAGTATGACCATATCCAGGCCTTAAAAACTGGCACTGAAAAAAACTATCCAGCCTTGCACCTCTTTGATGGACTCATGTATCGCAACATCAAACGGGACAATCTAACCAAGGCTGAACAAGCCTATCTGGAGAAACACCTCATGATAACGTCAGCTCTTTACGGTGTGATTCCAGCCTTTGCACCGATTGCACCTCACAGACTAGACTTTTTGATGAAGCTTAAAATTGCTGGGAAAAGCCTGAAAAGTCACTGGCAATCAGCTTATGAAGAGTCGGTGAAGGGTGAAGAACTAATCTTTTCACTCTTGTCTTCGGAGTTTGAAACTGTCTTTCCAAAAGATATCCGTGAAAAATTGGTGACCTTTAAGTTTATGGAAGACAGAGATGGAAAACTTAAAGTCCACTCAACCATTTCAAAGAAAGCTAGAGGTACTTTCTTAACAGTCTTGATGAAAGATCAGGTAACTTCGGTAGAAGAGATTAAAAAGCTCAGTTTTGCAGGTTTTACCTATCGAGACGACCTGTCTAGTGACAAGGAAATGGTCTTTGTAAAATAGATTGAAAATAGCGTCTGCTCTTGATTGAATCAGGGCAGGCTTTTTTATGATTTGATGCTTCTATTTTTAGTTCAGAATGGTAGGAATTTTCTCACAATTTTGGTATAATAGGACTATTAGAAAATTTCAAGGAGACAAACATGTCAGTTAAAATTGCTTTACTTGGATTTGGTACAGTAGCCAGTGGTGTACCATTCTTGCTAAAGGAAAATGGAGAAAAAATTTTTCAAGCAGCACATTCAGAAATTGAAGTAGCAAAAGTTTTGGTCAAAGACGATGAAGAGAAAGCACGCTTGCTTGAAGCAGGAAATGATTTTAATTTTGTAACAAATATTGACGAAATTTTGTCAGATAAAGACATCGCGATTGTTGTTGAGTTGATGGGACGTATCGAACCGGCAAAAACATTTATCACTCGTGCCTTAGAAGCAGGGAAACATGTCGTGACAGCCAACAAGGACCTTTTGGCTGTTCATGGTGCAGAATTGCTTGAGATTGCCAAAGCTCATAATGTTGCTCTTTATTATGAAGCAGCTGTTGCGGGAGGAATCCCAATCCTTCGTACCTTGGTCAACTCACTTGCATCAGATAAAATTACTCGTGTTCTTGGTGTTGTCAATGGAACATCTAACTTCATGATGACCAAAATGGTAGAAGAAGGCTGGTCTTATGAAGATGCTTTGGCAGAAGCCCAACGACTTGGCTTTGCTGAAAGCGACCCAACCAATGACGTTGACGGGATTGATGCGGCCTACAAGATGGTCATCCTCAGCCAGTTTGCATTTGGGATGAATGTCAAATTTGAAGATGTTGCCCACCAAGGAATCCGCAATATCACTCCAGAAGATGTGGCAGTTGCCCAAGATCTTGGGTACGTGGTTAAATTAGTAGGTTCTATCGAAGAAACACCTTCTGGAATCGCTGCTGAGGTTACACCAACCTTCCTTCCTAAGGCTCACCCACTTGCAAGTGTTAACGGTGTTATGAATGCGGTCTTTGTGGAATCTATCGGTATCGGCGAGTCTATGTACTATGGACCAGGTGCAGGTCAAAAACCAACTGCAACAAGCGTTGTAGCTGATATTGCCCGTATCGTTCGTCGTTTGAATGACGGCACCATTGGCAAAGCCTTTAACGAATACCATCGTGACCTTGTTTTAGCTCAACCAGAAGATGTCAAAGCCAACTACTATTTCTCAATCCTGGCTCCAGATTCAAAAGGGCAAGTCTTGAAATTGGCAGAGCTCTTTAATGCGGAAGATATTTCCTTCAAGCAAATCCTTCAAGATGGTAAGCAAGAAGGCAAGGCTCGTATTGTCATCATTACCCATAAGATTAACAAGGCACAGCTTGAAAATATTACAGCAGCTTTGAAGGGTGTAGCTGAATTTGAACTTCTCAACACCTTCAAGGTTTTAGGAGACTAAGATGAAGATTATTGTACCTGCTACAAGTGCCAATGTGGGTCCTGGCTTTGACTCTGTTGGTGTAGCTGTAACTAAGTATCTAGAAATTCAGGTTTGTGAGGAACGTGAAGAATGGATGATCGAGCACCAATTAGGCAAATGGATTCCACGTGATGAACGTAATCTTTTGCTGAAGATTGCTTTACAAATTGTTCCAGACCTACAACCAAGACGTCTGAAAATGATTAGTGATATTCCACTTGCGCGTGGACTTGGTTCTTCTAGTTCAGTCATCGTTGCAGGAATTGAGCTGGCAAATCAATTAGGGAACCTAAAATTAACGGATCACGATAAGTTGCAATTGGCGACTAAGATTGAAGGGCATCCTGATAATGTTGCACCTGCTATCTATGGAAATCTGGTCATTGCCAGCTCAGTCGAGGGTCAGGTTTCAGCAGTTGTAGCGCCTTTTCCAGAGTGTGCCTTTCTAGCCTACATTCCAAATTATGAATTGCGTACCCGAGATAGTCGTGGTGTCTTGCCCAAGAAACTTTCTTATAAAGAAGCTGTTGCAGCAAGTTCTATCGCCAATGTAGCGATTGCAGCCTTGCTGACTGGAGACATGGTCAAAGCAGGACAAGCTATTGAGAGTGATCTTTTCCATGAGCGTTACCGCCAAGATTTGGTGCGAGAATTTGCGACCATAAAAAAAGTTGCTAAGAGAAATGGTGCTTATGCGACCTACTTGTCTGGCGCTGGGCCTACTGTCATGGTTCTAGCTGAGCCTGATAAGATGCCGAAGATTAAGGCAGAGCTTGAAAAACAACCGTTCAAAGGCAAGCTTCATGATTTGCAAGTAGACACACAAGGCGTGCGCGTCGAAGAAAAATAAATATAGCGATAGGATGGGGAAACTCTCTATTAGAGGGCTTCCTGTCCTTTTTTTGAAAATGAAAGATGGGATATGAAATGTTTCCCACTTTTGCTGACCGATAGATAGTCAAGGAGGTATGAGATGGCAGAAATATATTTAGCAGGTGGTTGCTTTTGGGGCTTAGAGGAATACTTTTCCCGTATTTCTGGAGTGTTGCAAACAAGTGTTGGTTATGCTAATGGTCAGGTAGAAACTACCAATTATCAATTAATTAAAGAAACAGATCACGCAGAGACTGTGCAAGTTATCTATGATGAAAAGGCAGTCTCACTCCGTGAGATTTTGCTTTATTATTTCCGAGTCATTGATCCTTTATCTGTCAACCAACAAGGAAATGACCGTGGTCGTCAATACCGCACAGGGATTTATTACCTAGATGAAAAGGATTTACCGACTATCTATGCTCTTGTCCAAGAGCAGGAGCGCATGCTCGGTCGCAAGATAGCGGTAGAAGTGGAGAAACTCCGACACTATATCCTGGCTGAGGACTATCACCAAGACTACCTCAAGAAAAATCCTGGTGGTTATTGCCACATTGATGTGAGGGATGCTGAGAAACCACTGATAGATGCCGCCAACTATGAAAAACCTAGTCAGGCAGTTTTACGAGAGAATTTGTCAGAAGAGTCCTATCGAGTCACGCAAGAAGCTGCCACGGAAGCTCCCTTTAGCAATGCTTATGACCAAACTTTTGAGGAAGGAATTTATGTCGATATCACGACTGGTGAGCCCCTCTTCTTTGCCAAGGATAAGTTTGCCTCAGGCTGTGGATGGCCAAGTTTTAGCCATCCTATTTCCAAGGAACTCATTCATTACTATCAGGACTTGAGTCACGGTATGGAGCGTATCGAAGTTCGATCACGTTCGGGTAATGCCCACTTGGGTCATGTCTTTACAGACGGACCTCAGGAACTAGGTGGCTTACGTTATTGCATCAATTCTGCCTCTCTACGATTCATTGCTAAGGATGAAATGGAAGAGGCTGGTTATGGCTACCTACTTCCATATTTGAATAAGTAAAAAAGATGGTGGTTTTTCCACCTTCTTCATTTTGAAAATAGAAGGGACATATGAAACAATTACTTTCTTACTTTAAACTCTACCTCAAGGAGTCTTTCCTAGCGCCCTTGTTTAAATTGCTAGAAGCCGTTTTTGAACTCTTAGTTCCCATGGTGATAGCTGGGATTGTCGACCAATCCATCCCTCAAAAAGATCAAGCACACCTCTGGATGCAAATGGGTCTCCTCTTTGTTTTTGCGGTCATCGGTGTCCTAGTTGCTCTAGTTGCCCAGTTTTACTCAGCTAAGGCAGCTGTTGGCTTTACCAAGGAGTTGACCAATGACCTCTATCGTCATATTCTCTCCTTGCCCAAGGATAGTCGAGACCGTTTGACGACATCGAGTTTGGTGACGCGTTTGACTTCAGATACCTATCAGATTCAGACAGGGATCAATCAATTTTTACGCCTATTTTTAAGGGCTCCTATTATTGTTTTTGGTGCCATTTTTATGGCCTATCGTCTCTCGCCTGAATTGACCTTCTGGTTTTTGGTCATGGTTGTCATTTTGACCTTTGTCATTGTCGTGTTATCGCGCTTGGTCAATCCTCTTTATAGCATTTTGAGAAAGAAAACAGACCAGCTGGTTCAGGAAACACGCCAACAACTACAAGGGATGCGCGTGATTCGTGCTTTTGGTCAAGAAAAACGAGAAATCGAGAATTTCCAAGTACTCAACCAAGTCTATACGGCTATCCAAATGAGAACAGGCTACTGGTCTAGTCTCTTGACACCTTTGACCTATTTGATCGTCAACGGAACTTTGCTGGTGATTATCTGGAATGGTTATATTTCTATCCAGGGAGGCTGGCTCAGTCAGGGTGCCTTGATTGCTCTGATCAACTATCTTCTTCAAATCTTGGTTGAGTTAATTAAACTAGCCATGCTGATCAATTCGCTCAACCAGTCTTATACATCTGCCAAGCGTATTGAGGAAGTATTCGCTGAAAAACCTGAAGATATTCATTCTGAACTTCAGGCAGGAAGGGTTTCTGGAAATCAAGTTTTACACATCCAAGACTTGACCTTTACTTATCCAGATGCTGCCCAACCTTCTCTGAGAGATATTTCTTTTGATATGCAACAAGGGGAGATTCTTGGGATTATCGGAGGAACTGGTTCTGGTAAGTCAACCTTGGTTCAGGTCTTACTTGGTTTGTACCAACCAGATAGTGGTAGTATAGTCCTTTCCCAGGCTGGAAACAGTCCTCAAAATCTTGCCCAATGGCGGTCCTGGATAGCCTATGTCCCTCAAAAGGTTGAACTCTTTAAAGGTACTATCCGCTCAAACTTAACTTTGGGTATGGAAGAGACTGTTTCAGACCAAGAACTCTGGAAGGCTTTAGAAATTGCTCAAGCCAAGGATTTTGTCAGTGACAAGGAAGGTCAGCTGGACGCAGAGGTTCAAGCAGGTGGTCGTAATTTCTCAGGTGGTCAAAAGCAACGCTTGTCGATTGCTAGGGCAGTCTTGCGTCGAGCACCATTTCTCATCTTGGATGATGCGACTTCAGCACTTGATACCATTACTGAATCCAATCTTCTAAAGGCCATTCAGGAAAACTTGCCAGATACTAGCTTGATCTTGATTTCCCAACGGACCTCAACCTTGAAGATTGCAGACCAGATTCTTCTTTTAGAGAAAGGGGAGCAATTAGCACTTGGAAATCATGAGGAATTGATGGAGACTAGTCAAGTCTATCGTGAAATCAATGCATCCCAACATGGAAAGGAGGATTAGAATGAAAGGCAAACATGCAAGTCAAACCCTCAAACGTCTGGCAAAAGATTTAGCAAGTTATCCCGTCCTTCTTTTCCTGGCTTTCTTGGGTACCATTGCTCAGGTAGCCCTATCAATCTATCTACCAATCTTGATAGGACAGGTGATTGACCAAGTCCTAGTCGATAGTTCATCCCAGCTATTTTGGCAGATTTTCCTCCAGATGATTCTGGTGATCATTGGGAATACGCTGGTACAATGGGCCAATCCTCTCCTCTATAATCGACTGATTTTCTCCTATACCAGAGATTTGCGCGAAAAAATCATTGAAAAGCTCCATCGTCTTCCGATTGCCCTGGTAGATAGACAAGGTAGTGGAGAAATGGTCAGCCGTGTAACGACAGATATCGAGCAGTTGGCAGCGGGACTGAACATGATTTTCAACCAATTTTTCATAGGAGTTTTAATGATTTTGGTCAGCATCTTTGCTATGCTCCAAATTCATCTTTTGATGACTCTATTAGTTCTGCTCTTAACACCTCTGTCTATGGTCATTTCACGCTTTATCGCTAAGAGATCCTACCATCTTTTTCAAAAACAGACAGAGTCTAGGGGTATTCAAACCCAGTTGATTGAAGAATCGCTCACCCAACAGACTATAATCCAGTCTTTTAATGCTCAAGAAGAATTTATCGAGAGACTTCATGAGGCAAATGATAACTACGCAGGTTATTCTCAGTCAGCTATCTTTTATTCTTCGACTGTTAACCCTTCAACCCGTTTTGTCAATGCCCTCATTTATGCCCTCCTTGCTGGAGTAGGGGCCTTCCGTATCATGATGGGCTCTACTTTGACAGTTGGACGTTTAGTGACCTTTTTAAACTATGTGCAGCAGTACACTAAGCCTTTTAATGATATTTCATCAGTCTTAGCCGAGTTGCAGAGTGCATTGGCTTGTGCAGAACGTGTTTATACTGTTTTAGAAAGCCCTGAGATTAGAGAAACTGGTCTTAAAGAATTGAACAGCGACCAAGTCAAGGGAGCTATTTCCTTTAAGCATGTTTCTTTTGGCTATACTCCAGAAAAAATCTTGATTAAGGATTTGTCTATTGACATTCCGGCTGGTAGCAAGGTTGCCATCGTTGGGCCAACGGGTGCGGGGAAGTCTACCATCATTAATCTTCTTATGCGTTTTTACCCGATTAACTCTGGAGATATTTTATTGGATGGTCATTCCATTTATGACTATACTCGAGCTTCTCTTCGACAGCAGTTTGGAATGGTGCTTCAAGAAACTTGGCTCAAGCAAGGAAGCATTCATGACAATATTGCCTTTGGCAATCCTGATGCTAGCCGAGAGCAGGTCATTGCGGCAGCCAAGGCAGCTAACGCAGACTTCTTTATCCAACAGTTGCCACATGGTTATGATACCAAGCTTGAAAATGCAGGGGAATCCTTGTCTGTTGGTCAGGCTCAGCTCTTAACCATTGCCCGTGTCTTTCTAGCCATTCCTAAGATTCTTATCTTAGATGAGGCGACTTCATCCATTGATACCCGTACCGAGGTGCTGGTTCAGGATGCCTTTGCCAAACTCATGAAGGGAAGGACAAGCTTTATCATCGCCCACCGTTTGTCAACCATTCAGGATGCTGATTTGATTCTTGTCTTGGTGGATGGAGATATTGTCGAGTATGGCAATCATCAGGAACTGATGGCTAGAAAAGGAAAATACTATCAAATGCAAGAAGCAGCTACTTTTAGTCCAGAATAGACTTTTAATCGTTTATAAAGCAAACAAGCAAATACAGAATAAAAGTTGCCTTCGGGTGACTTTTTTGTTACAATAGCTAGAAAATTATCTAGTATGAAAGCTAATACTCAATGAAAATCAAAGAGCAAACTAGGAAACTAGCCGCAGGTTGCTCAAAACACTGTTTTGAGGTTGTAGATGGAACTGACGTAGTCAGTATCCTACACATACGGCAAGGCGACGCTGACGTGGTTTGAATTTGATTTTCGAAGAGTATAATTTAGAAAAGGAGCCTATTGATGAAAGTCTTTCAGCATGTAAATATCGTGACTTGTGACCAAGATTTCCATGTCTACCTGGATGGTATCTTAGCTCTTGAAAATTCTCAAATCGTCTATGTCGGTCAGGAAAATCAAGAAATTCTCAAGCAAGCAGATCAAATCATAGACTATCAGGGTGCTTGGATTATGCCTGGTTTGGTTAACTGCCATACCCACTCTGCTATGACAGGCTTGAGAGGCATTCGTGACGATAGCAATCTCCATGAATGGCTAGAAGACTATATCTGGCCAGCAGAAGCAGAATTTACACCAGAGATGACTACAAAAGCCGTCAAAGAGGCGCTAACAGAGATGCTCCAGTCAGGAACGACAACATTCAATGATATGTACAATCCGAATGGAGTAGAGATAGAGAAGATTTATGAAGCAGTCAAGGCATCCAAGATGCGTTGCTATTTTTCTCCAACTCTCTTTTCTTCAGACATGGAGACCACAGATGAGACTATAGCAAAAACTCGTGCTGTCATCGGGACAATCAAAGGCTATCAGGATCCCAATTTCAAGGTTATGGTGGCTCCTCATTCGCCCTACAGTTGTAGTCGAGAATTGCTAGAAGCAAGCTTGAACCTAGCAAAAGAAGAAGATATCCCACTTCATATCCATGTGGCAGAAACACAGGAAGAGTCAGACATTATCCTGAAGCGTTATGGTAAACGTCCAATAGCCTTTCTAGATGAACTTGGGTATTTAGATCATCAGGCTGTATTTGCCCACGGTGTGGAGTTGAATGAAGCAGAAATTACCCGCTTGGCAGATTCGCAAGTTGCCATTGCCCACAATCCTATCAGCAATCTCAAACTAGCTTCGGGAATTGCACCAGTCGTCCAACTTCAAAAGGCAGGAGTGCCAGTCGGTATTGCGACTGACTCAGTTGCTTCTAACAATAACCTTGATATGTTTGAGGAAGGACGGACCGCAGCTCTTTTACAGAAAATGAAAAGTGGCGATGCTAGCCAATTTCCAATCGAAACTGCCCTCAAGGCTCTGACTATCGAGGGAGCTAAGGTGTTGAGAATGGAAGATGAGATTGGTAGCCTGGAAGTCGGCAAGCAAGCAGATTTTCTAGTCATTCAACCTCAAGGAAAAATCCATCTCCAACCTCAAGAAAACATGCTGTCTCACCTCGTTTATGCTGTCAAATCCAGTGATGTTGATGACGTCTATATTACAGGTGAGCAAGTCGTGAGAGCTGGGAAGGTACTAACAGTAGATTTATAAAGTGATTTTTTAAGCTAGGTCAGTATCGACTTGACTTCGTTTGCTCTAACAAGCTTATTGAGTGGGTATTTATTGTGTAGTCCGTAAAGAAAAAAAGAAGACTCTGTAAGGTCTTCTTTTTGTTACATAATATTTAATTTGAACATTTTTGAAAGGGATACAGACCTTTATCCTCTTTTAATCCTTGCACGAACTAGGTCAAGTGCATAATGAAGTGTTTTATCTTTGATAAAAAAGAGTGTGATAGCGTAATAAGTATTCTATACTAGATAGTAATCGATAACCCAACGCCATTCTTTTGATAAAATCTGTGAAATCTTGTATAATAGATAGAACTGAAAGTATGAGGTTACGAACTATGAAAATGAAACAAATCAGTGATACGACTTTAAAAATCACCATGTCTTTAGAAGATTTGATGGATCGTGGAATGGAAATCGCAGACTTTCTCGTTCCGCAAGAGAAAACAGAAGAATTTTTCTACGCCATTTTGGATGAACTAGAAATGCCAGATAGTTTTTTGGATACAGGCATGCTTAGTTTCCGAGTAACACCGAAGCCTGATAAGGTCGACGTCTTTGTAACTAAGTCTAAGATCGACCAGAATTTGGATTTTGACGATTTGGCAGACCTTCCTGATATGGATGAGTTGGCTAAAATGTCTCCAGATGAGTTTTTGAAAACCTTGGAGAAAACCATGGCAGAAAAAACTAAAGACGATATTGAAGCCATTCAATCTTTAGAACAGGTTGAAAAGGAAGAGGAAGCAGCGCTTGATGAAGTCCTTGAAGTAGAAGAAGGAAAAAGAGAACCGTATATCTACTACATCTTACGTTTTGACAATTTAGCTAGTTTGGTTTCTTTTGCCAAAACGGTTGACTACCAAATGGAGACTTCAGAACTTTACAAAATGAACGACCAATACTATCTAACAGTTTTGGTTGATGTAGAAGATCATCCAAGTCTTTATCCAGCTTGGTTATTGGCTCGCATGCGTGAATTTGCTGATGATAGTGATATCAGCCGTTCAGTTCTCCAAGAATACGGTCAAATCATCATCAACCACGATGCTGTCCAAGGACTCCAAAAAGTTTAATCTAGAAAAAGAGGTTGGGACAAAAGATCCCGACCTCACTTTTTATTAGCAATCAAACTTTGACGCGGTAGTTGATTGAACTTTCTGTTCGTCTTTTATACTCTTCGAAAATCAAATTCAAACCACGTCAGCGTCGCCTTGCCGTACTCAAGTACAGCCTGCGGCTAGCTTCCTAGTTTGCTCTTTGATTTTCATTGAGTATTAGACTCCAAAAAGCTCCTAATCATCCTCGCGGGGCTGGGACTACGAAATCTAGACTTTGTCTATCGATTTCTGTCACACCGCCTTTTGTTATCTTCTCTGTAAAATCTATTTTAAAAAAATTGGATACAGTTTGTATTCAAAAAATTGCTATATTATAATTTGATAGTAGAATTAAAATTTTAGCATAATTTCATGAAAATTTTCTGAATGATTAAATGTTAATACAAGGTAGAAAAAATGTCCAAAAAATAAGGCAAAGTAGTAGCTTTAATGGAAGACATGGGGTAGAATGGTAGAAGTTGCTTTTCGGTAGTTTAGAATCGAATCAACTGACAAATCTTTTAGGTGTAAATGTTGTTACATCAACGATTTTACTAAACTATTATATTTTTTTGTTTTCAAAGTATAATTTTAGTTTATATTTGAAAATAGATAAAATTTGAATCAGTTTTTGAAAAGAGCCCTCATATAGTTTTTGAATCCGAGCAAATGGTATTCCTATGTCTTCCAATCTTGCTAAAATTGATGAAAAACGATATGATAGAATGAAAAAAGCGAGGTGAAATATGGACCAAAGACGGATTCAAATAGAAACACAGCAGATTCTTGAAGATGTACTAGACAAGGCTTCTTTACAGGAGGGAGCACTATTTGTCTTGGGTTTGTCTTCGAGTGAAGTGCTGGGAGGACACATCGGAAAAGATTCGAGTCAGGAAATCGGTGAACTTATTGTCAAGACTATGTTGGAACTGTTGACGGCTAAGGGAATTCAACTGGCTGTTCAAGGTTGTGAACATGTCAATCGGGCTTTAGTTGTTGAACGAGAAGTAGCTATAAAACATCAGTTGGAGATTGTGAGTGTACTCCCGACCATACATGCAGGAGGTTCTGGTCAATTGGCCGCCTTTCGCTATATGAAGGATCCCGTGGAGGTCGAATTTATCAGGGCAGATGCTGGTCTAGACATTGGTGATACAGCTATCGGTATGCATATCAAACATGTTCAGGTACCCATTCGACCAGTCTTAAGAGAGATTGGTCTGGCTCATGTGACAGCACTTGCTAGTCGACCAAAACTCATTGGAGGGACGCGTGCTCAATATCCAATAGATCACATTAGAAAGATTTAAAATGAAAAACAGAAAAATGCAGTTTGATAAAGTTATTAAATACTCTATTCGGAAGTTCTCAGTTGGTGTAGGTTCTGCAGTTATCGGGACATTTCTTTTGGGAGCAAACAACTTTTTAGTTGAAACTGTTGCAGCTAACGAAGTGGCAGCACCAAACCAAGTTCATTACCGTTATTTGGCTGAACAAGAATTGACAGAAGCAGAAAAGGCTTTGATCCATCGCGAACTTCCTTCAGATTTAAAGCAAGATGATGTTGTCTATCTTGTTTACAGAAAAAAGGAAGTGAATTCTCAACAATTGCCGAACACTGGAAGCAAGGAGTTGGCCCTAGCAACTCTTGGTTTTGCAACAGCGTCTTTGGTTGTTGTGGTGATGTCTAAAAAACATCGTAATAAAATGTTGGGTATTCTCTTTATTGGAGCTCTAGGTGGTAGTTACTTTATCCCTCAGTCAGCTCAAGCCTTTGAGAATAAAATCTTGGTGTCTTATAACCAAACGATTGCTGGAAGTAGTCAAGAGGACTTGGCAAAAGGTGTCATTCAAATTGAAGGATACGAGTACGTAGGTTACTTTAAAGCATCAGATTTCCAAGACCAGTCAGAGAAAATTGCTACTGCTAAAGGCACTCAAGAAGCAGGCCACGAAGGCGAATCTTTGGTTCAACCAGAATTGCCAGCCTATACAGGCGAACTTAGCGCTAAAGGCACTCAAGAAGCAGGCCACGAAGGCGAATCTTTGGTTCAGCCAGAATTGCCAGCCTACACCGGCGAGCTTACAGCCAAAGGAACCCAAGAAGAGGGTCACGAAGGCGAATCTTTGGTTCAGCCAGAATTGCCAGCCTATACAGGCGAACTTAGCGCTAAAGGCACTCAAGAAGCAGGTCACGAAGGCGAATCTTTGGTTCAGCCAGAATTGCCAGCCTATACAGGCGAACTTAGTGCTAAAGGCACTCAAGAAGCAGGCCACGAAGGCGAAACTTTGGTTCAACCAGAATTGCCAGCCTATACAGGCGAACTTAGCACTAAAGGCACTCAAGAAGCAGGCCACGAAGGCGAAACTTTGGTTCAACCAGAATTGCCAGCCTATACAGGCGAACTTAGCACTAAAGGAACTCAAGAAGAGGGCCACGAAGGCGAATCTTTGATTCAGCCAGAATTGCCAGCCTATACAGGCGAATTTAGCGCTAAAGGAACTCAAGAAGCAGGCCATGAAGGCGAATCCCTAGTTCAACCAGAGTTGCCAGCCTATACAGGCGAGATTAGTGCTAAAGGCACCCAAGAAGCAGGTCACGAAGGTGAATCCCTAGTTCAACCAGAAGCCCCAGCTTACACTAGCGAGCATAGTGCTAAAGGCACGCAAGAAGAAGGCCACGAAGGCGAATCCCTAGTTCAGCCAGAATTGCCAGCCTACACCGGCGAGATTAGTGCTAAAGGCACCCAAGAAGCAGGTCACGAAGGTGAATCCCTAGTTCAACCAGAAGCCCCAGCTTACACTAGCGAGCATAGTGCTAAAGGCACGCAAGAAGAAGGCCACGAAGGCGAATCCCTAGTTCAGCCAGAATTGCCAGCCTACACCGGCGAGATTAGTGCTAAAGGCACGCAAGAAGAAGGCCATGAAGGCGAATCTCTTGTTCAGCCAGAAGCCCCAGCTTATACAGGTGAGATTACAGCCAAAGGAACCCAAGAAGCAGGTCACGAAGGTGAATCCCTAGTTCAGCCAGAGTTGCCAGCGTATGAAGTAGCTGAAGCAACTGTCACAGAAACTGAAACAGTAGCAGTTCCATATACAAAGGAGTATGTAGCTGATGATACTCGTTACACTGATGAAGAAACAGTGATTCAAAACGGTCAAGCAGGAAGTCAGCTGATTCATCGTGTCTATAAGACAGTCAATGGCCAAAAAGTTGGGGACCCAATCAGCACGAGTACAGAAATTGTTACGGCGCCAGTAAACGAAAAAATTAGTCGTGGTACCAAGGCTATTGAAGGTCAAGTTGAAGAAGTTTCGTTTGAAGAAATTCCTTTCGAGACAAGAACAGAAGTAGACAGCACTCTTCCGAAGGGAACAGAAGTTGTTGCTCAAGCTGGTCAAAACGGTAAGAAAAAGATTACCAAAGTCTATAAGACTCTTAAGGGCGTGAAAACTGCGGATGCTCCAACGATTTCAGAGGAAGTTGTTGAAGCAGTTCAAGATCGTATCATCAAAAAAGGTGATCAAATCCTGACTGAGCCAACGTTGACCCTCACTCATATAGATAAAGAAGAATTAGAGCGTAGTGCCAAGGTTCGTTACCAATTGGTTAAACCAACAGGTGTAACCATTAAATCTCTTGAAGTTGTCTTGAAAGATGGTGATACTAGCCTTCAAACAGTCAACATGTCTGAGGGAGACCTGACTGCAAATCTTACAAACTTGAAATACTACAAGGACTACAAGATTGCGACTAAGATGGTTTACGATCGTGGAAATGGGAACGAAGAAGTTGTTCTCACGGAAGAACCACTGCGACTTGATCTCAAAAAAGTCGAAGTCAAAAATATCAAGGAAACCAGCCTTATCAGTGTTGATGACCAAGGTGTAGAAACTGATAATAGTCTATTGTCAGCTAAACCATCAGATGTTAAACCTTATTACTTGAAAGTGACAACTCATGATAACAAGGTTACAAGACTAGCTGTTGACAAGATTGAAGAAGTTACTGTAGATGGTAAAACATTGTACAAAGTAACTGCTAAAGCACCAGACCTAGTCCAACGTAACGCAGATAATCAGTTTACAGAGGAATATGTTCATTACTTTGCTAAGCCAAAAGCCCATGAAGGTGATGTTTACTATGATTTCAATGATCTTGTAAAGGCCATGCAGGACAATAAAAATGGAACATTTAAACTAGGTGCTGATCTTAATGCAGCTAATGTTCCAACACCAAATAAACAATATGTACCTGGTAAGTTTAGTGGAACTTTAACAAGTGTTGAAGGAAAGCAGTACACAATCCACAATATGGCTCGTCAATTGTTCGATAATATCGAGGGTGGCTCGGTTACAAATATTAACCTAGGTAACGTTGATATCAATATGCCTTGGGCTGAAAATATTTCACCACTTGCAAGAACGATTAAAAATGCTACAGTTGAGAATGTCAAGGTGACTGGTAGTGTTCTTGGTAAAGATGGTATTGCTGGTATTGTCAATAAAGCAGATGTTGGTGGCCTACTTAAAAATGTCGCATTCATTGGTAAACTTACTGGTGTTGGTGACAAAGGCTGGGATATTGGTGGTATTGCCGGTGAAATTTGGAGAGGGAATATCAAACACGCTTATGTAGATGCTGATATTACAGCCAATAAAGCTCGTGTTGGTGGTCTTCTTGCTAGATCTGATAATGGTTCGGATCCTAATGGAATCGACAAGTATGCTTCTGTTCGTAATGCTGTTACTAAAGGAACCATTAATGTTAAGACACCTGTTGAGGTTGGTGGATTCATTAGTAAAAACTGGACATGGGGTAGAGTTGCTGATACTGTTTCAATGATGAAAGTTGAAAATGGTGAAGAGTTCTACGGTTCAAAAGACTTAGACGAAGAAGACGGTTACTATACAAACGATTGGATTGAGCGAAACTATGTTGTTAAAGATGTCAGCTCTGGTAAACGTTCATTCAAACGTTCTCGTACTAACAGAATTCAAGAAATCAGTCTTGAAGAAGCAAATAAAAAGATCGCTGAATTCGGTATCACTGCTGATACGTTTGAAATTAAACCTCTTGTTGAGGATACTCTCAATAATAAGAAAGTAAAAGCTGATACTTATAAAGATACTCAAGATTACGATGCCTCTCGTGAACTTGCCTACCGCAATATCGAAAAATTGCAACCATTCTATAATAAAGAATGGATCGTAAACCAAGGAAACAAACTTGCTGCAAGTAGTCCTCTCTTGACTAAAGAAGTCTTGTCTGTAACTGCCATGAAAGGCAATACCTTTGTAACAGAATTGGCTGATGCTGACCACATTTTGGTGCACTATGCTGATAAGACAAAAGACATCTTTACTGTTTCGCTGAAAGAATCTAAGGTTAAACAAGTGAAAGAGTACAACATTGCTGAACTTGGAGAAGTTGTTTACACACCTAATATCGTTGACAAAGACCGTAGCGATCTTATCAATGCTATCGTTGAAAAATTAAGTCCAGTTGAGCTACAATCAGATCCAGTTTACCAAAAACTTGGTAGAACAGGACCAAATAAAGTTAACGCTATCAAAGATCTTTACCTAGAAGAAAGCTTCAAAGAAGTCAAGGATAATCTGGCTAAATTTGTGAAACAGTTGCTTGAAAATGAAGATCATCAATTAAACACAGATGAGGCTGCTAAACGTGCCTTGATCAAGAAGATTGATGACAACAAGGCAGCGGTTCTTCTTGGTTTGTCTTACCTCAATCGTTATTATGGAGTTAAGTTTGATAACTTTAATATCAAGCAACTTATGTTGTTCAAACCAGACTTCTATGGTAAAAATGTAAGTGTGTTAGACTTCTTGATCAAGATTGGTTCCAAAGAAAATAATATTAAAGGTGATAGAACTTTAGAAGCTTATCGCGAAACTATCGGTGGAGTTATCGGTATAGGCGAGTTAAACAGTTTCTTAGACTATAATATGCGTCTATTCACAGAAGACAAAGATCTAAATGATTGGTTCATTAAAGCAACTAAAGATAATGTCTATATCGTGGAACCAAAAACAACAACTCCTGAGTTTGCTGATAAGAAACACAGAGCCTACGAAGGTTTAAACAATGATATGCACGGTAAGATGATCTTGCCACTTTTGAATCTTAAAGATGCTCATATGTTCTTAATTTCAACCTATAATACCTTGGCCTATAGTTCCTTTGAGAAATATGGTAAGTATACTGAAGCAGAACGGAATGCCTTCAAAGCTGAAATTGATAAGGTCGCTAAAGAGCAGCAGAATTATCTAGACTTCTGGTCACGTTTAGCAACTGATAAGGTTCGGAATCAACTCTTGAAGAGCAATAACATGGTACCAACACCAGTTTTGGATAACCAAAACTATAAAGGTATCAGCACAGACCGTTATGGGCATACTAATAGTGGTAAAGATGTAGCTCCAATTCGCGAATTGTACGGACCAACCGATCGTTACCATGCGACTGATTGGCGTATGGGAGCAACTGCTCGTGTTTACGCGAATCCATATAAAGATGACTCTGTCTTCTTTATGGTGACGGACATGATTAGTGATTTTGGAGTTTCTGCTTTTACTCACGAAACAACTCACGTCAATGACCGAATGGTTTATCTAGGTGGCTCAAGACACCGTGAAGGAACAGATCTTGAAGCATTTGCACAAGGAATGTTGCAAACTCCATCAGTGTCAAATCCAAACGGTGAATATAAGGCCCTAGGTCTTAACATGGCTTATGAACGTCCAAATGATGGAAATCAATGGTATAACACCAATCCAAATGATCTGAAATCACGTGACGAAATTGATCGTTACATGAAGGGCTACAACGATACTCTTATGCTTCTGGATTATCTTGAAGGAGAAGCTGTCCTCGATAAAGCAAATCAAGATTTAAACAATGCTTGGTTCAAGAAGGTTGATAAGCAATACCGAGGAAATAACACCAAGAACCAATTCGATAAGGTTAGACCTTTAAGTGATGAGGAGAAAGCTATTCCTTTACGTACAGTAGATGACTTAGTAACCAACAACTTCATGACCAACCGTGGTCCAGGTAACAGAGTTTATAATCCTACTGACTTTGATTCTGCTTATGTGAATGTTCCAATGATGACTGGTATCTATGGTGGTAATACAAGTGAAGGTGCTCCTGGAGCTATGTCCTTCAAACACAATACTTTCAGAATCTGGGGTTACTATGGTTACGAAAAAGGCTTCTTAAACTATGCTTCTAACATGCTGAAAGCTGAATCTAAAAAAGCTGGTAAAAATACTCTAGGTGATGACTTCATCATTAACAAGATTTCTGAAGGAAAATTCAACAATCTTGAAGATTGGAAGAAAGCATACTTCAATGAAGTTGTAACAAGCGCTAAAAAAGGAATTCAATCTATTGAAATTGATGGTAAAACATACAATAGTTATGAAGACTTGAAACGCGCATTTGCTGAAGCAGTTGATAAAGATAAGGCTACTCTAAATAACGGATCTGTTAAATTTGACAATACTGTTGCTTTGAAAGAAAAAGTCTTCAAGAAACTTCTTCAACAAACAGATAGCTTTAAAACTTCAATCTTTAAATAGACTTCCTGCGAAACAAAATATGATACAATAAAACTATGAATTATGAAGTAAGTAAACCATTAACTGATGCACGCTTTAAACGCCTTGTTGGTGTTCAGCGCACTACTTTTGAAGAGATGTTAGCCGTATTAAAAACAGCTTATCAACGTAAACACGCAAAAGGTGGACGGACCCCTAAGTTAAGCTTAGAAGATCTCCTCATGGCTACTCTTCAATACATGCGCGAATACCGTACTTATGAACAAATTGCGGCTGATTTTGGCATTCACGAAAGCAACTTAATTCGTCGGAGTCAATGGGTTGAATCAACTCTTATTCAAAGTGGCTTTACGATTTCAAAAACTCATCTTAGTGCTGAGGATACGGTGATTGTGGATGCAACAGAGGTAAAAATAAATCGTCCTAAAAAAATCAACTAGCCAATTATTCTGGTAAAAAGAAATGCCATGCTATGAAGGCTCAAGCGATTGTCACAAGCCAAGGGAGAATTGTTTCTTTGGATATTGCAGTGAACTATTGCCACGATATGAAATTGTTCAAAATGAGTCGCAGAAATATCGGACAAGCTGGTAAAATCTTGGCTGACAGTGGTTATCAAGGACTCATGAAGATGTATTCACAAGCGCAAACTCCGAGGAAATCAAGCAAACTTAAGCCACTAACTCTTGAAGATAAATCCTATAACCATGCGCTATCTAAAGAGAGAATCAAGGTTGAGAATATTTTTGCCAAAGTAAAAACGTTTAAAATATTTTCAACAACCTATCGAAATCGACGCAAACGGTTTGGATTACGAATGAATTTGATTACTGGCATTATCAATCGTGAACTAGGATTCTAGTTTCGCAGGAAGTCTAATAATTCAAAGCTCTCATCTGCTTAGCAGGTGGGAGTTTTTGTAATCAAGAAGTTTAGGCTCTTTGTCAACTGTAGTGGGTTGAATAAAAGCTAACATCTGGAGAGGACAATCGTTGTCCTCTCCATTTTTATATTCAGAGCGATAAAAATTCGTTTCTTAAAGTTGTCAAAGTTCCTAAAACCAAAAGCATTTCGTTTGATGAGTTTAATGAGATTATTAGTCGCTTCCAATTTAGCGTTGGAATAGGGCAATTGAAGGGCGTTGACAATTTTCTCTTTGTCCTTGAGAAATGTCTTAAAGACAGTCTGAAAAAGAGGATGAACCTGCTTCAGATTGTCCTCAATAAGTCCGAAAAATTTGTCAGCTTCTTTATTCTGGAAGTGAAAAAGCAAGAGTTGATAGAGATTATAGTGGTGTTTCAAGTCTTCTGAATAGCTCAAAAGCTTGTCTAGAATCTCTTTATTCGTTAAGTGCATGCGAAAAGTAGGGCGATAAAAACGTTTATCACTCAGTTTACGGCTATCTTGTTGGATGAGTTTCCAATAGCGCTTGATAGCCTTGTATTCATGAGATTTTCGCTCAAATTGATTCATGATTTGAACACGGACACGACTCATAGCACGGCTAAGATGTTGGATAATGTGAAAGCGATCTAGAACGATTTTAGCACATGGAAAAAGCTGTTTAGCCAAGTTATAGTAAGGACTAAACATATCCATAGTAATTATTTTCACCTGACAGCGAACGGCTCTATCGTAGCGCAGAAAGTGATTTCGGATGATAGTCTGGGTTCTACCTTCAAGCACGGTGATAATGTTGAGATTGTCAAAATCTTGTGCGATAAAACTCATCTTTCCCTTGGTAAAGGCATACTCGTCCCAAGACATAATCTCAGGAAGTCGGCTAAAGTCATGTTTAAAACGGAAGTCATTGAGCTTGCGAACGACAGTTGAAGTTGAAATGGAAAGCTGATGGGCAATATCAGTCATAGAAGTCTTTTCAATCAATTTTTGCGCAATTTTTTGATTGATAATACGAGGAATTTGGTGATTTTTCTTGACGAGAGAGGTCACGGCGACCATCATTTTCGAGCACTGATAGCACTTGAAACGGCGTTTTCTAAGGAGGATTCTAGTAGGCATACCAGTCGTTTCGAGGTAAGGAATTTTCGACGGTTTTTGGAAGTCATATTTCTTCATTTGACTTCCGCAATCAGGACAAGATGGAGCCTCATAATCCAGTTTAGCGATGATTTCTTTGTGAGTATCCATATTGATAATATCTAGAATTTTGATGTTTGGGTCTTTGATATCGAGTAGTTTTGTGATAAAATGTAATTGTTCCATATGAATCTTTCTAATGAGTTGTTTAGTCGCTTTTCATTATAGGTCATATGGGACTTTTTTTCTACACAAAAATAGGCTCCATAATATCCATAGGGGATTTACCCACTACAAATATTATAGAGCCGAAGTTTAATGATTTTCCAAACAGATTCTAAGTATTTTTAGCAAGGTAGGTATATAATAGAACTACAAAGTCAATATCTATATTCATATGATAAACAAGGAAGGTGATGAAGATGAAAAAATGGCAAGCAACTGCATTGGTCTGCACTAGTTTTCTTTGTCTATCAGCTTGTAAAAATCAGACAACAAGCGAGGCTGATAAACAAAATGGAGACAAACAAGAGCAAGTTAGCTCTCAGGTAGCAAAAAACGGAGAAGCAGTTACAGACTTTGAACTCACGGGAGTTGATGGGAAAACCTATCATCTATCTGATTATAAGGGTAAAAAGGTCTATCTCAAATTTTGGGCATCTTGGTGCTCTATTTGTCTAGCTAGTTTACCTGATACCGATGAGCTGGCTAAAGAAGAAAGCGATGACTATGTTGTTTTGACAGTCGTTTCTCCTGGTCAAAAAGGCGAGCAAGCAGAAGAAGGCTTCAAGAAATGGTATCAGGGCTTGGACTATAAAGATTTACCAGTATTGTTAGACCCTTCGGGACAACTTTTAGCGAGTTACGGAGTTCGTTCTTATCCGACTCAGGCTTTTATCGATAAAGAAGGCAAACTAGTCAAGACCCAGCCAGGTTTTATGGACAAGGAAACTATTTTACAGACGCTAAAAAGCATAGATTAGAGGCTCATCATGAATGATAAATTAAAAATAATTGTATTCATTGGAATCATCATTTGCATTATTATTGGATTTTTATTTCTTTTGGAAAAAAGGAGCGCAAGCTACACAGATACCACTCAAATCGAGAAGGCAGCAGTTAGTCAAGGACAAAAGGCCAAGAAAAAAACTGAGCCAAGTAAAGATGCTGACTTACATGATATCTATCTAGCGGGAGGTTGTTTCTGGGGAGTAGAAGAGTATTTTTCGCGAGTAGCGGGTGTGACAGATGCTGTTTCGGGCTATGCAAATGGTAGAGGAGAAACAACCCAGTATGAATTGATCGGCCAAACTGGGCATGCTGAGACTGTTCATGTGACCTATGATGCTAATCAAATCTCTCTAAAAGAGATCTTGCTTCATTATTTCCGCATTATCAATCCAGTCAGTAAGAATAAGCAGGGAAATGATGTGGGGACTCAGTACAGAACAGGAGTCTACTATACAGATGAGAAAGATTTAGAAGTCATCAATCAAGTTTTTGACCAAGTTGCTCAGAAATACGACCAGCCTCTAGCGGTTGAAAAGGAAGCCTTAAGAAATTTTATCGTGGCTGAGGACTACCACCAAGACTATCTCCAGAAAAACCCTAATGGATATTGCCATATCAATGTCAATCAGGCAGCCTATCCGGTCATTGATGCAAGTCAATATCCAAAACCGAGCGACGATGAATTGAAAAAACTTTTGTCTTCAGAGGAGTATGCCGTGACTCAAAATGGTCAAACAGAACGTGCCTTTTCAAATCGTTACTGGGATAAATTTGAAGCAGGTATTTATGTGGATGTTGCGACTGGCGAACCTCTCTTTTCTTCGAAAGATAAATTTGAGTCGGGTTGTGGTTGGCCAAGTTTTACCCAGCCGATCAGTCCAGATGTTGCGACCTATAAGGAAGACAAGTCATACAATATGGTCAGAACAGAAGTCAGAAGTCGAACAGGGAATTCTCACCTAGGACATGTCTTTACAGATGGACCTACAGAAAAGGGTGGGCTACGATATTGTATCAATAGTCTCTCCATTCGCTTTATTCCTAAGGATCAAATGGAAGAAAAGGGCTATGGCTATTTGTTGGATTATGTTGAGTGATCTTGAAATTATTAAAAAGAGTTTACTAGAAATATATTTTAATTCATAAGAAGTGTAGAATTTGGATTTTAGAAGCGGTTGGGCAATTTAATCGAACGTGTAGGTATTACTCCCGCAAATCTTTCAATACTGAAAACAGGCAAGGCTAAAGCTATCCGTTTTTCAACGCTTGAAGCTATCTACTAATAACTGGGTCGCTAGCCAGATGGTATATTGGAATATGTACTTAAATAAAAATATCGATTTATCTCGAAAATATTTTGTAAAAAAATCAACAAAATATTATAATAAGATTATGAAAACGGAATAAAGGAGATGTCTTTAAGGACAAGAACAAAGCTGATATGGAAGATAGAAAAAAGTTACAAAAATTTGCCATTCGTAAACTGAGCATGGGGGTGGGCTCGGTATTGATTGGACTTGCCTTCATTGGAGGAGCACTTGAACCCAAACTGGTTCAGGCAGATGAAACCAAGCAAGTTTCCTTTCACTATTTATCGGAATCGGAGTTGACAGCTGCTGAACGTGAACTCATTCACCATGAATTACCACAAGATCTTAGTCAAGAGAGCTATTATCTAGTCTATCGTAAGCAGGGACAAGCCGTCTTACCTCAAACAGGATCAGTCACCTTCCCCTTGGCTGGTCTTGGTCTTCTGACGGCTAGTTTGGTGGTTTTCCTATTTTCTAGGAAAAAGCCTTCTAAGATAGTTGGAGTGTTATTGATTGCTTCTGTAGGTAAGAGTTTATTACTCCCTTATCAAGTATTTGCTTTTGAACACAAGGACTTACTAGCTTATGATCAGACTAAAACCCTTGTCTCTGCAGATGGTTTCTCTCAAGGTATTATTGACATTAAAGGCTATGATTATGTCGGTTATTTATTAGAGTCCGATTTAAGAGGGACGGGGCAAGATCTAACATCTAGTGCAAATCCAGAAATTCCTGCAAAACCAGTAAATCAAGCAGCCGTTCATGAAATTCCCGAATTCACAGGCGGCGTATCAGGCGAATCCTTGGTTGAGCCAACAAAACCAACATTTGAGGGTGGTGTTAATGGCCAAGGGGCAGTAGCTGAAAGCTTACCAGAGTATACACCAGAATTTAGCAGTCAAAGTGGCATCCCAGAAGTCCACGAGAAACCCGCCTTTACAGGCGGTGTATCAGGTGAATCCTTGGTTGAGCCAACAAAACCAACATTTGAAGGTGGAGTCAATGGCCTAGGAGCAGTAGCTGAAAGCTTACCAGAGTATACACCAGAATTTAGCAGTCAAAGTGGCATCCCAGAAGTCCATGACAAAGCAGACTTTACAGGTGGCGTATCAGGCGAATCCTTGGTTGAGCCGTCTAAACCAACATTTGAGGGTGGTGTTAATGGCCAAGGAGCAGTAGCTGAAACCCTACAAGACTATGAAGGTGGTGCAGTTCCAGTTGAAACTTTGAAACAGGAAATCCCAGACTTTACAGGCGGTGTATCCGGCGAATCTTTAGTTGAACCACCTAAACCAACATTTGAAGGTGGCGTCAATGGCGCGGGTACAGTAGCTGAAGCTTTGCCAGAGTATATCCCAGAATTTAGCAGTCAAAGTGGCCTTCCAGAAGTCCACAACAAACTAGAATTTACAGGTGGTGTATCGGGAGAATCTTTGGTTGAACCGTCTAAACCAACATTTGAGGGTGGCGTCAATGGTCAAGGTACAATAGCCGAATCCTTGCCAGAGTACACACCAGAATTTAGCAGTCAAAGTGGCCTTCCAGAAGTCCACAAAAAACCAGACTTTACAGGTGGCGTATCAGGCGAATCCTTGGTTGAGCCGTCTAAACCAACATTTGAGGGTGGTTTTAATGGCCAAGGAGCAGTAGCTGAAACCTTACCAGAGTATGAAGGTGGTGCAGTTCCAGTTGATACTCTGAAACAAGAACATCCTGAATTCACAGGTGGAGTTAATGGTGAACCACTTGTTGAGCCGTCTAAACCAACATTTGAGGGTGGCGTCAATGGTCAAGGAGCAGTAGCTGAAGCCTTGCCAGAGTATAAAGCAGAATTTAGTAGTCAAAGTGGCGTCCCAGAAGTCCACAACAAACCTGAATTTATAGGTGGTGTATCTGGCGAATCCTTAGTTGAGCCAACAAAACCATCATTTGAGGGTGGCGTCAATGGCCAAGGTGTAGTAGCTGAAACCTTACCAGAGTATGAAGGTGGTGCAGTTCCAGTTGATACTCTGAAACAGGAACATCCTGAGTTCACCGGTGGCGTATTCGGCGAATCCTTAGTCGAGCCAACAAAACCAACATTTGAAGGAGGCGTCAATGGTCAAGGTACAGTAGCTGAAAGCCTACCAGATTATGAAGGAGGCGCAGTCCCAGTTGATACTCTGAAACAGGAACTCCCTAGCTATAGTGGTGGTGTGAATGCCACTGAAGCGCTCGTTCAAGATGCAAAACCGACTCTACATGTTGAAGTCCGAAAAGAGTTGATTCCTAAACAAACTAGGGAAAAAATTGATCCAGACATGCTTCTTGGTGAAACAAGAATTGAGCAAGTCGGTCAAGATGGTGAGAAAGAGATTGTTACCAGCTATGAGGAAAAAGATGGGAAACGTATCTCAGAACTCAAAGAAACAACACGGATTTTAACAGAAGCTAAAGATCAGATTATCGTCCGTGGTAGTAAGAAAAATGTAGAGATAAAACCTGTACCAGTCCTTACTCTTTCTAATATTACTGGAAATTCGATGGGCCGTTCAGCTCGCTTAAGCTATAACTTGGACAAGGCAGATGGCGTTACCGTTTCAAAAATCAGTGCCACTATTAAAGCCAAGGGGCTAGAGGAACAGACTCTGGACTTCACGAGTGATCAGCTGGAAGCAACAGTTGATAATCTGAAACTTTATACGGATTACACCATATCTACAAGGATGGTCTTTAATCGTGGTAAGGGTGAGGAGAGCACTCTACTTGAGGACAAGAAGCTTCGTTTAGAGCTTAAAAAGCTAGAAATAAAAGATATCAAGGAAACAAGCCTTGTTAAGGTTGAAAATGGCAAAGAGTCTGAGATTCAACAACTAACAGAAGCACCAAGCGATTTAGCAAACTATTACCTCAAGATTAGTTCAGAGGACCACAAGACCAGCCGTTTAGCCATCAAGTCTATTCAAACTGAGAGAATAGATGGCAAAGAGTACTACAAGGTTACTGCTGAGGCAACTGACTTGATTCAGCGCAATGCTCAGAAAACCTTTGAAGCAGGATACAGCTACTACTTGGCTAAGTCAAGTGCTGATTCTCCGACTATTGCCGGTGTAAAAGAATACGCTTATAAGGATATTCAAGATTATGATAGTCGCCATGATCAAGCCTATCGTAACCTTGAAAAATTACAGCCTTTCTACAATAAAGAATGGATCGTTAATCAAGGGAATAAACTGGATCTTAAACACAATCTAGCCAAGAAAGAGATAGTCTCTGTTATTGCTATGAAGGGACAAGATTTTGTGACGGACCTGTCAGTGGCAGATCATATCATGGTTCATTATGCAGACAAGACCAAGGATGTATTTGCAATTACCTCACAAAATTCTGGCTTGACTGCCATCAAGGAATACAAGATTGCCGACTTGGATCTGCTTTATACTCCAGATATGCTGGTTAAGGACCGTTCAGCCCTAGCCAAGGAGCTAATATCTATCCTGAAAACGGTGGACTTACAGTCGGATGGAGTTTATCGAATCCTAGATGATCAAACCACTAGCCTTGATAAGAAGGTTGAGGAAGTGAAGAACTGGTATCTAGAAGAAAGCTTTGCAGAAGTCAAAGCGCAGCTGGGAACCCTAGTTGATAAGTTGCTTACCAATCTAGACTATCAGTGGAATGATTCGCCTGCTAGAACTGCTGCCTTGAAGAAAAAAGTTCAGGACAATCAATCAGCTATCATGCTGGGACTTGCTTATCTTAATCGCTATTACGGTATCCGATTTGCGGATTACAACCTGAAAGAACTCATGCTCTTTAAACCAGATTTTTATGGGCAAAATGTGGATATCTTGGATCGATTGATTGAACTTGGTTCAAGAGAGAACAACCTAAAAGGCGACCAGACTCATGAAACCTTTGCAAGAGTCCTAGCCAAAGATACAAAATCTGAAGATTTACATGCCTTCTTAGACTACAACAGACAGTTATTGACGACTGACAAGGATATGAATGACTGGTTTGTGAATGCTACCAAGGGCCATGTGTACATAGCCGAGAGAGCTTCGAAGAATCAAGAAATTGCAAATCGGAAGCATCGGGCTTATGACAATCTTAATAACTGGTTGCATCGCAATATGATTCTGCCTTTGTTGAATGTTAAGAAGGCACAGATGTTCTTGATTTCCAACTACAATACCATTACTTTTGGATCAGCAGATAAATCTGGCAAAACAATAGACCAGATGAAAGCTGACATTGATCTAGTAGCGGACCGTCAGTTGACTTACTTGGACTTCTGGTATCGACTTGCTGCTGATGATGTCAAAGACCGTATGGTTAAGAGTGACTTTAATGTAGCTACACCAGTTTGGGAAGGCTATCGCGTTGATGGACGTGGCTGGGTAGAGCGTTATGGACATACTAGTGGTATGGAAGATTACGCGCCAATTCGTGAGGTATTTGGACCAGCAGGTCGCTACTATAAAGACAATAAGCTAGGAGCTTATGCCTCTATCTATCCAAAGATAAATGCCAGAGATGCTGTTCACTTTGTAGAAATTGACATGATGAGTGAGTATGGCTTGTCTGTATACACCCATGAGACAACTCACGTCAACGATCGTATTGTCTATCTGGGTGGCTACAAACACCGTGAAGGAACCTATGTAGAAGCCTATGCTCAGGGCATGCTCCAGTCACCGGCTGAGGAAGGTCATCAGGGTGAGTACGGCGCCCTCGGTATCAACATGGCTTACATGCGACCAAATGATGGGGATCAATGGTACAATCCAGATCCAACCAAGTTGCAAACACGCCAGCAGATTGACCACTACATGAAGGGGTATAACGAGGCCTTGATGCTTCTAGATTATCTGGAAGGAGAACGAGTACTCGCTAAGAATGATCTGGCTTTGAAGAAGGCTTGGTTCAGCAAGATGACCAAGCAAATGCGTCATCAGGACCAAGATAATAAACTCCTTGCTCCAAACCAGTGGGACTATGTCCGTCCATTGACAGATGAGGAAGCCAAGACTCAGCTAAATTCTGTGGATGACTTAATCAAACATAACATCATCACCAATAGGCATTACCAAGGAACTTACCGACCAGAAGAACTCAAGACAGCTTATGTCAATGTCAAGATGGTGGATGCTATTTATGGTGGAAATACAAGTCAGGGAGCTCCAGGAGCCCTATCCTTCAAGCATAATGCCTTCCGTATGTGGGGTTATTATGGCTACGAAAATGGTTTCCTAGGCTATGCTTCTAATAAATACAAGGATGAGGCGTTAAGCGAGGGACGTGACACCCTTGGAGATGATTTCATCATCCAGAAGGTTTCGAAGGGCAAGTTCCAGAACTTGGAAGAATGGAAGAAGGCCTGGTTTGACGCTATTATTGCCAAGGCAAAACGAGGAATTCATAGTTTTGAAATTGATGGCCAGCAAATTGATTCTTACGAGAAATTGCAAGATTTGTTTGACCAAGCAGTAGAAACGGATTACCGAAACTTTAAGTATGGAGGCTCAGTTGCAAACTATACAGTAGCTCTGAAGAAAAAAGTCTTCCAAAAACTATTACAGGTTACAGATGCCTTTTCATCTGAACTCTTTCCTAAAGGATAGATAAAAAGTCGGTGTGATAAAAGAGAATGCTATGTTCAGATTTTCTTAGAAAGTGACATCTACTTTATCATTCTCAAAGAATAAAATTGCCAGATCTCCTGTTTGGGGTCTGGCTTTTATGGTATACTTAGGATATGCATAGAAAAACAGTGATTGATTTTAGGGCTTTGGGCGAGCGGTACACCTTTACCCAGCCTATCAAAGAGTTAAGAACCAGAGATTTAGCAGAAGTGGCAGACTTATTAGCTCAAGTGGAAAACTACCAAGAGCAAGGCTTTTATGTAGCAGGTTATGTCAGTTATGAGGCTGCACCTGCTTTTGAGGAAAAACTAGCAGTTCACAAGGTTCCTCTACTGGGCGAGTATTTGCTTTACTTTACTGTTCATGACAAAGTTGAAACATCCAGCATTCCTCTGACTTATGAGGAGGTGGATTTGCCATCAAACTGGCAGGAAGTAACTTCTGCAGAGGACTATGAAAAGGCGATTGCCCAGATTCACCATCATTTACGGCAGGGAGATACCTATCAGGTCAACTACACCGTTCAACTCAAGCAGGAGTTGACTTCTAACCCTTTTGCTATCTACAATCGCATGGTGGTAGAGCAGGAGGCAGGTTACAATGCCTATGTTGAACATGACGACATGGCAGTGATTTCCATGAGTCCAGAACTCTTTTTTGAACAAAATGATCGTGAACTGACAACTCGTCCTATGAAGGGGACGACTAAACGTGGTTTGACTGATGCTGAAGACTTGAAAGAGGCAGTTTGGTTAGAAAAGGATCCTAAAAATCGCTCAGAGAATATGATGATAGTGGACCTCTTGCGCAATGACATGAATCGTCTGTCTGAGGTGGGAAGTGAGCATGTGGAACGTTTATGTCAGGTGGAACAGTATTCAACGGTTTGGCAGATGACTTCGACCATCAAGAGTCAGTTACGACCAGATGTTGACCTAGTTGAAATTTTCCGTTCACTCTTTCCATGTGGTTCTATTACAGGGGCTCCCAAGATAGCGACTATGGAAATTATCAAGAACTTGGAACCACAAGCTAGAGGAGTCTACTGTGGTACGATTGGTCTCTTGCTTCCAAATGGGCGCCGGATTTTCAATGTGGCTATTCGAACCATTCAACTGCATCGAGAGCAAGCCATCTATGGAGTCGGTGGAGGCATCACTTGGGATAGCACTTGGGAGTCAGAATACCGTGAAGTCCAGCAAAAGGCTGCTGTTCTTTACCGAAAACAGCCTCGTTTTCAATTGATTACGACAGGGAAAATCAGCCAAAAAAAATTACTCTTTGAAAAGCAACATCTAGAAAGACTGCAAAAAGCAAGTCGTTACTTTGCCTTTCCATTTGATGAAGCTGGTTTGATAGAAGAAATAGAGAAGGAATGTCAGGCTTGTGACCTCCATCAAGACTACCGTTTGCGAATCAGTCTCAATAAGTCTGGAGAAATAGACATTGATCGACAAGTATTAACACCACTTAGTTCTGGCTTCTGTCAGGCTAAACTTTGTCTGCAAGAAGCTGATTTGCAGCAGGCCTTTACCTACTTTAAGACGACCCACCGACCGCATTTGACAACGGGAGAGCAGGAAATCATCTATCACACTGTTGATGGAAAATTGCTTGAAACTTCTATTGCGAATCTGGTTTTAAAAATGGATGGTAAGCTCTATACACCACCTAGCTATCTTGGTCTTTTACCTGGAATTTATCGCCAGCATTTACTTGAAAGCGGACAAGTAGAAGAGAAGAACTTGACCATAGAAGATTTGAAGCGCGCAGAAGTTATCTATGGCTGTAATGCAGTCAGGGGCTTGTATGAATTGTCAGTAAAGGAGAACTAATTGAAACTCATATTTTTACACGGTTTGGGACAGTCAGCAGATAGTTGGAAAGAAGTTCAGGATTTGCTGGCAGATTATCCCTCTGAAGCCCTGGACTTATTTTCTTCAGGAGTTGGGACCTACCAAGAAGCCAAGGAACGCATTTATCAGCACTTATCAAAGGAAACAGAACCTTTTGTCTTAATCGGTTTGTCTTTAGGGGCTGCACTAGCGTTGGAGCTTTCAAGTTCTGAGATACCAAATCTTCAGGCCTTGGTTTTGTCAGGATGTCCACTGAAATTAGCAGGTAACATTCCTTTTTACATTCAGTTGCTGATATTTAAATTGCTTCCTAAGAGGATATATGAGAAGCAGGGGGCAGATAAAGCTCTTATGGTTGGAGTTTCTGAGGAATTAAAAACACTTGATTTAAGAGAGATTGCACGGAATTGTCCCTATCCAAGCTTGTTAATTTGTGGTAGTCAGGATAAGCCTAATCTCAGTTCAATGAAAGCTATTCAAGAACTGATTCCAGATTCTCAGTTTGAGATCATCCCTGACGGCCCTCATGTCTTGAATAAGGCAAAACCAAAAGAGTTTGCAGAATTAACCAGAAGTTTTCTTGAATTGCTGAAACAAGTTTGATAAAATAATATTGAGATTGATATTATAATTTTAGGAGAAAATCATGAACAAACGTCATCTATTAAAACTAGGCCTAGTTTCTTTACCTGTCCTTGCTCTGTTTTTACATCCTGTTGTTGCAGATGAAAGTATCCATTTTTCGAGCTGTAAGGAAGCTTGGGAGAATGGATATGCAGATATTCATAAGGGAGAACCAGGTTATTCTGCCACTCTGGATAAGGATCATGATGGAATCGCTTGTGAATCGAAGAATGCGCCTCAGGGAGTTTTAAAAGAGAAAAAGACGGGTGCATCTCAAGCTAACACCAATGTAGCACCTGATAGTGTAGCACCTACCCCAAGTGTAGCAGCTGAAAGTGGCTGGGTTCGTCAGAATGGATCTTGGTACTATTTTTCTGAAAATGGGAAACCAGTAACAAATACTTGGCAGGGTGCTTACTATCTCAAGTCAGATGGAAGAATGGCTGAGAATGAGTGGGTATACGATAACTATTACCAAGCCTGGTATTACCTCAAATCAGATGGATCTTATGCCCGCAATACTTGGCAAGGAAGTTACTACCTCAAATCAGATGGTAAGATGGCTCAGGGTGAATGGATTTATGATTCTTACTACAAAGCCTGGTATTACCTCAAATCAGATGGATCTTATGCGCAAAATACTTGGCAAGGTGCATATTACCTCAAGTCAAATGGGAAAATGGCTCAGAGTGAATGGGTCTATGACTCTTCTTACCAATCTTGGTACTACTTAAAATCAGATGGATCTTATGCTCGTAATGCATGGCAAGGAAATTACTATTTGAAATCGGATGGTAAAATGGCTAAGAATGAGCGAGTTGATGGCGGACGCTATTATGTAGATGCTTCTGGTTTGTGGAAACCATAGAATAGAAAAAATTCTGGAAAGTTAATGCAAACCTTTGCACTGAATGGCAGATTTTGTTATACTAGTACTGTAAGCATTTTCAATTAAGGATAAGGAGAAGACGATGAGTCAAAAGATTATTGGGATTGACCTTGGTGGAACTTCTATCAAGTTCGCTATTTTAACGCAAGAAGGAGAAATCCAAGAAAAATGGTCTATTAAGACTAACATTTTGGATGAAGGAAGCCATATCGTAGACGATATGATTGAAACTATTCAACACCGTTTGGGCTTGCTTGGATTGTCTGCTGAAGATTTCCGTGGAATTGGTATGGGATCACCTGGTGTGGTTGACCGTGAAAAAGGGACTGTTATCGGTGCCTACAACTTGAACTGGAAAACTCTTCAACCAATCAAAGAAAAAATGGAAAAAGCCTTGGGTATTCCATTCTTCATTGACAACGACGCCAACGTGGCAGCTCTTGGTGAGCGTTGGATGGGTGCTGGTGACAACCAACCAGACGTTGTCTTTATGACACTTGGTACAGGTGTTGGTGGCGGTATCGTAGCAGAAGGTAAATTGCTTCACGGTGTTGCAGGTGCTGCTGGTGAACTTGGACACATCACAGTTGACTTTGACCAACCAATCGCATGTACTTGCGGTAAGAAAGGCTGTCTTGAGACAGTAGCTTCAGCGACAGGTATCGTCAACTTGACTCGTCGTTACGCAGATGAATACGAAGGCGATGCAGAGTTGAAACGCTTGATTGATGACGGAGAAGAAGTAACAGCTAAAACTGTCTTTGATTTGGCAAAAGAAGGAGATGACCTTGCCTTGATCGTTTACCGTAACTTCTCACGTTACTTGGGTATTGCATGTGCCAACATCGGTTCAATCCTAAACCCATCAACAATCGTTATAGGTGGTGGTGTATCAGCTGCGGGAGAATTCCTCCTTCAAGGTGTGCAAAAGGTTTATGATGAAAATACCTTCCCACAAGTTCGCACAACAACTAAACTAGCTCTTGCAACTCTAGGAAATGACGCTGGAGTGATTGGTGCTGCGTCACTTGTCTTGCAATAATGCACATGAATCAAGAGCTTGGATATTGATCAAGCTCTTTTTAAGTTGAAGTTGTTAAAATAAAGTAATAGCTCACTAATGATAGGAGGAGTTTTGGATGAATACTGTAGAACAATCCATGGTTGATTTAGCCTTGTCTATTGCTAGGCAAGCTCATGAAGGGCAACTGGATAAGGCAGGGGTGGCTTACATAGAACATCCAATCTATGTAGCCAGTCTTGTACAAACGGAAGAAGAAAAAGCAGTTGCTTTGTTGCATGATGTTCTTGAGGATAGTCCTGTTTCAGCTGAAGAACTATTACAAGCTGGTTTACCAGAAACAGTTGTTACTGATGTTCAGGTTTTGACAAAGAAACCAATGCAAGATTATCAAGCATATTTGGAAACTGTAAAGACAAATCCTCTAGCACGAGTAGTCAAATTAGCTGATCTAAAACATAATTCAGATTTATCGAGATTGCCTTCTATTACTGCAAAGGATAGGGAAAGATTGAAGAAATATAAAAAGGCCATTGATTTGCTGAGCAGGTAGAAAAGCCCTTTTTATGCTATACTAGTTAAGACAATAATTGAGGTGAGAGTAAATGACAAAAGCAGATACGATTTTTAAAGAAAATATCGAGCGAATCTTGAATGAGGGTGTGTTTTCCGAGCAAGCACGTCCCAAGTATAAGGATGGAACAGTAGCTAACTCCAAGTACATCACAGGTGCTTTTGCGGAGTATGATTTGTCTAAGGGCGAATTTCCAATCACGACCTTGCGCCCCATCGCAATCAAATCAGCCATCAAGGAAGTACTTTGGATTTATCAAGACCAGACCAATAGCTTAGAAGTACTCAATGATAAGTACAATGTTCACTACTGGAATGACTGGGAAGTTGGAGATACAGGGACTATTGGGGAACGTTATGGGGCTGTTGTTAAGAAGCATGACATCATTAACAAGATTCTCAAACAGTTAGAAGTCAATCCTTGGAACCGTCGCAATATCATCTCGCTCTGGGATTATCAAGCATTCGAGGAAACAGACGGCCTTCTTCCATGTGCCTTTCAGACTATGTTTGATGTCCGTCGTGTAGATGGGGAAATCTATTTGGATGCAACCTTGACCCAGCGTTCTAATGACATGCTGGTGGCCCACCATATCAATGCTATGCAGTATGTGGCTCTTCAAATGATGATTGCTAAACACTTTGGTTGGAAAGTTGGGAAATTCTTCTACTTTATCAACAACCTTCACATCTATGACAATCAATTTGAACAAGCTCAGGAATTGCTTCGTCGTGAGCCTTCAAACTGCCAACCACGTTTGGTCTTGAATGTACCAGACAAGACAAACTTCTTTGATATTAAAGCAGAAGATTTTGAGCTGGTTGATTATGATCCAGTCAAGCCACAGTTGAAGTTTGACCTAGCTATTTAATACTCTCTGATAATCTCTTCAAAACACGCTAGATTCCTAGTTTCCTATTTGGTTTTTATTGAGTATAAATATAGAAAAAAAGAAGTTGAGACTATAAATCCCAACTTCTTTTGTTTTTTAACGTGATACGCGACGACGCGCTGCTTTCTTACGGTTTTCTTCGATGAAAGCTGCTTTTTGTTCTTCTGGTTCGATCACTTTCTTTTTAACTGCGTAAACTGCACCTGCAACTGCAGCGACAGTTCCTGCAATACCTGTTACAAGACCTTTAGCGAAACCTTTAGCCATGAGTATTCCTCCTTTAACTTATAAATCAGCCAGCTACCTCAAGAGGTCGCATTTTTCTGACTGACCTTTTTGTGATATAATAATAGTAACGAAAAAATGGGAATTTTTCAAGGAAAAAAGATGAAAACAAAAATAATTGTGATTGTTGGACCGACTGCAGTTGGAAAGACAGCTCTAGCCATTGAAGTTGCTAAGCGTTTTAATGGTGAAGTAGTTAGTGGAGATAGCCAACAAGTCTATCGAGGACTAGATATTGGGACAGCCAAGGCTAGTCCAGAGGAGCAGGCAAGTGTTCCTCATCACTTGATTGATGTGAGAGAAGTAACCGAGTCTTACTCGGCTTTTGATTTTGTTTCAGAAGCTAAGGCGGCCATTGAGGATATTCAAAGTCGAGGTAAGCTCGCTATTATTGCAGGTGGGACAGGACTTTATATCCAGAGTCTGCTAGAAGGATATCATTTAGGTGGGGAGACACCTCATGAGGAGATTTTAGCTTATCGTGCTAGTCTAGATCCTTTTTCAGATGAGGAGTTAGCCCATCTTGTAGAGCAAATAGGCCTTGAAATTCCCCAGTTTAATCGTCGTCGTGCCATGCGTGCCTTGGAAATTGCCCATTTTGCTCAAGACTTGGAAAATCAAGAGACCTTGTATGAACCTCTGATTATTTGCTTGGATGATGAGCGTAGTCAGCTTTATGAGCGTATCAATCACAGAGTGGACCTGATGTTTGAAGCTGGACTTCTAGATGAAGCCAAGTGGCTCTTTGACCATTATCCAGATGTGCAGGCTGCTAAAGGGATTGGCTACAAGGAACTCTTTCCCTATTTTCGAGGAGAGCAGAGTTTGGAGGAGGCTAGTGATAGTCTCAAGCAGGCGACTCGTCGTTTTGCCAAGCGCCAGCTAACCTGGTTCCGTAACCGCATGCAGGTGACCTTTTATCAGATAGGAGAATCTGGTGTGAAAGAGCGCATTTTAAGCCAGATTGAGGAGTTTTTAAATGATTGAAACGGAGAAAAAAGAGGAGCGAGTCTTGCTCATTGGTGTTGAACTCCAGGGCATGGAAAATTTTGACCTCTCTATGGAAGAACTAGCCAGTCTAGCAAAGACAGCAGGTGCAGTTGTAGTAGATAGCTACAGACAAAAACGTGAAAAATACGATTCCAAGACCTTCGTCGGTTCTGGTAAGTTAGAAGAAATAGCTCAAATGGTGGACGCAGAAGAAATCACGACTGTCATCGTCAACAACCGTCTGACACCTCGTCAAAATGTCAATTTAGAAGAAGTTCTCGGGGTCAAGGTTATTGACCGTATGCAGTTGATTTTGGATATCTTTGCCATGAAAGCTCGAAGTCATGAAGGAAAGCTTCAAGTTCATCTTGCGCAACTCAAGTATCTCTTACCTCGCTTGGTTGGTCAAGGAATTATGCTTAGCCGTCAGGCAGGGGGAATTGGTTCCCGTGGTCCAGGTGAGAGTCAGTTGGAGCTTAATCGTCGTAGTGTTCGCAATCAGATCACAGATATCGAACGTCAACTTAAAGTGGTGGAGAAAAATCGGGCAACAGTTCGAGAAAAACGCTTGGAGTCAAGCACCTTTAAGATTGGTTTGATTGGTTACACCAATGCTGGTAAGTCAACCATCATGAACACCTTGACTAGCAAGATCCAGTATGAGGCAAATGAGCTTTTCGCAACTCTGGATGCGACGACTAAAAGCATCCATCTTGGTGGCAATCTACAGGTAACCTTGACCGATACCGTTGGATTTATTCAAGATTTGCCGACAGAGTTGGTATCTAGTTTCAAGTCGACCTTGGAAGAAAGCAAGCATGTAGATCTTCTGGTTCATGTTATTGATGCCAGCAATCCTTACCATGAGGAACATGAAAAAACGGTCCTGTCTATCATGAAAGATTTGGACATGGAGGATATTCCTCGCCTAACCCTTTATAATAAAGCGGATTTGGTGGAAGATTTCACGCCTACCCAAACGCCGTATGCACTGATTTCTGCCAAGTCTAAAGATAGTCGAGAACAGTTGCAAGCTTTATTGCTAGATAAGATCAAGGAAATTTTTGAACCCTTTACTTTGCGCGTGCCTTTTTCTAAGTCTTACAAGATTCATGATTTAGAAAGTGTTGCGATTCTTGAAGAACGTGACTACCAAGATGATGGCGAAGTCATCAGAGGCTACATTTCTGAGAAAAATAAATGGAGATTAGAAGAATTTTATGACTGATATCAAATCATTAGCTCTCAAATATGGTGGCTATACGAGTTTAGACAAGGTATATCTAGATCAGCTTTTAGCTAGTAGGTCTGAAGAGGAGCAACTAGCTCTCATCACACCTCCACCTAGCGTGGTTAATGCCTACTTTGCAGAACTCTACCAGAAAAAAAGTCCTCAAGCTGCGACGGATTATTTTGCAGAAGTCAGCCAGGAACTGAACCTCTACAATGCTGAGCCAAGTTTCACGGAAGAAAGCAAACCCTTTATTCGTCTTAATCTGTCAGGCAAATCTTTTGGTTTTTGCTATGAGAAAGAAGGTCTGGGTCGGATTTTCTCAGAAACTGAGGAAACAATCACAGCTGACTTGCTTTTTGAAATTGCGCAAATTTTCCCCCATCAGCTAGTCTTTGAGGAGTCTGGAAAGATTTATATGAAGGCTGTCGGAGAAGAGGATGTTGTTAACGTAGAAAATCTCACAGCTTTGACTGATTTGGAAAGCTTGGCTGATGGTCGCAAACGTCTCAAAGGCTATAGTCAAGAGGATTTGCTACAAGAAGCTAAAGCCTATACTGGTAAGTTTTATTATCGCTCAGAAAACCGCACCGCTATGTTATATATTGATTAATTAGAAAGTATCGAATGGATATTCAATTTTTAGGAACGGGGGCTGGTCAGCCCTCTAAAGCCCGCAACGTTTCAAGTCTCGCCCTGAAACTCTTGGATGAGATTAACGAAGTCTGGCTTTTTGACTGTGGCGAAGGAACGCAAAATCGCATTCTTGAGACTACAATTCGACCACGCAAGGTCAGCAAAATCTTTATCACCCACTTACACGGAGACCATATCTTTGGCTTACCAGGATTTCTCTCTAGTCGTGCCTTTCAAGCCAATGAAGAGCAGACAGATTTGGAAATCTATGGTCCCCAAGGTATTAAGTCATTTGTCTTGACTAGTTTACGTGTGTCTGGATCACGTCTGCCCTATAAGATTCATTTCCATGAGTTTGACAAGGATTCCCTAGGGAAAATTCTCGAAACTGATAAATTCATGGTGTATGCAGAAGAGTTGGATCACACTATTTTCTGTGTCGGCTATCGTATCATGCAAAAGGATTTAGAAGGAACCTTGGATGCTGAAAAGCTCAAAGCTGCTGGTGTGCCATTTGGACCACTCTTTGGAAAAATCAAAAACGGTCAGGATGTTGTCCTAGAAGACGGCACCGAGATCAAGGCAGCAGATTATATCTCAGCACCGCGATCTGGTAAGATTATCACTATTTTGGGTGATACTCGAAAAACGGATGCTAGTGTGCGTCTTGGTATCAATGCTGATGTCCTAGTCCACGAGTCTACTTATGGCAAGGGTGATGAAAAAATTGCTCGCAATCATGGTCACTCAACCAACATGCAGGCAGCGGAGGTCGCAGTTGAAGCAGGTGCCAAACGCCTCCTACTCAACCATATCAGTGCCCGTTTTCTTTCAAAAGACATTAGCCAGCTCAAGAAAGATGCGGCAACGATTTTTGAAAATGTCCATGTGGTTAAAGACCTAGAAGAAGTGGAAATCTAGAAGATTGAGAAAGGATAAGTATGTTTACTATTCTCATTACGGGTTCTAGTGGTGGTCTAGCCCAAGAAATGGTCAAACTCTTGCCAGATGACCAACTCATCTTACTCGGCAGAAACAAGGAAAAATTAGCTCAACTATATGCGAATCACCCACATGCTGACTTGGTCGAGATGGACATTACCGATCCTCAAGCCCTAGAAGGCCTAGTAGCTGAACTCTACCAGCGCTATGGCAAGATTGATGTTTTGATTAATAACGCTGGTTACGGGATTTTTGAAGACTTCGACAAGATTTCTGATCAAGATATTCATCAGATGTTTGAGGTTAACACCTTTGCTTTGATGAATCTGTCTCGGTTGGTTGGAGCTCGTATGAGGGAGAACCGAAAAGGGCATATCATCAATATCGTCAGCATGGCAGGTTTGATAGCTACTGGCAAGTCCAGTCTTTACTCAGCGACCAAGTTTGCGGCTATTGGTTTTTCAAACGCTTTGCGTCTCGAACTCATGCCCTATGGAGTCTATGTGACAACGGTCAATCCAGGTCCGATTCGTACAGGATTTTTTGACCAGGCTGATCCGGATGGAACCTACCTTAAATCGGTTGACCGTTTCCTACTCGAGCCAGATGCAGTAGCTAGAAAGATTGTCAAAACCATAGGAAAAAACAAGCGGGAACTCAATCTTCCAATCTTGCTCAATCTAGCCCATAAGTTTTACACCCTCTTTCCCAAGTTAGCAGATAAGTTAGCTGGGGAAACCTTTAATTATAAGTGAGAAAGCTGTTCCCTTGAGGAATGGCTTTTTGCTTTAATTTTGAGGAGTTGTTTATCAAAAATAAACTCTGAATATACTGGTAGTTTATCTCTATTTGATAGTTTTGGAGTATAATTTAGATAAGAAAGCAGAAAAGAGAGGATAAACTTCGAGTCTAACATAACTAAAAGTATATCTATAGCCGAAGCTTATGAAGTCAAGATAAAATAGGATTAAAAGAACTTGCCCTTTGTCAGATTGACTAGGCTGTAAATCGGAGTTAGGAATATTTTTAGAATAGATGAAGAAAATAAAAAAAGCCTAAGAATGTTAAAACATCTTGACATTTTATCGATTTAGAGTATAATAAAAAATGTAAAGAGCTCTTGACATTTTTTGACGGATTGGAGGAACAGGACTATGAGAAAAATGGATGAAATGGACAGAGCGATTCAGCTACGTTCTGAGGAATGGGGTTATAAAACGGCTCTATTTGGTTTATGTGGATGGACAGTATTTAATATCTATCAATCTATTACAAAAGGCATTAAACTTGAAATGTTACCATGTCTGATTTTATGTTTATCTATTTCTATTCAAGGATTTACTCAACATGCAATAAAACATAAAATGATTGACGGTGATGAGGATTTTAAAGAACCAAATAAACTTGTTCAAGGAGTAATTTTGATGGTTGTTATCCTTATCGTAGTTTTGGCAATTGGCATTTATTGTTTTCAGAAAGACTAATGCTGTATGAAAAATAATATCAAACAGTTAAGAAAGTCTGAAGGACTACGTCAGGAAGATATGGCAAAAATATTAGGCGTTAGTCGACAAACCATAATTGCTATAGAGAATGACAAGTACAATCCTACACTTGAACTAGCAATGAAAATTGCAAGATTGCTACGACTACATGTTGAAGAAATTTTCATTTTAGAAGATTAAAGATATCAGATAGCATTTATTTTAATCATCTGCTCCGTAATGATGAGAGAGTTTTCCGGTTCATGGAAACTCTCTTTTTAAAGCTCAAAAAGAGTCTACTCAATTTTTCCCTTGTCCATCTATATATCTATCGTAAAACTGGTATAAAAATTGCAAATCGAATCTTAAAATAGTATACTGGAACCAGCAATTATGAAAACGTTTGCGTTTTTATTAATTTTAGGAGACAAGACATGGAATTAACAGCCATTTATCATAGACCAGAATCAGAGTATGCTTATCTTTATAAGGAAGGTCAGATACATATTCGAATCAGAACCAAGAAAAATGATGTCCAGCAGGTCATTCTACACTATGGTGATCCCTTTATTTTTATTGAGGATAAGTATGAAGCTAAGAATGAAATGACCAAAGTAACCTCAGACGCCTTATTTGATTATTGGCAGGTTACAGTTTCGGTTCATTTTGCACGGATTCAGTATCTCTTTGAACTCCTTGATAAGGAAGGTCAGGGTGTCTTCTATGGAGATAAGGGTTGTGTAGAACATACTCAAGAAAACTTGGATGCTGAAGGTAATGGTTTCAAGCTTCCTTACATTCACGAAATCGATGGTTGCCAAGTTCCAAGCTGGGTTTCAAATACCGTTTGGTACCAGATTTTTCCAGAACGCTTTGCTAATGGAAATCCAAAACTAACTCCAAATGGAGCTCGAGCGTGGGATGCAGAGATTTCTCCTGAAAGGGATGATTTTTTTGGTGGAGATTTGCAAGGGATTATCGACCATCTGGACTATCTCAAAGACCTAGGAATCACTGGGCTCTATCTCTGTCCGATTTTTGAAGCTACAACCAATCACAAATATGATACCACGGATTATTTTGAGATTGACCGTCACTTTGGAGACAAGGAAGTCTTTCATAATCTAGTTGAAGAAGCTCATAAACGTGGCATTAAGATCATGCTTGATGCGGTGTTTAACCATATCGGTTACCAGTCTGCCCAATGGCAGGATGTCTTAAAAAACGGAGAAAATTCCCCTTATAAAGATTGGTTCCATATTCAAGAATTCCCAGTTACTGAGGATAAAGTTAAGAACCCAAGAGAACTACCGTATCATACCTTTGCCTTTGCCAGCTATATGCCTAAGTTAAATACAGCCAATCCTGAGGTTAAAGCTTATCTTTTAAGTGTTGCGACCTACTGGATTGAGAATTTTGATATCGATGCTTGGCGTTTGGACGTTGCCAATGAAATTGACCACCAGTTCTGGAGAGATTTCAGAAAGGCAGTTCTTGCTAAAAAGCCTGATTTGTACATCTTGGGTGAAATCTGGCATACTTCTCAGCCTTGGCTAAAAGGGGATGAGTTCCATGCAGTTATGAACTACCCACTTTCTGAAAGTATCAAGGATTATTTCTTGCGTCAGCATAAAAAGACAGAGCAGTTCATTTCAGAAATCAATAGCCAGTCTATGTACTATAAGCAACAAATCTCGGAAGTGATGTTTAACCTTTTAGACTCTCACGATACAGAGCGTATCCTCACGACTGCCAAAGGAAATATCCAGTATGTTAAGGCTGCTTTAACCTTCCTCTATCTTCAAAAAGGGACTCCTTGTATCTATTACGGAACAGAGCTGGCACTTAAAGGTGGACCAGATCCCGATTGCCGTCGTGTCATGCCTTGGGACCGTGTTTCTGAGGACAATGATATGCTGAATTTCATGAAGAAATTAATTAAGGTTCGTAAGGAAGTGGCAAGCATGATCCAGCATGGTAATTATCGCTTGGAAGAATTGAAACCAGATGTTCTAGCTTTGAAATGGAGCTATGAAGGAAAAGAAGTTCAGGCAATCTTCAATCAGTCTTCTGAGAAATACATTTTAGACAGAGATTCAGTTGATTTAGCGAGTCATTGCCAGTTTGAAGATGGACAACAAGTTATCTTGCCAGCTGGATTTGTGGTTTATTTAGATTCGATTTAAATCTATTTTTAACTTCAGTACAGGTTTGTTTTAAACGAGAAAGGAAAGACCGATGGAAAAACTTCAAGTTTCTGAAGAATGGTTGCAAAAATACCAAGAAATCAAACATATTTTGACCTCGTCTGTCAATTACGCAGCGTGTTTCGAGATGAAAGAAATAGACGGCAAGGAAGTCTTTGTCTTAGATATGGGGGAAGTGATCTTCCCAAGTGGAGAAATATTAGTTAGAGATCCTTTGGTCTGGCTCCGTAGGAATGAAAACCCCTATCTAGAGACAGTTCCTAAAGGAACATTTCCTCTCAAAACCTTAGTAGTCAAGATAGAAGAAGATCATTATCGGTATGTTGCAACAAGAGTTCAATTTACAGATAAGCTTCCAGTTGTCTACTATGAAGCCTTAATTGGCAATGAAAACCTGGATTCGGTTGAAGAAGATTCTTATTTTGGATTTTCAGTCGATGCAGGCTTGGCAACTATTGTGGATGTTGAGACAAAAAATGCCTACTGTGATTTTGAAGAAAAATGGTATCAAGAAAATCCTGAAAAAAACATCTATGATGATTTCTTTGCGGAAATTTTTGCTCAAAATGCCATAGAACATCCCCTATATCAACGAGAAGGCGGTGATTGGATTAACTTTAAAATCCCAGATACAGACCTGACTATTCCAATGATTCAGTCTGGTTTTGGAGATGGAAATTATCCTGTTTACTTTGGCTATGATGAGGATCACCAACTATGTGATGTGGTTATCGAGTATATCTATCTTGGATAAGGAGTTGGATGATGGCACTCAAGGAAGTTTATGATTATTTTCGTCACTATGATAAGGAAACTTATCAAGTTGTCGCCTGCATGGGCAATGAACCATCGGAAGAAGATGTTCAGGATTTTGAAAATCAATATGGTATTCGTCTGCCAGAAGATTTCAGAGAATTCACCATGTCAGCTCTGGGAGGCCTCTTTATGGAAGTCAGGGAAGAGCTATGGCCAAGAGCCAAGGCTTACGATGTAGCACCATTTTGGACCTTCTGTCGAGGTATTAAGGTCTTTGGAATTGCAAATGGGATCCCAGACTTTTTAGACATTCGAATAAAAACCAAGGAATTACATGATTTAGGATTTGTTGACTATATTCCATTTCTATCTATCATCGGGGATGGAGATGTGATTTTCTGCTTTGATAAGGACAATCATATAGTAGCTCTAGATTGGTATAATAGTGGCGAAACTGAAGAGCTTGAATGTGATTTTTCAGAGCTTTTGCTTCAGCAAATTGCCGAGCTTGAAGAACGTAAAAATGAGATGGTCAAGCTACTGAAAAAGGAGAAATCTAGTCAATAATCTATAAGGAAATATCAGTTTGATAGTCCGTAAAAGAGGTTGGGACAAAAGATCCCGACCTCACTTTTTATTAGCAATCAAACTTTGACGCGGTAGTTGATTGAACTTTTTGTTCGTCTTTTATACTCTTCGAAAATCTCTTCAAACCACGTCAGCGTCGCCTTGCCGTAGGTATGTTACTGACTTCGTCAGTTCTATCAACAACCTCAAAACAGTGTTTTGAGCTGACTTCGTCAGTTCTATCAACAACCTCAAAGCAGTGCTTTGAGCAACCTGCGGCTAGCTTCCTAGTTTGCTCTTTGATTTTCATTGAGTATTAGACTCCAAAAAGATCCTAATCATCCTCGCGGGGCTGGGACTACGAAATCGAGACTTTGTCTATCGATTTCTGTCCCACCGCCTTTTTTAGTAAAATCATTCACTAAATGTACATTCAGATTTTCAAAGTTTTCTACTAATTATAGAAAAAAGAATCAAAAGTATGATTTTTATGCTGCCAGTATTGAAGTTTCTTATATTATTTTATAAAATAGAAGCAAAATACTACTGAAAAAGTAGAGCGCTTACATAAAATTGGAAGCGGTTACGAATATAAGGAGGATCTTATGAGAAAAGATCATTGGAATCGAAAAAGAGTGTACAGTATCCGAAAATTTACCGTTGGAACTTGCTCTGTAGTCATCGGTACTTGCTCAGTCTTATTTGGAGCAAGTGTAGCTGGTGCAAGCCCAGTCTCAGCTGATGAAACTCCAATTGCAGTTGCTGCAGAAAAAGTAGAGGATGAGTCTCATAAAGAGGATCTTGGTGAAACAAGAAGTCCAGAACAGCCAGCATCAACTGAATCAGCTGCAAGTGAAGTTGCTACACCAGCTCATGAAGTTGAAAAGGCACAGGACGACCAAACTGTACAATCAGATTCTGATAAAAAAGTGGATTCCATCTTAGATAAGAAACCTCAAGCAATTACTCAAGATCAATCTGCTCAAACGGAAAAACCGGACCTAAAATCGGCTACCAGCGAGGAGGTAAATCAATTGGTTGAGGACCGTAAAGTAGAATTTAACCAAAACTGGCATTTTAAACTCAATGCCAATGCAAAAGATGCTATCAAACCAGATGCAGATGTATCAAGCTGGAAGAAATTAGACCTTCCTCATGACTGGAGTATTTACAATGACTTTGATCATGATTCTCCTGCCCAAAACGAAGGTGGACAACTCAATGGTGGTGATGCTTGGTATCGCAAGACCTTTAAACTTGATGAAAAAGACCTTAATAAGAATGTTCGTCTGGTCTTTGATGGAGTTTATATGGATTCGCAAGTCTACGTAAACGGTCAGCTAGTTGGTCACTATCCAAATGGTTACAACCAATTCTCATATGACATCACTGACTATCTCAATAAAGACGGTCGTGAGAATGTCGTAGCTGTACATGCGGTCAATAAACAACCAAGTAGCCGTTGGTATTCAGGAAGTGGTATTTACCGCGATGTTACCCTTCAAGTCACAGATAAGGTTCATGCTGAGAAAAATGGAACAACTATCTTAACACCAGACCTTGAAAAACAACAAAATGGTAAGGTTGATACTCATGTAACAAGTAAGATTGTCAATACAGATGACAAAGATCATGAAATTGTTGCTGAATACCAAATTATTGAAAGAAATGGTCAGGCTGTAACGGACGTGGTTCGTACAGATAGCCAAGTCTTGAAAGCTCATCAATCAACTAGCCTAAATGCTATTTTGCAAGTTGAGAAACCAAAACTCTGGACAGTCCTTAATGATAAACCAGCTCTTTATGAATTAGTGACTCGTGTTTATCGTGATGGTCAATTGGTCGATGCTAAGAAGGACTTGTTTGGTTACCGTTACTATAACTGGACACCAAATGAAGGATTCTCTTTGAATGGTGAACGCATCAAATTCCATGGGGTTTCTCTTCACCACGACCACGGAGCTCTAGGGGCTGAAGAAAACTATAAGGCAGAATACCGTCGTCTGAAACAGATGAAGGATATGGGTGTGAACTCTATCCGTACAACCCACAACCCAGCTAGTGAGCAGACCTTGCAGATCGCTGCAGAACTAGGTTTGTTGGTGCAAGAAGAAGCCTTCGATACTTGGTACGGTGGGAAGAAACAGTATGACTACGGACGTTTCTTTGACAAAGACGCCACTCACCCAGATGCTAAAAAAGGTGAAAAATGGTCTGATTTTGACCTACGTACAATGGTCGAGAGAGGCAAGAATAACCCTGCTATCGTCATGTGGTCTATCGGTAATGAAATCGGTGAAGCAGACGGTAAGGCTCGTTCTCTAGCGACTGTTAAACGCTTGGTCCAAGTTATTAAAGCAGTTGATAAGACACGCTATGTTACTATGGGAGCAGATAAGTTCCGCTTTGGTGATGGTAGTGGTGATCATGAAAAGATTGCCAACGAACTTGATGCGGTTGGATTTAACTACTCAGAGGACAACTACAAGAAGCTTCGTGCGAAACATCCGAATTGGTTGATTTACGGTTCAGAAACTTCTTCTGCAACTCGTACTCGTGGTAGCTATTTCCGTCCAGAAAGTGAGCTAGTTCATAGCAACCAAGCTTACCGTCATTATGAGCAATCAGACTATGGTAATGACCGTGTTGGTTGGGGTAAAACAGCCACTGCATCGTGGACTTTTGACCGAGACAATGCTGGTTATGCTGGTCAGTTTATCTGGACAGGTACTGACTATATCGGTGAGCCTACTCCATGGCACAACCAAAACAACACACCAGTTAAGAGTTCTTACTTTGGTATCGTAGATACAGCTGGCATTCCTAAGAATGACTACTACTTGTACCAAAGCCAATGGGTTTCTGCTCAGAAGAAACCAATGGTTCACCTCCTTCCTCACTGGAACTGGGAAGATCCTACTCTGAAAGCAAATGTAGCGGACGCAGATGGTAAGATTCCTGTTCGTGCATTTTCAAATGCTGCCAGTGTGGAACTGTTCTTGAATGGCGAGTCTCTAGGTAAGAAAACCTTTAACAAGAAACAAACTAGTGATGGCCGTACTTACCAAGAAGGTGCCAATGCCAAGGAACTTTACCTTGAGTGGAAGGTTGCTTATCACCCTGGAACCTTGGAAGCAGTAGCTCGCGATGAGGCTGGTAATGAAATTGCTCGTGATAAGGTTACGACTGCTGGTGAACCTGCAGGTGTTCGCCTAGTCAAAGAAGAAAATGCTATCGCAGCAGACGGAAAAGATCTCACTTATATTTACTACGAAATCGTTGATAGCGCTGGTAATGTAGTTCCAACTGCCAATAACCTTGTTCGCTTCCAGTTGCACGGCCAAGGTCAGATTGTCGGTGTGGATAACGGTGAACAAGCTAGCCGTGAGCGTTACAAAGAGCAAGCAGACGGTTCATGGGTTCGTAAGGCCTTCAATGGTAAGGGTGTTGTCATTGTCAAATCAACTGAGCAAGCTGGTAAATTTACTTTGACTGCTCACTCTGATCTCTTGAAATCTGCTCAAACTACTATCTTCACAGGTAAGAAAGACCAAGAAGAAAAAACTGTCTTAGGTACAGAAGTACCTAAAGTACGTACAGTTATCGGACAAGCACCAAAAATGCCTAAGAAAGTGGCATTTATCTACAGTGACGGCAGTCGTGCAAAACTTCCAGTAGAGTGGTCAGCAGTTGATGTCAACGAACCAGGAATTGTGACTGTTAAGGGTGTGGCAGATGGACGTGATGTAGAAGCGCGTGTTGAAGTCTTGGCTCTCGAAGCAGAATTGCCTGTAGTCAAGAGAATCGCTCCAAATACAGACCTAAATTCAGTTGACAAATCTGTTTCCTACGTATTGTCAGATGGTACTGTAGCAAGCTATGATGTTAATAAGTGGGAAATTGCAGCTGAAGACCAAGCTAAACTAGCAATCCCAGGCTCTCGCATCCCAGCAAAAGGTATTTTAGAAGATGAAGAAATCGCTGCGACCTTGGTAGTTGCAGAAGGGGAAGCTGCTAATCCAGTAGTTCCAAGTGTAACTGTAGCAGATCAAGCGGTTGAAGGCCTTTCAACTGACCAACCTGTAAAATATCACAAGCTTGCTTATGGAGCAGCCTTGCCAGAGGTTAAAGCTACAGCTGAAAATGCTCAAGTGACAGTTATTCAAGCTAATGAAGCAAATGGTATGCGTGCAAGCATCCATGTTCAACCAAACGATGGTGGCCCACTACAAACCTATGCTATCCAATTCCTACAAGAAGCTCCACAAATTGAACGTTTGAGCCTAGAGGTTGAAAATGCAGCCGCTTTGAAAGAGGACCAAACGGTTGGTATCAAGGTCTTGGCTCACTATCAAGACGGTACACAAGCAGTCTTGAAAGCTGATAAGGTTACCTTCTCAACTACAGGTGAAGGTGATGTAGCTGTTCGTAAAGGTATGCTTGAATTGCACAAACCTGGTCAAGTAACTCTGAAAGCTCAATTTGAAGGAGCAGAAGGTCAGATTGACTTGAACATTCAAGCAAATACTGAAAGCAAAGTCGTCCAAGCCATCCGTCCAGTTAGTGTCGTGACAGGTTTGAACCAAGAACCAAGTCTACCTGCTACTGTAACTGTAGAGTATGACAAAGGATTTCCGAAGGTTCACAAGGTGACTTGGCAAGCAGTTGCTAAGGAAGACCTTGCTAAATACCATAGTTTTGAAGTCCTAGGTAAAGTTGAAGGAATTGAGAAAGAAGCACATGCTAAGGTATCTGTCGAAGGTATCATTGCTGTCGAAGAAGTGAGCGTAACTACTCCAGTTGCAGAAGCTCCTCAACTACCAGAGAGCGTTCGTACTTACCACTCAAATGGCCAAGTCTCTTCAGCTAAAGTAACTTGGGACGCAATTGAACCAAGCCAATACGCACAAGAAGGCAAGTTTACTGTGACAGGACATGTCGAAGGTACTCAACTACCAACTAAACTTCATGTTCGTGTGTCTGCTCAGACAGAAACTGGTCCTAATATTTCTGACCAGTGGACTGGTTCAGAATTGCCACTTGCCTTTGCATCAGACTCAAATCCAAGTGACCCAGTAGCTAATGTCAATGATAAATTGATTTCTTATAACAATCAACCAGCGAACCGCTGGACAAACTGGAACCGTACAAGTGAAGCATCCGTAGGAATTCTCTTTGGTGACTCTGGTATCCTGTCTAAACGTTCAGTGGATAACCTCAATGTAGCCTTCCACGAAGACCACGGTGTTGGTGCACCTAAATCCTATGTCATCGAATACTATGTCGGTTCAGCAACTCCAACAGTTCCTAAGAATCCAAGCTTCGTAGCACGCGAAGACCATGTCTTTAATGACGATAAAAACTGGAAAGAAGTAACAAATCTCAAGGCTCCAGATCAAGTCAGAGCTGGAGAAATGACCCACTTTAGCTTTGATAAAGTCAACACTTACGCAGTTCGTATCCGCATGGTTAGACCAGATGGTAAATGGGGTACTTCTATTACAGAAATGCAAATCTTCTCTAAACAAGTAGCTGCAGCTAAGAATGCTCAAGCACAAATCCAAGTAGATGGAAAAGATTTGCCAAACTTTAACCCAGGCTTGACTGACTACTACCTAGAAGCAAGCCAAGGAAAAGCTCCAGCTGTTACAGCAAGTGTCACTGAAAATGGTATTGCAACAGTTGTACCAAGCGTAGGTGAAGGAGATCCAGTTCGTGTTGTTGTCAAGGCTGAAAACGGAGATATCCTAGGTGAATACCGCTTACACTTCACAAATGATAAAGATTTGCTCGCAAGTAAACCTGTTGCTGTTGCCAAATCATCTCGCTTGGTTGCTAAAGGACAAACTCTTGAGCTACCAGCAAAAGTTCCTGTTTACTTCACAGGAAAATCTGACTATGAAGTCAAAGACTTGGCTGTTGACTGGGAAGCAGTCCCAGCAGAGAATCTAACAAAAGCAGGTGAATTTACAGTTCATGGTCGCGTTTTGGGTACTGATTTAACTGCTGAAGTGGCTGTTCGTGTAACAGACAAGCTCGGAGAAAATCTTTCAGACAACCCAGACTTCGATGACGATAGCAACCGTTCATTTGCCTCAGCAACTAACGATATTGATCCAAACTCTCATGACCGTGTAGATTATGTTAACGATGGTTCAGATGATGAAACTCGTCGTTGGACTAACTGGTCTCCAACTCCATCTGAAAATCCAGAAGTTTCAGTAGGAGTTATCTTCAGAGAAAATGGTAAGATTGTTGAACGTACAGTAGCTGAAGGAAGCATTCGTTTCTTTGCAGATGGTGGAACAGATGCACCTTCTAAACTTGTTCTAGAACGCTATGTGGGACCAGAATTTGATTCACCAGAATATTACTCTAACTATCAACCATACGATCCAGAACATCCATTCAACACTCCTTCTAACTGGGAGAAAGTTGAATACCGTGCGGATCAAGAAGTTCAAGCAGGAACTGACATCCATGTAACCTTTGCACCGGTCAAAGCTAAAGCTATGAGATGGCGCATGGACAGAAAAGCAGACAAGAAGGGTGTGGCTATCACTGAAATGGCCTTTATCGCACCAAGTGAAGCACCTAAAGACAATACAGCTTCTAAACTTCTAGTAGATGGTAGAGAGCTTGCTGACTTCTCTGAAGCTCGTGTGGATTACCAAGTAACCTATAGTGGTAACCGTCCTAAAGTGACCGTTGAAGCTGGTGAAAACGTAGCGGCAACAGTTGTCGATAGTGGTGACGATAAACTTCCAGTATTGGTACGTCTCGTTTCAGAAAGTGGTAAACACGTTAAGGAATACCGTATCCAATTGACCAAAGAAAAGGTTGAAACTGGAAAAGTTGCCCCAGCTGTTCAGGAAGAGCTTCCTAGCCTAGAAGTTGTTGAAGAAGCTCTCAGCTTCAAGACAGTGAAGAAAGAAGATCCAACTCTAGCAGAAGGTGAAACTCGTGTGAGTCAAGAAGGTCGTGAAGGTAAAGAACGTATCCTGACTGAAGTAGCAGTAGATGGAAGCCGTACTGAAAAACTTCGCGAAACTATTGAAGCACCGCAAGATGAGATTGTCTTAGTCGGAACTAAGAAAGAAGTATCTGGTAAAACAGATCCAGCTATCCATGAGGTTCCAGAATTTACTGGTGGAGTAAATGGTGTCGAAGCAGCTGTTCATGAAGTTCCAGAATACACTGAAGCTATTGGCACAGCAGGCGATGAAGCAGCACCAGTAGTAGAAGTCCCAGAATTCAAGGGTGGCGTTAACGCAGTCGAAGCAGCTGTTCATGAAGCTCCAGAATACACTGAAGCTATTGGTACAGCAGGTGATGAGGCAGCACCAGTAGTAGAAGTCCTAGAATTCAAGGGTGGCGTTAACGCAGTCGAAGCAGCTGTTCATGAAGTTCCAGAATACACAGGAGCTATTGGCACAGTAGGCGATGAAGCAGCACCAGTAGTAGAAGTTCCAGAATTCAAGGGTGGCGTTAACGCAGTCGAAGCAGCTGTTCATGAAGTTCCAGAATACACAGGAGCTATTGGCACAGTAGGCGATGAAGCAGCACCAGTAGTGGAAATCCCAGAATACACAGGCAGTGTCAATGGAGCAGAAGCAGCTGTTCATGAAGTACCTGAGTTCACTGGTGGCGTTCCTGGTGGAGAAGGGACTACTCACCAAGTTCCAGAATACACAGGTGGTGTCAATGGCTCAGAAGGAGCTATCCATGAACTTCCAGAATTCAAAGATGAGCAGTCACAAGTAGCTCTTGCTATGTCACAAGACAAGACCTACCAAGCACCTGCAAGTCATCAAAATATCCTCCCTAAAACAGGTACTAAGGAAAATGCAACCCTTGCAACAGCAGGTGTTGTAGGAGCATTACTTGGTCTCTTTGCAATGGGAAAGAAAAAAGAAGACGAATAAGATGATGTAAAAGCATCTAAGTCATAGAGATTGGTTCAAGAGACTAATCTCGACAATAAAAAGTGGACAAAACTAGTTTTCTGATAAACAGAATCTGGTCTTGTTCGCTTTTTTGTCTAAACAATTAATTGCAAAAGAAGACCAGAGATGATATTCGATTAAAAATAGAGAGCAAGCTAAGTAGACTTGCCTCAGAAACATGGTGAGTAAGGCAAGGCCGTACTGACCGGTTTTCAGTATTTTTTGAAGTTTCAAAATCTCTCTAAAGTCTACAGGGATAAGCTTTCTTTCTCTCCTCAAAAGAGTTATAATAAAGATGAAAATAGGGATAGAAGAGGAGGAGATAGGATGGCTTATATTGAAATGAAAAACAGCTATAAGAGGTATCATACTGGAGATACGGAAATCGTGGCCAATCGAGATGTCAACTTCGAGATTGAAAAGGGAGAACTAGTCATTATCCTTGGGTCATCTGGTGCAGGGAAGTCAACCGTTTTAAATATTCTAGGCGGTATGGATACAAACGATGAAGGGCAAGTCTGGATTGATGGGACTAACATTTCTGACTATACCTCCCATCAGAGAACCAACTATCGTAGAGATGCCGTTGGCTTTATCTTTCAGTTTTACAACTTGGTTTCTAACTTGACTGCTAAGGAAAATGTTGAGCTAGCTTCAGAAATTGTTGCTGATGCCTTGGATCCTGAGCAGGTTCTCAAGGATGTAGGATTAGGGCACCGTCTTAATAACTTTCCAGCTCAGCTGTCAGGCGGTGAGCAACAACGAGTATCCATTGCTCGAGCCGTGGCTAAAAATCCTAAAATTCTCCTTTGTGATGAACCAACGGGAGCTTTGGACTACCAGACTGGTAAGCAGGTTCTAAAGATTCTTCAAGATATGTCACGTAAAAAAGGGGCCACCGTTATCATTGTGACCCATAATGCCTCCCTAGCTCCAATAGCTGATCGGGTGATTCAGATGCATGATGCCAGTGTCAAGAGTGTTATCCTCAATCCTCAACCACAGGATATTGATGATTTGGAGTACTAAGATGAAAAGAAAGACATATTGGAAAGACCTGCTCCAGTCTTTCACAGGTTCAAAGGGACGGTTTTTATCCATCCTAACTCTGATGATGTTAGGTTCTTTAGCCGTGGTTGGTCTCAAGGTTGCTAGTCCTAATATGGAGCGAACAGCTTGGGCTTATCTGAAAGATACTAATGCGGCAGATATGACCGTCATAGCAGATTATGGTCTAGATCTGGCAGACCAGAAAGAATTGCAAACTCTATCAGGAGCAGATGTTGAATTTGGCTATATGACAGATTTGACTCTGGCAAATAGTGAAGATGCCATACGAATCTTTTCAAATACTGAAAAGATTTCAAAATTTCAAGTAACGGAAGGTCGTTTGCCTGAAAAAGAAGATGAATTAGCTTTGGCGGATTTTTGGAAAGATCGTTATCAGATTGGTCAAGTCATTCATTTGAACCAAAAGAAGGGCAGCAATTCTCAGTTGAAGCGGGATAGTTATACCATTACAGGCTTCGTCCACTCTCCAGATATTTTCTCAAAAACGGATATGGGGAGTTCAGCCAGTGGTAATGGGAATCTAGCAGCCTATGGTGTCGTAACTGAAGAAAATTTTAAGAGCTCTGTTTACACGATTGCCCGCCTGCGTTTTGCTAGTCTAACAGATGTCAATCCTTTCTCTAGTGATTACGAAAAGAAGTTAGAGGAAGAAGAAGCAACTCTAAAGAACTTAGTTGCTGATAATGGTCAAGCGCGGCTAGAAAAAATGAAGAAGGAGGCTCAAGAGTCCCTTGATGAGGGCAAGAAACAGCTAGATGAGGCTGAAAGCAACTTGACAGCTGGCAAGAAACGCCTGCAGGAAATCGAAACGCGTCTACAAGCTCAAGAAAATCAAGTGAGCCAACTACCAGAACCACAAAAAAGTCAAGCATCTAGTCAGTTAGGAGAAGCAAAAGAACGACTAAAGCAAGAAAAGGAAAAGCTGAGCCAAGCCGAAACAGATCTTACTAAGGAAAAGGCTAAATGGCAGACCAGTCAGGATGAAGTCAATGCTCTGACAGAGCCAACCTATCATGTCTACAATCGCAAGAGTTCTCCTACTGGTCAAGGGTATCTCATGTATAGTAACTCGGCCATGAGTATTCGTGCCGTGGGAAATATTTTTCCAGTTGTTCTCTATGCCGTTGCAGCCATGGTTACCTTTACCACCATGACACGATTTGTAGACGAGGAAAGAACCAATGCAGGGATTTTCAAAGCTCTAGGATACCATAGCAAGGATATCATTGCTAAGTTTGTGATTTACGGTCTGGTTGCTGGAACTCTTGGAACCCTTCTAGGAATCTTGCTTGGGCATTACGTCTTGGCACCTACAATCTCTCATATTATCACTGAGCGAATGATTGTTGGAGAGAGTCAGCAGTATTTCTACTGGACCTATAGTTGCTTGGCTCTTGGACTAAGCTTAATAGCTAGCGTTTTACCCGCCTACCTTGTATCTCGCAGAGAATTGCATGAAGAAGCAGCGCAATTATTACTACCCAAGCCACCAGTCAAGGGTTCTAAAATTCTCTTGGAACGCGTAACATTTATCTGGTCACGCTTGAGTTTTACTCAGAAGGTAACAGCTCGCAACATTTTCCGTTACAAACAACGCATGCTGATGACCATTTTTGGGGTTGCAGGTTCAGTAGCCCTCCTCTTTGCAGGGCTTGGTATTCAATCCTCTGTGGTTGGCGTGGCCGACAGGCAGTTTAAGGATCTGCAACAATATCAAATGATTCTCTCTGTCAATGCTGGGGCTTCTGATTCTGACAAGGCCAAGCTAGAAGAAAAATTGCAGAGTGATGAAGTTGAAAACTATCGTTTAATTTCTTCCAAACAGATTGAGGAAGACTATGCCGGTAAGGCTGGCGTTCAGACCGTGACCATGATGGTAACGGATCAAGATGACCTAGCTCCCTTTGTCCTCCTAGAAAAAAATGGGGAAAAACTGGGCTTGTCTAACGGAGTTGTCTTGACTGAAAAATTAGCCCAGTTGGCTGGAGTTTCTGTTGGTGACAATTTTACAATCGATGGGAAAACCTTTAAAGTAGGTGCTATTACCGAGCACTATGTGGGCCATTTTGTCTATATGAATCAGGCAACCTATGAGGAGATATACGGTCAAGCACCCAAGATGAATACCTATTTGGTCCAACTCAAGGATAAAAGTGAAGTCAATACCGAAAGAGTCGCAGGAGAATTTATGGATCAGGCGGCTGTCAGTGGCCTCGTTCAAAATGCTTCAACCATTCAGCTCTTTGAAAGTTTTGCCAATTCTCTGAATCATACCATGGCGATTTTGGTGCTGGTATCGGTGCTATTAGCCATTGTGATTCTCTATAATTTGACCAATATCAATGTTGCTGAACGGATTCGGGAACTCTCAACCATTAAGGTTCTTGGTTTTCATAACAAAGAAGTGACCCTTTACATCTATCGGGAGACCATCATATTGTCACTAATTGGAATGATTGTAGGATTGGTATCAGGCTTTTATCTCCATCAATTTCTCATTCAGATGATTGCACCTGGAACCTTCCGTTTTCAACCCAAGGTCGGCTGGGAAGTGTATCTCATCCCAATTCTAGCTGTTTGTGTCATCTTGACTATCCTAGGCTTTTTTGTCAATCATTATCTCCGAAAGGTAGATATGCTTGAAGCCCTCAAGTCTGTAGAATAGTTGGTCGAGGACAAAAACAAATAAGAAAGCCCTTTGTGGCTTTTTTATTTTCATAAAAATGGTAAAATAGTAAGAGTAGAAATGGAGTTCTAGATATGAAACGAATTGATCAATTTGAAAATAAGAAAGTATTAGTCCTAGGATTGGCAAAATCTGGTGAATCTGCAGCTCGTCTTTTGGACAAGCTAGGTGCCATTGTGACAGTGAATGATGGCAAGCCTTTTGAGGAAAATCCAGCTGCGCAAAGTCTCTTGGAAGAGGGCATCAAGGTTGTCACTGGCGGCCATCCTTTGGAATTATTGGATGAAGATTTTGCTCTCATGGTAAAAAATCCAGGAATTCCTTATAGCAATCCGATGATTGAAAAAGCTCTAGAAAAAGGCATTCCAGTCTTGACAGAGGTTGAGTTGGCCTATTTGATTTCTGATGCACCAATCGTCGGTATTACTGGTTCAAATGGTAAGACAACGACCACAACCATGATTGGTGAAGTTCTGACTGCTGCAGGACAAAATGGTCTTCTTTCTGGGAATATCGGTTACCCTGCAAGCCAGGTAGCTCAGACAGCAACAGATAAGGATACCCTTGTCATGGAGCTATCCTCTTTCCAACTAATGGGAATCCAAGAATTTCATCCTGAAATTGCTGTTATTACCAACCTGATGCCAACACATATTGACTATCACGGTTCTTTTGAAGCCTATGTCGAAGCTAAGTGGAATATTCAAAGCAATATGACAGCGACTGATTACTTAGTATTGAACTTCAACCAAGACTTGGCAAAAGAATTGGCTAGCAAAACACAAGCTACCGTTGTACCATTTTCAACACAGGAAAAGGTTGATGGAGCTTATCTGGAAGATGGTCAACTCTACTTCCGTGGGGAAGTAGTCATGGCAGCGAATGAAATCGGAGTTCCAGGTAGCCACAATGTAGAAAATGCTCTTGCGACGGTTGCTGTGGCCAAGCTTCGTGGTGTGGATAACCAAACCATCAAGGAAACCTTGTCAGCCTTTGGTGGTGTCAAGCACCGTCTCCAATTTGTAGACCAAATCAATGGGGTTAAATTCTATAACGATAGTAAATCAACCAATATCTTGGCAACTCAAAAAGCCTTGTCTGGATTTGACAATAGCAAGGTTATCTTGATTGCTGGTGGTTTAGACCGTGGTAATGAGTTTGACGAATTGGTACCAGATATTACTGGACTTAAGAAAATGGTCATTCTCGGTCAGTCTGCAGAACGTGTCAAACGTGCAGCCGATAAGGCAGGTGTGGCTTATGTGGATGCAACAGATATTGCAGATGCAACCCGCAAGGCTTATGAACTTGCAGAAGAAGGAGATGTGGTTCTCCTCAGTCCTGCTAATGCTAGCTGGGATATGTATGCTAACTTTGAAGTACGTGGAGATCTTTTCATCGACACTGTAGCGGAGTTAAAGGGATAATATGAAAAAAATAGTATTTACAGGTGGGGGAACGGTTGGACACGTTACCCTCAACCTTTTGTTAATGCCTAAGTTCATCGAAGATGGCTGGGAAGTCCACTATATTGGTGACAAAAACGGAATTGAGCATCATGAAATCCTCAAGTCAGGTTTAGATGTCACTTTCCATTCTATTGCAACTGGGAAATTGCGCCGATATTTCTCATGGCAAAATATGGTTGACGTCTTTAAGGTTACATTTGGAATCCTTCAATCGCTCTTTATCATGCTCCGTCTTCGTCCACAGGCCCTCTTTTCTAAGGGAGGATTTGTATCTGTTCCACCTGTCATTGCAGCGCGAGTATGTAGAGTACCTGTCTTTATCCACGAGTCTGACCTCTCTATGGGCTTGGCCAATAAAATCGCTTATAAGTTTGCGACTAAGATGTACTCTACTTTTGAACAAGCGTCTAGTCTCACTAAGGTAGAGCACGTTGGAGCTGTGACTAAGGTTTCTGGTCCAATTATGGAAGAACCCGAAGAAATGGTGGATATCCGAACTTACTTTGATAGTAAGTTACCAACCCTTCTCTTTGTAGGTGGTTCTGCTGGTGCGCGTGTCTTTAACCAATTAGTTACAGACCACAAGGAAGAGTTGACTAGTCGCTACAATATCATCAACCTGACAGGTGATGCTAGTTTAAATGAACTAAGTTCAAACCTCTATCGTGTTGACTATGTGACTAACCTCTATCAACCGCTCATGAATATGGCTGATGTTGTCATCACTCGTGGTGGTGCCAATACCATCTTTGAACTCCTTGCTATGGCTAAATTGCATGTCATTGTGCCACTAGGTCGAGAAGCCAGCCGTGGAGATCAGATTGAAAATGCGGCTTACTTTGTGAAAAAAGGCTATGCTGAGGAGTTGCAAGAAAGCGACTTGACCTTGTCAACTTTAGAAGAAAAAGTAAGCAAGCTTTTGACCCACAAAGAAGACTACCAGAACACGATGAAGAATTCTCAGGAATTAAAATCTGTGGCAGATTTTTATGAGCTATTAAAAAAAGATTTATCATAAGGAAAATTGATGTCAAAGGATAAGAAACAAGAGCCAACTCAAGGCAAGGAATTGTCAGAGTGGCAAAAACGAAATCAAGAGTATCTTCAAAAAAAAGCTGAAGAAGAGGCCCAACTAGCCAAAGAAAAGGCCCAAGCAGAAGCCAATAAAAAAGAAGTTGCAAAAACTCCGGAAGAAGAAACCACTTTATCAGAGTGGCAGAAGCAGAACCGTGAATATCTGCGCAAAAAAGCTGAGGAAGAGACCAAGGAAGAACAAGAGTCAGACTTATCTGAGGACACTGAGGAGGAAGATGATTCAGACTCTAATCCTGAAGAGCAGAAGGAAAGTGTAGAAGACCAGTCCTCTCCTGAGAATGAGGAGGAAACTACTGAGACAGAACAAGTAGAAGAAGAGGACGAAAAATCTGAAGAAACAAAAGTAGAAGAAAAGAAGGTTAAAACCAAGAAAAAGCCTACCAAGCCTTCTATTCCTAGAGTTCATATATGGCGTGCTGTTACGATTCTAATCCCGAGTTTGCTTTTCTTGGTCTTTTCGATCTATCTGTTGACGCCCTTCTCAACTCTGAAAAACATAGAAGTCACTGGGACAGTAGAGACCAATGCAGATCAAATCAAAGAGGCTTCAGGGATTCGTGATAGTGACTATACCTTTAGTCTACTTCTCAATAAAGACAAACATGCTGAGATGATTAAGTCCAATCACTGGATTGAATCTGCGAGCATTCACTATCAATTTCCGACCAATTTCACCATCCAGGTCAAGGAATACGGGATTGTAGCCTATTATGTTTCTGGAGAGGACCATTATCCGATTCTTTCTAGTGGGACGGTGGAAACTAGTCCAGTTAGCCTAGTCAGTCTTCCAGAAACCTATCTATCTGTTCTCTTCAACGATGAACAGCAAGTCAAAACCTTGATTGAACAACTGGCTGAAATCAGCCCAGAGATTAAGCAAGCGATCAAAACGATTGAATTGGCTCCAACTAGTGTAACTAGTGATATGCTTAAGATTACCATGTATGATACGGATGAAGTTTTGGTTCCTCTATCCGAACTAGGGAAGAAATTACCTTACTACAGTAAGATTAAACCTCAATTGACAGTACCAAGTGGTATTGATATGGAAGTTGGGATCTATAGTTATAGTTTGGCGGATAAGGCACTTGAGGACGAAAGAATCAAGGCCAAAGAAGAGGAGAAGAAAAAGCAGGAGGAAGAAAAGAAAAAACAAGAGGAACAGGGTAATCAAAATCAAACAACTCAACAATCACAGAGTCGCTAAGCTTGAGAACATTCTATCGGCTTGATTGTGAGTCTTGACTTTAAAGTTCTTCGGATACTAGTTTTTACTTGACAAGTCCCGCTTTAAATAATAGAATAGTAAAAAACCTTTAAAGCAGTCCAGAGAGGCAGCTAAGGTTAGACGGTGAAAGGGTGGATTCTACCCATTTTTCGTGGAACCTTGCTGTTGGCAGGTTCCTTTTTTGTAGTCTCTTTGACGGAAGCTGGGCTGATAAGAAAGATAAGAGGAGAAACGCATGCGTGAAAGTCGCCCAGTCATAGCTCTGGATTTTCCAAGTTTTGAAGAAGCCAAGGAGTTTTTAGCCCTATTTCCAGCAGAGGAAAAGCTCTATGTCAAAGTAGGAATGGAAATCTACTATGCTGTAGGACCTGAAGTTGTCCGTTATTTGAAGTCATTAGGACATAGTGTCTTTTTGGATCTCAAACTGCATGATATTCCCAATACAGTCAAATCAACCATGAAAATTTTATCGAACCTGGGAGTTGACATGACCAATGTGCAGGCAGCAGGTGGGGTTGAGATGATGCAAGCAGCGCGTGAAGGATTGGGAGACAAGGGGATTCTCATAGCTGTGACCCAATTAACCTCAACTTCGGAGGAACAAATGCAAGAGTGTCAAAATATCCAAACCAGCCTCCAAGAGTCGGTTATCCACTATGCCCAGAAAACAGCTGAAGCTGGTCTAGATGGAGTCGTTTGCTCGGCCCAAGAAGCCAAGCTTATCAAACAAGCAACTCATGAAGACTTTATCTGTCTGACACCAGGGATTCGCCCAAGAGGGACAGAAGCAGGAGATCAGAAACGGGTAGTAACCCCAGGAGAAGCTTACCAGATTGGCAGTGACTACATCGTAGTTGGGCGTCCGATTACGCAAGCAGCTGATCCAGTCGCAGCCTACCATGCCATCAAAGAAGAATGGACACAAGATTGGGTTTAAAAAGAAGATTCATTTAACGCTATAAAAAGGAGCACACCATGACACTTGCTAAAGACATTGCTAGCCATCTATTGAAAATTCAAGCTGTTTACCTCAAGCCAGAAGAACCTTTTACTTGGGCATCCGGCATTAAGTCACCGATTTATACGGACAACCGTGTGACGCTTGCTTACCCAGAAACGCGTAGCTTGATTGAAAATGGTTTTGTGGAAGCCATCAAGGCAGAATTCCCAGAAGTAGAAGTGATTGCAGGAACAGCGACTGCAGGCATTCCGCATGGTGCCATCATCGCTGACAAGATGAACTTGCCATTTGCCTATATCCGTAGCAAACCAAAAGACCACGGAGCAGGCAACCAAATTGAAGGCCGTGTAGCCCAAGGGCAAAAGATGGTTGTTGTTGAAGACCTTATTTCAACTGGTGGTTCTGTGCTTGAAGCTGTTGCAGCTGCCAAACGCGAAGGAGCGGATGTTCTTGGTGTCGTGGCTATCTTCAGCTATCAATTAGCAAAAGCAGATAAGAACTTTGCGGATGCTGGTGTCAAACTGGTGACCCTTTCAAACTATAGCGAGCTTATCCACCTAGCCCAAGAAGAAGGCTACATCACACCAGAAGGACTTGACCTCCTCAAACGATTTAAAGAAGACCAAGAAAATTGGCAAAATGCTTAAAAAATAGAAAATCAGGTAATCACTAGGATTACCTGATTTCTTTTTGTGATTTCATTGGATGTTATACTCAATGAAAATCAAAGAGCAAACTAGGAAGCTAACCGCAGGCTGCTCAAAGTACAGCTTTGAGGTTGCAGATAAAGCTGACGTGGTTTGAATTTGATTTTCGAAGAGTATTAGTCAACTTTTCCACCTTCAACAACCAGGTCATCTGCTTTAGCAGCGTCACCGTAAGTTGGGTGGAGTGTTTTTTCATAGGCTTTGTGGAAGAAGTTTTCCTTACCTAATTTTTCGATTTCTTGGTTGATGTAGTCAAGAAGTTCTTGGTTACCCTTTTGAACTGCTGGTGCAATGGTATCTGGGTTACCTAGAGAAGTAATTCCTACTTCAAATCCTTTATTTTCAAGCGCCCAAGCTAGGACTTCAGTATTGTCAGTAGAAAAGGCATCTCCACGTCCGTCAAGAAGAGCTTGATAGGCATCGCTATATTGGTCATATTTTTGAAGTTTTACTTCTGGGTGATTTTTCTCAAAGTAAGTTTCAGCAGTCGTTCCTTTTGTAACAATCAAGGTTTTGCCTTCAAGTTGCTTAACATCTGTAATTAGACCAGTCTTAGGTGACACAACACCGAGAGAAACTTTCATGTAAGGAAGGGCAAAGTCAACTTGTTTCTTACGTTCGTCAGTAACTGTGAAGTTGGCAAGGGTGATATCAACTTTGTTTGAAATCAAGTATTCAGCACGGTTGGCAGCATCGACAGAAACGTATTTGACCTTGACACCAAGGTCTTGTGCTAATTGGTTACCTAGTTCGATATCATAACCTTGGTAAGAACCATCGTTGTCAACATAACCAAACGGTTTTTTGTCTCCAAATACCGCGATTCGAAGTTCGCCACTTTTCTTAATTTCATCAATGGTGCGAGCTTTGGCAGTTGCCTTAGTAGACGAAGTATCAGAGCTTCCGCCTGAACTACAAGCTGTGACAAAGATAAGCGCAAATGCTAGAGCAAAAACAGTTAGAATTGGTTTAAGTAGTTTCATAATAATCTCCTTTATTGATTATAGATATGAGCCAAACTGGCTAAAGTCAAAGACGTTTAAAAATTCTTGTGCTCGTTTGGTTTGTGGATTTGTGAAGAATTCTTGAGCCGTTCCTTCTTCAGCAATCTTCCCTTGGTCAAGGAAGATAATGCGGTCCGCAATGGCTTGGGCAAACTGCATTTCATGGGTTACCAGAATCATAGTACGCCCTTCCTGTGCCAAGTCATTGATAAGTTCCAAAACCTCACGTACCATTTCTGGATCCAGTGAAGCCGTTACCTCGTCAAAAAGAATGATTTCTGGATGCATGAGAAGGGCACGAACGATAGCAACCCGTTGCTTTTGTCCGCCGGATAATTGGCGAGCGAAGCTATGTTGTTTATCTAGAAGTCCGACACGTTCTAGTAGTTGCAGAGCTTCATCAGTAACCTCTTTTTTGTCTCTCCCTTGAGCCTTGATAGGTCCTAAGATAAGATTTTGAAGGACATCCAAGTGAGGAAAGAGTTCATAACTTTGAAAGACCATACCGATCTTTTGGCGAACCAGGTGAAAATCTTTTTTATTTTCAACGATGGACTGACCATCCAGCAGGATATCTCCCCCTTGAATACTTTCTAAACCATTGAGACAGCGAAGAAGGGTACTTTTCCCACAACCAGAGGGTCCTAAGATGACGACCACTTCTCCCTTTTTGATATCTAGAGAAAGTCCTTGGAGGATAGGATTGTCTCCGAAGGATTTTTTTAGTTCCTTGATTTCTAAAATAGTTTCAGACATTTAATTCCTCCAATGTTTTTCTAAGTGAGTAGATAGTTTGGAAATAGGGAAGCAAACCGCGAAATACAAGACTAGGATGGTTCCATAAATCCAAAAGGAAGCGGTTGGGATAGTTAGACGATTACTATCGATGATTTGTTGTCCAACTTTGGTAACTTCAACAACCCCAATCAAAACAACTAAGGAAGTCGTTTTAATCATCCGAGTGACAAGGTTGATAGCTTGTGGGAGCAGTCTTCTCAAGACTTGCGGGATGATGATATGGTAGTAGAGTTGCACTTTAGTTAAGCCAAGAGCTTGTCCGCTCTCAAACTGATGTTTCGGTAGGGAAGTGATAGCCCCACGGACCAAGTCCCCCATCTCAGCTGTTCCCCAGAGGGTGAAAACGATAATGGCAGAAGTCTCTCCAGAGATATTGATATTAAAGTTTCGAGCCAAGCCGAAGTAAACGATGAAGAGAAGCACCAGCTGGGGCATGATCCGGATAAATTCTAGATAGAAGCGTGTTAAGAAGCGAATCACTCTAGAATGAGAGGTCATGATAATTCCCATAACCGTTCCGAAAATCATGGATAAGAGGACAGACAGGATAGAAATTCCAATCGTGACTCCCAATCCTTGTAAAATTCTCAGGAGATTATTTCCCTGAAAGAGTACTTGCATTCCCGAATCCTGCATGACGGAGCCTCCTTTCTATCCAACTAAAGACTAGTGAAATAGGTAGAAGCATGATAAGGTAAGCAACCACCAACATGGCTAGTGCGATATCTGTCTCATAATAGAGTCCAATCAAATCCTTAGCAACGTACATAAGGTCAGCAAGGGCAACTGCTGAGAAAACAGATGTTTCCTTGATAAGGAAAATAACATTGGCACTAAAGGATGGTAGAGCCACCGCAGTCGCTTGTGGAAGAACCACGTAGCGAAAAACCTGAAAAGGTGTGAGGCCAATAGCTAAGCCAATCTCATGCTGGGTTTGACTGACGGCTTCTAGCCCGCTTCGGAAGGATTCTGCCATGTAGGAACCACCTAAGAAGATGAGCCCGACTGTTGCACAGACTTCTGAAGAAAGAACAATCCCAATTCGAGGAAGACCGAAGTAGAGAAAGAAAAGTTGTATCAAAAGGGGTGTATTTCTTGACAATTCTATATAGGCTGTTGCTAACTGTGAGAAAACAGGAACTCGGTAATGCCGGATGACGCTGACGATGAGCCCCAGCAAAAAAGAACCTAGAATTCCCCAAACTGCAATATGCAAGGTCAGAAAGAATGCCTTTTGATAGAGTGGTAGATATTGTTCAACAATGGACCAATCCAAAAGTAGAACCTCCCATCTAGAAATGATAAAAACATTGTAGCATTAAAAGAGAGCTTTGGATAATATGTATTTTTTATTGTGGTGATAAAAAATATTTATAGCAGCGATAAATTTTAAAAATGTGATTTTATGATTGACAAATGTAGATTTTAAGAGTATACTGATAATTGTAATTGACAAATGTAGATTTTGGAGGTGTGCTGATGCAGATTTCGGATGCAGAATGGCAGGTCATGAAGATTATCTGGATGCAGGGAGAACAGACAAGCACTGATCTTATAAAAGTATTAGAGAAAAGGTTCAGTTGGTCCAAATCCACGATCCAGACACTCTTGGCTCGTTTGGTGGAGAAAGAATGTTTGACTCGAGAAAAACAGGGCAAGTCCTTTGTCTATTCGGCCCTTTTAACGCTAGATGATAGTAGGGGCTTAATGGTTCAGGATATCAAAGACAAGCTTTGTTCTCGCAGAATAAAGCTCTTGCTAGCTGATTTGATTGAAGAATGTGACTTTACCCTAGCTGACTTGGAAGTTTTGGAGGAAGTGATTGCTGAGAAAAAAGCAAGTGCTGTGGCAGAAGTAAGATGTAATTGTATGTAAAGGAGACGCTATGTTAAATCTATTTGTATCTATTGTTGTTTTAGGAATGATTGCTTTTATCCTCTTTTGGTTTTTCAAAAAACCGCAAGAAGATGCTAAGAGAGCCCAGCAAAAAAATGGCTATCAGGAGATTCGAGTGGAGGTCATGGGGGGCTACACTCCAGGAACCATTATCCTCAAAAAATCGCAACCTGCTCGCATTATTTTCGATCGAAAAGATCCTTCACCTTGCTTGGATCAAATCGTTTTTCCAGACTTTGGAGTGCATGCAAATCTGCCTATGGGAGACCAATATGTGGTTGAAATCACTCCTGAAGAAGCAGGTGAGTATGGTTTCTCTTGTGGCATGAACATGATGCACGGTAAGATGATTGTAGAATAGGAGAATATTATGACTGAAATTGTAAAAGCAAGCCTTGAAAATGGCGTTCAAAAAATCCGTATCACGGCAGACAAAGGCTACCATCCAGCCCACATTCAACTGCAAAAAGGGATTCCTGCTGAGATTACCTTTCATCGTGTGACACCTTCAAACTGTTATAAAGAGATTCTCTTCGAAGAAGAAGGAATCCTAGAACCAATCGCTCAAGACGAGGAAAAAGTCATTCGCTTTACGCCTCAAGACTTGGGCGAGCATGAATTTTCATGCGGCATGAAGATGCAAAAGGGGACCTACACCGTTGTTGAAAAAACTAAAAAGTCTCTCAGTCTTTTTCAGCGTTTTTGGATTACTAGTATCTTTACTGTGCCTCTTGTGATTCTCATGATTGGGATGTCTACAGGAGGAATTAGTCACCAAGTCATGCGTTGGGGCACCTTTTTAGCCACAACACCCATTATGCTGGTAGCTGGAGTTCCATATATCAGAAGCGCCTGGGCTAGTTTTAAAAAGCACAATTCCAACATGGATACCTTGGTTGCTCTGGGAACCCTAGTGGCCTATTTCTATAGCTTAGTTGCCCTCTTCACTGGTCTGCCCGTTTACTTTGAAAGTGCTGCATTTATCCTCTTCTTCATTCTTTTGGGAGCAGTTTTTGAGGAAAAAATGCGAAAAAATACTTCACAGGCAGTCGAAAAATTATTAGACCTACAAGCAAAAACAGCAGAGGTTTTGCGTGATGATGTTTATGTTCAAATCCCTCTAGAACAAGTCAAAGTTGGGGATCTCATTCGCGTTCGACCAGGTGAAAAAATTGCCGTTGATGGGACCGTGTTAGAAGGTGAAACGAGTATTGATGAATCAATGGTGACTGGGGAAAGTATTCCAGTCGATAAATCAGTTGGAGATGCTGTTATTGGGTCAACTATCAATAATAGTGGTACGATCATTTTTAAAGCTGAAAAAGTTGGTTCTGAGACTATGCTGGCTCAGATTGTGGACTTTGTGAAGAAAGCGCAAACGAGTCGTGCTCCTATTCAAGATTTGACAGACAAGATTTCTGGGATTTTTGTACCAGCAGTTGTCATTTTAGGACTTCTTACTTTTTGGGTCTGGTTTGTTTTACTTGGAGATAGCTTTGTGACTTCACTTCTCTACGGAGTTGCTGTTTTGATAATTGCCTGTCCTTGTGCACTAGGACTCGCGACACCGACAGCACTCATGGTTGGAACAGGACGAAGTGCCAAGATGGGGATTCTTCTCAAAAATGGTACAGTTTTACAGGAAATCCAAAAGGTCCAAACGGTTGTTTTTGATAAGACAGGAACCTTGACCGAAGGGAAGCCAGTAGTGACAGATGTTATTGGTGATGAAAGAGAAGTGCTAAGTTTGGCTGCTTCACTGGAAGATGTATCTCAACACCCGCTAGCTCAAGCTATTGTTAATCGTGCATCTGAACTAGGAATTAGCCTTTACCCAGTGGAAAACTTCCAAGCCTTGCATGGAAAAGGTGTGACTGGGATTATTAATGGTAAACAAGTCTTGCTTGGGAATGCTAAGCTCTTAGCTGACCTTGCTATTCCACATGATTATCAAGAACGATTTGATTTGCTTGAGAAAGAAGCAAAAACAGTTGTCTTCCTATCCGTAGATGGTCAGTTAAAAGGCTTAATTGCCTTGCAGGATGTCCCTAAGGAAAATGCTCGAGAAGCTATTGCTAAATTGAAAAAACGTGGTCTTAGAACGGTTATGCTTACTGGAGATAATGCTGGAGTAGCCCATGCGATTGCAGAGCAAATTGGAATCGAAGAAGTGATCGCAAATGTCTTGCCAGAGGAAAAGGCACATGAAATTCACAAGCTTCAAAAGAATGGCAAATTGGCCTTTGTTGGAGATGGTATCAATGATGCGCCGGCCCTCAGTGTAGCGGATGTCGGAATTGCCATGGGCTCTGGGACAGATATTGCCATTGAATCAGCAGATCTTGTCCTTACAACCAACAATTTACTAGGATTGGCACGTGCTTTTGATATGAGTAAGAAGACCTTTAATCGTATTCTACTCAATCTTTTCTGGGCTTCTATCTATAACCTCATTGGTATTCCGATTGCAGCAGGAGTGTTTTCTGGTCTTGGTTTGGTACTCAATCCAGAACTTGCAGGATTGGCCATGGCCTTTAGTTCAGTATCTGTTTTAATCAGCTCTCTCATGCTTAATTTTACTAAAGTCGATTAATACTCTTCGAAAATCAAATTCAAACCACGTCAGCTTCACCTTGCCGTACTCAAGTACAGCCTGCGGCTAGCTTCCTAGTTTGCTCTTTGATTTTCATTGAGTATAAAAAGGCGGTTTTAACCGCTTTTTTGCTATTCTAAAACAGATTTTCAAAACGTTTTCAATCTGTACTGTAATAGAGAATGAAAGTTTCTGAGCACATTCTTATGAAACTATAAGTAAATGTGATAAATTAGGAGTGTAAATTTACTGAATCGTTTTCAAAAAACATATAAAAGCGCTTTTATTATTCATCAAATTAACTTTTAAGGAGAGTTATCATTATGACTCAAGGGAAAATTACTGCATCTGCAGCAATGCTTAACGTATTGAAAACATGGGGCGTAGACACTATCTACGGTATCCCATCAGGAACACTCAGCTCACTTATGGACGCTTTGGCTGAAGACAAAGATATCCGTTTCTTGCAAGTTCGCCACGAAGAAACAGGTGCTCTTGCAGCGGTTATGCAGGCTAAATTTGGCGGTTCTATCGGTGTTGCAGTTGGTTCAGGTGGTCCAGGTGCGACTCACTTGATCAACGGTGTTTACGATGCAGCTATGGATAACACTCCATTCCTCGCTATCCTTGGATCACGTCCTGTTAATGAACTCAACATGGATGCCTTCCAAGAATTGAACCAAAACCCAATGTACAACGGTATCGCTGTTTACAACAAACGTGTAGCTTACGCAGAGCAATTACCAAAAGTTATCGACGAAGCTTGCCGTGCTGCCGTTTCTAAAAAAGGTCCAGCTGTTGTTGAAATTCCAGTAAACTTTGGTTTCCAAGAAATCGACGAAAACTCATACTACGGTTCAGGTTCTTACGAGCGTTCATTCATCGCTCCTGCTTTGAACGAAGTTGAAATCGACAAAGCTGTTGAAATTTTGAACAACGCTGAACGTCCAGTTATCTACGCTGGTTACGGTGGTGTGAAAGCTGGTGAAGTGATCACTGAATTGTCACGTAAAATCAAAGCCCCAATCATCACAACTGGTAAAAACTTCGAAGCTTTCGAATGGAACTACGAAGGTTTGACAGGTTCTGCTTACCGTGTTGGTTGGAAACCAGCCAACGAAGTGGTCTTTGAAGCAGACACAGTTCTTTTCCTTGGTTCAAACTTCCCATTTGCTGAAGTATACGAAGCATTCAAAAACACTGAAAAATTCATCCAAGTGGATATCGACCCTTACAAACTTGGTAAACGTCACGCCCTTGACGCTTCAATCCTTGGTGATGCAGGTCAAGCAGCGAAAGCAATCCTTGACAAAGTGAATCCAGTTGAATCTACTCCATGGTGGCGTGCAAACGTTAAGAATAACCAAAACTGGCGTGATTACATGAACAAACTCGAAGGTAAAACTGAGGGTGAATTGCAATTGTATCAAGTTTACAATGCAATCAACAAACATGCTGATCAAGACGCTATCTACTCAATCGACGTAGGTGACACTACTCAAACATCTACTCGTCACCTTCACATGACACCTAAGAACATGTGGCGTACATCTCCACTCTTTGCGACAATGGGTATTGCCCTTCCTGGTGGTATCGCTGCTAAGAAAGACAATCCAGATCGCCAAGTATGGAACATCATGGGTGACGGTGCATTCAACATGTGCTACCCAGACGTTATCACAAACGTTCAATACGACCTTCCAGTTATCAACGTTGTCTTCTCAAATGGTAAATATGCCTTCATCAAGGACAAATACGAAGACACAAACAAACACTTGTTTGGTTGTGACTTCCCTAATGCTGACTATGCGAAAATCGCTGAAGCGCAAGGTGCTGTAGGGTTCACTGTAAACCGTATCGAAGATATCGATGCAGTTGTTGCTGAAGCTGTTAAACTCAACAAAGAAGGTAAAACTGTTGTGATCGATGCTCACATCACTCAACACCGTCCACTTCCAGTAGAAGTACTTGAATTGGATCCAAAACTTCACTCAGAAGAAGCTATCAAAGCATTTAAGGAAAAATACGAAGCTGAAGAGCTTGTACCATTCCGCCTCTTCTTGGAAGAAGAAGGATTGCAATCACGCGCAATCAAATAATTCCTCTCGTCGAAAATCAAAAAGTAAATATTGTAGATTTTATGCATTGATTTTCTTAGAGGGAAACTTGAAAAGATCGGAGTCATCCGGTCTTTTTATGGAGAATAGTAAATGAATTTAAATCAATTAGATATTATCGTTTCAGATGTTCCCCAAGTCTGTGCGGAACTGGAGCATATCTTGGATAAAAAGGCCGATTATGTTGATGATAGTTTTGCTCAGTTCACGATTGGCAGTCACTGTCTCATGTTCTCTCAAAATCATTTGATTCCTTTGGAAAACTTTCAGTCAGGAATCATTCTTCACATCGAGGTTGAGGACGTAGAACAGAATTACCAACGATTAAAAGAGATTGGTGTCGAGATTTTACATGGGCCTTGTGAAACGGATTGGGGAACAGAGTCTTTATTAGTTAAAGGCCCTGCTGGTCTAGTGATTGATTTTTATCGTATGAAATAGGGTGCTTAGTCATTTGAAGTTAACCTTAGCTATTTTTAAAACAGAAATTGAGAACATAAACTATTAAAAGATCGGAGCAATCCGGTCTTTTTCTTTCATTTCTGTTAAAATAGATTCATCATCATGTTTTAAGGAGAAAAAAGATGCCAACAACTTTCTTTCTATTATTTGGATTAATGATTTTAGGATTTGCTGCCTTCACCTATTTTATGTTTTCCTATTTTATATTTAGTAATTATAGAAATGCCAAGAGATGTATCGAAAGAACGGAAGGAGTTATTATCCGATATTCCTATGCTCTTTATAATGGGATTAGTCTCCCAGTTGTTGAATACACTGTTGATGGAAACCAATACAAGGTCGTAGGGCCTAAATTTCTATCTGCTATTTCAAATACAATCAGTACTCCCTTAGGTTCAATCGTATCTGATGTAAAAACGGATAATTTTGAAAATGGTGAAATTCCACAAGTTTTAAGATACAAAGTTAAGGGGAATAGTTTTTTGTCTTATACAAAATCTCCACTTAAAGAACGCTTTCCAATTGGTGGAAAAGTTGCTGTTTACTATGATCCTAACAAACCAAAACATTCCTATGTAGAAAGACCACTAAGACCTGGGCGATATGCATGGTTGGCAAAATGTTTTATCTATCTCAATGTTTTTATTATGGTTGTTCTAGCTTTCTTTATCATGTTCATTCTTCCAAATCTTATGAAATAAAGCAGTTTTGTATACAAACTTCAACTACCCTATTTAGCTTCTATGTTCATCGTAAAAGCTTTTTTATAAAGAAAATGCTTTTCTTAAAACATTTTTTGGGCTATTTCAGCTTTATTTAAATGTTTGATAGTATAATAGTACTACTAAATCATGTGAGGTAGAGTGATGACAGAAATACTACAATTTCCAGAGGGTTTCCTCTGGGGTGGTGCTACGGCAGCTAATCAATGTGAGGGTGCTTATAATCTTGATGGGCGTGGATTGGCCAACGTTGATGTTGTACCTATTGGTGCAGATCGTGAAGCCATTATCACTGGTCAGAAAAAGATGTTTTCGTTTGAGGAGGGCTATTTTTACCCAGCCAAGGAAGCCATTGATATGTACTATCATTACAAGGAAGATATTGCCCTTTTTGCGGAAATGGGCTTTAAGACTTATCGGCTTTCCATTGCTTGGACTCGGATTTTTCCTAAGGGCGACGAAACCGAGCCAAATGAAGCTGGTCTAGCCTTTTATGAGGATTTGTTTAAGGAATGCCATAAGTATGGGATCCAACCTCTGGTAACCATCACGCATTTTGACTGCCCCATGCACTTAATTACTGAGTATGGTGGTTGGCGCAATCGTCGTATGTTAGACTTCTATGAGAATCTCTGTCGCACACTTTTTACCCGTTACAAGGGTTTGGTCAAATACTGGCTAACATTTAATGAAATCAACATGATTCTCCATGCACCCTTTATGGGAGCTGGTCTCTGTTTTGAAGAAGGTGAAAATCAAGAACAAGTCAAATACCAAGCAGCTCACCATGAGTTGGTAGCTTCAGCTCTGGCGACTAAGCTTGCCCACGAAATTGACCCAGAAAACAAGGTTGGATGTATGTTGGCAGCAGGGCAGTATTATCCTAACACAGCCCATCCGAGAGACTACTGGGCTGCTATGGAGGAAGATCGCAAGAGTTACTTTTTCATTGATGTTCAAGCGCGTGGGGAATACCCAAGCTACGCTAAGAAGCAGTGGGAGCGTGAAGGAATTGAGATTGAAATGACGGCAGAGGATCTAGACTTGTTGAAGAATTACACTGTTGACTTTGTTTCCTTCTCTTACTATGCAAGTCGAGTGGCATCAGGGGATCCAGAAGTTAAAGAATTAACAGCTGGAAATGTTTTTGCCTCTCTCAAAAATCCCTATCTAGAATCCTCAGAATGGGGATGGCAGATTGATCCACTTGGGCTTCGTATTACCCTCAATGCCATCTGGGATCGTTACCAAAAGCCTATGTTCATCGTAGAAAATGGCCTCGGTGCTATTGATACGCCGGATGAAAATGGCTATGTAGCGGATGACTATCGGATTGCTTACTTAGAGGCCCACATCAAGGCTATGCGAGATGCCATATACCAAGATGGAGTAGACTTGCTCGGTTATACAACTTGGGGTTGTATCGATCTGGTTTCAGCTGGAACAGGCGAAATGAACAAGCGCTATGGCTTTATCTATGTGGATCGTGATAATGGAGGTCATGGAAGTCTCAAACGTAGCAAGAAGAAGTCCTTCTACTGGTACAAGGATGTTATTGCTAGCAATGGTGCAAGCATTGAGTAGAACACATTTATTCACTATTTTTATAAAATCTTCTCCCTTCTTTATAAGATAGAAAAAAAGAGTTCAATTAGGACTCTTTTTTTGCTATAATGAGGGGGAAAAATCAGACAGGAGATGAAACATGTCAGAACCATTATTTTTAAATTCCGTTATGCAAGAAAAAATCTGGGGTGGAACCAAGCTACGTGATGAGTTTGGCTACGACATTCCAAATGAAAAAATCGGAGAATATTGGGCAATCTCAGCTCACCCAAATGGAGTGTCTAAGGTAGCTAATGGTCGCTATCAAGGAACAGACCTAGCTACTTTGTATGCGGAACACCGTGAGTTATTTGGTAACCGTCCAGAGCCAGTATTTCCGCTTTTAACAAAAATCCTTGATGCCAATGACTGGCTCAGTGTTCAAGTCCACCCAGATGATGCTTATGGACTAGAGCATGAGGGCGAACTCGGAAAAACAGAATGTTGGTACATTATTGCTGCAGATGAGGGTTCAGAAATTATCTACGGCCATAACGCTAAGTCAAAAGAAGAACTCCGCCAGCAAATCGAAGATAAAAACTGGGATGCCTTGTTAACAAAAGTTCCTGTAAAAGCTGGAGATTTCTTCTATGTTCCAAGTGGAACTATGCACGCTATCGGTGCAGGTATCTTGATCCTTGAAACGCAACAGTCTAGTGATACAACCTACCGTGTCTATGACTTTGACCGTAAGGATGACAATGGCAACTTGCGCGAGCTTCATCTTGAAAAATCCATCGATGTTCTAAATATTGGCGAGCCTGCTAACAGCCGTCCTGTAACCGTCAAAGCTGATGATTTGCGTTCAACTCTTCTTGTGTCTAATGACTTCTTCGCAGTTTACAAGTGGGAAATCACTGGAAAAGTTGACTTTGAAAAAACAGCTGACTACAGCTTGTTCAGTGTCTTAGCTGGTCAAGGGAAACTAACTGTAGACGGTAAGGAATATCCAATTCAAAAAGGTAGCCACTTTATCCTTCCAAGCGATGTTGAAGCTTGGACACTTGAAGGACAAGATTTGGAATTGATTGTTAGTCATCCATAATATAAAGAAAGGACTTGAGGGAAAAATTCAAGTCCATTTTTATAGTTACATAAACTGGGCGATAAAGACCACGATGATGATGATTGGAATGATGAAACGAAGAAGGAAGAGCCAGACTTGGAAAAGTCCTTGTTTCCATGGTTTTTCATCAAGATGCAGTTCCTCCATAGCCAATGCTTTTTTGAAGATATAGCCTGTAAAGAGGGACAAGCAGAGTGCACCAAAGGGCATGAGGAGATTAGAAACCAAGAAGTCCATGGCATCAAAGAAGGTCTTCCCAAAGATTTGAACGTCTGCCATAACACCATAGGATAGGGCTGAAGGGATACCAAATACAAAAGTTAAAACCCCTAAAATCATACTCCACTTAGCACGTCTACGATTGTCCTGATTGGTGATGTTGCCTACATTGATTTCCAGCATCACGACAGAAGAAGTGACTGTCGCAAAGAGGAAAAGCAAGAGGAAGAGGATGTAGAAAATACTTCCAAAAGGCATCTTGTCAAAGAGTTGAGGCAAAACGATGAAGAGGAGGCTTGGCCCACCTTCAGACTGAATGTTAAAGGCTGACATGGCTGGGAAGATGGCTAATCCTGCCATGATGGATACAGAGATGTTCATGGCAACGATGGACATACCTGATTGGACCAGATTGGTTTTCTTATCTAAGTAAGAAGCATAGGTCAACATAGCAGTAACACCGAGCGATAATGCAAAGAAAGATTGCCCCAGAGCATAGAGGAGTCCGGCGCTTGTCAGTTTTGAAAAGTCAGGTTTGAGGAAGTAAACCACACCTTCCATGGCATTAGGCAAGCTGAGAGAGCGCCCGATGATAATGACAAAGATGATAAAGAGCAGGGGCATCATAACTTTCGATGCTCTTTCAATTCCTTTTTGAACTCCCTTAGATACGATAAAGATGTTGAGGAAGATAAAGAGGGCTTGGGAACCAAGGGCAATCCATGGATTTGAAATAATGTCTGTGAAGAGCTGGGCATAATCACTGCTAATCCCAACTTGGAAGGCTTTAGCAATAGCGATACCTAGATAGACTAAAACCCATCCCCCAATAACACTGTAAAAGGATAAGAGGATGAAAAGGGCAAAGGCACCGATCCAACCGATAAAATTGTAGTTCTTGTTATTGCCCAATTTTCCAAAGGTTTTGATTGCTGACACGCCAGCGCTCCGACCAAGGGCGAATTCAGCAAGCAAAAGTGGGAAACCAATCAATAGTGTCGAGATGAGAAAGACCAGTAAAAATCCTCCTCCACCATTAGCAGCGGTCATATAAGGGAATTTCCAAACGGCCCCAAGACCAATAGCAGAACCAGCAGATGCAAGGATAAAGCCCAGTTTTGAGCCCCATTGCGATTTTTCAGACATCGTTAAACTCCGATCTATTGTTTAAAATAAGAAAAGGCTACTTGAGTTGTCAAATAGCCTTCTCTCAATGGCTCTTTATGAGCTTTTTATTTGATTGATAGACTTGATTATCCTATCATGATTTTTCAAGTCTGTCAAGAAAGCGATTTTCATGTTTTTATAAAAAATATGATAAAATACTTGACTCTCCTCAAAGGGGAGGGTATATACTATTTATGTGAGGAGGAAATCATGTACCATATCAAAGAAGCTGCGCAGCTTTCAGGCGTCTCTATCAAGACCCTTTACCATTATGATAAGATAGGACTCTTGGTTCCGTTAAAGTCAGAAAATGGCTATCGAACCTACAGTCAAGAAGATTTAGAACGACTTCAGGTTATCCTTTATTACAAGTATCTAGGCTTTTCTTTAGAAAAAATAGCAGAGCTATTGAAGGAAGAAAAGACGGACTTGTTACCACATTTGACTAGGCAGTTGGACTATCTAACTCGAGAAAGGCAACATCTGGATACCTTGATTTCCACCTTGCAAAAAACCATTCAAGAACAAAAAGGAGAAAGAAAAATGACTATTGAGGAAAAATTCACTGGATTTAGCTATCAAGACCATCAAAAATACCAGCAAGAGGCGGTAGATAAGTATGGTCAAGAAGTCATGGACCAGGCTCTCGAGCGCCAAAAAGGTCACGAAGACGAAGCTACGGCTGCCTTCAACCAAGTCTTTCAAGCCTTGGCACAAAATCTTCAAGCTGATCTACCTGCAACAGCATCTGAAAATCAAGAGGAAGCAGGCAAACTCTTGCAAGCCATCCGTACTTATGGATTTGACTGCTCTATCGAGGTCTTTGGTCATATCGGAAAAGGCTATGTCTATAATCCAGAGTTTAAGGAAAACATTGATAAGTTTGGACAGGGAACAGCCCAGTACACATCAGATGTCATTGCTCACTATGTAAGCAAACAAACTCGATAAAACTCAAAGACCAAGCTAAGGCTGACAAAACCAGTAACAGATTTTAGCAGGAAGACACAGACTTAGATAAGATAAAAATCGGCGGAGTGTTCTCTGCCGATTTACTGTTATTTGAGTTGGTAAGACCAGTCTTCTCCATCCTTATAGTAAAAGAATTCACTGAGGTCCTCTTCGAGAAAAACACGAAGCATGTCAGACATATCCTCAGTAGCTAATTTTAGATGAGATAGATTTTCAAAATCCTCCCACCAGACATTTCCTTCGTCTGAAGATTGGAGCTCACCAGTAAAGTGTTCTGTTTTGTAAAAGTGGACAACATAACGATAGTCCTCGTCATCATACCAATCTTTGATACCACAGAGTTGAGGCTTAGAAATGGTCAGACCAGTTTCTTCCTTCACTTCGCGAATGACAGCATCGACAAAGGATTCGCCACGTTCAACATGACCACCAGGAAAAGTAATGCCAGGCCAGTCAGGGCTAATTCGGTCTTGAATTAGGACCTTGCCCCCATTTTTAATCATACACATGTTGACAAATTCGACTGATTCTCTTCTGCTCATATTATTTTTCCTATTTTGTTAGTAATTTTTCTACCACGTTTAACTTTCGCATGGTCAGATCAACGCCGAACAGTTTTTCAAGATAGTTGGTATTAAGCTTTTTTCGTTTTGCAGTTCTAGGGAGATAGAGGTAAAGACAATGGTTGCCGATACAAATTTCTTCTTCACCATAGTCACTATCCAATTTTTCAAATGGTAGACTTTGGATAGCATTCTGGAAAAGAATTATATGTATACGGTCATAAAGATAATGTTCTCCAAACGGATTTTCTTGGACAATTTTTGTAAAATCACTCTTATTTTTAATAACCATTTTCAAGTCGGCTCCGATTTTTTCTTTTATTAGAGTATGGACTTGTTCTCGTATTTCTTCTATGGCTAAGTCGCTTTCAAGAATAATATTTCCACTTTGAATATAAGTTCGAACGTGTTGAAAACCAGCCTCTGTTAAGATATCTACCAGATAAGACATTTTAGGGATAGCATTTTGTCCATTCGGTGTAACACCTCTCAGTAAAATAATATGTTCCAAAATAGCTCCTTTCTTATCCAATATCTTTAGATACTATATCATTTATAGTTCTAGTTTGAGCCTGCCACCCAGCCGGTGCAGAGGGCGGAAGTGATGTTAAATCCCCCCGTATGGGCATTGATATCTAGTACCTCACCAGCAAAGTGGAGTCCAGGGACTAGCTTACTTTCCAGCGTTTTAGGATTGATTTCCTTGAGACTAACGCCACCTTTAGTTACAAAGGATTTAGCTAATGACATTTTGCCAGTTACAGGGATTTTAAGAGCCTTGATGGACTGGACAAGTTGGTCGCGTTCTTTTTCTGTTAGTTGTTTGACTTTTTCAGGATATCCTTGCACGAAAAATTCTGCCAAGCGTTCAGGGAGCAAGGTTTTTAAGGCATTTTTCAAGGATTTTTCACGGTTATCTTCTAGAAATGATAACAATTCGCTTTCAGAAAATTGTGGCAAGACATCTAGGGAGAGAATTTCCCCACCCTTGACAAAGCTAGACATGCGTAGTGCAGAAGGACCTGACAAACCAAAGTGGGTAAAGAGCAAATCATGAGTGATGACGTGCTTGCCATAGCTTAGGGTTACATCGTCTAGGGAAATTCCCTGCAAGGCCTTATGCGGGAAATCAGTCAACAATGGACTTTCAGCAGCTTCGAGTTCGGTAATAGTGTGTTTGAAATGTCGGGCGATTTCATGACCAAAACCAGTAGAGCCAGTAGAAGGATAGGATTTTCCACCTGTTGTGACAATGAGTTTATCACAAGTAAAGGTTTGGTCTGCTGACTTGAGGACAAACTGGTCGTCTATCTTTTTAACAGAAACAATCTCTGTTTGAGTGGCAATTTGCCCACCTAGCTCCATGATTTTCTTTTCCAGTGCTTCGATAATGGTTCGAGATTTGTCGCTGGCTGGAAAGACGCGACCATGGTCTTCGACCTTGAGTTTTACGCCATTTTCAGTAAAAAAGTTGATGATATCATGGTTATCAAACTGGGAAAAGACACTGTATAGAAAGCGGCCATTCCCAGGGATGCCAGCTAATAGGTCATCTAGAGTTCCATTGTTGGTCACGTTGCAGCGACCACCACCAGTACCAGCTAATTTTTTTCCAAGTTTTCGATTTTTTTCGATGAGAAGGGTTTTCTGCCCATAAAAGCTACTTGAAATCGTAGCCATCATACCAGCAGGGCCTCCCCCAATTACAATAGTGTCAAAATGTTTCATAAAAGTATTGTACCATAAAAAAAACAAGAGATGATAAGTCATCTCTTGTTTGATTTATTAGTCAATTTCATATCCCATGAGGAGTCCACCTTCTTCTGCATAAAAACTGCAGAGTCCAGAGGTTTGGATAATCTTGATTTCAGCTTGTGGGAATTTTTCACGCAAGAGTTCTGAGAGTTGTTGGCAGAATTTATCATTACTACGGTGAGCCATGACGATACGCCCACCAGCGTAGCCAGCCTTGATTAACTCTTCATAAGCAGCTTGGAGGGACTTCTTAGCACCACGAGCCTTTTGTAGGAGTTCCAAGGTTCCAGTTTCACTTGCTTCCCCGACCATACGAATATTAAGGAGCCCAACAACTGTACCGATCAGCTTACTCAAGCGACCATTCTTAACGAGGTTATCAACCTTAGCGAGGACGAATAGTAACTTAGTTTTTTCTTGGTAGGCAGTAATAGCTTTAACCACTTCTTCAAAAGAAAGTCCTTGGTCAATCAAATCATTGATTTTCTCAACGATTAGATCAACTTCTCCACCAGCAGATAAGCTGTCAATAACATGAATCTGAGTATCAGGATGTTCTTCGAGATAGAGATTCTTAGCTAATTGAGCGCTGTTTTGACTACCAGAAAGAGTTCCGGTAATGGTCACTACAAAAATATGGTTTGCACCTTCGAATGCTCGCAAGTAATCATCAGGGCTAGGACAAGCTGATTTTGAAGCTTCAGAAGTTGCATACATGGTTTCCATCATTTTGTCAATATCAAGACTAGCATCGTCAATAAAGACTTGATCAGCCACTTGAATGGTTAAGGGAACACTGATGAATTCAGTATCAATTGCTGGATTTGCCAGTTGACGATAATCACAACCAGAGTCAGCTACAATCTTCCAAGTCATAGAAATTCTCCATCTTTATCACTTATACATTGACAAAGGTTCTGTCTTTTTTTACAATTATATCATGAAAAATCTTAAAACAAAAGTCTCGTCACTCTGTTGTCACAAGTAGAAAGGAAGTGTTATGGCCGAACGAAGAATTTCCGAAAATTCACTTGAAAATCTCAGAAAATCAAACAAAGAATCCAATTTACTGACCAGAGAAGCTATCGAAACAGCTCTTTTGCAACTTTTGGAGAAGAAGGAGTTGGCTAAGATTAGCATTTCTGAGTTAGTCAAACGTGCTGGTGTTTCTCGTGCCGCCTTTTATCGAAACTATGACTCCAAAGAAGAGATTTTAGAAAGCGTCTTTAAACGCAGTGTCCATAATATCATGGAGCAGCTGAGTCATTACGATGTCAAAACAGATCTCTATCTGGTTTGGGTTCATCTCTTTCGTGAAGCCAGAAAAGAAGCCAAGGTTATTCAGCTTGCCCTGGACTATCACTTGGAAAAAATCTTTGTGCAAGCCATGCAAGAGTTTTTAGAAAAATACTATGGAAAATCAAAAGGAGTCAGCTCTTACCTGCATTCTTTTTGGAGTTCTGCCATCGTATCAGTTTTGCTTAAATGGATCAAGGATGGAATGAAGGTTCCTGCTGAAAAAATCGCAGATTTACGCCTACCATTTTTCAAAAAATAGATCAGGAGGAGAGAAGTTATGACAGAAAAAAGACTGGCTTGGGATGAGTATTTTGCTGCTCAAGCCCTATTGATTGCCAATCGTTCAACCTGTAAACGCGCCAAGGTAGGAGCTGTTTTAGTCAAGGATAATAAGGTTATTTCAACAGGTTATAATGGCTCTGTATCAGGAACAGAGCATTGTATTGACCATGACTGTTTGGTGATTGAAGGTCACTGTGTCCGTACCCTTCATGCAGAGGTGAATGCTATTTTACAAGGAGCCGAACGTGGCGTTCCAAAAGGATTTACAGCTTACGTTACTCATTTTCCTTGTCTCAACTGCACCAAGCAATTGCTTCAGGTAGGATGTGAGCGTGTCGTTTATATTAACCAGTACCGTATGGACGATTACGCCCAGTATCTCTATCGTGAAAAAGGGACTGAGTTGACCCACTTACCGCTTGAGACAGTACAAGCAGCTCTTCAAGAAGCTAACTTGATTTAAAAATTAAAAAAAAAGATGGTTTAGAAGGATTTTTAAACCATTTTTTGATATAATAAGAAGAATAAATTGAAAGAAGGAATTCAGAAAATGGGAAAACTTGAAGTCATTAATCATCCACTCATTCAACACAAATTGTCAATCTTGCGTCGTACAGACACTTCTACAAAAGCTTTTCGTGAATTAGTAGATGAAATTGCTATGTTGATGGGATATGAAGTACTTCGTGATCTTCCGCTTGAAGATGTGGAAATTGAAACACCAATTACTAAAACCGTTCAAAAACAATTGACAGGTAAAAAATTAGCAATTGTACCAATCTTGCGTGCTGGTATCGGTATGGTTGACGGTCTCTTGAGCTTGGTTCCAGCTGCTAAGGTTGGACATATCGGTATGTACCGTGATGAAGAAACTCTTCAACCTGTTGAATACTTGGTAAAATTACCAGAAGATATCGACCAACGTCAAATCTTTGTTGTTGACCCAATGCTTGCGACAGGTGGTTCAGCTATCCTTGCTGTTGATTCCCTCAAAAAACGTGGAGCATCAAACATCAAATTTGTCTGCCTTGTATCTGCTCCAGAAGGTGTAAAAGCTCTTCAAGAAGCTCACCCAGATGTAGAAATCTTTACAGCAGCTTTGGATGAACGTTTGAACGAACATGGCTATATCGTTCCAGGTCTTGGTGACGCAGGAGACCGCTTGTTCGGTACTAAATAAGAATAAAGAATAGAGAAATTTGACATGGGAATCGATTGGGAAGAGATTTTAGGTGTAGAAGAGAATATCGCCGAGTCTTACGATGATTTAGTTAATGAAGCCATGGATGATTATCTAGATGAATCAGATGAATGGCAACGTAGTAATAATGGCCATTATGTCGTTGGTGTTTGGAATGGGAAGAAAGTTCGTTTTAAACATAAATGGTGTAATCATGAATTTTCTGAACAAGAAATAGATGATTTATTAAGTGGCAAAGAAATCCGCTTTCGATGTACTGTGACTAAAAATGAGCAGGATGTTATTGGGAAATTGGAGCATTTAGAATACAAGGGAACTAAGTATGTAGGTTTTTCTCCTTCTAATTGGAAAAAGTAATTTTCATCACTTAATTTAAAAGTATATATGAAAATATATCAAAAATTTGACCTTTTTTGACCAAGGTATTATAATAGTCATAACTTCAGTCATGTGACTAACAAAAATAAAAGTTAAAAGGAGAAATCAATGATTCCTGTAGTAATTGAACAAACAAGTCGTGGGGAACGTTCCTACGATATCTACTCTCGTCTTTTGAAAGACCGCATCATCATGCTGACAGGTCCAGTTGAAGACAATATGGCAAACTCAGTTATTGCTCAGTTGCTCTTCTTGGATGCTCAAGACAGCACTAAAGATATCTACCTCTATGTTAATACACCAGGTGGATCAGTTTCAGCTGGTTTGGCAATTGTAGATACTATGAATTTCATCAAAGCAGACGTACAAACGATTGTTATGGGTATGGCTGCCTCAATGGGAACTATTATCGCATCAAGTGGTGCTAAGGGCAAACGCTTCATGCTTCCAAATGCAGAGTACATGATTCACCAACCGATGGGTGGTACTGGTGGTGGTACGCAACAGACAGATATGGCTATTGCGGCTGAGCACTTGCTTAAAACTCGTAAGTCTTTGGAGCAAATTCTTGCAGATAATTCTGGTAAATCAGTTGAGCAAATCCATGCAGATGCTGAACGTGATTACTGGATGAGCGCTCAAGAAACACTTGAATATGGTTTCATTGATGAAATCATGGCTAATAATTCTTTGAATTAATCTTTTGAAGCAAACTCGACTGAGTTTGCTTTTTTTGATATAATAGTAAGAAGATTGTTAGAAGGAAGTTGTAATATGTTTCAAAAAGAGAATCGGTCTGGTCTGATTATCTACCTATACTATAATCGTGATGCAAAAAAACTCGATAATTATGGTGATATTTGTTACCACTCTAAAAAACACCGTTATCTGCAACTTTATGTTCCAACAGAAGAAGTGGAAGAACTGGTTAGCCGTTTAGGAAAAGAGAAATTTGTCAAAAAAGTGAGACAATGTCATATCCAAGAATTGGAAACTCCCTTTGTTGGTAGTCTCTACAGAAATAACGAAAACGTTATCATGTAAAATTTTAGATAAATGTGTTGACAATTTTCTGATAATTCGGTATATTCTTAACATGCTATTTATTTAAGAAATAAGGAGACAAAAAGATGAAGAAAAAATTTGCCCTATCGTTTGTGGCGCTTGCAAGTGTAGCACTTCTTGCAGCCTGCGGAGAAGTGAAGTCTGGAGCGTCAAACGCTGCTGGTAACGAAATCGACAAAGAACTAAAAATCGGTTTTAATTTTGAAAAAACTGGTGAAGTAGCAGCCTACGGTAGCGCTGAACAAAAAGGTGCTCAATTGGCCGTTGATGAAATCAACGCAGCTGGTGGTATCGATGGAAAACAAATCGAAGTTGTAGACAAAGATAACAAATCTGAGACAGCTGAAGCGGCTACCGTTACAACAAACCTTGTTACCCAATCAAAAGTGAACGCTCTTGTAGGACCTGCAACTTCAGGTGCCACTGCCGCAGCGGTTGCCAATGCTGGTAAAGCAGGTGTACCATTGGTAACCCCATCAGCAACTCAAGATGATTTGACAAAAGGTCAAGATTACCTTTTCCGTGCAACCTTCATCGATAGCTTCCAAGGACAAATCATTGCTAAATACACAACTGATAACTTGAAAGCGAAGAAAGTCGTTCTATACTACGATAACTCATCTGACTATGCTAAAGGGATTGCTGAAGCCTTCAAGAAATCTTATAAAGGTGAAATTGTAGCGACAGAAACGTTCCAATCTAAGGATACAGATTTCCAAGCCGCACTTACAAAAATCAAAGATAAAGACTTCGATGCCATTGTCCTTCCAGGGTACTACACTGAAACTGGTAAAATTGTAAACCAAGCACGTGGTATGGGAATCAAACAACCAATCATCGGTGGTGATGGATTTAGTGATGCTAAATTCGTTGAACAAGCAACACCTGCTGCAGCTACAGACATCTACTACGTAACTGGATTCTCTACTGAAGGTGAAATGACTGATAAAGCCAAGAAATTCGTAGAAGCTTATAAAGCGAAATACAACGAAGAACCTTCAATGTTTGCAGCCTTGGCATATGATTCAGTTTACATGATTTCGGAAGCATCTAAAGGTGCTAAGAACTCTGTCGAATTGAAAGACAACCTTGCGAAGTTGAAAGACTTGGAAGGTGTTACTGGTACAATGTCTATTGACAAAGACCATAATCCGGTTAAATCTGCACTTATGATTGGCTTAAAAGATGGTAAAGTTGAGTCAGTTGAGTCGGTTAAACCTTAATCTAGTAGATATCGTAAATGGGGAATGAGCTTCTACTCACTCCCTGTTTCGGTGTTTATGAAAGGATTATTTTTTTATAAAATTCTAAAAATATAAATTAGAAAGAGTGAACCATATGCTTCAACAACTTGTAAATGGTTTAATCTTGGGTAGTGTCTATGCGCTGCTAGCCCTAGGTTATACTATGGTTTATGGAATTATCAAGCTGATTAACTTTGCCCACGGTGATATCTATATGATAGGTGCTTTCATGGGTTATTTTTTGATTAATTCCTTGCAATTAAATTTCTTTGTTGCCTTGATTTTATCAATGGCAGGCACAGCAATTCTTGGTGTTATCATTGAGTTTCTAGCTTACCGCCCATTACGTCATTCAACTCGTATCTCTGTATTGATTACAGCGATTGGGGTTTCCTTCTTACTTGAGTATGGGATGGTTTATCTAGTCGGAGCCAACACACGTGCCTTTCCTCAAGCAATCCAAACAGTGCGTTATGACTTAGGTCCAATCAGTCTGACCAATATTCAATTGTTGATTTTGACTGTCTCACTTGTTTTGATGGTTCTTCTGCAACTCATTGTACAAAAAACAAAAATGGGGAAAGCCATGCGTGCTGTATCTGTAGATAGTGATGCTGCTCAGTTGATGGGAATCAATGTAAACCGTACTATCAGCTTTACATTCGCTTTGGGTTCAGCCCTAGCTGGTGCAGCGGGTGTCTTGATTGCACTTTACTATAACTCTCTTGAACCATTGATGGGGATGACTCCAGGTATTAAATCATTCGTGGCTGCCGTTCTAGGTGGTATCGGAATCATCCCTGGTGCGGCTCTGGGTGGCTTTGTTATTGGTCTTTTAGAAACATTTGCTACCGCCTTCGGAATGTCAGATTTCCGTGATGCTATCGTGTATGGAATCTTGCTCTTAATCTTGATTGTACGTCCAGCTGGTATCCTCGGTAAGAATGTGAAAGAGAAGGTGTAAACAATGAAAGAAAATTTAAAAGTTAATATTTTATGGTTGCTCCTTTTATTAGCAGGCTATGGCTTAATCAGCGTACTTGTTTCAGCTGGAGTGCTCAATCTCTTTTATATTCAAATTTTAGAGCAAATTGGGATTAACATCATACTTGCAGTTGGTCTTAACCTTATCGTAGGTTTTTCTGGACAATTTTCTCTAGGGCACGCAGGATTTATGGCTATTGGTGCCTATGCGGCTGCAATTATTGGTTCTAAATCTCCAACCTATGGAGCCTTCTTTGGAGCTATGCTTCTTGGAGCACTTATCTCAGGATTAGTGGCTTTAGTCGTTGGGATTCCAACTCTTCGTTTGAAAGGGGACTATCTTGCAGTAGCAACCCTAGGTGTTGCTGAGATTATTCGAATCTGTATTGTTAATGGTGGTGAACTAACTAATGGTGCAGCTGGTATTCTAGGTATTCCAAACTTTACTAACTGGCAAATGGTATATTTCTTTGCTGTGATTACAACAATTGCAACACTTAATTTCCTTCGTAGTCCAATCGGTCGTCTAACTTTATCCGTTCGTGAAGATGAAATCGCTGCTGAATCAGTTGGGGTAAATACAACCAAAATCAAAATTATTGCTTTTGTATTCGGAGCGATGACTGCAAGTATTGCAGGTTCGCTTCAAGCAGGATTTATCGGTTCTGTTGTGCCTAAAGATTATAGTTTTATCAACTCTATCAACGTCTTGATTATTGTTGTATTTGGCGGTTTGGGATCCATTACAGGAGCGATTGTTGCTGCCATTGTTCTTGGTATTTTAAACATGCTTCTACAGGATGTAGCAAGTATTCGTATGATCATCTACGCCCTAGCCTTGGTACTTGTAATGATTTTCAGACCAGGTGGTCTTCTTGGAACATGGGAATTAAGTCTATCTAGTTTCTTTAAAAAAACTAAGAAGGAGGAACAAAACTAATGGCATTACTTGAAGTAAAACAGTTAACCAAGCATTTTGGTGGTCTAACGGCTGTTGGAGATGTAACTCTTGAATTGAATGAAGGTGAACTTGTTGGCTTGATTGGACCGAACGGAGCTGGTAAAACAACTCTCTTCAACCTCTTGACAGGTGTGTATGAACCAAGCGAAGGAACAGTAACCTTGGATGGTCACTTGTTAAATGGCAAGCAGCCCTATAAAATTGCTGCTCTTGGTTTAGGACGTACTTTCCAAAATATTCGTCTCTTTAAAGACTTAACTGTATTAGACAATGTTCTGATTGCATTTAGTAATCATCATAAACAACATGTTTTTGCAAGTTTCTTGCGCTTACCAGCTTTTTATAAGAATGAAAAAGAATTGAAAGCTAAAGCCTTAGAATTACTAAAAATCTTTGATTTGGATGGAGATGCTGAAACTCTCGCTAAAAATTTAGCCTATGGTCAACAACGTCGCTTAGAGATTGTGCGTGCCCTTGCTACAGAACCTAAAATCCTTTTCTTGGATGAGCCTGCAGCGGGTATGAATCCACAAGAAACTGCAGAATTGACTGAGTTGATTCGTCGCATCAAGGATGAATTCAAGATTACTATTATGCTGATTGAACATGATATGAACTTGGTTATGGAAGTTACGGAGCGTATCTATGTTCTTGAGTACGGTCGTTTGATTGCTCACGGGACACCAGATGAAATCAAGAGTAATAAACGTGTTATCGAAGCTTATCTTGGAGGTGAAGCCTAATGTCTATGTTAAAAGTTGAAAACCTCTCAGTACACTATGGTATGATTCAAGCTGTACGTGATGTGAGCTTTGAAGTAAATGAAGGAGAAGTTGTTTCCCTTATCGGTGCAAACGGTGCTGGTAAAACAACCATCCTTCGTACCTTATCAGGCCTTGTTCGTCCAAGTTCTGGTCGGATTGAATTTTTAGGACAAGAAATCCAAAAGATGCCCGCACAAAAAATTGTGGCATCAGGACTTTCTCAAGTACCAGAAGGACGTCACGTCTTCCCTGGTTTGACAGTTATGGAAAACTTGGAAATGGGAGCCTTCCTTAAGAAAAATCGTGAAGAAAATCAAGCAAATCTGAAAAAAGTATTTTCACGTTTCCCGCGTTTGGAAGAACGTAAAAACCAAGATGCAGCTACCCTATCAGGTGGTGAACAGCAGATGCTTGCTATGGGACGTGCGCTTATGTCAACGCCTAAGCTTCTTCTCTTAGATGAACCATCAATGGGGCTTGCTCCAATTTTTATCCAAGAAATTTTTGATATCATCCAAGATATTCAAAAACAAGGTACGACCGTTCTTTTGATCGAGCAAAATGCCAATAAAGCACTTGCCATCGCAGATCGAGGCTATGTTCTTGAAACAGGAAAAATTGTCCTATCAGGAACAGGAAAAGAACTCACCGCATCAGATGAAGTCAGAAAAGCATATCTAGGTGGCTAAACTAGTCTGGGAGACTAGTTTAGGTTGCGGATAAAAATTGCGCCAGCAATCCACATTTAGTCCGAGGGACCTTTTTAGTCGGCAGATAGAGATTGCTTGGCAATCATCAAATCCAGTGGATTGTTTTAGTCTGCGGGAAAGATTGTCGAATAAATTGCATAATCATAAGATTGAGGGCCCTAATATAGGGCTCTTTTTATAGGCTCTTTGTCAACTGTAGTGGGTTGAATAAAAACTAACATCTGGAGAGGACAATTGATGTCCTCTTCATTTTTATATTCAGAGCGATGAAAATTCGTTTCTTAAAGTTGTCAAAGTTCCGAAATCCAAAGGCATTTCGTTTGATAAGTTTAACGAGATTATTGGTCGCTTCCAATTTGGCGTTGGAATAGGGTAGTTGAAGGGCGTTGACAATTTTCTCTTTGTCCTTGAGAAATGTCTTAAAGACAGTCTGAAAAAGAGGATGAACCTGTTTAAGATTGTCCTCAATGAGTCCGAAAAATTTGTCTGGCTCCTTGTTCTGAAAGTGAAAAAGCAAGAGCTGATAGAGATTATAGTGGTGTCTCAAGTCTTCTGAATAGCTCAAAAGCTTGTCTAGAATCTCCTTATTTGTTAAGTGCATGCGAAAAGTAGGGCGATAAAAACGTTTATCACTTAGTTTACGACTATCCTGTTGAATGAGCTTCCAGTAGCGCTTGATAGCTTTGTATTCATGGGATTTTCTATCAAATTGATTCATGATTTGAACACGGACACGACTCATAGCACGGCTAAGATGTTGCACAATGTGAAAACGATCTAGAACGATTTTAGCATAAGGAAAAAGCTGTTTAGCCAAGTTATAGTAAGGACTAAACATATCCATAGTAATGATTTTCACCTGACAGCGAACCGCTCTATCGTAGCGAAGAAAGTGATTGCGGATGATAGCTTGTGTTCTGCCTTCAAGAACAGTGATGATGTTGAGATTATCAAAATCTTGTGCAATGAAACTCATTTTTCCCTTAGTGAAGGCATACTCGTCCCAGGACATAATCTCAGGAAGACGAGAAAAATCATGCTTAAAGTGGAAATCATTGAGCTTTCGAATGACAGTTGAAGTTGAAATGGATAGCTGATGGGCAATATCAGTCATAGAAGTCTTTTCAATTAACTTTTGCGCAATTTTTTGGTTGATAATACGAGGAATTTGATGATTCTTCTTGACGATAGAAGTCTCAGCGACCATCATTTTCGAGCAATGATAGCACTTGAATCGACGCTTTCTAAGGAGGATTCTAGTAGGCATACCAGTTGTTTCAAGATAAGGAATTTTCGACGGTTTTTGAAAGTCATATTTTTTCATTTGACTTCCACAATCAGGACAAGATAGAGCATCGTAGTCCAGTTTGGCGATGATTTCCTTGTGTGTATCCATATTGATGATATCTACAATCTTGATGTTTGGGTCTTTAATATCAAGGAGTTTTGTGATAAAATGTAATTGTTCCATATGAATCTTTCTAATGAGTTGTTTTGTCGCTTTTCATTATAGGTCATATGGGACTTTTTTTCTACAACAAAATAGGCTCCATAATATCTATAGGGGATTTACCCACTACAAATATTATAGAGCCTTTTTATAGTATTTCAGAGTTTTCAGAATCTTGAAAAAGAGATGAAAGCGTTTGATTGATTTTCGTAAAAAGTGTATAATAAAGCTATAAACATAAAGGAGAGTTCCTATGGCAGTTAAAGATTTTATGACACGAAAGGTCGTATATATTAGCCCAGATACGACTGTAGCACATGCAGCAGACTTGATGCGCGAACAAGGTTTGCATCGTCTTCCTGTTATTGAAAATGATAAATTAGTTGGTCTAGTAACAGAAGGAACAATTGCTGAAGCCAGTCCGTCAAAAGCAACGAGTCTTTCAATCTTCGAGATGAATTACTTGCTCAATAAAACAAAAGTAAAGGACGTCATGATTCGTGATGTTGTAACTGTCTCAGGTTATGCAAGTTTGGAAGATGCAACCTACCTTATGCTGAAAAATAAGATTGGAATCTTGCCAGTTATCGATAATGGACAAGTCTATGGTGTCATTACTGACCGTGATGTATTCAGAGCATTTCTTGAAATTTCTGGTTATGGCGAAGAGGGAATCCGTGTTCGTTTTATCACAGAAAATGAAGTTGGGGTACTTGGTAAGATTGTTTCTTTAATCGTTGAGGAAAATCTCAATATTTCTCATACTGTTAATATTCCACGTAAAGATGGTAAGATTGTTATCGAAGTTCAAATTGAGGGAACGGTTGATCTAGCTACCTTTAAACAGAAATTTGAATCTGAGAATATTCAAGTTGAAGAAATTACACAAACTTTAGCAAAAAAACTGTAAAAAATAAAATAGAAGCAGTTTTTACTTGCTAAAAAAATTTTTTTCTAGTATAATAATTTATTGTGAGCAAACCTCACTTACCCCTTGCAATGTCTTGGGGTCATTAGACCAAAAGGAGGAACATATCAATGGCTAAATACGAAATTCTTTATATCATTCGTCCAAACATTGAAGAAGAAGCGAAAAACGCTTTGGTAGCACGTTTTGACTCTATCTTGACTGACAACGGTGCAACTGTTGTTGAATCAAAAACATGGGAAAAACGTCGTCTTGCATACGAAATCCAAGATTTCCGTGAAGGACTTTACCACATCGTTAACGTTGAAGCAAACGACGACGCAGCTCTTAAAGAGTTTGACCGTCTTTCAAAAATCAACGCTGACATTCTTCGTCACATGATCGTCAAACTTGACGCGTAAGAAGGTAGATTATGATTAACAATGTTGTACTTGTAGGGCGTATGACTCGTGACGCTGAGTTGCGTTATACCCCATCAAATGTAGCAGTTGCGACTTTTACTCTTGCAGTAAACCGTACATTTAAGAGTCAAAATGGCGAACGTGAGGCTGATTTTATTAATGTCGTTATGTGGCGCCAACAGGCTGAGAACCTTGCTAACTGGGCTAAAAAAGGCTCGCTTATCGGGGTGACAGGTCGTATTCAGACTCGTAGTTACGATAACCAGCAAGGACAACGTGTCTACGTGACGGAAGTCGTGGCTGAGAATTTCCAAATGTTGGAAAGCCGTAGTGTGCGTGAAGGACATACTGGTGGAGCTTATTCAGCACCAAGTTCAAACTATTCAGCACCTACTCAATCAGTACCTGACTTTTCACGTGATGAAAATCCATTCGGAACAACGAATCCTTTGGATATTTCAGATGATGATTTACCATTCTAATGGACAATTAATACTATAAAGGAGAAAAAAACATGGCTCAACAACGTCGTGGCGGATTCAAACGCCGTAAAAAAGTTGATTACATCGCAGCAAACAAAATTGAATATGTTGATTACAAAGATACTGAGCTTCTTAGCCGTTTCGTTTCAGAACGTGGGAAAATCCTTCCTCGTCGTGTAACAGGAACTTCAGCTAAAAACCAACGTAAAGTAACAACAGCTATCAAACGCGCTCGCGTAATGGCTTTGATGCCTTTCGTAAACGAAGATTAAAAAAGAGGTCCAGTGGACCTCTTTTTCATGAGCTTGAAAATAAGAAAGCGAGTTGAGGTCCGAGGGACCTTTTTTCACGAGCATGGAAATAGGAAAGCGAGTTGAGGTCCGGGGGACCTCTTTTTCAGACCCGTTTGGATCTTTTTTTCAGGTCCAGTGGACCTCTTTTTCATGAGCTTGAAAATAAGAAAGCGAATTAAGACCCCGACGGGTCTTTTTTTCACGAGCTTTGAAATGAGAGAGCGAGTTTGGGTCCGAGTGGCTCTCTTTTTCATTAGCTTGAAAACAAGAAAGCGAATTAAAGCCCGGGTGGGTCTTTTCTCACGAGATAATTTTTTTCTGACATTGGCGTGCTATAATGGTAATAGAAAGAGTAAAGGTGGGTAAGTCAAAGATGAATTGTACGATTAGAAATATGATTAAGTCTGATATTGAATCCTTATCTCATGGATTTATGAATCAAGGTTGGCCTGGTAGAGAGGATATTTTGGCTAGATATTTTCTGGAACAGGAAAGTGGGGAGAGAGAAGTCTTAGTTGCAGAGATTGATGGTGCTGTAGCGGGCTACGTTACCATTTTGCCCTCTGCTAAACATGGTCCTTTTGCAGAAGTCTATCCAGAATTATCAGATTTTAATGTGTTTGAGCCTTTTCGAAATCAAGGGATTGGGAATCAACTGCTAGAAGAAGCAGAAAAACGAGTCAAGTTTGTTTCGAGTAAGGTCACTCTTGGTGTAGGTTTGCACTTAGGCTATGGCCCTGCCCAGAGATTGTATATCAGACGGGGCTACATTCCAGATGGGACAGGTGTCTGGTATCGAAATCAACCCTTGGAAATGAATGCAACTAGCCAAAATAATGATGATTTGGTTTTGTATCTAGTAAAGGAATTTGGATAAGAGACAAGGATTTTATTGGGGATGTGGGATTTCTCTACTTTATGGTATAATGGAAAGAGTGAATTGAAGGAGGCATTGTGATGGACGCGAAATTAAGATATAAGGCAAAAAAGATAAAGGTTATTTTTTTTGATATTGATGATACGTTGAGAAACTCAAAGACTGGTTTTATCCCTACCTCAATTCCAACTGTTTTTAAACAATTGCGTGAAAAAGGTGTTTTAACTGGGATTGCGACTGGTCGTGGGATTTTCGGTGTCGTGCCAGAGATTCGCGAGCTTAAACCTGACTTTTTTGTTACTCTGAATGGTGCCTATATTGAGGATAAAAAGGGCAATGTCATTTATAGTAACAAAATTGCTAAGGATAAGGTAGAAGAGTATATTGCTTGGACCAAGGAAGTTGGGATTGAATATGGTTTAGTTGGTAGTCATACTGCTAAACTCTCCACTAGAACTGAGTTGATTAGTGAGGCCATTGATCCAATTTATCCTGACTTGGATGTTGATCCTGATTTTTATGAAAAAGAAGACATCTATCAGATGTGGACTTTTGAGGATCAGGGAGATGACCTGATTTTGCCTGAAAGTTTAGCATCGACTTTGCGTATGGTACGCTGGCATGAATATTCGTCAGATGTGGTGCCTATTTCTGGCTCAAAAGCAGCTGGGGTTGCAAAAGTTGTAGAACATTTAGGTCTTAAACCTGAGAACATCATGGTCTTTGGAGACGGTCTTAACGATTTGGAGCTTTTTGATTATGCAGGTATTAGTGTTGCTATGGGGATTTCTCATGACAAAATCAAAGAAAAAGCAGATTATATTACAAAAAAATTAGAAGAAGATGGCATCTTTGATGCCTTAGAAGGATTTGGTATGGTAGAAAAAGAATTACATTTTCCGCAAGTAGACATTGAAGCAGTAGAAGGTCCGATTGCGACTATTAAAACAAATCATGGAGATATGCGTATTAAGCTTTTCCCTGAACATGCACCAAAAACAGTAGCCAACTTTATCGCTCTTTCAAAAGATGGTTACTATGACGGGGTCATTTTCCACCGTATTATCAAAGACTTTATGATTCAAGGTGGAGATCCAACTGGTACTGGTATGGGTGGCGAATCTATCTATGGTGAGTCATTTGAAGATGAATTTTCAGAAGAACTTTATAATATCCGTGGAGCCCTTTCTATGGCTAATGCTGGACCAAATACAAACGGTAGCCAGTTCTTTATCGTGCAAAATCAACACTTGCCATACTCTAAGAAAGAAATTGCTCGTGGTGGTTGGCCAGAACCAATTGCAGAAATCTATGCAGAACAAGGTGGAACTCCTCATCTAGATCGTCGTCACACAGTTTTTGGACAGCTTGCAGATGAAGCTTCTTATGAAGTTCTGGATGTAATTGCAGGTGTAGAAACAGGTGCAATGGACAAGCCAGTTGAAGATGTCGTCATCGAAACGATTGAAATCGAGGACTAAGATGAAAATAGGTGATAAGCTAACAGGGCGAATTACAGGGATTCAGTCTTATGGAGCCTTTGTGGAGCTAGAGACTGGTATCACAGGTTTGATTCATATTTCTGAAATTCGCACAGGATTTATTGAGAATATCTATGATATACTAAAAATCGGTGAAGAAGTTCAAGTTCAGGTTGTCGATTTGGACGAATATACAGGTAAAGCAAGTCTTTCTATTCGGACTTTGGAAGAAGAGAAACATCAGTTACCGAGACGGAGACGTTTTTCAAGTGACCGTGTCAAATACGGATTTGCTCCTTTGGCTCGCATGATGCCTATCTGGACCAAGGAAGCTATTTCTAATCTAAATAAGAAAAAGTCTTAATTGATTTTTTCTCTCTTGAAATGTTAATATAGTTTGTTATAATAGAAGTATGGTAGAAGAATTATTAAAATCAGGAGAGAGAATCAATCAGCTCTTTTCTACAGATATCAAGATTATTCAAAATAGAGAGGTTTTCAGCTATTCGGTGGATAGTGTACTTTTGTCACGCTTTCCTCGCTTTCCTAAAAATGGCTTGATAGTGGATTTTTGTGCTGGGAATGGAGCTGTTGGGCTTTTTGCCAGTAGTCGTACTAAGGCGAAAATTCTGTCTGTTGAAATCCAAGAACGCCTGGCAGATATGGCTGAACGATCAGTCCGTTTAAATAGCTTGGAAGAGCAGATGCAGGTTATCTGTGATGATTTGAAAAATATGCCTGCTTACATTCAGGGGAGTAAGGTTGATTTGATTTTGTGCAATCCTCCCTATTTTAAGGTGGACCCAAATTCTAATCTGAACGAGAGTGAGCACTACTTGTTGGCTCGGCACGAAATTACGACCAATCTCAAGGAAATCTGCCGTAGTGCCCAAAGTATTCTCAAATCCAATGGGCGTTTAGCCATGGTTCACCGTCCTGATCGTTTGTTAGATATTTTAGAAACGCTTCAACAACACAATTTGGCTCCAAAACGTCTGCAATTTGTCTACCCTAAACGAGAGAAAGAAGCCAATATGCTTTTGATCGAGGCTATCAAGGACGGCTCCACTAGTGGTTTTAAGGTTCTGCCACCACTCATTGTTCATAATGATGATGGTTCCTATACTCCAGAAATTCAAGAAATCTATTATGGATCATAAAGCTTATATGTATGTAGTTGAGTGTCGGGATGGTTCCTACTATACTGGTTATACAACGGATGTCAAGAAACGTGTCGCTGTCCACAATAGTGGGAAAGGTGCCAAGTACACACGAGCTCGGTTGCCAGTAAAACTCATCTATGCTCAAGGTTTCGATAGTAAAGAAGAAGCTATGTCGGCTGAGGCACTTCTCAAACGTAAGAAGAGAGCGCAAAAGGAAAGATTTTTATCTGAAAACCAAGAAAAAAATTTACTCAGTCATTTAGAAGAGTAGTGGGGAGTTCTTTGACTCCTCTTACTTTTGTCAAAAATTAAAAAAAATGCTACAATAAAGAGAATAAAGAAACGAGGTATTATCATGTCTAAGATTCTAGTATTTGGTCACCAAAATCCAGATTCGGATGCTATCGGTTCATCTGTAGCCTTTGCTTATCTTGCAAAAGAAGCTTATGGTTTGGATACAGAAGCGGTGGCTCTTGGTGCTCCAAATGAAGAAACAGCTTTTGTATTGAACTATTTTGGTGTTGAAGCACCACGTGTTATCACTTCAGCTAAGGCAGAAGGTGCAGACCAAGTTATCTTGACTGACCACAATGAATTCCAACAATCAGTTTCAGATATCGCTGAAGTAGAAGTTTACGGTGTTGTGGATCACCACCGTGTAGCTAACTTTGAAACTGCAAGCCCACTTTACATGCGTTTGGAGCCAGTTGGTTCAGCATCTTCAATCGTATACCGTATGTTCAAAGAACACGGTGTAACTGTTCCAAAAGAAATTGCAGGTTTGATGCTTTCAGGTTTGATTTCAGATACCCTTCTTTTGAAATCTCCAACAACTCACCCATCTGATAAGGTGATTGCGCCTGAATTGGCTGAATTGGCTGGTGTGAACTTGGAAGAATACGGTCTTGCCATGCTCAAGGCTGGTACTAACTTGGCAAGCAAATCAGCAGAAGAATTGATTGACATCGATGCTAAGACTTTTGAATTGAACGGAAACAATGTTCGTGTGGCTCAAGTCAATACAGTTGATATCGCTGAAGTCTTGGAACGCCAAGCTGAAATTGAAGCAGCTATCCAAGCAGCAAATGCAGCTAACGGATACTCTGACTTTGTTTTGATGATTACAGATATCGTCAACTCAAACTCAGAAATTTTGGCTCTTGGTGCTAATATGGACAAGGTAGAAGCAGCTTTCAACTTCAAACTTGAAAACAACCATGCCTTCCTTCCAGGTGCTGTTTCACGTAAGAAACAAGTAGTACCACAATTGACTGAAAGCTTCAATGCTTAATGATTGATGGGGAAACCCATTGTTAAAAAGGAGTTTCGACTCCTTTTTTGCTAGGAGAGAAGTATGTTAGAAAATGGTGATTTGATTTTTGTTAAGGATGATTCGGATATAGGACAGGCCATCCAGGAATCTACTGGCAACTATAGCCATGTGGCCCTCTTTTTGGACGGACAGGTCTATCATACAACTACGGAAGGCGGTGTCATTGCCCAATCCCCTGAAGATTTCTTTGAAGCTGAGAAAGTATATGACCTTTATCGCTATCCGAAAATGGATCTCAAAGAGGTTAAAAAACTGGCAGAGAGACTTTTAGGGTCTCCCTACAATTTCTCTTTTTATCCCGACGGAGATGGTTATTACTGTTCCCAGTTCATTGCTGAACTACTCCCTATTTTTGGGACCATTCCCATGAAGTTTGGGAATGATACACAGGAAATTAGTGATTTCTGGAGAGAATATTATCGAGAGTTGGGGCTTCCTGTACCTCTGAATCAGCCTGGTACTAACCCGAGTCAATTAGCAGCATCACCACTTTTAGTTTGTAAAGAAAGGAATCTTCATGATTCAGATTTTTAATTCATCTCGCTTGACGCGTCAACCATTCTTTAGAGATTTGGTTGACTATCTTGATCAGCATGATGATGTTATTCTCCGTGAAATCAAGGCTCAGTTTCCAGGGGTTGCAGTTGACAAGTACTTGGAGGAATACATTAAAGCTGGTTTCATTCTTCGAGAAAACAAACGCTATTATCTCAATCTCCCATTTCTAGAATCTACAGAATCTCTTGAACTAGACCAAGAAGTCTTTGTGAGAGATGATAGTCCTATCTATCTAGAAATCCTGGAGAAACATTTTCAGACGGAATTACGCAATCAAACCAATGCAGCTATCCTAGAAGAGTATACGGATTTTGCTAGGGAAAAAATGACCTTGTCTAATTATTTTTATAAGGTTAAGCACCAGTATCCGCTGACAGAAGAACAGCAGAAACTCTATGCTGTTTTGGGGGATGTCAATCCTGAGTATGCTCTCAAGTATATGACAACCTTTTTGCTCAAATTCCTCAAAAAAGACCAACTAATGCAGAAACGTCGTGATATCTTTGTAGATAGTTTAGTTTTGTTAGGCTACATCGTTCAAAATGTAGATGGGAAATATGAGTTGGCTGTCGAATTTGATAAGGAACGATTCATCTTTATAAAAAAATAAAGGCTAGGGATTTTCCTAGCCTTCTTTAAATTTACTATAGATAACGTTCTGCGATAGCTGCATCTCCAGGGTAGTCTTCCTTCTTGCCTTGGACGATTTGGTAGCAATCAGCTCCTTTACCAGCGATAATGACCGCATCTTCAGCTTGGCTCGTAATAGCCATAGCAGTCTTGATAGCTTGCTCACGGTCGGCAATCTTTTCAACAGGATGATGGATATAGCTACTGATTTCATCTGCAATGGCCATTGGATCTTCGTAGTTTGGATCATCAGCTGTTAGAAAGACTTGAATTTCAGGATGTTGATCGAGGAGAAGTCCAAAGTCCTTGCGACGGCTTTCTCCCTTGTTTCCAGTTGAACCGAGAACTAGAGCTATCTTTCCGGTCTGATGTGTTTCAACGACAGAGATTAGTTTTTTAAGACTGTCACCATTGTGGGCGTAATCAATGAAAACTTTTGCACCATTTTTCTGAGTGAGGACTTCCATTCGACCAGGAACACGTGTTGCTGCAATTCCTTTTTTGATGTCATCCAGACTAGCACCTAGACGAAGACAAGCCAGCCCAGCTGCGACGGCATTTTCTTGGTTGAAGTGCCCAATCAACTGAATATCATAGTCTCCAGCTAATTTACCAGTAGCTGAGAAGCTAAAGGCTTTGGAGTTTTCAATTTGGTTACTTGATTGGCTACCGTAGAAGTCGTGCTCTTGGTTCTCAACTTGCTCTTTTAAGACAGAGAAGTGGTCCATATCGCTATTAATGACAACTGCTCGGCTATTTTTCATCAAGAGACGTTTGTGGTAGAAGTAGTCTTCAAAGGTTGGATGCTCAATAGGACCAATATGGTCAGGACTAATGTTGAGGAAGACACCGACATCAAAGGTCAGTCCGTAGACTCGTTTAACCAAGTAGGCTTGACTGGATACTTCCATGATAAGGTGAGTTCTTCCATTATCAACAGCCTGGGCCATCATGTCAAAGAGGTCGATACTCTCAGGAGTAGTCAGGGCAGATTTAAAGAAAGTCTTGCCGTCCAAGGTCGTATTCATGGTTGATAACATAGCTGGACGATGTTGTTGACTTAAGATGTTGTAGGCGAAGTAAGCTGCGGTTGTTTTTCCTTTAGTACCAGTGAAAGCAAGTAATTTTAATTTCTTCTGAGGGTTGCCATAAAACTCCATGGCAATCAAACTCATGGCTTTCTTGATATCGCTAACGACAATAACAGGGATACCTACTTCATAGTCTTGTTCTGCTACATACCAAGCAAGTCCTTGTTCAATTGCCGAAAGTAGAAATTCTTTTTTGAAGGCTGCTCCTTTGACAAAAAAGAGACTATTTTCTTTTGCTTTTCGGCTATCATAGCAGATGCTATCAAAAACGACATCACTATAATAATAATGGTAATGTCCTTGGTCAATAATCTCACGGAAGAGACCATCTTTCTTTAAAATATCTAATATAGTTTCAATCTTTATCATACTTTCTATTGTAAACCGAAAGTCTGAATTTTACAAGTAACAAGGAAAAGTTTATAATGGAAGATAAGGAACATTTCCGTTATTAAAATTAAATGAGGAAGTTATGTCTAACGAAAATAATCATCAGCAGGCCCAGATGTTACGAGGGACTGCCTGGCTAACGGCTAGTAACTTTATCAGTCGCTTGCTCGGGGCCATCTACATCATCCCTTGGTATATTTGGATGGGAACTTATGCCGCTAAGGCAAATGGACTTTTCACCATGGGCTACAATATCTACGCCTGGTTCTTGTTGATTTCAACAGCAGGTATTCCTGTTGCGGTCGCAAAGCAGGTCGCTAAATACAATACCATGCATGAGGAAGAGCATAGTTTTGCCCTGATTCGGAGTTTCCTAGGCTTTATGACAGGACTTGGTGTGGTCTTTGCTTTAATCTTGTATCTCTTTGCCCCTTGGTTAGCAGATCTTTCTGGTGTTGGTAAGGAGCTCATCCCCATTATGCAGAGTCTAGCTTGGGCAGTCTTGATTTTTCCGTCCATGAGTGTGATTCGTGGATTTTTCCAAGGGATGAATAATCTTAAACCTTATGCCATGAGTCAAATTGCTGAGCAGGTTATTCGTGTTATCTGGATGCTCTTAGCAACCTTTATCATCATGAAGCTGGGTTCAAAAGATTATCTATCAGCAGTTACCCAGTCTACCTTTGCGGCCTTTGTGGGAATGGTAGCTAGTTTTGCAGTTTTGCTTTATTTCCTTTATAAGGAAGGATTGCTTCAAAAAGTTTTTGAAACCCGAGATAAGATTGATAGTAAAGGTCTCTTGATTGATACCATTAAGGAAGCTATTCCTTTTATCTTGACTGGTTCGGCTATTCAGCTTTTCCAAATCTTGGACCAGATGACCTTTATCAATAGCATGAAGTGGTTTACCAACTACAGTAATGAAGACTTGGTTGTCATGTTTTCTTATTTTTCTGCCAATCCAAATAAAATCACCATGATTCTCATATCGGTTGGAGTTTCCATTGGTAGTGTAGGATTACCACTTTTAACTGAGAACTATGTCAAGGGGGATTTGCAGGCAGCTGCTCGTTTGGTGCAAGATAGTATCACCATGCTCTTCTTATTCTTACTTCCAGCAACTGTTGGAGTAGTCATGGTTGGTGAACCTCTCTATACAGTCTTTTACGGTAAGCCAGATGGCTTGGCGATGGGCTTGTTTGTCTTTGCGGTCTTGCAATCAACAATTCTAGGCTTGTACATGGTCTTGTCCCCTATGCTTCAGGCTATGTTTCGTAACCGCAAGGCAGTCTTGTATTTTGTTTATGGCTCAATTGCTAAGATTGTTCTACAATTACCATCAATAGTTATTTTCCATAGTTATGGTCCTCTCATTTCAACGACTATCGGTCTCATCATTCCAAATGTCTTGATGTACCGAGATATCTGTGAGGTGACAGGTGCACGTCGAAAAATTATCTTGAAGCGAACAATTTTAGTCACAATTTTGACTCTAGTCATGTTTATTCTGGTAGGCTTCTTACAATGGATGATTGGATTTGTCTTCCAACCAACTGGACGTTTCTGGAGTTTCCTATATGTCGCCTTAATTGGTACAATCGGTGGTGGGCTCTACGGATTCATGAGTCTCTATACTCGTCTCTTGGATAAGGTTATTGGACAGGCAAAAGCGGACCAGTTGCGAGAACGCTTGAAAATATCATAATAGTTTATAAATAAAATGAACAATTTGAACTTTCAACTCTAAAAAAGTTTAAATTGTTCATTTTTTATTTAAAAAAGAGAGAAAAAAATAAAAATTGTAGAAAAAAGATTAATTTATGTCTATAATCGCTTGACTAAAAAAAACAATAGCTGTATAATGATACAAATATTTAAATTTGGAGGTTCTGGAAATGAAAAAGTCTAAGGCAAAATATCTGACGCTGGCAGGCCTTGCCCTAAGTGCTGGTCTACTATTGGCGGCTTGTAGCAACTCAGCTAGTTCAACTAAAACATACAACTATGTCTATTCTAGCGATCCGTCTAGTTTGAACTATCTTGCAGAAAACCGTGCAACAACCAATGACATCGTTACCAATTTGGTAGATGGGTTGATGGAAAATGACCAATACGGTAACTACGTTCCATCCTTAGCAGAGGATTGGAGTGTTTCTCAGGACGGTTTGACATACACTTATAAACTTCGTAAAGATGCTAAGTGGTATACCTCTGAAGGTGAAGAATATGCTCCAGTAACTGCCCAAGATTTTGTAACTGGTTTGAAATATGCTGCTGATAAAAAATCCGAAGCTTTGTACCTGGTTCAAGATTCTGTAGCAGGTTTGGATGACTATATCAACGGGAAAACAAGCGACTTTTCAACTGTCGGAGTCAAGGCTCTTGATGACCAAACAGTTCAGTACACTTTGACACGACCAGAATCTTATTGGAATTCTAAAACAACATCAACCATTCTCTTCCCTGTCAATGCAGACTTCCTGAAATCAAAAGGGGATGATTTTGGTAAGGTGGATCCTTCTAGTATTTTGTACAATGGACCTTTCTTGATGAAATCCTTTGTTTCAAAATCTGTCATCGAATTCAAGAAAAATCCGAACTACTGGGATGAAAAAAATGTCTTTGTAGATGATGTGAAATTGGCCTATTATGATGGTAGTGACCAAGATGCACTAGCTCGTAACTTTGTAGAAGGAGTCTACAGCTACGCACGTCTTTATCCAAATAGCTCAAGCTTTGAAGGAATTAAAGAGAAGAACAAGGATAACATCATCTATAGTATGCAAAATGCAACTTCTTATTACTTGAACTTCAACTTGGACAGAAAATCTTATAACTTCACGTCTAAGTCCTCAGATATCGAAAAGAAATCAACTCAAGAAGCAGTTCTGAATAAAAACTTCCGTCAAGCCTTCAACTATGCATACAACCGTACAGCCTATGGAGCACAATCTCAAGGGGAGGACGGAGCAACGAAGATTATTCGTAACCTAGTTGTACCCCCTACATTTGTAACCATCAACGGAAAAGACTTTGGCGATGTTGTTTCAGAAAAGATGGTCAACTATGGCCAAGAATGGCAAGGAATCAACTTTGCAGATGCACAAGACCCATACTACAATCCTGATAAAGCTAAGGCTAAATTTGCGGAAGCCAAGAAAGAATTGGAAGCTAAGGGTGTGCAATTCCCAATCCACTTGGATGTATCAGTTGACCAATCAGCTAAAAAAGGTGTACTTGAAGCAAGCTCTTTGAAACAATCCATCGAATCTGTTCTAGGAGCTGAGAATGTGGTTATCGATATCCAACAGCTATCAACAGATGACTTTGACAACTCTAGCTACCTAGCTCAAACTGCAGCTCAAAAAGACTTTGATATCTATAATGGCGGTTGGAGTGCGGACTACTTGGATCCATCAAGCTATTTAGATATCCTAAATGTCAATAACGGTGGTATGTTGCAAAACATTGGTCTAGAACCAGGTGAGGTCAATGACAAGGCTAAGGCAGTTGGTCTGGATACTTACACTCAAATGTTAGAAGATGCTAACAAGGAGCAAGAACCAGCGAAACGTTATGAAAAATATGCTGAAGTTCAAGCTTGGCTCGTTGATAGCGCCCTTGCAATTCCAAACGTTTCTAAAGGTGGAACACCTACATTGAGAAAAACAGTTCCATTCTCTGCCGCCTTCTCTCAAGCTGGTAATAAGGGTGTTGAATCCTACAAATACGTGAAATTGCAAGATAAGATTGTCACAACAGCTGAGTATGAAGAAGCTAGACAAAAATGGCTGAAAGAAAAAGAAGAATCTAATAAAAAAGCCCAAGAAGATTTTGCTAAACACGTTAAGTAATCAGTCTATTCAACAGGAAAAACGATAGTTTCTCAGGAAGCTATCGTTTTTGTATAGTTTGAAACTATAACTAGCTCTTGAAAACAAGAAAACGAAGGATCCAAAATAAGTGGTACAATAGTTACTATAGATTTGGAGGTAAAGTATGAGCAAATCATTTCATATCAACACAATTTTAGCCCAAGCAGGTATTAAGTCAGATAAAGCGACAGGTGCTTTGGTAACACCAATTCACTTTTCAACGACCTATCAGCATCCAGAATTTGGTCAATCAACTGGATTTGACTATACCCGCACCAAAAACCCAACTCGTAGCAAGGCAGAGGAAGTTTTAGCAGCTATTGAATCTGCCCACTATGCTCTAGCAACTAGTTCAGGTATGTCTGCGATTGTGTTGGCCTTTAGTGTCTTCCCAGTAGGAAGCAAGGTTTTGGCTGTCCGTGACCTTTACGGTGGTTCTTTCCGTTGGTTCAATCAAGTGGAACAGGAAGGTCGTTTCAACTTTACCTATGCGAACACAGAAGAAGAGCTAATTGCCGAGCTAGAAAAGGATGTGGATGTACTTTATATCGAAACACCAACCAACCCTTTGATGTTGGAATTTGATATTGAAAAATTGTCAACATTAGCTCATGCTAAAGGAGCGACAGTTGTCGTGGATAATACCTTCTATAGCCCGATTTACCAACGTCCAATTGAAGATGGAGCAGATATTGTCCTTCATTCGGCGACAAAATACCTTGCAGGCCATAATGATGTTCTAGCTGGTGTAGTTGTGACAGATAATGCTGATTTGTATGAAAAACTCTTTTACAATCTCAACACGACAGGGGCTGTCTTGTCACCATTTGATAGTTATCAATTGATTCGTGGTCTCAAGACCTTGTCACTTCGTATGGAGCGCTCAACAGCTAATGCTCAGGAAATCGTAGCCTTTTTGGAACAATCACCTGCAGTCAAAGAAGTTTTGTATACAGGTCGTGGGGGAATGATTTCCTTTAAAGTGGCAGATGAGAAGCGCATCCCTCATATCTTAAATACTTTGCAAGTATTCTCTTTTGCTGAAAGCCTGGGTGGTGTTGAAAGTCTGATTACCTACCCAACTACTCAAACCCATGCAGACATTCCTGCAGAGGTTCGCCATTCTTATGGATTGACAGATGACCTCTTGCGCTTGTCTATTGGTATTGAGGATGCCAGAGATTTGATTGAAGATTTGCGTCAAGCCTTGGAAGGATAAGACTATGGGAAAATATGATTTTACGACTTTGCCCAATCGTTTTGGACATCATACCTATAAATGGAAAGAAGCAGAGACTGACCGTCAAGTATTGCCGGCCTGGATTGCTGATATGGACTTTGAAGTCTTACCTGAGATTCGTCAGACAGTCCATGATTATGCAGAGCAATTAGTCTATGGCTATACCTATGCTAGTGATGGCTTGATTGAAGCCGTTCAAAACTGGGAAGAAAAACACCATGGCTATCGTTTTGATAAGGATGCTCTAGTCTTTATCGAAGGAGTAGTACCAGCCATTTCAACAGCCATTCAAGCCTTTACCAAAGAAGGAGAAGCAGTACTCATTAATACACCCGTTTATCCTCCTTTTGCTCGCAGCATTAAGCTCAATAATCGTAGACTAATCACCAACTCTCTAGTAGAAAAAGACGGACTTTTTGAGATTGACTTTGATCAATTAGAGAAAGACTTTGTTGAAGAGGATGTGAAACTTTACGTTCTTTGCAATCCTCATAATCCTGGTGGACGTGTTTGGGAAAAAGAAGTCTTAGAGAAGATTGGACAACTTTGTCAAAAACATGGAGTTTTGTTGGTGTCTGATGAGATTCACCAAGACTTAGCCTTGTTTGGAAACAAGCACCAGTCATTCAATACGGTAAATGAAGATTTTAAAGAATTTTCACTGATTTTAAGCAGCGCTACCAAGACCTTCAATATTGCGGGAACAAAGAATTCCTACGCTATTATCGAGAATCCTAAGTTAAGAGTGGCTTTCCAAAAACGCCAGCTAGCTAATAATCAACATGAAATCTCAGGTTTGGGCTATTTGGCGACAGAAACTGCTTATCGTTATGGAGAGGATTGGTTATCTGAACTCAAAGAACTGATTGAGAAACACATCAATTATGTCGTCGATGTGTTTGGTAAAGAAACTAAGATCAAGGTCATGAAACCTCAAGGGACCTATCTCATTTGGCTTGATTTTTCAGCCTACGATATTAGTGATGAAGAATTAAGAAGCCTTTTAAGAGACGAAGCCAAGGTTATCCTGAACAGAGGCTTGGACTTTGGCGAAGAAGGAGCCCTCCATGCTCGCTTAAATGTAGCCATGCCGACATCTGTCTTGGAAGAAGTTTGCCAGCGAATCATTGCTACTTTCGCTAAATTTTAAGAAGCTAGCCTTTTAGGAGAAAAGTACTCCTAGAAGGCTATTTTCATAGGAAGAAATGTGGTATAATTAAGAGATAAAGTAAAGGGGAAAATATGGCTAAATTGATTCCAGGGAAGCTTCGAATGGAGGGAGCTCAACTCTACGAAACTAGTCAGATTGAAATTATCAAAGAGAGAGACCATCGCCTCTATGCGCGTGTAGCAGATGAAGAAATTCGCTATAGCCTGGATGATGATTTGGTTTTTTGTGCTTGTGATTTTTTCCAAAAAAGAGGGTTTTGTGTGCATTTGGCAGCACTAGAGCATTACCTGAAAAATGATCCGATTGGTCAGGAACTCTTGGGAAATCTGGAAAATGTGTACGAACAGAAAGAAGAAGTTGAAACTCAGGTTACTTTTGGAGGAAAGTTTTTAGAATCCGTCCAAATTCCGAAACTTTCTGAAATCTATCAGTTGTCTGCTCAGGGGCAGATTGAAGCAGGGACTAATCGCATTATTTGGACTTTGAGAGTCGGTCTTATCCAGACGCAGAAATTTTATGTAATCCGAGATATTCCCCTTTTTCTGAAGGTTTTAGAAACTAGTAAACCCTACATGATTGGAAAGTTATATGAAACTTCCTTGAATATTCGTCAGTTTGATGAAAGTAGCCAATTTGTTCTGAATTTCCTTCAAGGAATTGTAGAAGATGAGGTTGAAAATGCCCTCTTTTTCCAAAATCAAGGTCGTCATCTCGATTTCCCGCTGTCTTTTTTTGAGCAGGGTGTTAGTCTGCTGATGGGCTTAGATGCATTCCAATTTGACCATCAGATTTCAAGCTATCCTCATCTTGTATTTCAAGATTTTAATGGTCAAGCAGGCTTATTTACCTTTCAAATTGAAGAAAAATCCAACTATTATGAGATGGAAATTGTCCAACAGGTAGGACTCAATTCATTTTATAAGGGACAAGTCTTGTTTACAAAAGGTACATTTTATCTTCTGTCTAAAGAACAAGCTAGACTTATAGAAAAATTAAAAAAAGTATCTATCGATAAAAGTGGTAGAAAGATTTTACAATTTGATACAAGTGATCGAGATCTTCTAGCTTCGACCTTGTCGCAGTTTAAAGACATAGGAGAGGTAAAAGCCCCTGATGCGCTTCAAATTCAGACTTTCCGTCCTTCGTTCTACATGGAAGGAGAAGAGGACGGTTCTATCCGTTTGGATATGCAGTTTCAGTATGAAACTTGCTTAGTAACAAATCGCAATGAACTAGAGAGTCTTCCTTTTGCTAGTGATATTCAACTGGAGAAGCAAGTCTTTCAGTTGGCTCTATCTGCTGGATTTGAAGCAGATTTTCGTTCATGGCGTCAAAGTTTGAAAGCTGATGCAGTCCATGCCTTCTTTCAGGAAGTTTTGCCATCCTTTGCAGCACTTGGAGAATTAAGGATTTCTGAGAGCTTGCAAGATCTCTATCAGGTTCAGAAGCCTCAAGTACACATCTCATCCAAGGGAAGCCTATTAGAAATTCAATTTGATTTTCAAAATATAGATCAAGAAGAAATCGATAGAGCAATGAAAGCGCTAGTTGAGAAGCAGGATTATTACATCAGCTCTTCGAATCAGGTTTACTATTTCGATGATCAGACCAAGCGTATCCGTCAGGATTTAGAAGAATTAGGGATAGAGGACCTACAAGATGGAGCTTTTCGAGCTCGTAAATCCCTAGCTTATACCCTATCTCATCTATTTAAGAATCAGGATCAAATTTCTTTCACCGAAGAATTTCGCAATCTGGCCCATGATTTGACGCATCCAGAAGATTTTCCGATGAAAGAGCTGAATATCCAAGCAGAACTTAGAGACTATCAGAAAAAGGGAATTCAGTGGCTTCAAATGCTTCACCATTATGGCTTTGGTGGGATTTTAGCAGATGATATGGGACTTGGGAAGACCTTGCAAACTATCGCCTTTTTAAGTAGTCAGGTTCAAGCAGATACTAGTGTCCTAATCCTTGCTCCGTCTGGCTTAATCTATAACTGGGCTGATGAATTTCAAAAGTTTGCTCCAGATTTGGATGTCGTGGTCGTGCATGGCTTAAAATCTCATCGAGAGTCAATTTTGGCAGAAAATCATCAGATTTATGTGACAAGCTATGCTACTTTCCGTCAAGATAGTGAAATTTATCGAGACCTATCTTTTGATTTTCTTTTTCTAGATGAAGCTCAAGTGATGAAAAATGCACAAACGAAGATTGCTCAAAGTTTACGACGATTTGTGGTTCCATCTGTCTTTGCACTATCAGGAACACCGATTGAAAACCATCTGGGAGAACTCTGGTCGATTTTTCAGATTGTCTTACCAGGCCTCTTACCTGCTAAGAAGGAATTTATGAAACTATCAACCGAGAGAGTGGCTCAATTTATCAAACCCTTTGTCATGAGACGTAAGAAAGAAGAGGTTTTGACAGAGTTACCTGACTTGATTGAAGTTGTCTATAAGAATGAACTGGAGGATCAACAAAAAGCTATCTATCTTGCTCAACTGCAACGGATGCAGGAACGTTTGGGACAGGTAAGCGATTCGGAATTTCAACGAAATCGTGTCGAAATTTTGACTGGACTCATGCGTCTGCGTCAGATTTGTGATACGCCTGCGCTCTTTATGGAGGACTACCAAGGAGAGAGCGGAAAGCTGGATAGTTTACGAGATTTGCTGGTTCAGATTGCTGAAGGTGGACACCGTGTACTTATTTTCTCACAATTTAGAGGTATGTTGGATCGGATTGAGCAAGAGCTGCCTGACTTAGGCTTGACTTCCTTTAAAATTACGGGTTCAACACCTTCGCAAGAACGTCAGGAAATGACCAAGGCCTTTAACCAAGGAGAGCGCGATGTATTTTTAATTTCCCTAAAGGCTGGCGGGGTCGGTCTCAATCTCACTGGTGCCGATACAGTCATTCTAGTAGACTTATGGTGGAATCCTGCAGTTGAATCGCAGGCTATCGGTCGCGCCCATCGTATGGGGCAAGAGCAAGCTGTTGAAGTTTATCGCCTTGTGACTCGAGGTACAATTGAAGAAAAGATTCAAGAATTACAAGAGAAAAAGAAAAATCTTGTTTCTGAAATCTTGGATGGAACAGAGTCTCGTGGCAGTCTGAGTCTAGCTGAAATACGAGAAATTTTAGGGATTTCATGAGCCTATACTTGAAAAATCAAGACATTACGCTATAATGGAGTATTGAAAGGAAATAAATATGACACAAAAACGATTTCCAATAGTGGCAGATGATGAAGTCATGTTGACAGAAATGCCAGTTATGAATCTCTACGATGAGTCTGATTTCATCAGTAATATAAAAGGTGATTACCAAGACAAAAACTACTTGGAATGGTCTCCAATCACTGAAGACAAAAAGCAAGAGAAAGTCAAACCTTTTGTAAAACCGATTGAGAAAAAAGAAAAATCCTATGCTGAATTAGCGCGTGAAGAAGCTCGCGCGGATTTGAAAAAGAAGCGCTCGGCTAGATATTTGACTCAGGATGTGAGTCATACGAGACGTCAAACGAAAACAAGCCATGTGCGTCCAGCAAATCAACCGACAGCACCTTTTCAAAAGGAAAATCCAGGAGAATTTGCGAAATATAGTCAGAAGTTAGGTCAGTCTCACTATATTTTGGCAGAAACAGTTTCTCAAGTGGAACATCCAATTTCAGATGGTGAAACAAGTCGTTCCAAGAAAAACAATTATGACTTTTTAAAGAAAAGCCAAATTTATAACAAAAAAAGTAAACAAAAAGAACAAGAACGTCAAGTGGCCCAAGAGCTTAACTTGACTAGAATGAGCGAATAGAGGGGAAGAAAATGGCAAAAACCTATCATTTTATCGGAATCAAAGGATCAGGTATGAGTGCCTTGGCTTTGATGTTGCATCAAATGGGGCATAAAGTTCAAGGTTCTGACGTTGAAAAGTACTACTTTACACAACGTGGACTAGAGCAAGCAGGGATTACAATTTTACCGTTTGATGAAAAAAATCTTCAAGGAGATTTAGAAATTATCGCTGGTAATGCCTTCCGCCCAGATAACAATGTTGAAATTGCTTACGCGGACCAAAATGGTATCAGCTATAAACGTTATCATGAGTTTCTTGGTAGTTTTATGCGTGACTTTATCAGTATGGGAGTTGCTGGTGCACACGGTAAGACTTCAACAACTGGGATGCTTTCTCACGTCTTGTCACACATCACTGATACTAGCTACTTGATCGGAGATGGTACAGGTCGTGGTTCTGAAAATGCCAAGTATTTTGTCTTTGAATCAGACGAGTATGAGCGCCATTTCATGCCATATCATCCAGAGTACTCTATCATCACTAACATTGATTTTGACCACCCTGACTATTTCACAAGCTTAGAGGACGTCTTCAACGCCTTCAATGATTATGCCAAACAAATTACTAAAGGCTTGTTCGTTTACGGTGAAGATGCTGAGTTGCGTAAGATTACAGCAAATGCCCCAATCTATTATTACGGTTTTGAAGCAGAAGGTAATGACTTTGTAGCAAGTGACTTGCTTCGTTCTACAACAGGTTCAACCTTTACCGTTCACTTCCGTGGTCAAGAGTTGGGCCAATTCCACATTCCAACTTTCGGTCGCCACAATATCATGAATGCTACAGCAGTGATTGGTTTGCTTTATACTGCTGGTTTTGACTTGAATTTAGTACGTGAACACTTGAAGACTTTTGGTGGAGTGAAACGTCGCTTTACAGAAAAGGTTGTTAATAATACAGTTATCATTGATGACTTTGCTCACCATCCAACTGAGATCATTGCGACGCTAGATGCTGCACGTCAAAAATACCCAAGCAAGGAAATCGTGGCTATCTTCCAACCACATACCTTTACTCGTACAATCGCCTTGTTGGATGATTTTGCCCAAGCCTTGAATCAGGCTGATGCAGTTTACCTCGCACAAATCTACGGTTCAGCTCGTGAGGTGGACCATGGTGATGTCAAGGTAGAAGACCTTGCCAATAAAATCAACAAGAAACATCAAGTTATCACAGTTGAAAATGTTTCTCCACTCCTAGACCATGACAATGCTGTCTATGTTTTCATGGGAGCTGGCGATATCCAAATTTATGAATATTCATTCGAACGTCTCTTGTCTAATTTGACAAGCAATGTTCAGTAAGGAAGAACATGGAATTTCCAATTAAAATCAGGGAAGCACAGCAATCAGATATAAATCAGATTTGCTTGATACAAGAAAGTATTTCAAATTCCCTAGAAATATTGAATAGAGAAATAATAGAAGAACGTATCCGCAACCATGCGGGTACGTTTCTCTTAGCTAGCTTGGATGATCAAGGGATTGCTTGTATCACTGCGACGACACCTCCTATTCCCTCTTTAAGACAATGGATGCTTGAGATCAGAGATGAGGAATTCATTAATGAGAGCGCAATCATCCTTGAAGATTTAGCTGTTCATCCAGATTACCAAGGGCAAGGTTTTGGAACTTTGTTGCTAGCAGCTTTGAAGGAAGTTACCCGTCAGCAAGATAGACCAGGTATCTATCTGCTTTGTGAGGATGAGTTGCTAGCCTACTTTGAAATGAATGGATTTCTTGACCGAGGTTTAGCTGATGTGCCAACTAGTAGTGAAACTTATTTTCATATGTTTTGGGCAAATCCCTATTTTCAGGAGGAAAGATGATTATTAGACAAGCAAGGCTTACAGACCTTGATCGTATCCTAGAGATTGAGTTGGAAAATTTCTCTGCTGAGGAGGCTATTCCAAGATCTGTCTTTGAAGCTCATCTGAAGGAAATTAAGACCAGTTTCTTAGTGGCTGAAAAGGAGGGACGAATCCTTGGTTACGTTGAAGGGCCGGTAATGCCTCATCGACATTTACAAGACCAGTCCTTTACAGAAGACATTAAAGATTATAGCCGTCAAAAAGGTGGCTATATCTCTGTGACTTGTCTATCCATTGCTAAGAAAGCTCAAGCTTTAGGTGTTGGACGAAAATTATTGACCGCCTTAAAAGAGCTCGCTCTTGAGCATGAGCGTGAGGGAATCAATCTAACCTGCCATGACTATCTCATTGGATATTATGAAAAACATGGTTTTGTGAATGAAGGAAAATCCAAGTCGACTTTTGCTGGTGAAGAATGGTATGATATGGTCTGGGAAAACACGAATTAGGCATTAGAAAGGCATCTATGGTTGCTTTTCTTTAGTTTTTAAGATATAATATTATGGATTATCAAGAAGGAGGTAATACCTTTGAGCGAAAATTCAAGAGAAGAAGAAAAGTTAAGTTTTAAAGAACAAATTTTAAGAGACTTAGAAAGATTGAAAAGAGAAGAAGAGCTTAGCGCTACCGAGAGTGGTAAGGATGTGCTTTTCTCTGATTTTAGTACTCTTTCAAAGACAGATGAACTAGTGAAAGAGCCGTCTGTAGAAGACTTGATGGAAGATTCAGTTTCATTAGTGGATGAACTATTTGCTAATGCTCCAACAGTTCCACCACGTCCGTCTTTGTCATCAGAAGAACCTGTTGAACCAGCTGTAGTTCCAGAAAAAGTTACACCTGCGGAACCAGCTGTAGTTCCAGCAGAAGTTACATCTGAAGAACCAGCTGTAGCTCTAGAAAAAGTTACACCTACAGAATCCGCAGTAGCTACAGAACCAGTAGTACCTACTGTAGATCGAGTTGAATCTCATGTACCTGCTCAGCCCGTTCAAGAAGAGAAAGAGTTCAATGCCAATTCGACAAGGATTCCAGTTTCTTATCGTACGAATCAGGCCAAACCAAGTCCTGCTCGAAAGAATATTAAACCTCAACCGAAACCAACAGTTCTTGCAAAAGAAACTCCAAGTCAAGAACCGGTTGCTCCAGTTGAAACTAGACCTGAACTTCCTAGAAGAAGTCGTAAAGAATCAGTGAAACCAATCAAGAAAAAGAAAAAATCACGCTTGAAAGGATTTTTCGTAACAGTATTTGTTTTATTGATTTTACTAGGTGCGGGTGGATTCTTCGGTTACCGTTATGTCGAGTCTGCACTCCAACCGGTTGATGCTAATTCAAAACAGTATGTCACTGTTCAGATTCCAGAAGGAGCTAATCTTCAGCAAATTGGGGATACCTTAGAAAGATCTGAATTGGTAAAACACGGTTTTATCTTTAGCCTTTATGCTAAGTATAAAAACTACAATGATTTGAAATCTGGTTACTACAATTTGCAAAAGAGCATGAGTACAGATGATATCATCAAAGAATTGCAAAAGGGTGGAACTCCTCAACCTCAAGAGGTTGCACTTGCAAATCTTACAATCCCTGAAGGTTATACCATTGATCAAATCGCACAAACAGTTGGTCAGCTTCAAGGAGAGTTTAAAGAACCTTTGACGGCTGATGCCTTCTTGGCAAAAGTGCAAGATGAAACCTTCATCTCTCAATTAGTTGCTAAGTATCCAACCCTTCTCGGAAGTCTACCAACTAAAGAAAGTGGTGTTCGTTATCGTTTAGAAGGTTATCTTTTCCCAGCAACTTATGCTATCAAAGAAAGCACAACTATTGAAAGCTTGATTGATGAAATGGTGGCAACTATGGACAAAAACTTGTCAGCACATTACTCTGCAATCAAAGAAAAGAACTTGACAGTGAATGAACTCCTCACCATTGCATCACTTGTGGAAAAAGAAGGTTTGAAAACTGACGATCGCAAACTGATCGCTGGAGTTTTCTATAATCGTTTGAACCTTGGTATGCCACTTCAGAGTAATATTGCTATTCTCTATGCAGAAGGTAAGCTAGGACAAAATATTAGCTTGGCAGATGATGCAGCAATTGATACAACAATCAATTCACCATATAATGTTTATACAAACCTTGGCTTAATGCCTGGTCCAGTAGACAGTCCAAGTCTGGATGCAATTGAAGCTAGTATCAATCAAACTAAGAGTGACAATCTCTACTTTGTAGCCAACGTACAAGATGGCAAGGTTTACTTTGCAACGACACGAGAAGAACATGATCGAAACGTTGCAGAGCATGTTAATAGTAAATTGACACAATCAAGTAGTTCAAACTAACTCTTAGAACAAGATTTGCTATTAAATCCGTGAGTGTAGAAGAGAAACTCTCTTTTTACGGGAATAGCAAGTCACACCAGTCTTTCCGCTATGATTAGAAACGCCTGAAATTCACAAGTTTTAGGCGTTCGGAAATTACGAAAGTAAAAACCTACCTCTTATTTGAACCTGAGTCTAGCAGTGATAGAATCATTCGGTTTAGGCACAGATTTTAAAAGGTCGATACTGACTAAAATCATTTAAGGAAAGCTTTAAAAAGACTTTGTCTTCATTGTAAAATTATGTGGTTTACCACATAATTTTGCTTTACTACCTAAAGAAATTTAAATTTAATCAAAAGAAAGTTGAGAAAAATGGCAGAAAAAACATATCCGATGACCCTTGAAGAAAAGGAAAAACTCGAAAAAGAATTAGAAGAGTTGAAACTAGTTCGTCGTCCAGAAGTTGTAGAACGCATCAAGATTGCGCGTTCATACGGTGACTTGTCAGAAAATAGTGAGTATGAAGCAGCTAAGGACGAGCAAGCCTTCGTTGAAGGACAAATCTCTAGCTTGGAAACAAAAATCCGTTATGCTGAGATTGTCAATAGCGATGCAGTTGCTCAAGATGAAGTTGCTATCGGGAAAACAGTCACTATCCAAGAAATTGGTGAAGACGACGAAGAAGTATATATCATCGTGGGATCAGCGGGTGCAGATGCCTTTGCAGGTAAAGTATCAAATGAAAGCCCAATTGGGCAAGCCTTGATTGGTAAGAAAACAGGTGATACTGTTACGATTGAAACACCTGTAGGAAGCTATGATGTTAAAATCTTAAAAGTAGAAAAAACAGTTTAATAGGAATGAAAAGAAGGAGTAGATATGGGGAAAGCGCTTCCTATCACTCCTTTTCTTCATTCTAAAAACTAGAGGAGACTATATGAATTCAGAAAATAAGCACAAAAAGAAAAATAAAATGGAACGTGGGTTAACCAATCGCCATGTTCAGGTTATGGCGATTGCAGGAACAATTGGAACAGGACTTTTTCTAGGAGCTGGACGTTCAATTAGTTTGACAGGTCCGTCAATCGTCTTGGTCTATATGATTACAGGTGGCTTTATGTATCTTATGATGCGTGCTATCGGGGAAATGTTGTACCAAGATCCGGAGCAACATACCTTTATCAACTTTATCACCCGTTATCTAGGTCAGGGTTGGGGTTACTTCTCAGTCTGGTCTTACTGGCTCTCAGTAGTCTTTATCGGTATGGCTGAGATTACAGCTATTGCTCACTATGTTCAGTTTTGGTTTCCATCCTGGTCATCTTGGTTGATTCAGGTTGTATTTCTGACAATACTCGGCTTGGTGAACTTGATTGCCGTTAAAATCTTTGGTGAAGTAGAATTTTGGTTTGCTATGATCAAAATCGTGGCCATTCTCGCTATGATTGCAACAGGGGTCTTTCTTGTTTTGACTGGCTTTGAAACTCCATATGGTTCAGCAAGTCTCGCTAATATTAGTGAGCAGTTCTCACTTTTCCCAAATGGTGCTATGAACTTTGTCATGGCCTTCCAGATGGTTTTCTTTGCATACTTAATGATTGAATTTATCGGTGTTACCACATCTGAAACCAAGGAGCCTCGAAAAGTATTGCCTAAGGCTGTTAAGGAAATTCCCTTGCGAATTATCTTTTTCTACGGTGGAGCTCTCTTAGCAATCATGTCTATTATTCCTTGGCGTGAGCTTTCTGCAGCGGATTCACCATTTGTAACGGTATTTGAACTTGTTGGTCTTAAGTGGGCGGCAGCTTTAATTAACTTTGTAGTTTTGACTTCAGCTGCATCAGCCTTGAATTCAACCCTTTACTCAACAGGTCGTCATTTGTACCAAATTGCCCATGATTCACCAAATCGTTTCTTGAAAGCTATTAAGGCAGATACACTCTCACGTCACAACGTTCCTCAGAATGCTATCATTGCTTCTGCAGTATTGATTGGTTTTGCAGCCTTCATCAATGTTCTTCCAGGCGTATCAGATGCCTTTGCTTTGATTACAGCTTCTTCATCAGGTGTTTACATCGCCATCTACATCTTGATCATGGTAGCCCATCTCAAATATCGTAAGTCTAAAGACTTTATGTCAGATGGCTATCTCATGCCTCGATATCGCTTGCTAAATCCTCTAACTATGCTATTCTTTATCTTTGTATTTGGAACTCTCTTCTTACAAGAATCGACTGTAATGGGAGCTAGGGGTTCAGCGATCTGGATTGTCGCTTTTGGTATTTATAGCCAATGGAAATTTAGAAAATAAGTTATATTCTCATCAACTCAGGTTGGTGAGTTTTTTAGTTTGACAGTTCTTTAAAATAGGAATATAATCAAGGCGTAAGTGTCTTTGAGGAGGTTTTGATGCACATTAGATTGGAGAATACAGAGTCTCAGAAAGCGCAAAAAATCGGAGAGTTGGTTCGCTCTTATAATCGTTCCAAAAGGGAAGCAGCTGAAAGTGAGTCACTTAATCTGTATATCGAAGATGAACATGGTCGACTCCTGGCTGGCTTAGTAGCAGAGACTTTCGGAAATTGGCTAGAAATCGAGTATTTATTTGTGAAAGAGGAGTTGCGAGGACAAGGAATCGGCTCCCAACTATTGCAACAAGCAGAAAGTGAAGCTAAGAATCGAAACTGTCGTTTTGCTTTTGTCAATACCTACCAGTTTCAAGCTCCTGATTTTTATAAAAGGCATGGCTACAAGGAAGTCTTTAGGTTACAAGACTATCCCTACATTGGGCAAAGATATTATTACCAAAAGGATTTGTAAGGAGAATATGAAAGCATAAATCAAAGAGGGGGGCTTGACATAAGTATGAAGTAGATTCTCGATAAATACCAGTTAAATCCTACACATTGTGTCTTTCTAGGTGATATTGAGGACAATACAATTGCAGCTGAGAAATTGGGAATCAAGTCTTATCAGGTTAAGAAAAGAAGTGATGTCGTCGATATTTTGAAACCCTATATTTAAACTTAACACTCTCTATTTTTTATGGTAGAGAGTTTTTTGTTAATAAAATTTTACAAAATGACATTTATATATTGCATTAAGTTAGATATATGATATAATGTTGTTAAAAAGAGGCGCAACTTTTTAAAATTAATGAGAATCAAAGAGAAAACCAAGAATATTAATGGAGGAATAAAAAATGGAAGTTATAAATGTAAGTAAGCATTATGGTCATTCAACCATTCTCAAAGATATAAATTTCGCACTTAACAAGGGTGAAATTGTTGGTCTAGTAGGGAGAAACGGAGTTGGTAAGAGTACGTTGATGAAAATTCTTGTTCAGAATAATCAACCGACTTCAGGGAATATTATAAGTAGTGATAATGTTGGGTATTTAATCGAAGAACCAAAATTATTTTTATCTAAAACAGGTTTAGAGAATTTAAAATATTTGTCAAACTTATATGGTGTTGACTACAATCAAGAAAGATTTGGAAGTTTGATCCAAGAGTTAGATTCGACTCAGTCTATTAATAAAAAAGTAAAGACCTATTCTTTGGGTACAAAACAAAAATTAGCTTTGCTTCTAACTCTTGTTACGGAACCTGATATATTGATTTTAGATGAACCGACTAATGGTTTAGATATTGAATCATCACAAATAGTTTTAGCGGTTCTAAAAAATTTAGCTTTACATGAAAATGTTGGAATTTTAATATCGAGTCATAAATTAGAAGATATTGAAGAAATTTGTGAGAGGGTTCTTTTCTTGGAGAACGGGCTTTTGACATTTCAAAAAGTAGGAAAAGATAGTCATAATTGCTTGTTTGAGATAGCTTTTTCATCAGCTACAGATAGAGACATTTTCATTACCAAACAAGAATTTGGGGATATTGTTCAGGAAGAGGGACTGAGAATTACTATGTCTGGGAATATTCAAAGTAGTGAGCTTTTTAAATTTTTTAACGAAAACTCTATTAAAGTAGTTGATTTTGAAACTAAAAAAGAAACGCTTAAAGATATTTATCTAAATCGTTCAAAATAAAGGAAGGTTATAATCATGAAATTAAATAAATTGAATTTTCTTAAGGAAAATATAAGAGATTTATATTCATCAGGCGTAATATATCTCGGTTTGCTTATCTCGTTTATACCGCCGATATTGGTTACATTCTTTATTCTAAATACTCAAGGGACATTGCTTGGTATTAAGCATATTTCAAACTTTTATGCTATGCTCGGTATGTTAATGGCTGTTATACATGCTAACCGAGTCATTAGTAGAGATTTTTCCCACAATACGGTAAGTTTGTTTTATAATCAACAGAAAAATCGGATGATTTATGTCTTGTCTAATTTTCTATATGCCATCTCAGTTTCCATTATTTATGCTTTGAATGGCATTGTGCTACTAGTCATCGTAAGTAAATTGGGTGTTCCAGGTGATTTAGGATTAGATTTTATAGCAGTCATTGTAGTCAATACAATTTTGTTAGTCCTATTTTATTTTCTATTATCTTACATTTTCTATTTATACAAATTGAAAAGTGGCTTGGTATTTGGTATTTTAGTAGCTTTACTACTCTTTGTCCCTAATATATTAAATACGATTATGATGAATACTAGTAATGATTTGTTTATCAAAGCAATTGAACTTCTTCCTTTTTATTCCTTACCTGTATTTGTTGCTTCAAATACGATGTCTATTAGTCAGTATCTTGTGGTAATCACTACAATCATTTTATTGTACTTTTTCACTCTCAAGAAAAGCAAGAAGTATTCATTTTAGTTTCATTTAGTATTATTTTACAGACTTAAAATCCAGCAAAAAATCAGTCATCTTGGTATGCTCCTGCTCTTGTTGTGTACACGTTTTTGTCTTATGCTAGACTCATTTCCAAAAGCATTATATAATAGTGATATGAAATCAACTAAATAAGAAATATAAGCAATCAAAACTCGTTTAAAAGACCCTACTAAAGCTAATACTAAACAAAAAATCAAATAGCAAACTAGGAAGTTTATTTCAAACAATCCAACATACTGATTTTAGGCTGAAGATAATATTGGAGTGCTAATTAATGAGGTTATAATAAATAGCTGACAGCTTGTGTTGGTTTTGGATTTTTTAAGAGTAGATGAGTATTAAAACTATAAGGAGGACGCAGGTGGCTAAAAATTTAAAATTGAAATTAGCTCGTGTAGAGCTTGATTTAACTCAAGGTCAACTGGCAGAGGCTGTGGGGGTGACGCGCCAGACTATTGGTTTGATAGAGGCGGGAAAATACAATCCCAGTCTCTCGCTTTGCCAGTCTATTTGCAGATGTTTAGGAAAAACCCTAGACCAACTATTTTGGGAGGAAGAAGATGGTAAATAAATTCATTCATTATCAATTACTTGACGAAAGAGAAGAACAACTAATCAATAAAGCTGGGGCAGAGTCTTTTTCACTCTTTATTGGGCTTGTACTTCTAAGCTATTTAGTAGCAGTGTTATCTCCATCTCTTTTTAATCCGAATTTTCTAGTGTATACTCTGATAGTAGGAATTTTCTTCTTTTTCAATCGTGCCCGTTATCTGGGAGTAACCTACTATAGTCGTTTTCATTTTACGATTTTGGGTTGTTTTTTCTTAACCTTGGCTATTACGGCTCTTTTGATGTTACAGAATTATCAATTCAACATAGAAGTTTATCAGCACAATCCTTTGAACGTTAAATACCTATCTGCTTGGGCAATTACTTATGTTATTTATCTTCCCTGGGTCTTTATTGGCAATCTTGGTCTTAAGAGCTATGGCGAATGGGCTCAGAAAAAATTTGAGCAAGACATGGATGAACTGGAGAGTGGAGAATAGCTTGTTACTCTTTTCTCAATCCAGATAAAATGTGATATAATAGTACTAATTTATTGGAATACATGAAAGTTCTTGAAAATTTTCATGGGTTTCTAGCTAAGGAAGTAGGAAAAGTATGTATCCAGATGATAGTTTGACATTGCACACGGACTTGTACCAGATTAACATGATGCAGGTTTACTTTGACCAAGGAATTCACAATAAAAAGGCGGTCTTTGAGGTTTATTTCCGCCAACAGCCTTTTAAGAATGGCTATGCGGTTTTTGCAGGTTTGGAAAGAATTGTGAATTATCTTGAAGACTTGCGTTTTTCAGATAGTGATATTGCCTATTTGGAGTCTCTAGGCTATCATGGAGCATTCTTGGATTACCTTCGCAATTTCCAGTTGGAGTTGACCGTTCGTTCTGCCCAAGAAGGGGATTTGGTTTTTGCCAATGAACCGATTGTGCAGGTGGAAGGTCCTCTAGCCCAATGTCAGTTGGTCGAAACGGCTCTTTTGAACATCGTCAACTACCAGACCTTGGTGGCGACTAAGGCAGCTCGTATTCGTTCGGTCATCGAAGATGAACCCTTGATGGAGTTTGGGACACGTCGGGCTCAAGAAATGGATGCGGCTATCTGGGGAACACGCGCAGCGGTGATTGGTGGAGCCAATGGAACCAGCAACGTGCGCGCTGGTAAACTCTTTGACATTCCTGTTTTGGGAACCCATGCCCATGCTTTGGTTCAGGTTTATGGAAATGACTATGAAGCTTTCAAGGCTTATGCTGCGACCCATAAAAATTGCGTCTTTCTTGTGGATACCTATGATACCCTTCGCATTGGGGTACCAGCTGCCATTCAGGTGGCGCGTGAGCTGGGTGATCAGATTAACTTTATGGGTGTGCGGATTGACTCTGGGGATATCGCCTACATTTCCAAGAAAGTCCGTCAGCAATTGGACGAGGCTGGATTTACAGAGGCTAAGATTTATGCTTCTAATGATTTGGACGAAAATACCATCCTCAACCTTAAGATGCAAAAGGCCAAGATTGATGTCTGGGGTGTGGGAACCAAGCTGATTACAGCTTATGACCAGCCCGCTCTTGGGGCAGTTTATAAGATTGTTGCCATCGAAGATGAAAATGGGAACATACGCAATACAATCAAGCTGTCTAATAATGCCGAAAAAGTGTCTACGCCAGGTAAGAAGCAGGTGTGGCGCATTACCAGTCGTGAAAAAGGCAAGTCAGAAGGTGACTACATCACTTATGACGGTGTGGATGTGAGTGACATGACAGAAATCAAGATGTTCCATCCGACTTATACATACATCAAGAAGACGGTTCGTAATTTTGACGCTGTTCCTCTCTTAGTGGATATCTTCAAAGACGGAAAATTGATTTACAACCTGCCTAGCTTGACTGAGATTCAGGCTTATGCTCGTAAGGAATTTGACAAGCTTTGGGATGAATACAAACGTGTTCTGAACCCACAACATTACCCTGTCGACTTGGCTCGTGATGTATGGCAAGACAAGATGGACTTGATTGATAAAATGCGTAAGGAAGCTCTAGGTGAAGGAGAAGAAGAATGAGTTTGCAAGAGACCATTATCCAACAACTGGGTGTTAAACCAGTCATTGATGCCCAGGAAGAAATCCGTCGTTCGATTGACTTTTTGAAAAGATACTTGAAAAAACATCCTTTTTTAAAGACATTTGTCTTAGGAATTTCTGGGGGACAGGACTCGACTTTAGCTGGTCGCCTTGCCCAACTAGCTATGGAAGAAATGCGAGCTGAAACTGGTGATGATTCTTATAAATTTATAGCGGTTCGCCTGCCTTATGGAATTCAAGCAGATGAGGATGACGCGCAAAAAGCACTAGCTTTTATCCAGCCAGATGTGAGTTTGGTGGTCAATATCAAAGATTCTGTAGATGCAATGGCAGCGGCAGTAGAGGCTACTGGTAGTCCAATGTCAGACTTTAATAAAGGGAATATCAAGGCTAGAAGCCGGATGATTGCCCAATATGCACTCGCAGGAGCTCATAGTGGAGCAGTTATTGGTACTGACCATGCTGCAGAAAATGTCACAGGTTTCTTTACCAAATTTGGTGACGGCGGTGCAGATATTCTTCCTCTCTATCGCCTCAATAAACGTCAAGGAAAACAACTCTTGCAGGAACTTGGAGCTGATCCAGCCCTCTATGAGAAAGTACCAATCGCAGACCTAGAAGAAGAGAAACCAGGATTGGCAGATGAAGTAGCCTTGGGAGTCACTTACAATGAAATCGATGATTACCTCGAAGGTAAGCAAGTAAGCCAAGAAGCCCAAGCAACCATTGAAAAATGGTGGTATAAAGGCCAACACAAACGCCACTTACCAATCACAGTGTTTGATACGTTTTGGGAGTAAAAATCTCCAGTGGAGGTTTTTACCCCGAGTCTTGAAACAGGAGAACGAGGCAGGTCCGGGGGACTTTTTTAGCCCGAGCCTGAAAATAAAAAAGCGAGGTTGAATTATGAAATCCATAGGTACAAAGACATTACATACTGAACGGTTGCTATTGCGACGCTTTTGTGAAACTGATGCTCAAGCCATGTTTGAAAATTGGGCTTCTAGTCTAGATAATCTAACCTATGTTACTTGGGATCCTCATCCAAATGTTGATTTTACAAAGAACTCAATAAGAACTTGGGTAGCATCCTATGACAATCCAAATTACTACAAATGGGCCATTAGTCTCAAAGAAAATCCAGAATATGTCATTGGAGATATTAGTCTGGTCAGTGTGGATGAAGAAAACTCTAGCTGTGAGATTGGATATATCTTAGGGATGGACTACTGGGGACGAGGACTCATGACAGAAGCCTTGAAGGCAGTTTTATCATACTGTCTAGATGAGATTGGATTTGAAGAGGTTGATGCTTGCTATGTAAGTCTAAACCCAGCATCTGGTCGTGTTATGGAAAAGGCGGGTATGACTTGTTGGAAGACGATCCCAAATGCAGTTGAACGAAAAGGTTATATAGCTGATAAAATTTATTATCAAATCAAAAAATAAGATGGAAAGTTAAGCTTTTCCATCTTATTTTTTATAAAATATTTTTTAATCAAAGTAAAGCAAATCTTTGCTGGTACTTGTAAAGAGGTCAAAGCCGTCTTTGGTTACAACACCGCAGTCTTCGATGCGGACACCGACTTTACCAGGGATATAGATACCAGGCTCAACTGAGAAGCACATACCTTCTTCGATAATCATGTTGTTTCCTTCCATGATTGAAGGGAATTCGTGGACATCCATACCGATACCATGACCGAGACGGTGGTTGAAGTACTCACCATAACCTGCTTTTTCGATAACTTCACGGGCAGCACGGTCTACTTCATGCGCAGTGACACCAGGTTTGATAAAATCAAGGGCAGCTTGTTGGGCTTCAAGAGTCAAGTTGTAAATGTCTTTCTTGAATTGGTCAGGTTTACCAACAGCGACTGTACGAGTCATATCTGATGCATAACCATTCACCATTACACCGAGGTCAAAGAGGAGAAGGGCATTGTTTTCAACCTTGTTAGCTCCAGGAATACCGTGTGGATTTGCAGCGTTATCACCTGTCAAAACCATAGTATCAAAACTCATCTCATAGCCTTCGCGTTTCATGGCAAAATCAATCTGTGCAATGATATCAGTTTCCGTATTATCAAGAGAGATATTGTCAAAACCAACTTTAACAGACTTGTCTGCATAGACACCTGCTACCATCATCTTTTGTACTTCGTCAGCTGATTTGATCAAGCGCATGCGTTGGATTAATGGAGTTAAGTTCTCAAACTCAGCAGTTTCAAAGACAGATTTCAAACCGTGGTATTTAGTTAAGATGAGATTATCAAACTCAACTGCGACACGTTTGAAATCAATCTGTGGTAAGGCGTTTTGGATTTTTTTCCAAGGGTTTTCAGAGTCCACATAACCAACGACTGGAAAAGAGACAGTGCTAGTTGCGCGCTCAACTTCAAGAGCTGGAACAAAGAGGAGTGGTTCCTGGTCAGCAAGGACAAAGAGGAACATTTGGCGTTCGTGTGGATCACTGTAAAAACCAGTGAGGTAATTGATAGTGACGGGGTCAGATACGACTGCGACGTCTAACTTTTCAGATTCGAGATATGTTACAATTTGTTGTAATTTAGACATATGTTACCTTCTTTCTACCCCTCTATTTTTGCAAAAAATAGTAGAAAATGCAAGGGAGAAGGGGAAAAGAGCTTAAAAAAATTCCAACAGCCGATGGCATGCTGGAATAGGAAGTTTAGTTGAATTCTGCCTTACTTTTCACATCGCTGTATTCTTCAGCGACTTCTTGATTGAGAATGTCCTCGTAAGCCGGAAGGACAAGATCCTGACCGTATTTCTTTTTGAGGGCAAGGGTTACTAAGCGATAGGCTAAGTTTGCATTACGGGATAAAATAGGTCCGTGGAAATAAGAACCGAAAACATTTCTATAGTGAACACCTTCACCGATTTTTTCTTCATTATTTCCATTTCCGTAAACAACCTGACCGAGCGGTTTTTGGTCATCTGAGAGGAAGGTACGGCCTTGATGATTTTCAAAACCATAATAGGTTTCATCGAATTCTTCATTATGAATTTTAATGTCACCGATAAAGCGGTTGTTGGTTTGGTTGAGTGTGTAGTGTCCCATGACACCTAGACCTTCGATACGTCTTCCAGAAGCTTCGATATAGTATTGACCCAGTAATTGGAAACCGCCACAGATAGCTAGGACGACACCATCATTTTGGATAAAGTTGCCAATGCTTTCTTTTTTAGCAGGCAAATCACCAGCAATGATGCTTTGTTCAAAGTCTTGACCACCGCCGAAAAAGGCGATGTCGTAGTGATTTTCATCGAAATCATCGTGGAGAGAAACGATGTCAACTGTAACATGAGCACCCAGCTTTTCAGCTACATACTTGAGCATAAGGATATTCCCGTTATCTCCGTAGGTATTCATGAGGTTACCATAGAGGTGGGCGATATTTAGCTGGTAAGGATAGTTGCCGTCTTTTGAGGAAAGTGAAGTATAAACCATTAGTTCATCTCCTTTCTAACAAGCTGACGATTGGCTAGTAGTTCTCGGAATTCCAGCATAGCAGTATAAGTCGCAAGGATATAAGCATGTTTGCAGTCTTGGGCTTCAATCGTTTTAAGAACTTGTTCCAGACTACTTGTTTCAGTGATTTTATCAGCTGGATAACCAGTTACTCGAAGACGACGAGCGATTTCAGAATGACGAACGCCACCGGCGTTGATTTCTGGGATATCCATGTCAGTTATCTGTTCAAAATCCGCATCCCAGATCCAGCTGGTATCAATACCGTCAGCATAGTTAGCATTGAGAAGAACAGATAGACTAAATGGGTAAGGAGCTAGCTTAATCATTTCAATAGCTTGTGTAGCACCGACAGGATTCTTGATGAGAACCAGTGTGCATTCCTTGTCACCGATATGGAAGGTTTCTTGTCGTCCAAAAACTGCGCGACTCTTGTCAAATCCTTGCTTGATTAGTTGTGGCTCAGCTCCGAGGAAGCGGGCAATAGCGACAGCAGCCAGAGCATTGTAGATATTGTAGAGTCCGCCAATTTGAATACCGTATTCTTGGCCGTCGATGACAAAGCGAGAGCGATTGTTTGTTAACTCAACCAATTCTGTCAGACGGTAATCCAAGTTAGGACGCTTGCATCCACAATTTTCACAGATGTAGGCACCCAAGTTGGCATAGGTATTGAGCTCGTACTTAAGAATGCTATGACATTCAGGGCAGAGAATACCTTCAGTATTGTAGTGAGCAAGTTGCGCTGGACCTTTTTCTAGATCAAAACCAAAATACTGAACAGGATTTGAAATTACAGGCTTGTAGAAAAGCGGACTATCACCGTTTAGCAGAACAGTAGCAGTAGGAACTTTTCGAATAGCATCCAAAATCATGTTATAGGTCGTATAGATCTCACCGTATCGGTCCATCTGATCGCGGAAAATATTGGTGATAACGAAAAGACTAGGATGGATGTAGTCACAGATATGTGAGAGACTAGCTTCGTCGATTTCAAGAACTGCAATATTTTTTCCAGTTTTTGAAGATTTTGCAGTCAAGAAAGTAGTCGTGATTCCTGTTATCATGTTGGCACCACTAGGATTAGTTAAAACTTGACCATAAATTTCCTTTAGGATACCGACAGTGAGAGCGGTTGTCAAGGTTTTTCCATTGGTTCCAGTTACCACAACAATCTCGTAATTCTTTGCTAAATGTTGTAAAATATCTTTATCAAATTGGAGGGCAAGTTTCCCTGGGAGCGTACTTCCACGTCCGAGACGACTCAAAATAAAGTGAGAAGAACGTCCAGCAAGGAGCCCAAAAGTAGTTTTTAATTTCATGTTTCTATTATATCATAAAAGCTGAAAAAGACAGATTTGAGATTTTAGAAAAAGAAAAACAGCCCAAGGAGGGCTGCCTGAATTAACTTAAATCGCAAACAAGTCATTCAAGTTCTCAGCCAAGGTTGGGTGAGTGAAGATTTGTTTTGTGAAGTAAGTGTATGGGATTTTGTTGTCCATAGCAACAGTAATGATATTGATGATTTCTTGTGATCCTTCTGAAAAGATAGTTGCACCTAGAATTTCTTTAGTTTCAGTGTTGACAATAGCTTTGAATGCTCCACGAAGGTCTCCGTTTACGTGACCACGAGGCATAGCAGCGACAGGGATTTCCTTAACAGCGTATGGAAGTTTCAAATCAGCTGCTTGGCTTTCAGTCAAACCAACTTGTGAAAGTGCTGGTGTGATAAACATGGTGTTTGGTACATTGAGACGGTCTTCAAGTGTGTAGCTGCCATCACCAGCAAGGTAGCTGTAGACAACACGGAAGTCATCAAGTGAAATGTAAGTAAATTGAAGGCCACCGTTGACATCTCCAACTGCAAAGACACCAGGAACGTTTGTTTGACAATGTTTGTCTACTTTAATAGCGCCACGTTCAGTAAGTTCAATATCTGTATTTTCAAGTTGAAGTGGTTCAACATTTGGTTTACGTCCTGTTGCATAGAGAAGGGCATCGAAACGATAGGTTTCATTTTCAGTCACAACAAGAACTTGGTCACCATCGTTTTTGATTTCAGTAGTATGGATGTTTTGAAGTAATTCGATGCCGTCTTCTTCCATGTATTGTTTAGCAAGAGCTGCGATGGAAGGTTCTGCACGAGGTAAGAAAGTGTCCATTGCATCTAAGACTGTTACCTTGCTTCCGAGTTTATTGTAGAGACCAGCAAACTCAAGACCGATATTACCACCACCAAGAATTCCAAGTTTTTCTGGTAATTGTTCCAAGTTTTGGATACCTGTTGAGTCAAAGACATTCTTACTAGTCGCAAGACCTGGAATTGGCAAAACGTTTGAAATAGCACCAGTGTTGATAACAATTGTTTCAGCTGTTAGTTCTTGTTTTTCGTCACCTGCTTGAATTTCGATTACCTTGTTTGAAACAAAGTGAGCTTCGGCATCAATGATATCAACTCCAGTACCAGCGATCGTAGCGTAGTTTTTACCATTGAGACGACTGGTAATCGTATTTTTTGTTGCCATAACCTCGTCAAATGACAAGTCCTTTTCTGCAGCAACTAACAAGGTTTTGGTTGGAATACAACCGATGTTGATACAAGTTCCACCGTACATAGCCTTGTTGCGCTCGATAAGGGCAACTTTTTTTCCAGCAGAAGCCAGCTTAGCAGCCAGAGTTTTACCTGCCTTACCAAATCCAATAACAATTAAATCGTATGTTAACATTTTTAAATCCTCCTGTTTGATTTCATTCTAGCACAAGAAAAAATTTTTTTCACAATTCTGCTACGGGAAAAAATTTTGGACTAATTTAGTCTCACGAAAGCTTTTGAGAATCAAGTTCAAAAAATAGAAAAATCGTTTACATGATTTTCTCAGAGGGTTTGACTATCTTTTACTCATGTCTTGTGTTATACTAGATAAGTTGCAAAGAAAGCAGTACTTTTCTTTAGTGGAAAAGAAGCAACACGATCTTTCATAGAAGATATGAAAATACGTCATGAAAAGAAAAGTATAAACTAAGCGCTATAGGGTGGCTTCGCACCACCTTTAGAAAGAAGAAAAACGTGAAATTTAATGAATTTAACTTGTCTGCTGACCTTTTAGCAGAAGTCGATAAAGCAGGATTTGTGGAAGCAAGTCCTATCCAAGAGCAAACTATTCCTTTGGCTCTTGAAGGAAAAGATGTTATCGGACAAGCCCAAACTGGTACAGGAAAAACTGCTGCCTTTGGCTTGCCAACCCTTGAAAAGATTCGTACAGAAGAAGAAACCATTCAAGCTTTGGTCATTGCACCAACCCGTGAACTAGCTGTGCAAAGTCAGGAAGAACTCTTCCGCTTTGGTCGAAGCAAGGGTGTAAAAGTCCGTTCTGTTTATGGTGGTTCAAGTATTGAAAAACAAATCAAGGCTCTTAAATCTGGTGCCCATATCGTGGTGGGAACACCAGGAAGACTTCTTGACCTGATTAAACGAAAGGCTTTGAAATTGCAGGACATTGAAACTCTCATCCTTGACGAAGCAGATGAGATGCTCAACATGGGATTCCTTGAAGACATCGAAGCCATCATCTCTCGTGTACCGGAAAATCGTCAAACTTTGCTCTTTTCAGCAACTATGCCAGATGCTATCAAACGTATTGGTGTTCAGTTCATGAATGAACCTGAGCATGTGAAGATTGCTGCTAAAGAATTAACAACAGAACTGGTAGACCAGTACTATATCCGGGTCAAGGAACAAGAAAAATTTGACACCATGACTCGTCTTATGGATGTTGATCAACCTGAGTTGTCAATCGTTTTTGGTCGTACAAAACGTCGTGTAGACGAGTTAACTCGTGGGCTTAAAATCCGTGGTTTCCGTGCAGAAGGTATTCATGGAGATTTGGATCAAAACAAACGTCTTCGTGTCCTTCGTGATTTTAAAAACGGTAATCTGGATGTTCTAGTTGCGACGGACGTTGCAGCGCGTGGCTTGGATATTTCAGGTGTGACCCATGTCTACAACTACGATATTCCACAAGATCCTGAAAGTTATGTTCACCGTATCGGGCGTACAGGTCGTGCTGGTAAGTCAGGTCAGTCTATTACCTTCGTTTCACCTAATGAAATGGGTTACCTCCAAATCATCGAGAACTTGACAAAGAAACGCATGAAAGGTCTCAAACCTGCAAGTGCAGAAGAAGCCTTCCAAGCTAAAAAGCATGTTGCACTTAAGAAAATTGAACGTGACTTTGCCGATGAGACTGTTCGTGGTAACTTTGATAAATTCGCAAAAGATGCCCGTAAATTGGCAGCTGAATTCAGCCCAGAAGAATTGGCAATGTACATCCTAAGTTTGACAGTTCAGGATCCAGATAGTCTTCCAGAAGTTGAAATTGCGCGTGAGAAACCACTGCCATTTAAACCATCAGGTAATGGCTTCGGTGGTAAAGGTAAGGGAGGTCGTCGTGGAGATGACCGTCGTGATCGTGAACGCCGTCGTGACAATCGTCGTGGTGAACGTCGGGATGATTTCAAAAAAGGCAGTCGCAAAAACGACCGCTTCGATAAGGAAAAACGTTACCGTAAGGACAACAAAAAACCTCGCACAACATCTAGCGAAAAGAAAACAGGCTTCGTTATTCGTAACAAGGGTGATAAATAATAAAAAAAGCGGTTCACTGTGGTGGATCGCTTTTATATATAAGGAGACCGAGAGTTACGTAAAAATCAATACTAGAAGTGATATCTATATATTTGTTATCTTGTAATATTATATTATCAAAAAACGAGGGACCTGTCAACAAGAAAATTGAAAAAAATATAAAAAATTGCAAATGTAAGAGAATTGCAATTCAATAAACAATTTTCAGATAATTATTGAAATAATGATCAATTTATGGTATAATGGAAGCGATTAAATACGAGGTGAAAAATGGCACATTTATTAGAAAAAACGAGAAAAATTACGTCTATCCTGAAGCGTGCGGAGGAGAAATTACAAGATGATCTTCCATATAATGCCATCACACGCCAATTAGCGGATATTATTGATTGCAACGCTTGTATTGTTAACAGCAAGGGGCGCCTCCTTGGCTATTTTATGCGTTACAAAACCAATACAGATCGCGTAGAGCAGTTCTTCCAAACTAAGATTTTCCCGGATGACTATGTACAAGGTGCAAACATGATTTACGATACAGAAGCAAATCTGACTGTAGATCACGAATTAAGCATCTTTCCAGTTGAGAGTCGTTCTGATTTTCCAGAAGGTTTGACAACAATTGCTCCAATCCATGTTTCTGGGATTCGTTTGGGTTCTTTGATTATTTGGCGAAATGACAAGAAATTCGAAGATGAGGATTTGATTCTTGTTGAGATTGCTAGTACGGTGGTTGGTATTCAGCTTTTGAACTTCCAACGTGAAGAAGACGAGAAAAATATCCGTCGTCGTACAGCCGTAACGATGGCAGTCAACACTCTTTCTTACTCTGAGTTACGAGCAGTGTCAGCTATTTTGAGTGAATTGAATGGCAATGAAGGACAGTTAACTGCGTCAGTCATTGCAGACCGTATCGGTATTACGCGTTCTGTGATTGTCAATGCCCTTCGAAAACTCGAATCAGCAGGAATTATTGAAAGTCGTTCACTGGGGATGAAGGGAACTTATCTTAAGGTCTTGATTCCAGACATCTTTGAAGAAGTGAAAAAGAGGGACTATTAATGGCTAAGGCTTTAATTTCGATTGACTATACAGAAGATTTTGTAGCGGAACATGGAAAATTGACAGCTGGAGCTCCCGCTCAAGCTATATCAGAAGCGATCAATCAGGTGACTAGATTAGCATTTGACCGTGGAGATTATATTTTCTTTACCATTGATGCTCATGAGGAAAATGATGTCTTTCATCCAGAAAGTAAACTATTTCCCCCTCATAATCTGATTGGGACTAGCGGGCGTAATCTATATGGTAAGTTAGCCGAGTTCTATCAGGAATATGCTGGCGATAGTCGTGTTTTCTGGATGGACAAACGTCACTATTCGGCTTTTTCTGGCACTGATTTAGATATTCGTTTGAGAGAGCGTCGCGTGGATACAGTCATCTTAACAGGTGTTCTGACAGATATCTGTGTATTGCATACGGCTATCGATGCCTATAATCTGGGTTATCAGATAGAAGTTGTCAAGCCAGCAGTCGCATCCATTTGGCCTGAAAACCATCAGTTTGCACTTGGACATTTTAAGAATACATTAGGAGTGGAACTCCTTGATGAAAACCTAGTTGAAATCAAAGAATAATGTATTCAAAAAAAATGAAAAAAATCTGAAAAAAGTGTTGACAAAGTTTGTGAAAGTTGATATACTAGTAAAGTAATCGACGCGGGGATGGCGGAATTGGCAGACGCGCAGGACTAAGGATCCTGTGACCGCTTTAGGTCGTGAGGGTTCAAGTCCCTCTCTCCGCATAGGAAAAGAGTTAGCTTCGGCTAGCTCTTTATTTTTATATAAACAAGGGCAAAGATTTTGCTCTTTTTTGTGATTTCATAAACATTTCATATTTGAATATTATAATGGTTTTACAAATATGGAGGTGCTATATGAATCCCACTCGAAGAGCTTGGGCTTACGTCAGCAGAAAACGACTGAGAAGTCTCATATTATTCTTGATTCTATTTGTCTTATTGGCTGGAATATCGGCTTGTTTGACGCTCATGAAGTCCAACAAAACAGTAGAAAATAATCTCTATCGCTCACTGAATACGTCTTTTTCTATTAAAAGAATAGAAGCAGATCAGACTTTTCAACTGTCTCAACTAGATGACCTTAAAAAGATAAAGGGTCTTGAGGAGATTTCCCCAGAGCTTGAAACAATAGCTAAGTTGACTGACAAAGAAGTCGTTACTGGAGAACAAAGTATTCAAAGGGATGATTTGACAGAGGCTGAAAAAAATCTCATCAGTTTGATAGCTTTAGAAGATTCCTCTAAGGATGTCTCCTTTACTAGCTCTGCCTTTACCCTTAAAGAAGGAAGGCATTTAGAAAAAGGAGATAGTCAGAAAATCTTAGTCCACGAGGAATTGGCTAAGAAGAATAACTTAAAACTTGGGGATAAGATTAGTTTAAATCCTGGTCAAGTTGAAGGAAATAGTGGACAAAGGCTAGACTATGAAATCGTAGGTATTTTCTCAGGTAAGAAGCAAGAGAAATTTACCGGTCTCTCATCAGACTTTAGTGAAAACACGATCTATACAGACTACGAAAGTAGCCAAACTCTTCTTGGAAATAAGGAAGCTCAAGTTACTGCCGCTCGTTTCTATCTAGAAAATCCAAAAGATATGGATAGTATCATCCAAGAGGTTGAAAAGTTATCCCTAGAAACTAAAGGTTATCAAGTCGAAAAGGAAAATAAGGCTTTTGAACAAATCAAGGATTCAGTTTCGACCTTCCAAACCTTCCTACAGATTTTCCTCTATGGCATTATGATTGCTGGTGTAGGAGCGCTGATCTTGGTCTTGTCACTTTGGTTACGAGAGCGAGTCTACGAGGTTGGTATTTTATTGGCACTAGGTAAGGGAAAAGGAGCAATCTTTAGCCAATTCTGCCTGGAAGTCATCATAGTTTCATTGGCATCTATTCTGCCGGCATTTGTGGCTGGGAATGCCATTACTTCCTATCTCTTGAAGACTGTACTAGCAAGTGGTGACCAAGCTGCACTACAAGATACGCTAGCAAAAGCAACGAACCTTTCAACAAGTCTTCTATCATTTGGAGAATCTTATATCTTCCTACTTATCATCAGCTGCTTGTCAGTTGCACTTTGTTTCCTATTTTTATTTAGAAAATCACCGAAAGAAATTTTATCATCCATCAGTTAATAAAGGAGAAATCATGACTTTACTACAATTACAAGATCTTACTTATCGTTACAAGAACACTGCAGAAGCTGTATTATATAAAATCAATTACGATTTTGAACCAGGCAAGTTTTATAGTATTATCGGAGAATCAGGAGCTGGGAAGTCAACACTCTTGTCTCTCTTAGCAGGACTTGATAGCCCAGTCGAAGGAGCTATCCTATTCGAAGGCAAGGATATTCGTGAACAAGAATATTCTTATCATCGCATGCACCATATCTCGCTAGTTTTTCAAAACTATAACCTCATTGATTATCTTTCTCCATTAGAAAATATCCGCTTGGTTAATAAAAAGGCCAGTAAGGAGACTCTTCTTGAACTTGGTTTAGATGAAAGTCAAATCAAGCGGAATGTTCTCCAATTATCAGGTGGGCAGCAACAACGGGTTGCCATTGCTCGTAGTCTTGTATCGGAAGCACCAGTGATTTTAGCAGATGAACCAACAGGGAACTTGGATCCTAAGACTGCTGGAGATATCATCGATTTGCTCAAATCTCTCGCTGAGAAAACAGGCAAGTGTGTGATCGTTGTAACCCACAGTAAGGAAGTGGCACAAGCATCAGATATTACACTTGAATTGAAGGATAAGAAACTGACTGAAATAAGAACAAACAGTAACTAAAACTTTTAAACATATTAAAAACGGAAGTAAATCTAGAAAGGAATCTTATGTTACACAACGCATTTGCCTATGTCACAAGAAAATTTTTTAAGTCGCTTGTGATCTTTCTTATCATTCTCTTGATGGCTAGTTTGAGTTTGGTCGGCTTATCTATCAAGGGTGCGACAGCCAAGGCTTCTCAAGAAACCTTTAAAAATATCACCAATAGTTTCTCCATGCAAATCAACCGTAGGGTCAATCAAGGAACTCCACGTGGTGCTGGGAATATCAAGGGTGAAGATATCAAAAAAATTACCGAGAACAAGGCCATTGAATCCTACATCAAACGGATTAATGCTATCGGTGATTTGACAGGCTATGAACTTATTGAAACGCCTGAAACCAAGAAAAATCTAACTGCAGATCGTGCTCAACGTTTTGGAAGTAGCTTGATGATAACAGGAGTTAATGATTCGGCTAAAGAAGACAAGTTTGTGTCAGGCTCTTACAAACTGGTCGAAGGTGAGCATTTAACAAACGATGACAGATACCAGATTCTCATGCACAAAGACTTGGCTGCTAAACATGGCTGGAAAGTTGGCGACAAGGTCAAACTGAACTCCAATATCTACGATGCAGATAATGAAAAAGGTGCCAAGGAAACAGTAGAAGTAACGATCAAAGGACTTTTTGATGGACACAACAAATCTGCTGTAACCTACTCACAAGAACTTTATGAGAATACAGCTATCACAGATATTCACACAGCAGCCCAACTCTATGGTTATACAGAAGATACAGCTATTTATGGAGATGCTACCTTCTTTGTAGCTGGAGATAAGAACCTAGATACTGTTATGCAAGAACTAGGGTCGATCAACGGTATCAACTGGAAGATGTATAGCTTGATTAAGAGTTCATCTAACTATCCTGCCCTCGAACAATCTATCTCAGGCATGTACAAGATGGCTAATCTTCTCTTCTGGGGTAGCTTGAGCTTCTCTGTTCTTCTACTTGCTCTCTTACTGACACTATGGATTAACGCCCGTCGTAAAGAGGTTGGAATTCTCCTTTCAATTGGTCTAAAACAAGCAAGTATTCTAGGACAATTTATCACAGAAGCAGTTATGATTGCAATTCCAGCACTAATTTCAGCTTATTTCCTAGCCAACTATACTGCTCGTACTATTGGAAATACAGTTCTTGCAAATGTCACATCAGATGTGGCTAAACAGGCAAGTAAGGCAGCCCAAGCCTCTAATCTTGGTGGTGGTGCAGAAGTCGACGGCTTTAGCAAGACACTTTCAAGTCTGGATATTTCCATTCAACCTTCTGACTTTGCCATCATCTTTGTACTTGGCTTAGTTCTAGTGGTACTAGTTATGGCACTTGCTTCAAGCAATCTCCTCTTTAAACAACCAAAAGAACTCTTGTTGGATAGTGAATAAAAAACCTGCTACCTATTCTCAGTCAAATGAGATATAATATAGGTAGCATTTTTGATAGAAAAGGATTTATATGAAAATTCTAATTGTAGAAGATGAAGACATGATCCGCGAGGGGATTAGTGACTATTTGACGGATTGCGGCTATGAAACCATTCAGGCAGCAGATGGCCTTGAGGCCTTAGAACAATTTTCGAATCACCAAGTTGCCTTGATTCTCTTGGACATTCAAATGCCGAAACTCAATGGTTTAGAGGTTTTGTCAGAAATCCGTAAAAGCAGCCAAGTTCCGGTCTTGATGTTGACAGCCTTTCAGGACGAAGAATATAAGATGAGTGCCTTTGCTGCATTAGCAGATGGTTATTTGGAAAAGCCTTTTTCTCTATCGTTGTTAAAAGTACGAGTGGATGCCATCTTTAAACGTTATTATGATACTGGTCGTATTTTTACCTATAGAGACACCCAGGTAGACTTTGACAGCTATAGTGCCAAAGTGGCTGGTCAAGAAGTTGCAGTAAATGCAAAAGAGCTGGAAATTTTAGATTATCTGGTAAAAAATGAAGGTCGAGCCTTAACACGGTCGCAGATTATCGATGCTGTATGGAAGATGACAGATGAGGTTCCTTTTGACAGAGTGATCGATGTCTATATCAAGGAACTACGGAAAAAATTGGATTTAGACTGTATTCTTACCGTGCGCAATGTTGGTTATAAATTGGAGAGAAAATGAGACGTTCAGGTTTATTTAAAAAAATTTTTCTCTATACCTTCTCGGTATTTTCTACCTTGGTCATTTGTTTGCATTTGGCCATCTATTTCCTCTTTCCATCAACCTATCTCAGTCACCGTCAGGAGAGCATAGGGCTCAAGGCTACAGAAATTGCCCAGTCCCTCCAAGGAAAGGACAGTCAAGCTATTCAGGAAGTCCTTGAACTTTATTCAAAAAGCAGTGATATTAAGGGAGCTGTTAAGGGAGAGATGACTCAGGATAAGTTGGAAGTCAATGATAATCTTCCCATTGATAAACAACGACAGACGGCTTCCTTGGTAATTGAGGAAAGAGAAGTTCAAACTAAGGATGGTCAGACCATGACCTTACAGTTTTTAGCTTCTATGGATTTGCAGAAAGAAGCAGAAGACATCAGTCTTCAATTTCTGCCTTATACTTTATTAGCGTCTTTCATCATTTCGCTCCTCATCGCCTTTATCTATGCTAGAACCATTGTTGCTCCTATTTTGGAAATCAAACGAGTGACTCGACGGATGATGGATTTGGATGCAGAAGTGAGGTTGCGCGTGGATTCTAAGGATGAAATTGGCGATCTCAAAGAACAAATCAATAGCCTTTATCAGCATCTCTTGACGGTCATTGCAGACTTGCATGAAAAGAACGAGGCCATCCTCCAGCTGGAAAAGATGAAGGTTGAGTTTTTGCGAGGTGCTTCCCACGAACTGAAAACACCTCTAGCTAGTCTAAAGATTCTTCTGGAGAATATGAAAGCCAATATTGGACGCTATAAAGATCGGGACCATTATCTGGGAGTTTCTTTGGGTATCGTGGATGATTTGACTCACCATGTCCAGCAAATCTTATCTCTTTCTTCAGTGCAAGAATTGCGAGATAAGAAGGAAGAAATCAACCTTCTTGATATGACCAATCTTCTATTGAAGGACTATGACTTGTTAGCCAAGGAGAGAAAAATCTCAGTAGAGAACCAGCTAACTGATCAGCACGTTTATCTAAATCCTTCAGTACTCAAGCTGATTCTTTCAAATCTTATCAGTAATGCTGTGAAACACTCTGTTCAAGGTGGTTATTTAAAAATTGGTGAAAAGAATGGTTGGATGTTTATTGAGAACGCCTGTACACCTGAGGAGCAGGATAAATTTGAACAGTCCTTCACGGCTTCTAATCGACAAAGTAAGGGAGCTGGATTGGGACTCTTCGTAGTTAAAAGTTTATTAGAAAATGAAGAAATCGACTATCGTTTCGAAAGATATAACGACCACTTGGCATTTTACATGAACCTGCCTCAGAACAAGGATTAGACCAAGTGGGAAAAGGTTTACATATCTAAAAATAGAAGAAATTCAATCGAAACTACGGGAAAAACTAGCTTTTTTTGCTAAAAAGTGATAAAATGAACAATGTAAATGGGATGTCCCATAAAAATATACAGGAGGCCTGATAAAATGGCAATCGTTTCAGCAGAAAAATTTGTCCAAGCAGCTCGTGACAACGGTTATGCAGTTGGTGGATTTAACACAAACAACCTTGAGTGGACTCAAGCCATCTTGCGCGCAGCAGAAGCTAAAAAAGCTCCAGTTTTGATCCAAACTTCAATGGGTGCTGCTAAATACATGGGTGGTTATAAAGTTGCTCGCAACTTGATCGCTAACCTTGTTGAATCAATGGGTATCACTGTACCAGTAGCTATCCACCTTGACCACGGTCACTACGAAGATGCACTTGAGTGTATTCAAGTTGGTTATACTTCAGTAATGTTTGACGGTTCACACCTTCCAGTTGAAGAAAACCTTGAAAAAGCTCGTAAAGTTGTAGAATTTGCTCATGCAAATGGTGTATCAGTAGAAGCTGAAGTTGGAACTATCGGTGGTGAAGAAGACGGAATCATCGGTGATGGCGAATTGGCTCCAATCGAAGACGCTAAAGCAATGGTTGCAACTGGTATCGACTTCTTGGCAGCTGGTATCGGTAACATCCACGGTCCTTACCCTGCAAACTGGAAAGGTCTTCACCTTGACCACTTGCAAAAATTGACTGAAGCTGTACCAGGATTCCCAATCGTATTGCACGGTGGATCAGGTATTCCTGATGACCAAATCCAAGCAGCTATCAAACTTGGTGTTGCTAAAGTTAACGTTAATACTGAATGCCAAATCGCATTCGCTAACGCAACTCGTAAATTTGCTCGTGACTACGAAGCAAACGAGGCAGAATACGACAAGAAAAAACTCTTCGACCCACGTAAATTCTTGGCTGACGGTGTAAAAGCTATCCAAGCATCAGTTGAAGAACGTATCGACGTATTCGGTTCAGAAGGTAAAGCTTAATCTAGCTTAACCATATAAAACAGAAACCTGCCTGTGAAGGTGGGTTTTTTTCAATTTAATGTTTTATAGACTTGTGAGAATAAATGTAAATCAAAGATGTTGATAAACAAGTCTTTAAAATCAGAAAAACGTATATTATCAGGTGGTAAAAAACTTGATAATATGCGTTTCATTTTGGGAATATTCACTAACTTATATGGTAGATTTAATTTTTTATCTAACCTACTTCATATGACTAACAAAGTCAACTTGAAGAACTGCCTTAAATTTTATATAAAACTGATAAAGTCAGTAACCTAGTTACATCAAGGATGCATCGACCTAATTTGAATCATATTTTTATCAGATATATAGTGTAATGAAATAAAATCTGAACAAATTGACTAGGAAAATCAAATCAATTTCTAGTAATATTTTAGAAGCCAGACTGTACTATTGTTTATTCAACACACTATAAAATTGAAGTGTCAACAGAAAAATGCTAGATAAAAAAGTCTAGCATTTTATTCTTCTAAAGTTTCTAAGATGAGGTTAATAGCATCAAGTAGTTTTTTTCGTTTTGAAATGGGTAGTTCAGAAATCAGTTCAAATGTTTTTGACGTCTCAAAATCAGCTTCTTGATTAAAAAAGTTAAAAAATTCAGCTTCAGTGACTTCCAAAGCAATGATAATTTTCTCTAACGTTTCTAATTTTATATTTAAATTTTTATTTTCAATATTATAGATATAATTAATACCTAGATTGGCTTTCTCACTCAACTCCCACTGTGTCATTTTTTTCTGCTTTCTTAAATGTCGGATTCGAAGAGAGATATGTTTTTGTAATGTGTATTTGTTCATATAATCCCCTAATTTCTCTATTGTAACTCTTAAATTATCACCACAAATCCCCTCTATAGAGTTAAAATTATACTTAAATCACTTTACAAAATAGGTATTTTGTATTAAACTAATGGAAGAACGACTTATAAGGAGTGAAATATGGATAAACGCACAAAATGGAGTTTAGCAGCAGCTGCACTTGTTACTGCTAGCCTAGCAAAGGTTGAAGATGTCAATGCTAAGGAATTAACTGAACAAGGACTTTCTTCTCAAGTAATCACAGAGCAAACATCAACTAAAACCGTAGAGATTACAAAAGAACAAGTTAATCAAGCAGAACAAAACGTAAAACATGCCGAACAAACCGTTGAAAATGCACGTACAGAAAATGAAACTGTAAATAAAACAGTAAAAGAACTTGAGCAACAAGTATCAGTAGCCAAACAAAATGTACAAGATGCAGAAGAAACTCAACATGCATCTGATACATCAATCGCTAAAGCGGAGACTGAACTGACAAATGCTACTGACCATGTTACAAATGCAACAATGCAACATTCTGTATCAGCAGATCAAGTAACCCATGCTAAGCAAACAGTTGACGAACAAACAACAAAACTAAAACAAGCAACTGAACAAGTAAACGAACAAGAACATATCGTTCAATCAGCACAAGATCGTGTTCAAGAAATTGAAGAATCTATTCATCATACAAATGAACGTGAACTAACTGATGCACTTACTCAAGCAACAACAGTTGTTGAGCAATCAAAAGAAGCTGTTACAGTAGCTGAGCATCAAGTAGAAATTGCAAAAGAAGCTGATGAAAAACGTAATGAAACAATCAATATCTTAGATGAAAAAGTTACCCAAGCAACAACCAATAATGTTATTGCAAATAATACAGTAACAAACAAAGAAGCAGAGGTTAAGGTAGCAGAACAACGAGTTCAAGATGCGCAACAAACACTTACTAATGCTACTACAACGCTAAAAACATTAACAAATCAAGTTGTAAATACATTAACTCTTAGTGAAGAATATATTAAAGCACTAAAAGAAGATGATGAAGTAACCTTGAAACGTATTAATGAAATTGTTGGTGATAAAAACGAATACAAGTCAAATGAAGTTGACAAAACTCGAAATATTGATATTCGAAATTTAACATACGATCAACAATTAGAGTTAACACAATTTGCAGCTGATTTGATTAATCAAGTACGTAAGCAATATGGTTCACCACTTGTTACAATTACAAAAGACTCTCTTAAATTTGCAAATACAGTTGTACGTAGAGATGAAGCAAATGGTTATCAAATGGATGATGGGCATGATGTTAAAGTTATCAATGAAGTTGCACGTGAATTTGGTCTAACAACTGGTGGAAAACTTCAATTTTATGAAAACTTATTTTCATATGGATTAAATGATGATGAGTACGAAAATGAATACAAACACTTGGGTGTAAATGCTGATCAATTTGATACTAAAACAATGGATGAAGCTAAACGACGAATTTATAAATCATTAGAAGCATTCTTGTTTAATGGATATGAATGGCAACATGCTAGAAGTGTTGTAGGTTATACAAATGAACCAGCATACTTTGGTCTTGCAATTGGCCATGGATTAGCAGTAGGGAAAGTACATTTCGAATATGTAGAACCACGTTATATTAAAGATCCATCAAAATTCGATACTACTGAAATTAAAGTTGAGTCACCAACAGAACGTATTGAAAAAGCAAAGACTGACATTAAAAATGCAGAAGTTACTCTTTCTAATGCAAAGACTGAATTAGCTGAAAAACAAACTGAATTAGAAACTGCAAAAGAACAGGCTCAAGCAGCAGGTCTCATTCTTACACAGGCAAAAGAAGCACTTACAGAAGCTAAGGAATCTAAAGAACAGACTCCTGATGCATTAACAAAACTAGAATTAGCTAAAGATAACCTTCGTAAAGCTGAACTTGAAAAAGAAACTGCAGAAGAAAAACTTAAATCTCTTTCTAAAACAAAAGAAGAAAAAGAAAAAGATCTACTTACAGCTAAAGAACAGTTAAGTCAAGATAAGAAAGAATTAAAATCTCGTCAAGATAACCTTTTAACAGTTGAAAGAAAGTATCAGGAAGCCGTTAAACAATTAGCAGATGCAGAAGAAAACTTTAATATCACATTAAATGTATTAACAGATGCGAAACAAGATCTTAAACGTGCACAAGATAAAGTTGATGCATTGAAAAATGCACCGAAACGATTAGAAGATGCGAAACATGCGCTTGATCAACTCACACAAGAGTATGAAAAAGCTCTAGACTTACAACATACAAGTGAACTAGAATTGAAAAAGGCAATTTCTGAGCTTACTAACGCAACTCATGAATATCAAGTAATTAAAGCTCAATACGAAGCATACCAAGCACGCCTAAAACCATCAACAGATGTAAAAGATAGTAAAGAGCAAAATCTGAAAGGGAAAAAAGAGACTCCAAGTGCGAATCAGGTTGTTAGCTATAGCCGTGTAGCTAGAAATAAAGAATTGCCAAAAACTGGTAGTGCAAGCTCTGTTTTAACCTTGATTGGCCTAGGTGCGCTTAGCTTACTTGGAGTAACACGTTCAAAACGTAAAAAAGAGGATAGATAATGAAAAGAGTCAATATATTTGTTTCATTGATATTCTTACTTGTTTTGTTAACAGGTTGTAGTAAGAACCTTAACGGTATTTATGAAGGGAAAAATGGGATAGTTTCATATCGCTTGGAGATTAAAGATAAAGTAGCATCTTTGAGAATGAATGCCTTGGTTTTTGAGGATAATGTGGATCTGTCTGTTGATTCTAAAAATAAGGAGTTAACTGGAACATATAGGGATGACGAAGTAAGCTTATCTTATGAAATGAAGGAGGAGGCTCTTACTTTAACACCGAAAAATTCAGGAGCTTTAAAGATTACATCAGACTCAGTTGTAATGAAAAAAATAACCGGAAATGGTCAAAAAGAATCAGAAAAGCAATCTTCTTCAACTCGGAGTGAAGATGCTGGAACGTCAACAAAATCATCGACTAACAGCAGCTCGCAAAACACTAGTTCTAAAGAAAAAGGGGCCTCGAAGTCTTTGGATGTGACTGCTATCCAGTCAGGAGAGTTTTCTAGTCTAGTTGGAACCTGGCAGAATGCTAACGGAAAAGTCTTGAAATTTGATCGACAAGGTCTTGTCGAGCCACAAGATACGCGCTTGAATACAAATCGTTCTACTCTTGAAGGAGGGATTTTAAAGGCTAGTTTACAGCATGGATTTACTGGTTCAATGATTTACTTGGCGCCCAGTGGAACAGTTTTTCCAGATGGAGTAGATGGAAAACATGATGCTTCTGATAGTTCAAAAGATAGAATCTGGACTGGACAACAAGGTATATTTTCAGATGCAAATGATTTTTACTACAAGATGAGCACGGAGCTTTTAGATACGACGGGAACTACTGTGAAACGTAGTGGAGATGATGCACGTAAACGGCGTAATACTGGTGTTTGGTTAAGTGGTGGACAGTCCTCCGTTGATTATGCAAACGAAAAGCTAGGTTTTAAAGAGCGTGAAGTATTTGCAGGAAACTACGGTATGACAGATGAAATCCCCTATAACGCAGTTCATAGTACAGATGGTTCTGTAGTTTGGGTCTATCAAAACGGGGTAATCTTACAAGAAGACGGACAAATTCTTTATGAACCGTGATTGGGAGTTAGGAGAAAGAAAAGGAAATGGAAATGACGAGAGAGGAAATTTTACAATACTTACAAGATAAACGTGAGTTGACAGCTCCAGTAGCAGTAACTTTGAAAAATTTACATGAAAAACAAACTAAGTTAACGAAAGCTAAGCAGTTCTTAGGAAAAACTATTATTGCAATGTTTGTACTTACTTTTCTAATTTTGATTACTGGTAGTGGTAGAGGTTTAGAACGTTTTGTATTTCTGGTGATAGGAATTGTATTATTTGGTGGTCGTCAGTTATTTTTGATACAACCAGCAGAAGCTGAACTGGAACAAGCTCAGAAATTACATAATACAGAAATCAGTCAATCAGGGTACATTAATGGGAAAAAGAATTTTCCAGAGAAATTTTATAATTATAGTGATACTTACCGTCTTTATAAACTGGTTGAAGAAGGACGTGCTTTGACATTGCAGGAGGCGTATAATCTTTTAGAAACACAACAATTTCAAGAAAATCAACTTTCTATTCAAGAAGAAACTCGCGCTTTGCAGCATGATATTGCTAGTTCAGCACGTGTTGCAGCTGTCGGCTCTGTTATTTCAGCTTTTAATACTAGAAAGTAATAAACGATTTCTCTTAGTGTATCAGAAGGAAATGAAAGAAAATATTCTCAATTCCAGATTGTCAAAATTATTTCAGAAAATGACTGCTTATTAAGGCATAGAAACTTTGTAGCCTAGTCAATTAAAATCAATGTCATATATGTCTACAAAATCTTTTAATGTTTTGTAAATAAATTGATGAATTATAAAAATCAATAAGTGGTAAATGTCCCTCAGAATTCATGTTTTTGGGGTAAATATACAAATGAGGTCAGGAAAAAATTACGACCTCATTTTTTAATAAATGAGACTTTTCTTATCATTTTAGTTTCTATATCCATAATATTCGATAAACCAGTAGGTCCTTGAAACCTTTAGGGGTTAGGATTACGAGAGCGCTACATGATCAATAGTTTTCTGTATAACCACTTTTTTTGATGCCTAATCTTTCAACAGTGTAATAGTGGTATTTCGTTTTCAGAAAAACATTAAATTGACAAGTAATGCAAATTGATGTACAATTACAGTACAAATCTTAAGTGAGGTGATAAGAATGGGAAAAACAGCTACAATTAGTGTTCGAGTTGATGAATTAGATAAACAATCAGCTGAACAGGTTTTGAAGCAGCTTGGGATGCCGATGTCAACATTAGTTACACTATTATTGAAACAAGTATCATTAACGAAGAAAATCCCTTTTGATATTGCATTGCCAGACGCACCTTCATCAGTGAATGTAGAGGAAATGACAGCTGAACGATTTGGACAAATGATGGTTGAAGCTTATCATGAAGCAGAAAACAGTCAGGTTCGATCGGTCAATGAGTTCTTTAAAGAATTTAAGGAACGGAATGTATGACTAAAATAACCATTAATATTTTAAAAAGAGCTGAAAGTGATATGGAAGCCATTTATCATTATATTGCAGATGAGCTTCAATCACCGAAAACTTCCATGAATCACTTTGAAGCTATTGCAGAAGGGATTAAAACTTTAGAAATATTTCCTGAAAGATGCGCTATTGTAGAAGAATTGCTCAGTTTAGATATTAAAGTTAGACGACTACTAGTAAAAAATTATTCAGTGTTTTATCGCTTTGATAAGGATACAGTTACCATCTTGAGAGTGTTACATCAATCAAGTAGCTTGGACAGATTACTGTTTGAAATCGGGAACAAATCCGATTGACGTATACGTATTTAGTCAGATTATATTCTATTTCATGGCACTTTATATAAAATCGTAGTTAAAGCTTTCTAAAAAACATGTGACACTGCTCAGTAGGTTCAAGAAAGTAAAGTTTAATCTAGCTGAACCATATAAAACAGCAACCTGCCCCTTTTGGCAGGTTTTTTGGTATTTTAAGGAAACTATCAAGCCAGAATTTTTGAATAAAAGTATTATTTTAAGAGAAAAATTTTCAATTTCACAAATTTTAGGCAAACGCTTGCATTCCTTTTTTTATTGGACTATAATAGGTTGGTATAAATCCTTCTGTAATAATATTGAGAAGGTGTAGAAAGTAAGGATTTAGAATATTTGTAGTTAAAAATACAATGCTGCTATTCCTTGCGATAGGGAGATAGATATGGCAATGATAGAAGTGCAACACCTTCAGAAAAATTTTGTGAAGACAGTCAAGGAGCCAGGCTTGAAGGGAGCCTTGCGCTCCTTTATTCATCCTGAAAAGCAGACCTTTGAAGCAGTCAAGGATTTGACCTTTGAAGTTCCAAAAGGGCAGATTTTAGGATTTATCGGGGCCAATGGTGCTGGGAAGTCGACAACCATTAAAATGCTGACCGGGATTTTAAAACCGACATCTGGTTTTTGTCGGATTAACGGCAAAATTCCACAAGATAATCGTCAAGACTATGTCAAGGATATTGGAGTCGTTTTCGGACAACGGACCCAGCTCTGGTGGGATTTAGCTCTGCAAGAGACCTACACGGTCTTGAAAGAGATTTACGATGTGCCAGACTCGCTCTTTCATAAGCGAATGGACTTTTTGAATGAAGTCTTGGATTTGAAGGATTTTATCAAGGATCCCGTGAGAACTCTTTCACTAGGTCAACGAATGCGAGCGGATATTGCAGCTTCCTTGCTTCACAATCCCAAAGTTCTCTTTTTAGATGAACCGACAATTGGTTTGGATGTGTCGGTCAAGGATAATATTCGACGTGCTATCACCCAGATCAATCAGGAGGAAGAGACAACTATTCTCCTGACCACTCACGACTTGAGCGATATTGAGCAACTCTGTGATCGGATTTTTATGATAGACAAGGGGCAGGAGATTTTTGATGGGACGGTTAGCCAGCTCAAGGAAACCTTTGGTAAGATGAAGACACTCTCCTTTGAACTGCTACCAGGTCAAAGTCATATCGTTTCTCACTATGAAGGTTTTGCGGATATGAGCATTGATAGACAGGGGAATAGTCTCAACATTGAATTCGATAGTTCTCGCTACCAGTCAGCTGACATTATCAAGCAAACCCTGTCTGATTTTGAAATCCGCGATTTGAAGATGGTGGATACGGATATTGAGGATATTATCCGTCGCTTCTATCGAAAGGAGCTCTAAGATGGTCAAATTGTGGAGACGTTATAAACCCTTTATCAATGCAGGTGTTCAGGAATTGATTACCTACCGAGTAAACTTTATTCTCTATCGAATAGGCGATGTCATGGGGGCTTTTGTGGCCTTTTATCTCTGGAAGGCTGTCTTTGATTCCTCACAAGAGTCTTTGATTCAGGGCTTCAGTATGGCAGATATCACCCTCTACATCATCATGAGTTTTGTGACCAATCTTCTTACTAGGTCAGATTCTTCCTTTATGATTGGGGAGGAGGTCAAGGATGGTTCCATTATCATGCGCTTGCTGAGACCAGTGCATTTTGCGGCCTCTTACCTTTTCACCGAACTTGGTTCCAAGTGGTTGATTTTTATCTCTGTTGGCCTGCCATTTTTAAGTGTCATCGTGTTAATGAAAATCTTATCTGGGCAAGGGATTGTAGAAGTGCTGGGATTAACTGTCCTTTATCTTTTTAGCTTAACGCTGGCCTATCTGATTAACTTTTTCTTTAATATCTGCTTTGGATTTTCTGCCTTTGTGTTTAAAAATCTTTGGGGTTCCAATCTACTTAAGACTTCTATAGTGGCTTTCATGTCTGGAAGTTTGATTCCCTTGGCATTCTTTCCAAAGATGGTTTCAGATATTCTCTCCTTCTTGCCTTTTTCATCCTTGATTTATACTCCGGTCATGATCATTGTTGGGAAATACGATGCCAGTCAGATGCTTCAGGCGCTTTTGCTCCAGTTTTTCTGGCTCTTAGTGATGGTGGGCTTGTCTCAGTTGATTTGGAAACGAGTCCAGTCATTCATTACCATTCAGGGAGGTTAGTATGAAAAAATATCAACGTATGCATCTGATTTTTATCAGACAATACATCAAACAAATCATGGAATACAAGGTGGATTTTGTGGTTGGTGTGCTGGGAGTTTTTCTAACTCAAGGCTTGAACCTCCTATTTCTCAATGTCATCTTTCAACACATTCCATCACTAGAAGGTTGGACTTTTCAAGAAATTGCCTTTATCTATGGTTTTTCCTTGATTCCCAAGGGACTGGACCATCTCTTTTTTGATAATCTCTGGGCTTTAGGTCAACGACTAGTTCGAAAAGGGGAGTTTGACAAGTATCTGACTCGTCCTATCAATCCTCTCTTTCACATCCTCGTTGAGACCTTTCAGATTGATGCCTTGGGTGAACTCTTGGTCGGTGGCATTCTATTAGGAACAACAGTGACTAGCATCGCTTGGACTCTTCCAAAATTCCTGATTTTTCTAGTCTGTATTCCTTTTGCGACCTTGATTTATACTTCCTTGAAAATTGCGACAGCCAGCATCGCTTTTTGGACCAAGCAGTCAGGTGCCATGATTTACATTTTCTATATGTTTAATGATTTTGCCAAGTATCCTATTTCTATTTACAATTCATTTCTTCGATGGTTGATTAGCTTTATCGTTCCTTTCGCCTTTACGGCCTACTATCCTGCCAGCTATTTCTTGCAGGATAAGGATGTAATCTTTAACATCGGAGGTTTGATTTTGATTTCCCTTGTTTTCTTTGTCATTTCCCTTAAACTCTGGGACAGGGGCTTGGATGCCTATGAAAGTGCGGGTTCGTAAGTGGTAAAGTAAGACTAAAATCAAGAAAGGCACTTATGATGTTTGTAATTGAAGCAGTCAAGGATGAAAATCAAAAAATGGCAGTTGTTGCTGAGGTTTTAAAGGATTTGCCAGAATGGTTTGGAATACCAGAAAGCACGCAAGCCTACATAGAAGGAGCCAAGGACTTGCAAGTTTGGGCAGCCTATCAGGAGAGTGATTTGCTTGGCTTTGTATGTCTCTCCTATTCTAGTAAAGATTGTGCAGAGATTGATTGTCTCGGTGTAAAAAAAGCTCATCAAGGTAGAGGAATTGGGAGTCAATTGCTTGTTACTTTAGAGAGTGAAGCCAGCAAAAATGTTGATTTTTTGCAGGTGAAAACAGTGGCAGAAGGTTCTAATAAAGATTATGACCGAACAAATGTCTTTTATCGCAGTCTTGGCTTTAAAAAATTAGAGATTTTTCCACAACTGTGGGGACCCCAAAATCCTTGTCAGATTTTGATTAAAAAGATAGGTTAAGAATCTCTTGACATCCGTCCTTATAGTGCTATACTATAAGTGGAATCGCCGATTTAGCTCAGTTGGTAGAGCACCGCACTCGTAACGCGAAGGTCACAGGTTCAAACCCTGCAATCGGCATTTTTACTAATGTAAAGAAAGACAAAGAAAATTCAAAATGTTTATTTAAAGGCAATTATCTCAAGTTGATTGTTAAAAATAATTTAGTATTTTATTTGAAAAAAACAGTAAAAAAGCGCAAAAAATCACTTCCTGTGCTACACTGTAATTGAAAATTTTTTTAGTTTGGGCGTTAGAACTGTTCCCTCAGTCCTAGCGCCTTTTCTGTTTGATAAGTCTGTTTGGTGGAGAAATGATTCTGATACTCAATGAAAATCAAAGAGCAAAGTAGGAAACTAGCCGCAGGTTGCTCAAAGTACTGCTTTGAGGTTGTAGATAGAACTGACGAAGTCAGCTCAAAACACTGTTTTGAGGTTGCAGATGAAACTGACGAAGTCAGTAACATATATACGGCAAGGCGACGTTGACGCAGTTTGAAGAGATTTTCGAAGAGTATGAGAATCTTATGGGCGCAAGTAATGATGGCTTTCATCTTGCTTCCTATTTGGGAAATTCGAGTGTAAAAAGAAGAAAAGCCTGGATCCTTAGAATTTGCTGCAATCAATCCCGACATAGTCAAAGCTTGCTTGATATATCGATTTCCTTGCGTGATGTGTGAGGATATTTTAATGCCAGCACTTTCATAAGACTATTGAGCATAGTCGGCAGAATAAACCTTTTAGAAGCGCCCTATTCCAACACATTGTAGGACTGTCCCACGCTTGATTTCAGTATGGATAGTTTGAGGAGTTTTTCCAAGTAGAGGGGCAATTTCTCTATTTGATTTCCCTTTTTTTCCATCGTTCGATTAACCGACGGCTATCGATTGTCAAATGTTTGGCTTTTGTAGTATAATGGCTTTGAATCTCTGTGCCTTTCTTGTGTTTGTGTTTGAACAACAAGTATAACACAGAGCTGTTTTTTTATGCCTATAAGAGATTTCATGTGACAAGAGGAGCCCCTGAAGCTGTTTTGTCAGCTAAAGCAAGGCTAGTCTTAGCCTTGGACACCAGCCTAACATCATCAAGCCGCTTATCAAATGAAATCGAGTACTAGCTATAAGCTAGTTGAAGCATCTAATTTTTAGGAGGGCTGGATGGCTAACTTCATTATAGAACTTTCAGTAAAGCAAAAATCATAAAAAGTATAATAAAATTTTCTGAAAATAATTGACAAGAGCTGAATTTTCTTGTAAAATAAATAAAAATTAAATACAACACCGAATGAAGTTTAATAGAAGTGGAAAATCGTTTGATTTTTCATGACTGTAAATGGACGGAACTCTGGAGAGACCGTAAAGGCACCGAAGGGGCAAGGCAGGCAACTGCTCAAACTCTCAGGTAAAAGGACAGAGCAATGATAGAGCGCTTTTTGGCATTTATCGATGCATTCCAGAGTACATGTTTTTAACATGTACTCTTTCTTTTGGGGTTGAATAGATAGGAGAATGGTATGTTAAATTTGCTAAAAGAGCTAGATGCTCTGGTATGGGGCCCACCCCTTTTGATTTTATTGGTTGGTACAGGGATTTACTTGACTCTTCGTTTAGGACTTTTACAAATCTTGCGTCTCCCTAAGGCCTTCCAGCTTATTTTTACCAAGGATAAAGGACATGGTGATGTTTCGAGCTTTGCTGCCTTGTGTACAGCCCTAGCAGCAACTGTTGGTACGGGAAATATTATCGGGGTTGCAACGGCTATCAAGGTTGGTGGACCAGGTGCTCTTTTTTGGATGTGGGTGGCTGCTTTCTTTGGAATGGCAACCAAGTATGCAGAAGGACTACTTGCTATCAAATATCGAACCAAGGATGACCATGGTGCGGTAGCAGGAGGACCGATGCACTATATCCTTCTAGGGATGGGAGAAAAGTGGCGCCCTCTTGCAATCTTCTTTGCTGTAGCTGGAGTCTTGGTTGCACTTTTGGGGATTGGTACTTTTGCCCAGGTGAATTCCATTACAGAATCCGTGCAAAATACGGCTAGTATTGATCCGACAATTACTGCACTTGTTTTATCTATTTTTGTAGGGATTGCAGTCTTTGGTGGACTTAAGTCTATTTCTAAGGTGTCAACTACAGTTGTTCCCTTTATGGCTATTGTCTACATCTTGGGAACCTTGACAGTCATTTTCTTTAATATCGATAAAGTACCGGCAACACTTTCACTGGTTCTCACATCAGCTTTTAGTCCCATAGCTGCAGTGGGAGGATTTGCAGGAGCTAGTGTTCGGATGGCTATTCAAAATGGTGTGGCGCGTGGTGTCTTCTCAAACGAGTCTGGATTGGGTTCAGCACCCATTGCGGCTGCGGCAGCTAAGACCAACGAACCGGTGGAGCAAGGTTTGATTTCTATGACAGGAACCTTTATTGATACCTTGATTATCTGTACTTTGACTGGTCTGACAATCTTGGTGACTGGGGTTTGGAATGGTAATTTAGATGGTGTTGCTCTAACTCAGTCAGCTTTTTCTACAGTATTTTCTTTCTTTGGACCTGCTCTTCTAACAATCTTCTTGGTACTCTTTGCCTTTACTACGATTTTGGGATGGAACTATTACGGAGAGCGTTGTTTTGAGTTTCTCTTTGGCGTTCGCTTTATCTGGCTTTATCGTGTGGTCTTTGTACTCATGGTCTTGCTGGGAGGATTTATCGAGCTGGATATGGTCTGGGTCATTGCGGATATTGTTAATGCCCTCATGGCTCTACCAAACTTGATTGCACTCTTAGCCTTGTCGCCAGTTGTTATTGCTGAGACTAAGAAGTATTTTGATAAATAATGTATGATTGATATTACCATTTATAGATAAGACTAGCATCTGTTTGTGAGATGCTAGTTTTTTCACTACTAGGGCTAGTCTTTTATTTTATACTCAATGAAAATCAAAGAGCAAACTAGGAAACTAGCCGCAGGTTGCTCAAAGCACTGCTTTGAGGTTGTAGATAGAACTGACGAAGTCAGCTCAAAACACTGTTTTGAGGTTGCAGATGAAACTGATGAAGTCAGTCACATATATACGGCAAGGCGACGTTGACGCGGTTTGAAGAGATTTTCGAAGAGTATTATGTCATAAGATGAGTGAAATTCAAGAGTACTTCTTTTATGATATCCTTTATTTGCACTTTTATTTATTGTATAATAGTCAGCGTAAATCTGTTTCTGTTCTGATATGTCTTGTTTCATCTATGTGCGAAAGAGAAATAAACTGGAGGTGTTTATGTCAAAAGATATTCGAAAATTAGTGATTTCACAGGGAATAGCGAATCTAGCAGATGTCTTTTTTAGAGTCATTGTGATTGCAAATGTGTTTGTCTTATCTGGTTCGGTCATTTCAACCTCCCTAGTGCCAATTCTGATAGGTCTATCCTCCTTTTTAGCCAGTTTCTTAGTTCCATTAGTAACGAAGAGATTAGCTTTAAATCGTGTTCTTTTCTTGACTCAATTGGGTAAGACGATTCTGCTAGCGATTTTGGTTTTTCTACTCAAGCAATCTGAAACTATTTCCCTCCCTCTTTTATATGCTATTGTTACCTTAATCTCCGTTTTTGATGGTTTTGCAGCGCCCGTTTCCTATGCGATTGTTCCACGCTATGCAAGTGATTTAGCTAAAGCGAACGCAGCTATTTCTATGAGTGGTGAAAGTGTACAACTAGTTGGTTGGGGCTTGGGAGGCTTCTTATTTGCGAGTCTGGGAATGAATCCTAGCCTGCTCATTGTGTTAGCCTTGTTTACATTTTCGACGATTTTGATGTTCGGTTTGCCACTAGTCGAAAAAGAAGAGTTGTCCTCTGAAACAAGCCTTGAGACGCTAACAAAGGGTTGGCGATTGGTGGCTAAAGAATCAAGATTAAGATTTATTGTCCAAGCTAATCTCTTAGAAATTCTAGCCAATGCTATCTGGGTATCTTCTGTTCTACTTGTGTTTGTGACTGAGATTTTACATCGGTCAGAAAGCTATTGGGGCTACGTCAATACATCCTATTCCTTGGGGATTATCTTGGGAGGAGCTATTATCTTCCGTCTAGCCGAGAAAGTTGTTACCTATAAATATCAAACTATGACCTTTTCTTTGTTAGCTACAGCACTAGTAACTCTGTTGATAGTGTTATTTCCAAATCCACCTGCTTTTCTATTCCTATCTCTAGTAATTGGTTTTCTATCTCAGATTAAGGAAGTTCCTGAAAGCGTATTTTTACAGGAATCGGTTGATGAGAAGGAACTTGTGAATGTTTACTCCGTTATCGAAGTTGTCTCTACATTGGCCTTTTCTGTCTCTGTTTTTCTAATGAGTTTTATCACAGAATATTTTGGTGTATTTACTGGCTTTGGCTTGGCTATATTCTGTTTGCTAGTAGAGTCCATCTTAGTTTTAAGAAACAAGCATCAGATAAATTAACAGTTATGATCACACATCTGGTGTGATTTTTTTGTTTTCATAAAAATTTTTTATCAGTGCAATTTAAAATATATATTATGCAAGGTATAGATTCTGTGTTAGACTTATTGTCAACGAAAAGCTAATGACTCATCAATCAAGGCAAGGATTTGTTCAATAGGCTGATGAGACTTCGTAAGATTTTCGCAGAAACTATTTAATTACAAAATGAAAAGAGGTCCCCTTATGACAACATTTACTATCCACACAGTAGAATCAGCACCAGCAGAAGTGAAAGAAGTTCTTGAAACGGTACAAAAGGACAACAATGGTTATATCCCAAATCTTATCGGTCTTTTGGCCAATGCCCCTACAGCCCTAGAGGCTTATCGCACTGTTGGAGCTATTAACCGTCGCAATAGTCTAACACCTGTAGAACGAGAAGTGGTGCAAATCACTGCAGCTGTAACCAACGGTTGTGCCTTCTGCGTCGCTGGCCATACAGCCTTTTCTATCAAGCAAATCCAGATGAACGATGACCTACTTCAAGCCCTTCGCAATCGTACTCCAATCGAAAGCGATCCTAAGCTGGATACCCTAGCTAAGTTTACCTTGGCAGTTATCAATACCAAAGGGCGCGTAGGAGATGAAGCTCTTGGAGAATTTCTTGAAGCAGGCTATACACAAGAAAATGCCTTGGATGTTGTTCTCGGTGTCAGTCTAGCAAGTCTTTGTAACTATGCCAACAACCTAGCTAACACACCGATTAATCCAGAATTACAACCTTATGCATAAGAGGAGGGCAGAGTATGGGATTTTTTTCAGAAGAATTTTTAAGCTGGTTAGACCAGCACGCTGATGAAATTGACAAAAAATCATGTCAAGCTGGAGAAGAACTGATTGAGAAAATTGCTGCAGAAGGCGCCTTTCGTGTAGGGGTTCCCAAAGTTCTTGGAGGGCTAGGTGGAAATGATCAAGATGTTATCGATATCCTTGCTGAACTCGCTCAACATTCCTTAACAGCCTCCTTTATCTCATGGGGGCAACGAACTTTAATAGACAATATTCTACATACTGATAATGCTTATTTCAAAGAAGTTTACTTGGAAAAACTCTTATCAGGAGAATATGCAGGTGCTACGGCCTTATCTAATGCAGTCAAGTATCTATCTGACTTAGAAGAACTAAATGTTCGAATCCTTGAAGAAAATGGGAATTATTACCTAAAAGGCCGACTTCCTTGGGTAACCAATGCTCGTAGGGATCGCTTCCTCACTATTTTTGTAGCAGGATTTGCAGATGATCCGAGTACAAGTTATGTAGTAGTCGTACCATCGGACGCAGAAAACTTTAGTCGTTCCGAAGATTTGGAATTTGTTTCTCTCCAAGGAGGTAATACTGCAGCTCTGACTTTCAACAAGGTTCCTTTAAAGGAAGAGTGGATTCTATCCAAGGATGCTCATCAATTTTTAGCGCAAAATCGTCCAGCCTTTTTAGGCTACCAATTTGGCCTAGCCTTTGGTTTGGCTGAACGTTCACTCTCAGAAGTCGAAAAAGAATTGGGGAAACGAGGTGTCTTGAAAGAAGAATGGCAGCATCAGGTCGAACAGTTAGATGGTATTCGACATTCTCTCTATCAAGGACTATCTGAAGAGTCCTATTTCGTTAGAAATCCGCGTGAGCTATTCCAGTTACGAATCGATATTGTTGATGTTGTTGCCCAAAGTCTCTTATTAGAACTACAAGCTGGTGGCGGTAGAGGATACTTTAGTAAATCGACATCCGGTTTCATACGTCGTTGGAATGAAGGCGCATTTTTGCCAATTGTTTCTCCTAGTGCTGTGCAATTGCGACATATTCTAGCGACAAACTAAAAATAAAGAAAATAAAAACGAGGTTTATCTTTCTAAACTTCGTTTTTTAATCCTCCATTTAAGCGTTTTTATGCTATACTGATAATAACATGACTATTGGAGGTTCACATGAAAAAACTCCCCTTGGCCTTTTCAGGGTGCTTATTGGGATTGGCTGGAGCAGGCAATCTCATATTGGATATTTTTCCACTATTATCGCACGTCTTTAGTTTGTCAGGCTTGATTTTATGGTTTTATTTTTTATACAGTCATCTTAGTGATTGGCAAGAAAGCCAGCAAGAACTTAAGAAAGCTCCTCTATTATCGGGAATGGCGACCTTTCCCATGGCAGGGATGATTTTATCAACCTACTTACTGCGAATCTTACCTACGAGTATGAGTATCATAGCGCAAGCTCTTTGGTGGTTTGCTTTTCTTCTAGATGTAGGTTTAATCATCTACTTCACTAAAAATTATGTGCAGACTAAACCAAGAACGAGCGCAACGCCAAGTTGGACAGTTCTTTATGTGGGAATAGCAGTAGCAAGCTTGACCTACCCAGTGGTGGGCATAGTCGAGATTGCCTATGGCGCTTGGATTTTTGGATTTACCTTAACCCTTTTCCTTTATCCTCTGATTTATCAAGATTTGAAAAGTAATCCATTGCCACGGGCTTTACTGGGGCAAGAAGGAATCTACTGTGCTCCCTTTTCTCTACTGTTAGCAGCACTCGTTCGGATCGGAGGTTCAGGTCTTCATGTTTGGATTTTGCTAGTCATGATCCTTGCTTCACAAACTTTCTTTTTCTTTGTCCTCAGTCGTTTACCAAGGATTTTAAAACAGGGATTTCAACCAGCTTTTTCAGCCCTAACCTTCCCAACTATCATCACAGCAACTTCATTGAAAATGGTCCAAGGCATCCTGCAGTTTCCAGTCCTAAACCTTCTCGTTTGGCTGGAAACGATCATTTGTTTAACAATCCTTGTCTATGTATTAGTAGAATATATGCGGTATTTAAGAAACTAAAAAAGCCCCTAGCACTGAGAAGTGTTAGGGGTTTGTTGTCGACAATAAACATAATCAATTAGTTCAGCTTATACCTACTGTTCTTCATGTTCGGATAAAAAATAATAAGTCATAGTACCGAAGATTGATCCTACTCCAAGTCCTACTAATAGGAAAAAAGCGATCATTTTGAGTTCTAGAAACTGCAAGAAGAAATCTGTAATCGAGTGATTTTCAAGGATTACTTTTTTGGAAAATAGGATAAATAAGTAGAGAGTTGGGATGCTAATTCCAACTAACCAACTTCTTAACTTGATTTGATGCTTGCTGTAAGTGATTTGTGGAATCTCGGATTGATCATCATCTTCTAAGTGGAGCCCTCTAGTAGAATATCTTGCCTTGAGACTGAGGGCAAAAATCATCAAGAAGTAGAGATAGGGCATAGCCGTTCGAACTATCTCTATAAAGCGCCCAAACAAAAGATAGAACAGGAAGAGAAAGAAGGAAGAGTAAAAGATTTGGACCATGGAACGGGCGCAAGCCTTGTAGATGACCTCTTGACGGCATTCATCAAATGGTCCTTGGATATGAAAGAAATTTCGAACTAAGCGAGTTGTTAAATCTTCTTTTTTCATGGTAGTGACCTCTTAATAAGATTGTTTTTGATTAGCTTCTTTAAAGAGTTGATAGAGAGTATAGAAGTAGATTAGACTAAAAACGATACAGATTGTTAGAAATAATAGATATCTCCAATCCATAGAATTTGTTAACAGTTGTGGGAAAGATACGAAGATAAAGCAGAGAGATGCGTTTAAGAGGCGTATTTTTTTTGATTTGATTTTCTGAAATCTTTGTCCTTTGTTCAAGACAGGAAGGGCTATGAAGAAGATGATCAGAAAAGGACGCGTAATTTGGCCATAAACTAGGAAAACTGTCATAAAGATACTGATCAAAATATGACTGAGAATTAAAGTTTGTAGTGATTTCATAAGTTTCCTCCTAATCGTCGTCTTGATCTTCTCTAGCTTTTTGAATACGAAGAGTGATGACAATATGCACTGTTAATCCGAAAAAGAAGGCTGCAACGATGGTTGACAAGATACTTCTTGTATTTAAAAGAGCGGTAAGATAGCTTTTGCTATCATCCATTAGAATATTGAGAAGTGGCATTCCAAATAACATGACTATTCCATAGATCAGACCAGCTTTAAGTCCAGGATTACGTAACTGTTTCTTTTCCTTCTGGTTCAACACGTCAGGATCAATAGAAGCAATACCAGTTTTTGTAGTTTGACTAGTGACATAGATAGCACAAACCATGAAAATTAGAAAGATAATGATTGGATATCCAAAAGCGACTACTTGGGGATATCTAAAAGCAAGGACAAAGGGAATAAGATTGCCTAAAGTCATGAGGTAAAAGAGAACCATAAAGACTTTATTCCCGATGTGGTCAGCCTCGCGCCGTTTGTGTTCATCAAGTGGCCCTGAAATGCCATAGATACGTTTGATCAGTTTTTCATAGAGGGGTTCTTTTTTCATTTTTCTTCTCCTTTTTAAAAATCATCCTCCCAAAAGAGACTGTTGAGGTCAGTTTGGAGGCTGCGGGCGAGATTGAGACAGAGTTCCAGGGTAGGATTGTACTTGTCGTTTTCAATCATATTAATGGTTTGTCTCGAGACACCAATATCCTTGGCAAGTTCGAGTTGGGACTTTCCCAGTTCCTTGCGGAATTCTTTCACACGATTCATGCTTCCTCCTTTTTAGATTGTGTCACATATATTTGACTATAGTATATTCTTTTAAGAACATAATGTCAACTATTTTTGACATATTTTTAAAAGAATCTTGGTGATAATATTTCTATGTGAAAATCTTCTAGCGATTTTATGCTATAATGAAGAAAAATAAGAGTGATTTGGATACCCTGAATGCTATCCAATAAAGAAAGGGCAGAAAATGAACCATAAGATTGCAATTTTATCAGACATTCATGGCAACACGACCGCCTTAGCTGGAGTGCTTGAAGACGCTAAAAAATTGGGAGCGACTGAATATTGGCTTCTGGGAGATATTTTTCTTCCTGGGCCGGGAGCAAATGACTTGGTGGCTCTTTTGAAAGACCTTCCCATTACAGCATCCGTTCGAGGGAACTGGGATGATTGTGTGTTAGAGGCTTTAAGTGGGCAATATGGTCTAGAAGATCCCGAAGAAATTCAGTTTCTCAGGATGACTCAGTATCTGATGGAGCGCATAAACCCCGAGCATATTGATTGGTTGAGAAAGCTACCTATGATAGCCAAGAAAGAAGTCGAAGGCTTGCGCTTTTCTCTTTCACATAATTTGCCTGAGAAAAATTATGGTGGTGATTTGCTGGTTGAAAATAATACAGATAAATTTGACCAACTGCTAGATGAGGTAACGGACGTGGCGGTCTATGGTCATGTTCACAAGCAGTTGCTTCGTTATGGTAGCCAAGGGCAACAAATCATCAATCCAGGTTCGATTGGTATGCCTTATTTTAACTGGAAAGAGCTGAAAAATCACCGAGCCCAGTATGCCTTACTCGAAGTTGAAAATGGTGAATTGGTCAATATCCAATTTCGAAAAGTTGCTTATGATTATGAAGCAGAGCTAGAATCAGCCAAAACCAAAGATCTTCCTTTTATCGAAATGTATGAAGAATTACGACGTGAGGACAACTATCAAGGACATAATAGGGAATTACTTGCTAGCCTAATTGAAAAGCATGGCTATGTGGAGGATGTGAAGAATTATTTTGATTTTTTGTAAGAGTTGCTTTAACGAACAGATACTAAATAAAACGATTGGACTAGCCAATCGTTTTTAATATATCTTATTGTAATTGAGATTGATCTGGTAGGTAAGAACCACCGAGATAGGTTTTGCTGAGTTTTTCAAGGGTTCCATCTTGGTAGAGTTCTTTGAGGACCTTGTCAAATTGGTCTTTAAATTCTTTTTGGTCACTTGAAAAGATGATGTAATTGTTTGGATTGTCATTGCTTTCCAAGTCGACTAGGTTCAAGTCTAAACCTCGGTCTTGAATAATTTTTTGAACAGAGATTTTATCAAAGATTAGGAAATCAAACTCGCCATTTGAAAGATCAGTCAGACGTTTAGCGACATCCTCACCAGAGTATTGGATAGTTGCAGGATTGTCGGAGTGGCTTTGGTTCCAGTCTGTAACGACTTTGGCAGTAGAAGTTCCTGTATCATCCTGAGTAGTTTTACCAGCGATGTCTTGCAGAGAAGTAAGAGTCTTGTCTTTTCTGCTCACGAGAACCAAAGGATTTTTAGCGATAGGTAGGGAGTAGAGGTATTTGGCTGCTCTCTCTTTGGTGTAGCTTAAGTTGTTGGCAGCAGCTTGGTAACGGCCAGCGTCCACTCCAGGGAAGATACTTTCCCAAGCTGTTTTTTGAAATTCAATCTTGTATTGATCCAGTTTTTCATCGACTGCTTTTAACACCTCAACATCATATCCGGTCAAATTACCATCTTTTTCAAAATCAAAAGGTGGGATGTCTCCAGCAGTTGCTACAACAATGGTTTTAGGACTAGCAGTGGAAGTAGAAGCACTATCCTGTTTAGATTGCCCACAGGCGACCAACAAGGGACTAATGGCTAATAATAAGAATAATTTTTTCATAAGATAATGGTATCTAGCTTAACAGATAATCAATCAGATATCTAATATATATTTTATGGAAGTGATAGAGAAATATTATAATTTCCAGTTTTGTAGTAAACAACTCAAGTAAGAAAAAAGATAATTTGTTTCACTAATGAAAAAACTCTGCAAGCTCTTTCAGAATGTGGTAAAATGGAAGCAATAGAAATAGAAAAGGAAATCAATTATGAAATTTCTTGAGTTAAATAAAAAACGTCATGCGACCAAGCATTTTATTGATAAACCTGTCGATCCTAAAGATGTGCGTATGGCTATCGAAATCGCAACCTTGGCACCAAGCGCTCACAACAGTCAACCTTGGAAATTTGTCGTGGTTCGTGAGAGAAATGCTGAACTAGCAAAATTGGCTTACGGTTCAAACTTTGAGCAAGTAGCATCTGCACCTGTAACCATTGCCTTGTTTACAGATACAGACTTAGCCAAACGCGCTCGCAAGATTGCTCGTATTGGTGGTGCCAATAATTTCTCAGAAGAGCAGCTTCAATATTTTATGAAAAATCTTCCAGCAGAATTTGCGCGTTACAACGAACAACAAGTCAGTGACTACTTGGCTCTTAATGCTGGGCTTGTAGCTATGAACTTAGTCCTTGCTTTGACTGACCAAGGAATCGGATCAAACATTATCCTTGGTTTTGACAAATCAAAAGTCAATGAAGTCTTGGAAATCGAAGAACGCTTCCGTCCAGAGCTCTTGATTACAGTGGGATACACAGATGAGAAGTTAGAACCAAGCTATCGCTTGCCAGTAGATGAAATTATCGAAAAAAGATAGGAAGAAAAAATGACAGTTATTGATTTTACAGCAGAAGTAGAAAAACGGAAAGAAGACCTCTTGGCTGACTTGTTTAGCCTTTTGGAAATCAACTCAGAACGTGATGACAGCAAGGCAGATGCTGAGCATCCATTTGGCCCTGGGCCAGTAAAAGCCTTGGAAAAATTCCTTGAAATCGCAGACCGTGATGGCTACCCAACAAAAAATGTCGACAATTATGCAGGACATTTCGAGTTTGGTGAAGGAGAAGAAGTTCTTGGAATCTTTGCCCACATGGACGTAGTGCCGGCTGGTAGCGGTTGGGACACTGACCCTTACACTCCAACTATCAAAGATGGTCGTCTTTATGCGCGTGGTGCTTCTGATGACAAGGGGCCAACTACAGCATGTTACTATGGTTTGAAAATCATCAAAGAATTGGGACTTCCAACTTCTAAGAAAGTTCGTTTCATCGTCGGAACTGACGAAGAATCAGGTTGGGCAGATATGGACTACTACTTTGAGCATGTAGGACTTGCAAAACCAGACTTTGGTTTTTCTCCAGATGCTGAATTCCCTATCATCAATGGTGAAAAAGGAAACATCACAGAATACCTTCACTTTGCTGGTGAAAATACTGGTTTAGTTCGTCTTCACAGCTTCACAGGTGGTTTGCGTGAAAACATGGTTCCTGAATCAGCAACAGCAGTCGTTTCAGGTGACTTAGCTGACTTGCAAGGGAAACTAGACGCTTTCGTTGCAGAGCACAAACTCAGAGGAGAAATCCAAGAAGAGAACGGTCAGTACAAGGTGACTGTAATTGGTAAATCAGCCCATGGTGCCATGCCTGCTTCGGGTGTCAATGGTGCAACTTATCTTGCCCTCTTCCTAAGCCAATTTGCTTTTGAAGGACCTGCAAAAGACTATCTTGACATTGCTGGTAAGATTCTTTTGAACGACCACGAAGGGAAGAACTTGAAAGTAGCTCATGTGGATGAAAAGATGGGTGCACTTTCTATGAATGCGGGTGTCTTCCGCTTTGACGAAACAAGTGCTGACAATACCATTGCCCTCAACTTCCGTTATCCAAAAGGAACAAGCCCAGAGCAAATCAAGTCAGTTCTTGAAACCTTGCCTGTTGATTCTGTTAGCTTGTCAGAACACGGACACACACCTCACTATGTGCCAATGGAAGATCCACTTGTCCAAACCTTGTTGAATGTTTATGAAAAACAAACTGGACTTAAAGGTCATGAACAAGTCATCGGTGGTGGAACATTTGGACGATTGTTAGAGCGTGGTGTAGCCTACGGTGCTATGTTCCCAGACTCTATCGATACTATGCACCAAGCCAACGAATTTATCGCTTTGGATGATCTTTTCCGTGCAGCAGCAATCTACGCTGAAGCTATTTACGAATTGATCAAATAATGCTATAGAAGTCTGAGATTTAATGCTTGGACTTCTTTTTGGAGGAGAAAATGTCTCAAATCGAAAGAATCAAGCAAGCTATCATAGAGGATCCACAGAATGCCAGTTACACTGAGCAAGGCATCGAGCCACTCTTTGCAGCACCAAAAACAGCTCGTATCAATATCATTGGCCAGGCACCTGGTCTCAAAACCCAAGAAGCAGGGCTATACTGGAAGGATAAAAGTGGGGACCGCTTGCGCGAATGGTTGGGTGTGGATGAAGACACTTTTTACAACTCAGGTTACTTTGCAGTCCTGCCCATGGATTTCTACTTTCCAGGTCATGGGAAATCGGGTGACCTGCCACCTCGTCCAGGTTTTGCAGAAAAATGGCATCCAAAACTCTTGAAGGAGTTACCAGATATTCAATTGACGCTCTTGATTGGTCAGTATGCCCAAGCCTACTATCTACATGAGAAAGTTAGTGGCAAGGTGACAGACCGTGTGCATCGATTTAAAGATTATTTGCCTGATTATTTCCCTCTGGTACACCCATCACCACGTAATCAAATTTGGATGAAAAAAAATCCTTGGTTTGAGGAAGAAGTGGTTCCAGATTTGAAAAAAAGAATTAAAATTATTTTAGGAGAAAAAGAATGAACGAAATTACTTTTGACGATTTTTATCAGCTTTATCAGAGAGAGTCGCTTTCTGTATTGGATGTGAGAGAAGTAGAGGAATTTGAGGCTCTTCATTTAGAAGGTGCTCTTAATTCCCCTCTGAGTCAACTGGCAGATACTTATGAGCAACTAGATAAAACCCAGCCTTACTACGTGATCTGTAAGTCAGGAATGCGTTCAGCACGCGCTTGTCAATTTTTAGCAGAACAAGGATATGAGGTTATCAATGTCCAAGGTGGCATGGATGCCTTAGAATAAGAAAATCTCCCTTTGAGACCGAAAATAAGAAAGGTTTTAAAGGGAGTTTATTTGCTCTAAAAATCAGAAAATTGAAAACATTTTAAAATTATTTCGAGATAGCCTTTTCAAGCCTTTAATCATGTTATACTAAGAAAGTATTTTATTTTTTATAAGGAGAGTTTATGGCTAAAAAAGGTGCTTTAACAGGATTACTCCTGTTTGGAATATTTTTTGGAGCAGGTAACTTGATTTTCCCTCCAACTCTAGGCGCACAGTCTGGAGAAAACTTTCTCCCTGCCATTGCAGGATTTGTATTTTCGGGTGTTGGGATTGCCGTCCTAACCTTGATCATTGGTACCCTTAATCCTAAGGGGTATATCTATGAAATTTCTAAGAAAATTTCTCCATGGTTTGCGACGATTTATCTTGCAGTTTTGTACTTGTCGATTGGCCCATTCTTTGCCATCCCTCGTACAGCAACGACATCGTTTGAAGTTGGTATTAGTCCACTCTTGGATCAAGCAGATAAAGGTTTAGGTTTGATTGTCTTCACCATTCTTTACTTTGTAGCTGCCTACCTAATCTCGCTGAATCCTTCAAAAATCTTGGATCGTATCGGTCGAATCTTGACTCCAGTTTTTGCCATCTTAATTGTTATTCTGGTTATCCTTGGAGCTTTCAAGTATGGTGGGAATGCACCACAAGCAGCTTCAGGCGCTTATCAAGCTTCAGCCTTTGGTGCAGGTTTCCTTGAAGGATACAATACACTTGATGCGCTTGCATCGGTTGCCTTCAGTGTTATTGCAGTACAAACCTTGAAACAACTTGGTTTTTCAAGTAAGAAAGAGTACATTTCAACCATTTGGGTAGTTGGAATTGTTGTAGCACTCGGATTTAGTGCTCTCTACATCGGTCTAGGTTTCTTGGGCAATCATTTCCCAGTAACAGAAGAAGCAATGAAGAGTGGAACTCCCGGAGTTTATATCTTGTCTCAAGCAACGCAAGAAATCTTTGGTTCTACTGCTCAGCTTTTCCTTGCAGCTATGGTAACCGTTACTTGCTTTACAACGACTGTAGGGTTGATTGTATCAACTGCCGAGTTCTTTAACGGACGTTTCCCACAAGTCAGCTACAAGGTTTATGCAACAGTCTTTACCTTGATTGGTTTTGCTATTGCAAATCTTGGTTTGAGTGCTATTATTAAGTACTCTGTACCAGTTCTCGTTATTTTGTACCCAATTACGATTGACATTGTCATGATTGTGATTGTGAACAAGTTTGTTGCTCTTTCAAAACCAGGAATGCAATTAACTGTTGGTATTGTCACAGCCATTGCTATTGCAAGTGTTTTAGGCTCTACTTTTAAAGTTGAGATCCTTGCAAATATCGTGAACGCTCTACCATTTGCGGAGGCTTCTCTGCCATGGTTGGTACCAGCTATTATTGGTATTCTACTTTCTCTTGTTCTTCCAAATAAACAAGAAAGTGAAGCTTTTGAAATGGAATAATCACTAAAATCACTTTTGTAGCTAAGTCTACAGGAGTGATTTTCTTTTTTATCCGATGATAAATGTGTTATAATAGGTAGCAAAAGAGGTGAAGAAATGAATCAAACTGTAGAATATATCAAAGAACTAACTGCTATTGCGTCACCAACAGGTTTTACGCGTGAAATTACGAATTATCTAGTTGAGACGCTTGAAAAACTAGGCTATCAACCAGTCCGCATGGCTAAGGGTGGAGTGAACGTTACCATTAAAGGTAAAAATAATGAGCAACAACGCTATGTGACCGCCCATGTGGATACCCTGGGAGCTATCGTTCGCGCTGTTAAACCAGATGGTCGTCTCAAGATGGACCGTATCGGTGGTTATCCTTGGAACATGATTGAAGGCGAAAACTGTACGGTCCATGTAGCTAGTACAGGGAAAACTGTTTCAGGTACGATTTTGATCCACCAAACTTCTTGCCACGTATATAAAGATGCTGGAACTGCTGAACGCACACAGGACAATATGGAAGTTCGTTTGGATGAAAAAGTAACCAATGAAAAAGAAACGCGCGCACTCGGTATCGAGGTTGGTGATTTTATCAGCTTTGACCCTCGAACTGTCGTGACTGAGACAGGCTTTATCAAGTCTCGTCATTTGGATGACAAGGTCAGCGCAGCTATTCTCCTTAATCTCCTTAAAGTATACAAAGAAGAAGGGATTGAACTTCCTGTCACTACGCATTTTGCCTTTTCAGTCTTTGAAGAAGTGGGGCATGGTGCTAACTCAAGTATCCCAAGTCAAGTTGTCGAATATCTAGCGGTAGATATGGGAGCAATGGGAGATGACCAGCAGACGGATGAGTACACAGTGTCAATCTGTGTCAAAGATGCTTCTGGTCCTTACCACTATGAATTCCGTCAACACTTGGTAGCTCTCGCAAAAGAGCAAGACATTCCATTTAAGCTAGATATTTATCCATTTTATGGTTCAGATGCCTCTGCAGCGATGTCAGCTGGAGCAGAGGTCAAGCATGCTCTTCTAGGAGCAGGTATTGAATCAAGCCATTCTTACGAGCGTACTCATATTGATTCTGTAGTGGCTACTGAGCGTATGGTGGACGCCTATCTCAAGAGTGAGTTGGTGGACTGAAGAGTCGATAAAGTACTATGTATGAAATACTGAAACAAATAGCAACGCCTGCTATAATAACAGGGTTGATTTCGAGTTTGTATGCTTATTTTCAAAAGAAAAAAGAGGACTATCGTAAGTATGTGTATGAAAATAAACAAGAAAACTTTAAAGAACTAGTTGTTTATGCTGATGAACTGGTCGATAAAGGAATTACTAATCCAGATCTAGAAAAACTACTTTTTAAAATTTCTCAAAAGATTAATCCGTATGGACGAAAAATAAAAACTTTTGGAAAATATCAGTGGATAGAAGATGATGGATATGTGTGGTATCAAATAGAAATTATAGAGAAAAAACTTGCTTCTCAAATACTTCAAATAGAAGATTTAAAAGAACTAGCTCATCGGATACAAATTTCTAAACGATTACTAGATATTAAAGTAGAAAATAATATTCCGCTCATAAATTCAGCTAAAATATGGTTTAATTTATTTCAGTATGCGATGTTATTACTTCAGCTATTTTTCATATACTCTGGGTATAAGAGTTTTATCGAACAACCCACTGGATTCTCTTTGTTATTAGCTTATTGGTTGATTGTTATTGTAACCTTAATTTTTTTACTCCCAGAATTGAGTATTAATGAAAGCGATGATAGAAAATCTGAAATACGCATTACAGTACTCCTTTTCGTTATTGCCGCAGTTGATGCTGGAATAGCGTATTATTTGTATAATAATTTTTCTATTGCTCTGCTTGTTGGAATGGTTTCATTTTGTCTAAGTCTTGGTGAAGTAATTTCAAAAGCTATTATTTTCGGGGAAAGTGAAATTGGTAAAGTATCTACAATTTATATCGAAGAATATAGAAAACTACAGGGACCTAAGTTAAGTGAGAGACGCTTAAGAAATTATTTTAAAGTTATTCCATTTTTAAATAAGATTAAGATTTTATTTCATAAAGATAAGAGGGAGGGGAATGATGACCTATAAACACCGACTCTTTGACCTTAATCACACCTTTTTAGAGTTGAAAGGAGAAACTTATGTGCCTCATCTGTCAACGAATTGAACTCATCAAGTCTGGTGACAATCCCTACTTTGTCAAGGAGTTAGAAACAGGATATGTTGTCATTGGTGACCACCAGTATTTTGAAGGTTACACTCTATTCTTAGCCAAGGAACATGTCACAGAACTACATCATCTAGATCCAAGTGTCAGACTTCGTTTTTTAGAGGAAATGAGTTTGGTGCAGGAAGCTGTCTCTAAAGCTTTTTCTGCTGAAAAGATGAATATAGAGTTGTTGGGAAATGGAGATGCCCATGTTCATTGGCATATTTTTCCTAGACGAGCTGGTGATATGAAGGGGCACGGTCTTAATGGACGTGGTCCAGTCTGGTGGGTTCCTTTGGAAGAAATGGCAGCAGAAGATTGCCAAGCGCAACCGAAACAATTAGAAAACTTAATTCAAACTTTATCCGTTGAATTGGATAAAGTTATCATATGAAAGGATAAATCATGAAAAAAAGATACCTTATCTTGTCTGGACTACTAGCCCTAACATTGGCGGCTTGTTCGCAAGAAAAACCAGCAACTTCTGACGCAAAAGCTTCTTCAGAGCAAAAGACTGTACAAGAAGGAACCGCGGGAAGTAAATCTCAGGAAGCTAGTCAAAAGAAAGCGGAAGTGGTCAATAAGGGAGATTACTATAGCATTCAAGGCAAGTACGATGAAATTGTTATCGCTAATAAACACTATCCCTTATCTAAAGATTATAATCCAGGAGAAAATCCTACCGCTAAGGCAGAACTGTTGAAACTTATTGCAGCTATGCAGCAAGCAGGTTTCCCAATCAGCGACCACTATAGTGGATTTAGAAGTTATGAGACTCAGGTTAAATTGTATCAAGATTATGTCAATCAAGACGGAAAGGCAGAGGCTGACCGCTATTCTGCACGACCTGGATATAGTGAACACCAAACTGGTCTTGCTTTTGACCTTATCGGCACAGATGGAGACTTAGTGACAGAAGAAAAAGCAGCTCAATGGCTCTTGGATCATGCTGCTGACTATGGCTTTGTAGTTCGTTATCTTAAAGGTAAGGAAAAAGAAACAGGATATATGGCTGAAGAATGGCACCTTCGCTATGTTGGCAAAGAAGCCAAAGAAATTGCAGCAAGTGGCCTCAGTTTGGAAGAGTATTACGGTTTTGAAGGTGGAGACTATGTTGATTAGTCGCAAAACATCTTGCAAGATTACTTAAAATTTGATAAAATGAATAATAATTAAATAGGAATCTGCAAGACTAGTATCTCAGGGGAAGTATATCAGGGAGGAGAGCCGTGACTGAAAGCTCTCTATATGAAAGCTGGGTGAATTCACTTGCCTATGGATTCAGAAATAAAGGTCTGACTTGTCAGATAAAAACGGATGGTACCGCGTGTCAACGCTCCGAATGGAGTTTTTGGCATGTGGTTTTCTTTTTATCTACGAGAGACTGATGGAGGAATTATGTCAACTATTGAAGAACAATTAAAAGCGCTTCGTGAAGAAACGCTAGCTAGCTTGAAGCAGATTACTGCTGAAAATGAAAAAGAGATGCAAGAATTGCGTGTTTCTGTCCTTGGTAAAAAAGGGTCGCTTACTGAAATCCTCAAAGGGATGAAGGACGTATCAGCAGAAATGCGTCCTGTTATCGGAAAACACGTCAATGAGGCTCGTGATGTCCTAACAGCTGCCTTTGAAGAAACAGCTAAGCTCTTGGAAGAAAAGAAAGTGGAAGCTCAATTAGCAAGTGAAAGCATCGATGTGACACTTCCAGGTCGTCCAGTTGCGACTGGTCACCGTCACGTTCTTACACAAACTAGTGAAGAAATCGAAGATATCTTCATTGGTATGGGTTACCAAGTTGTGGATGGATTTGAAGTGGAGCAAGACTACTACAACTTTGAACGTATGAATCTTCCAAAAGACCACCCAGCCCGTGATATGCAGGACACTTTCTACATCACAGAAGAAATCTTGCTCCGTACCCACACATCTCCAGTTCAGGCGCGTGCAATGGATGCTCATGATTTCTCTAAAGGTCCTTTGAAAATGATCTCACCAGGACGTGTGTTTCGTCGTGATACGGACGATGCGACCCACAGTCACCAATTCCACCAAATCGAAGGTTTGGTTGTTGGGAAAAACATCTCTATGGCTGACCTTCAAGGAACCCTCCAGTTGATTGTACAAAAAATGTTTGGTGAAGAGCGCCAAATCCGTTTGCGTCCATCTTACTTCCCGTTCACAGAGCCTTCTGTTGAGGTTGATGTTTCATGCTTTAAGTGTGGAGGAGGCGGCTGTAACGTATGTAAGAAAACTGGTTGGATCGAGATTATGGGTGCCGGTATGGTTCACCCACGTGTCCTTGAGATGAGTGGTATCGATGCAACTGTCTACTCTGGCTTTGCCTTTGGTCTTGGACAAGAACGTGTAGCTATGCTTCGTTACGGAATCAACGATATCCGTGGATTCTACCAAGGAGATGTCCGCTTCTCAGAACAGTTTAAATAAGCTTGAAACCTGAAACACAATCCTATACAGTTTTAGTCATTTCCTCTCGGTGAGAAATGGCAAGAGCTTACTCGAAGAAAAAGAAAGGAATTGAAAAGGTCTCGATTGATGAGATCTTACGATCAGAATTATGTTAGTATCATACAAATGGTTAAAAGAATTGGTGGACATTGATGTGCCATCACAAGAGTTGGCTGAGAAAATGTCAACTACAGGGATTGAGGTAGAAGGTGTCGACTCACCTGCTGCTGGTCTCTCAAAAATTGTCGTCGGTGATGTCTTGTCTTGCGAAGATGTGCCAGAAACTCACCTCCATGTTTGTCAGGTTAACGTTGGCGAAGAAGAAGCCCGTCAAATCGTTTGTGGTGCACCGAATGTGCGTGCAGGCATCAAGGTCATGGTGGCTCTTCCGGGAGCTCGTATCGCTGACAATTACAAAATCAAAAAAGGGAAAATCCGTGGTTTAGAATCTCTCGGAATGATCTGCTCACTTGGTGAATTGGGGATTTCTGACTCAGTTGTACCAAAGGAATTCGCAGATGGCATCCAAATCTTGCCTCAAGATGCCGTTCCAGGTGAGGAAGTATTCTCTTACCTAGACTTGGATGATGAAATCATCGAACTTTCTATCACGCCAAACCGTGCAGATGCTCTTTCTATGCGTGGGGTAGCGCACGAAGTAGCCGCTATCTATGACAAGGCAGTCAACTTTAAAGAATTTACCTTAACAGAAACAGACCAAGCTGCAGCCGATGCTCTTTCTGTCAGCATTGAGACAGACAAGGCGCCTTACTATGCTGCTCGTATCTTGGATAATGTGACCATCGCACCAAGTCCACAATGGTTGCAAAACCTTCTCATGAACGAAGGTATCCGTCCAATCAATAATGTGGTCGACGTGACCAACTATATCTTGCTTTACTTTGGTCAGCCGATGCATGCCTTTGACTTCGATACCTTTGAAGGAAGCGAGATCCGTGTGCGTGAAGCGCGTGAAGGTGAAAAATTGGTAACCTTGGACGGTGAAGAGCGTGACTTGGAAACAAATGACTTAGTGATCACTGTTGCTGATAAACCAGTAGCTCTTGCAGGTGTTATGGGTGGACAAGCTACAGAAATCTCTGAAAAGTCTACTCGTGTAGTTCTTGAAGCTGCTATCTTCAATGGCAAATCTATCCGTAAGACAAGTGGTCGTCTCAACCTTCGCTCAGAATCATCTTCACGCTTTGAAAAAGGTATCAATGTGGCAACCGTTAATGAAGCCCTTGATGCAGCAGCAAGTATGATTGCTGAATTGGCTGGTGCGACCGTGCGTAAGGGCATTGTTTCAGCAGGCCAGTTGGATACATCTGATGTAGAAGTTTCTTCAACTCTTGCTGACGTTAATCGTGTCCTTGGTACAGAGCTTTCCTACGCAGATGTAGAGGATGTCTTCCGTCGTCTTGGCTTTGGCCTTTCTGGAAATGCAGAAGCCTTCACAGTTAGCGTTCCACGTCGCCGTTGGGATATCACTATCGAAGCGGACCTTTTTGAAGAAATCGCTCGTATCTATGGTTATGACCGCTTGCCAACTAGTCTTCCAAAAGATGATGGAACAGCTGGTGAATTGACTGCGACACAAAAACTCCGCCGTCAAGTTCGTACCATCGCTGAGGGAGCAGGTTTGACAGAAATTATCACCTATGCTCTTACAACTCCTGAAAAAGCCGTTGAATTTACGATTCAGCCAAGCAACTTAACAGAGCTCATGTGGCCAATGACTGTGGACCGTTCAGTTCTCCGCCAAAATATGGTTTCAGGTATCCTTGATACAGTTGCCTACAACGTAGCACGTAAGAATAAAAACTTGGCTCTTTATGAGATTGGAAAAGTCTTCGAGCAAACTGGTAATCCAAAAGAAGAATTGCCAACTGAAATCAACAGCTTTGCCTTTGCCTTGACAGGTTTAGTCGCTGAAAAAGACTTCCAAACTGCAGCTGTTCCAGTTGACTTCTTCTATGCCAAAGGAATTTTGGAAGCCCTCTTTGCTCGCTTGGGTCTTGAAGTGACCTATACAGCAACCTCTGAAATCACTAGCCTCCACCCAGGACGTACAGCCTTGATCTCACTAGGGGACCAAGTTCTTGGTTTCCTCGGTCAAGTGCACCCTGTGACGGCTAAGGCTTACGATATTCCAGAGACTTATGTAGCTGAGCTTAACCTTTCAGCTATTGAAGAAACCCTTCAACCAGCCACACCATTTGTGGAAATTACTAAATTCCCAGCAGTCAGTCGTGACGTTGCCCTTCTCCTCAAGGCAGAAGTCACTCACCAAGAAGTTGTGGACGCTATCCAAGCTGCAGGCGTGAAACGTTTGACAGATATCAAACTCTTCGACGTCTTCTCAGGTGAAAAACTGGGTATCGGAATGAAGTCTATGGCTTATAGCTTGACCTTCCAAAATCCAGAAGATAGTTTAACCGACGAAGAAGTCGCACGCTACATGGAAAAAATCCAAGCATCACTCGAAGAAAAAGTGAATGCAGAAGTGCGTTAAAAATTTTCAATCCATCCCTAGGGATGGATTTTTTAGTAGAAAAAATCATCAAGTTTTAGCCTGATGATTGAATCAAATTGACGGAGAAATAACTCTTTTTTAATAGTGTTACAAGATGATCAGACATCGATGTTTTTTGCCATCCAATCAGCTAAGAAGTGGTAAGTATCTTGTCGATTGATTTCGTTTAGAATTTCGTGACGAGCCTCTTCAACTAATCGAAGGCTTACTTTCGAATGTGAAGCCTTTAGGAGTTTTACAAATCTCTCTATACCTTTACCATTTTCGCCTAGAGGGTCTTCTTGTCCTGAAATCACGAGAATTGGGAGTTGGGTTGGAATCTCATCGATCACTTGTTTACTCGCTACTTGATTAGAGAAGTAAAAAATGGCTCTGTACATGGGAATAGTAGGTATGAATTGACAGAATGGATCCTTCAGATAAGCATGATTGGATTCCTCATTTTTTGAGAGCCAATCGACAGATGTTTTAGGATGCTTAATAGTTCGATTAAAGCTATCAGTTGATAGATAGGTCAGGAGTTTACTACGGTGTTTATTCCCTTTTATAAGTCGAATGCATTCTGTTAGGATGAGAGCCAATCGAGTCAGAAATTGAGGCTGTTGACCAGTCGCCATGATAATCAAGGCATTGATAGGTGGTTTTCGTTTGGCTACATAATAGCGACACATAAGAGAACCCATAGAATGCCCTAGAAGGACGATTGGAAGTTCTGGATAGCTTTCTTGAATAAAAGAGGTCACTATTTCAATATCATCGATGAGTTCCTCGGGAGATTCAGGAAAGACTCCGAGTTGACTTGGATTTTGAGCAGTATAACCATGGCCGAGATGATCATGGCCGATAACAGTAAAGCCTTCGTTATTCATGGCTAGAGCAAATTCTTCATATCGTTCTACGTATTCTACCATGCCATGTACAAGCTGAAGAATGGCTTTTGGCTGTTCAGCTTCCCAAATGATTAAGTTATTGTTGTTTGGTTCGAGTTTAAGTCTTTTTTTCATATCAGATTCCTAGCCTAAGATAATCTATAGTCTATCAAAAATATACCATAAAATAGCACGATAAGCTAGGCAGGATGATGAAGATTAGTAGTAACAATTCAGGACTGAAAATGAACATTTGAGGACATAGCCAACGGATTTATCAAGAAATGAGTATAATAAATTTATCACTTAAAATCTGGAGGACTAAAATGCTTGGTGATGAGCCAATAAAGTTCCTATCCAGTAAATATCCTTCTTGAAATTAAGTTTTAAAAATGTACATAAATCATTGTAAATGCTATCAAAAAGGAGTATAATGAGTGCAATAAATTTCGGAGGTGGATGATGCTCGAAGTAAGAAATCTAGAGAAAAGTTTTGGGCCTAAGCAAGTTTTGTTTGGTGTTGACTTTCAAGCAAGACCAGGGCGTATTTTAGGGCTGGTTGGTAAAAATGGAGCTGGGAAAACAACTATTTTTCACAGTATTTTGAAATTTTTAGACTATCAAGGGGAGATTGAGCTTGATGGTCAAGACATTCGTCAGGAGACCTATGCTCGCATTGGTTATCTACCTGAAGAACGCAGTCTTATGCCTAAATTGACAGTCCTTGAACAAGTTCGTTACTTGGCTACCCTAAAAGGCATGGACACCAAGGAAATCAAAGAAAAACTCCCTCAATGGATGGAAAAACTGGAAGTTAAGGGGAAACTGACGGACAAGATTAAAAGTCTCTCAAAAGGAAATCAACAGAAGATTCAGTTGATTATCACTTTGATTCATGAACCAGATTTGATTATCCTAGATGAGCCTTTTAGTGGCTTGGATCCAGTTAATACCGAACTTCTTAAGCGGGTTATCTTGAAAGAAAAAGAACGTGGCGCGACCATTATCTTTTCTGACCATGTCATGACCAATGTTGAAGAACTTTGTGATGATATCCTCATGATTCGTGATGGGCGTGTGGTCTTGCATGGACCGGTTCAAGAAGTCCGCAATCAATACGGCAAAACACGACTTTTTGTTTCAAGTGACCGAAGCAAGGAAGAACTGGAGAGCCTTCCTCATGTCAAACAGGTTAGCTTGACCAAGCAAGGTAGTTGGAAGTTGATTTTAGATGATGAAAGTGCAGGTAGAGAACTCTTCCCAATATTGACTCAAGGTCAATATATCGCGACTTTTGATCAACAAGCTCCAACAATCGATGAAATCTTTAAATTAGAATCAGGGGTGGAAGTATGAGAAATATGTGGGTTGTAATCAAAGAAACCTATCTAAGACATGTCAAGTCTTGGAGTTTCTTCTTTATGGTGATTTCGCCTTTCCTCTTTTTAGGTCTATCTGGAGGAATTGGTGTTCTCCAAGGTTCTTCCTTGGCTCAAAATAGTAAGGTAGCAGTAGTTAGTTCTGTTCCTCTTGTTACAGAAGAACTTAAATCGACCAATGGTCTTAACTTTGACTATAAGGATGAAGCAAGTGCCAAAGAAGCCATCAAGGATGAAAAAATAAAAGGCTATCTAACCATTGACCAGGAGAATAGTATCCTCAAGGCAGTCTATCATGGTGAGACTTCACTAGAGAGTGGCATTAAGTTAGCAGTGACCGCTAAGTTGAATGAACTTCAATCCCAACTCAACCGTTCAGAAGCAAATTTGTCTCAGGAACAGGAAAAACGCTTGGCTCAAACAATTCAATTCACAGAACAGATTGATGAAGCCAAGGAAAATAAAAAGATGGTCCAAACCTTTGCGGCTGCAGGACTAGGTTTCTTTCTCTATATGATTTTGATTACTTATGCTAGTGTCACTGCTCAAGAGGTAGCTAGTGAAAAAGGAACCAAAATCATGGAAGTGGTCTTCTCAAGCATTCGTGCTAGCCATTATTTCTACGCCCGCATGATTGCCTTACTTCTAGTTATTTTGACTCATATTGGTATTTATGTTGTAGGTGGACTTGGAGCTATTTTCTTCTTTAAGGATATGCCTATCTTGGCAAATTCAGGTATTCTAAATCACTTGGGAGAAGCATTTTCGATCAATACCTTGTTATTTGTCTTGGTTAGTCTCTTTATGTATGTGGTCTTGGCTGCCTTCTTAGGTTCTATGGTTTCTCGACCAGAAGATTCTGGTAAGGCCTTATCGCCTTTGATGCTTTTGATTATGGTAGGTTTCATTGGAGTAACTGTCTTAGGAACTTCTGGGGATAATTTGATTTTGAAAATCGGTTCTTACATCCCATTCGTCTCAACCTTCTTTATGCCATTCAGAGCTATCAATGGTTACGCAAATGGACTAGAAGCTTGGATTTCGCTTGCTATAACGGTTATTTTTGCAGTTACTGCAACAGCCTTTATCGGACGGATGTATGCTAGTTTGGTCCTTCAAACAGATGATTTGGGGATCTGGAAAACCTTTAAACGAGCTTTAAGTTACAAATAAAGTCACGGACCTGTGAGTGTATCTCCCAGGTCTTTTATACTCTTCGAAAATCTCTTTAAACCACGTCAGCTTCCATCTGCAACCTCAAAACAGTGTTTTGAGCAGCCTGTGGCTAACTTCTTAGTTTGCTCTTTGATTTTCATTGAGTATTAATTAGCTGAAATATTTCACATTTATTTCTCCTAAACCTTTGACTATTAGGCAAAATTATCGTACAATAAAGAGTACATGATAAAATGAGATCAGAGTTTATCCACTCTGGCGTTAGTAGTAAAAAATGAGGAGAAACGCTTTGGAATTAGAAGTATTTGCTGGGCAAGAAAAAAGTGAACTATCTATGATTGAGGTGGCTCGTGCCATCTTGGAACTCCGTGGTCGTGATCACGAAATGCATTTTAGTGATTTGGTTAATGAAATCCAAAACTATCTCGGTACCTCTAATAGCGATATTCGTGAAGCTTTGCCTTTGTTCTACACAGAGTTGAACTTTGACGGTAGCTTTATCTCACTTGGAGATAACAAATGGGGGCTTCGTTCATGGTATGGAGTCGATGAAATCGATGAGGAAATCATTGCTCTTGAAGAAAGTGATGATGAAGAAGTAGCACCTAAGGCTAAGAAAAAACGTGTCAACGCCTTTATGGATGGTGATGCAGATGCTATTGATTACAGTGCAGATGATCCAGAAGATGAGGATGCATACGAAGAAGATCCAGCTCTTTCTTATGATGATGAAAATCCAGATGATGAGAAGAATGAAGTGGAAGCCTACGATGCTGAAATCAATGAAATCGCCCCAGATGATCTAGATGAAGAAGTCGATCTTAATGAAGAAGACGACGAAGACTCTGAAGAAGAGGAAGAATAAAAATAAAAAGGAGTTGGAGCTGGAATCGGTCTATCAAGTCTCGATTTCCTAGATCCAGCCTCTTTTTACTTTTTAGTTTGAATGAGTTATGCAAGATGGAATGCCAAGTCAACGATTTGTTCTATTTGACAAATGATTCATTTTGAGGTAATATATTGTTCGGGCACCTCTTTTAGAGGTCGGAGCTCCCTAGTTATTAGGGAGCTATTTTTGTTTTTTCCAGGAAGCTTTTCTTCTTGGGGTGTAGTTATTGATGAAGGTCTTGTTTCCTCAATCCCCTGTTAGTAAACAAGACCTTGAGCATTTTAGAAAGAGGAATCTATGTCTACGAAATATATTTTTGTCACTGGTGGTGTGGTATCGTCTATTGGAAAAGGGATCGTTGCAGCGAGCCTTGGGCGTCTTTTGAAAAACCGTGGTTTGAAGGTGACCATTCAAAAATTTGACCCTTATATCAATATTGACCCAGGAACCATGAGCCCTTACCAGCACGGAGAAGTATTTGTAACAGATGATGGGGCTGAGACAGATTTGGACTTGGGTCACTATGAGCGTTTCATCGATATCAACCTTAATAAATACTCAAACGTGACAACTGGTAAAATCTACAGTGAAGTTCTTCGTAAGGAACGCCGTGGAGAGTATTTGGGTGCAACCGTCCAAGTTATTCCTCATATTACAGATGCCTTGAAAGAAAAAATCAAGCGTGCTGCTCTTACGACAGACTCTGATGTCATTATTACAGAGGTTGGTGGAACAGTCGGGGATATCGAGTCACTTCCATTCTTAGAAGCTCTTCGTCAGATGAAGGCAGATGTGGGTGCAGATAATGTCATGTATATCCATACGACCTTGCTTCCTTACCTCAAGGCAGCTGGTGAAATGAAGACCAAACCAACTCAACACTCTGTCAAAGAATTGCGTGGTCTGGGAATCCAGCCTAATATGTTGGTCATCCGTACAGAAAAACCAGCTGGACAAGGAATTAAAAATAAACTAGCCCAGTTCTGTGATGTGGCACCAGAAGCAGTTATTGAGTCCTTGGATGTCGATCATCTTTACCAAATCCCACTTAACCTGCAAGCACAAGGTATGGATCAAATCGTTTGTGACCATTTGAAAATTGATGCGCCTGCAGCAGATATGGCAGAGTGGTCAGCTATGGTTGACAAGGTTATGAACCTCAAAAAACAAGTCAAGATTGCCCTTGTTGGTAAGTATGTTGAGTTGCAAGATGCCTACATCTCAGTTGTTGAAGCTTTGAAACACTCTGGTTATGCCAATGATGCAGAAGTCAAGATTGATTGGGTCAATGCTAACGATGTGACAGCTGACAATGTGGCAGAACTCCTATCTGACGCTGACGGAATCATCGTGCCGGGTGGTTTTGGTCAACGTGGAACTGAAGGTAAGATTGAAGCGATTCGCTATGCGCGTGAAAATGATGTACCAATGCTGGGAGTCTGCTTGGGTATGCAGTTGACCTGTATCGAGTTTGCCCGTAATGTCTTAGGTCTTGAAGGAGCTAATTCAGCAGAGCTAAATCCTGATACCAAATACCCTATCATCGATATCATGCGTGATCAGATTGATGTTGAGGACATGGGTGGTACCCTTCGTTTGGGACTTTATCCTTCTAAGTTAAAACGTGGTTCTAAGGCAGCGGTAGCTTATCATAACAAAGAGGTGGTGCAACGCCGTCACCGTCACCGTTATGAATTTAACAATGCTTTCCGTGAACAGTTTGAAGGAGCAGGTTTTGTCTTTTCAGGCGTTTCACCAGACAACCGCTTGGTAGAAATTGTGGAAATTCCAGAAAACAAATTCTTTGTGGCTTGTCAGTATCACCCAGAGCTTTCAAGTCGTCCAAACCGCCCAGAAGAACTCTACACTGCTTTTGTAACAGCAGCTGTCGAAAATAGTAAATAGTCATGATTAAACCTTTGAGAGTCATCTCAGAGGTTTTAATTTGTTTTCACTATCATGAAAATCTGGAAAAAGGACATTATTTTTGGTAAGATAAGGGTATGTATTTTGAAAAAATTGAACAAGCATATACCTATTTACTAGAAAATGTCCAAATCATTCAAAATGATTTGACGACAAATTTTTACGATGCCTTGATTGAGCAAAATGGAATCTATCTGGATGGTCAGACAAATCTGGAAGATGTCAAGAAAAATAATCAAGCATTAAAACGATTGGCTCTTCGAAAAGAAGAGTGGTTACGAACCTACCAATTCTTGTTAATGAAGGCAGCGCAAACAGAACCTCTCCAAGCAAATCACCAGTTTACACCAGATGCCATTGGTCACTTGATGATTTTTCTGATAGAGCAACTGTGGCCTGCTGAAGATCTAAGTTTATTAGAGTTGGGGTCTGGGATGGGAATTCTGGGCGCTAGCTTCTTAACGTCCATGAACAAAAAGGTAGATTACCTTGGGATTGAACTAGATGACCTCTTGATCGATTTGGCTGCAAGTATGGCTGAAGTTATGGATCTGCAAATGGGCTTTGTCCAAGGAGATGCAGTACGTCCACAAGTATTAAAAGAAAGTGATATTATTGTGAGCGACCTCCCGATTGGCTACTACCCAGACGATCAGATTGCCTCACGTTACCAAGTGGCAGCAAAGGATGAACATACTTACGCTCATCATCTATTAATGGAGCAATCACTCAAGTATCTTAAGACGGGAGGCTATGCTATTTTCCTTGCTCCAACAGATCTTTTGACGAGTCCCCAGAGTGACCTCTTGAAATCTTGGCTGACTGATCAAGCTCAACTAGTCGCTATCCTAGCTTTACCAGAGGATCTATTCGCTCAAGGAGCCCAGTCTAAGACCATTTTTGTTTTGCAAAAGAAGGTGGGAGAAGGTACAGATCCCTTTGTTTATCCACTTACTAGCCTTCGGGATCCTGAAATTTTGTTGGAATTTAAGGAAAATTTTCAAAATTGGTGTCAAGAACATGAAATCTAGTATAAATTTTGATATAATAGTTGAAAACGCTTAAAAAGGGGAAACATTATGACAAAAACCATTGCAATTAACGCTGGAAGCTCTAGCTTGAAATGGCAACTTTACCAAATGCCAGAAGAAAAGGTGCTTGCAAAAGGGTTGATTGAGCGAATCGGATTGAAGGATTCTATTTCTACAGTTAAGTTCGATGGTCGTTCAGAGCAACAAGTCCTTGACATTGACAACCATACTTTGGCAGTTAAGATTTTGCTTGATGACTTGATTCGTTTTGATATTATTAAATCTTATGATGAAATTACTGGTGTTGGACACCGTGTCGTTGCAGGTGGAGAGTACTTCAAAGAGTCTACAGTCGTTGAAGGCGATGTCTTGGAAAAAGTTGAAGAGTTAGGTCTCCTTGCTCCATTGCACAACCCTGCAAATGCTGCGGGTATTCGCGCCTTCAAAGAATTATTGCCAGATATTACGAGTGTCGTTGTTTTTGATACTTCCTTCCATACAACAATGCCAGAGAAAGCTTATCGCTATCCTCTACCAACAAAATATTACACAGAAAACAAGGTTCGTAAGTACGGAGCGCACGGTACAAGCCATCAGTACGTTGCTCAAGAAGCAGCAAAACTCTTGGGACGTCCACTTGAAGAGTTGAAGTTAATCACCTGTCACATCGGTAATGGTGCTTCTATTACAGCTGTTAAGGGTGGGAAATCTGTTGATACCTCAATGGGATTCACTCCACTTGGTGGTGTAATGATGGGAACTCGTACAGGGGATATTGACCCAGCCATCATTCCTTATTTAATGCAATATACAGAGGACTTTAACAAGCCTGAGGACATCAGTCGTATTCTCAATCGTGAGTCAGGATTGATGGGTGTTTCTGGTAAATCTAGTGACATGCGTGATGTAATTGCTGCTATGGAGGCAGGAGATCACGATGCCACTTTGGCTTATGAAATGTATGTTGACCGTATCCAAAAACATATTGGTCAATACCTTGCAGTCCTAAATGGAGCAGATGCTATTATTTTCACAGCAGGTATCGGTGAAAATTCTACTAATGTACGTGAAGATGTTATTTCAGGGATTTCTTGGTTCGGTTGTGATGTAGATCCAGAGAAAAATGTCTTTGGTGTGACTGGCGATATCTCTACAGATGCTGCGAAACTTCGTGTACTTGTCATCCCAACAGATGAAGAACTCGTTATCGCGCGTGACGTTGAACGTTTGAAAAAATAACAGATCAAAAATCGACCTTCAATAATAAAGGTCGATTTTTTTGATCTAGGAAAACTACCATTTAGTCAGTGAAACTTCGCCACTATTGAGCCAAATCTTTTCACCGTTTGCTAATTCTATCTGCAGTTGGCCTTGGTCAGAGATGTCACAGGCTTTTCCTGTGATTATTTCTTGATCCTTCTTGAAAGAGATCTCTTTTCCTAAAACGATTGAGCGTTTTTTATAGAGATAGAGGAGTTCATCGGCTTCTGTTTCATAGAAACATTTCCAAATTTCAGCAATCAATTCATTGCGAGTAATGGGAGTATTTTGAGAAAATAAGCTTCCAGCTTTAGTTTGTAGATTCTTGGGAAATTCAGCGATCGAAAAGTTGATCCCGACCCCAATGATAACATCTGTAACGAGTCCAGTTTCGACGGAGGTAATGGCTTCGGTTAGAATACCAGCAATTTTTTTCTGGTTCAGATAAATATCATTGACCCACTTGATATCCACGTCGATTAAACTAAGGTTTTTGATAGCCTTGTAGATAGCTCCAGCTGTTAGAAGTGTATAGGCAGGAAGATTCTGATAAGGGAGATTGGGTTGTAGGTGAAGGGACATGTAAATCCCCCCCTTATCTGGAGAATAATAGGGACGTTGAAAACGACCGCGTCCCATAGTTTGGCTAGTGGAAAGGTAGAGTTTATCCCCTTTGGCACCAGCTTCCATAGCCTCTTTAGCATCGGTTTGGGTAGATTTAGTCGAGGGTTTAAACAGGACAGTAATGGGACTATTCGCTTCGATTTCCTGAGGCAAGATAAGGTCTCCGTCCAGAAGTTTATACCCACGATTTTTGATACTGTCAATCTCCAGTCCCTCTTGCTGGAGACGTTGGATCGCCTTCCATACTGAAGTTCGAGATAGGTTTAATCTCTCAGCTATTTTTTCTCCGCTTAGATAATCAGTCTCAGTAGCTAGTATTTTATAGACTTCTTGGTAGGATTTCATGCTAGACCCTTTCTGGAATAATTAGATTTATTGTACCATATTTTTAAAAAAGGGATAGCGTTTTTTAGAGTAATCTTAGCTAACTATAAAATTTTACCCAGTTTTAGTTAGGATGATAGAGGCAAAGAGGTTTTCAAATCGCTTGAAAAATGGTAAAATGTTTTAATAGCTTATTTATCTGAATGTGATATTCAGAAGGAAAGGATCTGTTGTGAAATCAATAGGTGTCATTGAAAAGTTAAAAAGTTTATCGAAACAAGAAGGACTTCTTTTAGGAGTTATTCTGAGTATTTTTCTTCCTTTTTATCTTTTTGTTATTATTTTTATCTCTTACTTACTTTGGTTAGTATATACTGGGGAGATGAAGGGGATCTTGAAACGTTTGTCTCAACACCCTGTCTTGCTCTTTTTTATTGCTTATAGCACTGCAATTTCTCTTCTGGCACAAAATGTGATGGGAGTAGTTTCTTCGGTGGCCATGTTTCTGTTTGCCATCTTCTTTTACTACTATCAATCCCAGTTGACTCCTAAATTTTTCAGGTTGACGATTGAAGGAATATTAGCCTTAAGTGTCTTTGCAGCAGCCTTTGCAGCCTTGGAACATTTCCAAATTGTAAAGAAATTTGATTATACCTTCCTCTCACCACGAATGCAGGTTTGGCATCAAAATCGAGCGGAGGTTGCCTTCTTTAATCCCAATTACTATGGAATTATCTGTTGTTTCTGTATCATGATTGGTTTTTATCTGATTAGTACAACGAAGTTAAGGTGGTTACGAATCTTTTCTATGATTGCCATCTTTGCTAATTTATTCGGTTTAAACTTTACGCAGAATCGCACAGCTTTTCCAGCCATCATCTTTGGAGCGATTATTTATCTCTTCACAACTATTAAGAACTGGCGTGCCTTTTGGCTTAGTGTTGGAGTTTTTGGGGTTGGTTTAGCTTTTCTATTTTCAAGTGATTTGGGTGTTCGAATGGGAACCTTAGATTCATCTATGGAAGAGCGTGTTTCTATCTGGAATGCTGGGATGGCCTTGTTTAAGCAAAATCCATTCTGGGGTGAAGGACCGCTAACCTATATGCACTCTTTTCCTCGTATTGGAGCACCTTATCATGAACATGCTCATAGTATTTATATAGATACGATTTTGAGTTATGGAGTTGTTGGTACCGTTCTCTTGGGGATTGCTTCTTCCACTCCAGTACGAATGTTGATTGATATGAGTCAAGTACCTAGTAAGCGTCCTATCCTTGGACTTTACCTCTCTTTCTTGACAGTAGTAGCTGTGCACGGAATTTTTGATTTGGCTCTCTTTTGGATTCAATCTTCCTTTATTTTCCTTTTAGTGATGTGTAGTTTACCACTGAAACATAGTATGATTGATGAATTAGTTGATTAAGAAAAAGATAGTAGAAACTAACATTTTCTACTATCTTTCTTTTTTAATTCAATTATTGAATAGCTTGAACCAAGTCTTCAGCTTGTTGTTTTAGTGAAGAAGCAACACTGTCTTCGAGAACTAATTGACCATCTGCCCAAGCAGAATCGTTGACACGAGCTGCAGTGAATTCACCAACAACTTGTGTACGGATGAATGGCAAGAGGTCTTTGTAGATTGCAAAGAGTTGGTCATGACCAGCATTGGCTACAGATGATACTGTTACAATCTTATCTTGAAGAGCAGATGCTCCGCGTGTATCAGACAAGTCAATTGCGCGTGAAAGCCAGTCAAGCAAGTTTTTAACTGTTCCAGGAATTGAGAAGTTGTAGACTGGTGAGAAAATCCAGATAGCATCAGCAGCCAGAACAGCTTCACGAGCTGCTGCTACAGCTGGAAGAGTTGGAACTTCAAGTTCTTGGTTAAAAAGTGGGATTGCTGAGTAGTCAAGGTAGCTAACCTCAGCTTTTCCTGCAAGAGCTTTTTCAGCTTCTAGAGCCATTTGGTGGTTGAAAGAACCTTCACGAAGTGAACCAACGATAAATAATACTTTTTTAGACATAGGGAGTCTCCTTTAGATTTTAATCAGAGCTTTCTCTGTTGTTATAAACGATGTTACAACAAAACAAAATCATTTGCAAGAAATTTGCCCAGAAAATAAAAATCGATGATAGTCAAGATTATTTTTAGGAGTAGAGATTATGAAAAGTCTGTGAAATCAATGATTCAAGCGTCATATATTCCTGTCATAAGAGAAGTTCCGAGACAAATCCTCCTCTTTTACTCACTTGTAATTCACTTGGATAGATGGTAAAATAGACGAGTGAAAATGAGACAGAAAAAAGAAAAAAATTCCTTATTATTTCAGTACAGTATTGGCTTGACCCTGCTGGCACTAGTTGTGACTTCTTCCTTTCTCTATTTGGTGTGGCTTAGCATGAAGCCTTATCAAACAGCGAAGGTAGAAGGGGAAAAGCTTGCCAAGCAGTATGCGAATCTAGAAACGGTCAGTCAGGTTGATTTCTTCAATGGTTTAGAGAGCTATTATAGTGTCCTTGGCCAAGACAAGAATCAAAAGCCAGTAGCCGTTTTAATTGAGAAAAATAGTCAAAAAATCTATGTATATCAACTAGAAAATGGTACTTCACAAGAAAAAGCAGAAGCAGTTGTTAGAGAAAAAGGAGCAACTGAAATTGATACGGTTACCTTTGGACGGTATGCTGATAAACCCGTCTGGGAAATCAAGTCTGGTGGAGACTACTATCTAGTGGATTTTGAATCTGGTGCCCTAATCGAAAAGGAGAAACTATGAAATTATCTAAACGTGTCTTAGAAATGGAAGAAAGTGTGACTTTGGCTAGCGATGCAAGAGCAAAGAAATTAAAGGCTGAAGGAAAAGATGTTCTTTTCTTAACTTTAGGTCAGCCCGATTTTCATACTCCTGAAAATATTCAAGATGCTGCTGTTGAGGCTATTCGAGATGGACGTGCTTCTTTCTATACGGTAGCTTCAGGTTTACCTGAGTTAAAAGCAGCGGTCAATACCTATTTTGAGCGTTATTATGGTTATTCCGTAGCGGCTAACGAAGTCACTTTTGCTACAGGTGCAAAATTCTCACTCTACACTTTCTTTATGGCTGTGGTTAATCCTGGAGATGAGGTTATTATTCCAACACCTTACTGGGTCAGCTATGGGGATCAGGTTAAGATGGCAGAAGGTGTTCCAGTCTTTGTCCAAGCCAAAGAAGACAATCACTTTAAAGTAACTGTGGAGCAATTAGAAGCAGCTCGTACAGTTAAGACCAAGGTCTTGGTTCTTAACTCACCATCTAATCCTACCGGTATGATCTATTCTCGTGAGGAACTCTTGGCCATTGGAAATTGGGCTGTTGAACATGACATTCTCATCCTAGCAGATGATATTTATGGTCGTTTGGTCTATAACGGAAATGAATTCGTCCCAATCTCTAGTCTATCAGAAGCCATTCGCAACCAAACCATTGTCATCAATGGAGTGTCTAAGGCCTATGCTATGACTGGTTGGCGTGTAGGTTATGCAGTGGGTGATCCAGAAATCATTGCTGCCATGAGCAAATTGACAGGTCAAACGACTTCTAACCTAACCGCTGTTTCACAATACGCAACAATCGAGGCGCTAACTGGACCGCAAGATTCTGTGGAAGTTATGCGTCAAGCATTTGAAGAACGTTTGAATACCATCTATCCACTCTTGTGTGAAGTCCCTGGTTTTGAAGTTGTCAAACCACAAGGAGCTTTCTATCTCTTCCCAAATGTTAAAAAAGCTATGGAGATGAAAGGCTATACAGACGTAACAGCATTTACAACGGCTATCCTTGAGGAAGTTGGTTTAGCCTTGATAACAGGTGCTGGATTTGGAGCACCAGAAAATGTCCGTCTCAGCTATGCGACAGATCTAGATACACTTAAAGAAGCCATTCGTCGTTTGCACCAATTTATGGAAAAATAAGAAGTTTAACCTTCGTCTTAATAACGGAGGTTTTTATTTTTAAAAACTTAGGAATTTCTGTCAAACTAGCTAGCTATCAGGCATTATTTGTGGTACAATAATGAGTAATAATGTCTTTGGACAAGTTAAACGAATAAAGGAAGATAAATGATGACAAAACGTGTAACAATTATCGAAGTAAAAGACTACGTTGGTCAAGAAGTCACTATCGGTGCTTGGGTTGCCAACAAATCAGGAAAAGGGAAAATTGCCTTCTTACAATTGCGTGATGGAACAGCCTTTTTCCAAGGTGTGGCTTTTAAACCAAACTTTATCGAAAAATTTGGTGAAGAAGTGGGACTTGAGAAGTTTGATGTTATCAAACGCTTAAGCCAAGAAACTTCTGTTTATGTGACAGGGATTGTCAAAGAAGACGAACGTTCTAAGTTTGGCTATGAGTTGGACATTACAGACATCGAAGTGATTGGTGAATCTCAAGACTACCCAATTACACCAAAAGAACACGGAACAGACTTCTTGATGGATAACCGCCACTTGTGGTTGCGTTCACGCAAACAAGTCGCTGTTATGCAAATCCGTAACGCAATCATTTATGCAACTTATGAGTTCTTTGACAAGAACGGCTTCATGAAATTTGATAGCCCAATTCTTTCAGGAAATGCAGCAGAAGATTCTACAGAACTTTTCGAAACAGACTACTTTGGAACACCAGCATACTTGAGCCAATCAGGACAGCTTTATCTTGAAGCTGGTGCTATGGCTCTTGGTCGTGTATTCGACTTTGGTCCAGTATTCCGTGCGGAGAAATCAAAAACTCGCCGTCACTTGACTGAGTTCTGGATGATGGATGCGGAGTACTCATACTTGACACACGATGAGTCACTTGATTTGCAAGAAGCTTATGTAAAAGCTCTTCTTCAAGGAGTTCTTGACCGTGCGCCTCAAGCCTTGGAAACCTTGGAACGTGATACAGAACTTTTGAAACGCTACATTGCAGAGCCATTCAAACGCATCACTTATGATCAAGCTATTGACCTCTTGCAAGAGCATGAAAATGATGAAGACGCTGACTACGAACATCTTGAGCATGGTGATGACTTTGGTTCACCACATGAAACTTGGATTTCAAATCACTTTGGTGTGCCAACATTTGTTATGAACTATCCAGCAGCCATCAAGGCATTTTACATGAAACCAGTTCCTGGAAATCCAGAGCGCGTGCTTTGTGCAGACTTGCTCGCTCCAGAAGGCTATGGAGAAATCATCGGTGGTTCTATGCGTGAGGAAGACTACGATGCCCTTGTCGCTAAGATGGATGAACTTGGCATGGATCGTACAGAGTACGAATTCTACCTTGACCTTCGTAAATACGGTACAGTTCCACACGGTGGATTTGGTATTGGTATCGAGCGTATGGTCACCTTCGCAGCTGGAACTAAACACATCCGTGAAGCGATCCCATTCCCACGTATGTTGCACCGTATCAAACCTTAATAACGATGAGGCTGGGACAAAAGTCCTAGCCTCTCAATTATCTTTGGATTGTCGAGCAAGACGCAGTGGTTGAGTGGGCTCTACTACGTTGATTTCATCAGCTTTTACAGCCCTACTCTCACTTTAAATGAAAGAGGTGGAGAAAATGTAGGCAAATCTAGGTAAGTCTTTTAGAAACAATTATATTACATATTGAAAGAGAGAAAACAATGTTTAAAAGAACTTACAAACGCAATATTCCACTCCTAGCAGGACTGGAATTCACATCTTATTTTGGTATTACCAGTTTTTGGATTTTATTTTTCATCCAAAATGGTCTTTCCTTACTTCAAATCGGTCTATTAGAAAGTATCTTTCACGGTACAAGTCTCTTGTGTGAAATCCCCTCTGGTATGTTGGCCGATCGATTTAGCTACAAGACCAATCTCTATTTGGCTCGCTTGGCCAGTATTGTATCCTCTATCTTGATTTTGTTTGGTCAGGGGAATTTTTGGATTTATGCGCTTGCCATGATGGTTAATGCTTGGTCCTACAATTTTGATTCGGGGACCAGTACGGCTTTCTTATATGATTCAGCTGTAGAAGCAGGTCAAAAGGACCGTTATCTTTATATTTCTAGCTTTTTGTCTGGTGTGGCAGAAGTCACCCGAACCTTAGGTACAGTTGTGGCAGGCCTCTTTATTCACGGAGCATTGGCTTGGACTTATTTGATTGCTATTGGACTTTCATCACTATCCATTCTCTTGATTTTTCTAATGAAAGAGCCAGAGAGCAAGAGTGATGAAAGAGAGCATTTGACCTTAAAACGGATATTGGTGGTAGTGAAACAAGAATGGCAAGAAAAACCAGTGCTCTTTTACTGGATGATGGCTTACCAGCTAGTCGGGACACTCATGTGCATGTTTTACTTTTACTATCAGCAGAAAATAAGTGACTTAGCAGGATGGCAGGTTTCATTGGTCATGCTGATTGGTAGTTTGCTAAATCTATTTGCGGTTTATGTAGCTAGTCAAATCGGTAAAAAATGGAATAGCAACCAAGTTTTTCCGATTCTTGTTGTACTAACGGGATTGGCCTTGTTATTTGTAGTTATTGGCACACCCTTGGCTTATCTATTGATCTATCTCTTGACTAATGGACTCTATGCAGTTTATCAGCCGATCTACTTCAATGATTTACAAGGCTATTTACCCTCAAGTGTAAGAGCCACCATGCTTAGTATCAATTCTATGCTCTTTAGTTTATCTATGATTGTCATTTTCCCATTGACAGGTTGGTTGATCGATCATTGGGGTCTTGTAGCTGTCTTTTTAGTTCTAGGTCTTATCTTGCTTTTAACCTCCCCTATCCTAATAATCGGTCTAAAAAGGATGGGCAAGGTATTGGACTAGGACTTAAAAACTGAGTAAAGCACGAAAACCTATTTGCCCAAAGAGGCTTCTTGTGATAAAATAACAAGAAGAAAAGGAGAAGAGTATGATCGATGTAGAAGAAATTCTAAGTAAGATGAATCCCAATCAAAAGATCAACTATGACCGTGTCATGCAAAAGATGGTCCAAGTGTGGGAAAAAAATGAAGAGAGGCCAACTATTCTCATGCACGTCTGTTGTGCCCCCTGTAGCACCTATACTTTAGAGTATTTGACCAAGTATGCAGATGTGACCATTTATTTTGCAAATTCAAATATCCATCCCAAAGCTGAGTATCATAAGCGCGCCTATGTAACAAAAAAGTTTGTCAGTGATTTCAATGAGCGAACTAGCAATAATGTCCAATACCTAGAAGCACCTTATGAGCCTAATGAATACCGTCAACTGGTTAGAGGTTTGGAAGAAGAACCTGAAGGTGGTGACCGCTGCAAGGTTTGTTTTGACTATCGCTTGGATAAGACAGCGCAGGTGGCCATGGACTTAGGATTTGACTACTTTGGTTCGGCCCTGACGATCAGTCCTCATAAAAATTCGCAAACCATCAATAGTATTGGAATTGATGTGCAGAAAATCTACACCACTCATTATCTTCCGAGTGACTTTAAGAAAAATCAAGGCTACAAACGTTCTGTAGAGATGTGTGAAGAGTATGACATCTATCGCCAATGTTACTGTGGTTGTGTATATGCAGCTCAAGCCCAGAATATCGACCTGGTACAAGTCAAGAAAGATGCAACAGCCTTCATGCTAGATAAGGATATCGAGAAAGACTATTCGCATATCAAGTTCACCGTTACAAAATTAGATATTTAAAGGGAAACCTGCCTAATGTGGCAGGTTTTTTGCTAACAAAAGGTGGTAGAATAGAAATCAATGGAGCAAGTCTTGAATTCCTAGTTCGAGCTTGTGAGACTTCAATAAACATGTGAATTCTTAAAACTTGTGAATAAAAGAAAAAATTTTGATTGGGGATATTTGGAATCTAGAAGACAGATAAACAGTTTAATGCTGTTTCAAGAAAAAAATGGAAAATTTATTGATATTTTTTATTTTTAATCCAGGGAGTTTAGCAATGCTGTGGTAAATTTATTCCTTTTTGCATTTATACAACTTATTTTACACTATCTTTATTCTTGTGATATAATGTCAAATTATAGAGTGGAGGTCATTTTTAATGATTGATAAGGTAATTGAACAATATAAAAATCATGATAATCTTGATATTCGAGTAGAATTGCATAAGAAGTATTCAAAAAATAAATTGGGATTTAACAATTGGATATTTTCTAACTACGAAATCACTGATGAAGTAAAGGTTCTAGAATTGGGATGTGGTACAGGAGAACTGTGGAAAAGTAATCTTGATTCTATAGACAAGATGAAGCAGTTGGTTGTTACAGATTTTTCTCAAGATATGGTAAAAACAACGAAGTCAGTGATTGGAAATAGAGACAATGTCAACTATGAAATAATGGATATTCAAAAGATTTCTTTTGAGAATGAAACATTTGATATTGTTATTGCTAATATGCTTCTACATCATGTGAATGATATTCCTAAAGTTCTCTCTGAGGTGAATAGGGTTCTAAAAACAGGGGGCATTTTTTACTGTGCTACATTTGGTGAAAATGGAGTTGTAGATTTTTTGGCCAGTTTATTGAAAGATGAGGTTAATCAAGATTTAGAAAATAAAACGTTTACTTTACAAAATGGTAAAAGGTACCTGAGTAGGTATTTTAACTCTGTCGATACATTACTCTATGATGATGAGTTACAGGTAACTAGAATAGATGACCTAGTTAAATACATCCAATCGTTTAAAGGAATTTCAGAAATAGGTTCACTAGAAGAGGAAATAATACGTAAAAGATTGGAAAGTGAGTTTAATAATGGTACGTTGATCATTCCTAAAGAATATGGTATGTTTATCGCTCGAAAAGAAAGTTAAGGGAACGAAAGTATGAAAAATTACGGAGAAGCTTTTCGATATTTTAGAAAATTAAACGGATATTCTTTAGAGTATGCTGCAGCTGATTCTATATCAAAATCTCAACTCTCTAGATTTGAAAGGGGAGAAAATGAAATTTCTCTTTCAACGTTCTTTAAATTATTATCAAATATCAATGTTTCGATAGAGAATTTTTGTAACTACCTAGAACATTATAAAAGATCTGAGCTTGATGATTTTTTGGTTAATTTATCTCCAAATTTTTATAGTTTGAATACTAAAGGGTTGGAGGAAATAAAAAATGAGCAACAAAAACTTTTTGAGAAGAGTGGGGAAAAAACTCATAAAATAAATACAATTATGGTTCAAGGATTATTAAATCAAATAGATTGTAATCATGTAGTTAGTAGAGATGATCTAAATTTAGTATATGACTATTTATTCCAGAAGGAACGATGGGAGTCCTATGAGATAACGCTGATTGGTAATTTATATCATCTTTTTGAAATAGATTATATTTACAGGGTCGGAAAAGAAATACTAGAGCGTACACATTATTACGAAAAAATCGGCAAGAATAGGAATTTAGTTGTGTCAGCTTGTTTAAATTTTTGGTTTTGTTGCCTTGAAAATTCACATCTAATATATGCAGACTACTTTGAAATGAAATTAAAAAAATTATTAAAAGATGACACAAAAGTTTTTGAAAAATCTACATTCAAATTTGTAGAAGGATATAAAATATACCTGACAGAATCTAAAGAATCTGGAATTAAACAAATGAACAATGTCATTAAATATTTTGAGTTTATTGAGTCTAAAAATATTGCTTTATATTTTCAAAAACGATTAAATCAGTTAGTAGATTAAATAACATTTTCTTTGTTAAGTCATTTTTTCCAAGGATTGTACTAAAGGATTGGTGCTATGTAGAAAGACAAAACTAACTATTTTGATACGAAGGTGATTTGTATTTTTTCAAATAAAAACAAGGTCAGGATTTTGTTCCTGACCTTTGACAACTTTACCGATTCTTTAGTTCTACGTAGCGTTTGTACCAAATGTTGACATAGGCTTCTGAGAAGGGGCCTCGTTCATTGTTGATCCAATCAACAAGAATCTTAACATGCTCTTTCAAAATATAGTCTAAGTCAGAAGAATACTTCATTTTTCGCTTATGTCGTTCATACTCCTCAACGTCCAAGAGGCGTTTTTCACCATCTGTAAAAACTTTAACATCCAAATCATAGTCAATGTACTTTAAAGCTTCTTCGTCTAGATAGTAAGGACTTGCCATATTGCAGTAGTAGGAGATACCATTATCCCGAATCATAGCGATAATATTAAACCAATATTTCTTGTGAAAGTAAACAATAGCCGGTTCTCGAGTTACCCAACGACGACCGTCACTTTCGGTAACAAGTGTGTGGTCGTTGACGCCGATAATAGCGTTCTCTGTTGTTTTTAGTACCATGGTGTCTCTCCAAGTACGGTGAAGACTCCCATCATGCTTATAACTTTGAATTGTAATAAAGTCGCCTTCTTTTGGAAGTTTCATAACTAACCAACTTTCTACAATTTATAAGTTTATCGTTTACTATTGTATCATATTTTTGTTTAAAGTTCTTAATTTTTCATGAAAAAGTTACAGATAATCTCTAAGAGCGCTGGCTATGTCCGAAAAATCGTAGCCTTTTCTAGCTAAAACTTGGGTCAAACGTTGTTTCAGTTCGTATCCTTCATACTTTCGTGAATATTTCCGATACTGCTTGTCTAACTCTTTAAAAATAAGTTCCTGAACGGTTTCTTCTTCGACCTGGCTGTCCAATTGGTCAAAGGCTGTTTTGGCCTCTGAGTATGAGAATCCTTTGTTGGTTAGACCTTGGATAACCTTATCCTGTAGAGCACGGGCAGGTAATTTCCCCTGGTATTTTTTCAATAGTTTTTCAGCTGTACGCTCTGCCACTTCCGTCATTTCAAATTCTTGTATGACTTCTTGGATAATGGATTTGGCAACACCTTTTTGAGAAATCTTCTGCATCAGCATATAGCTTCCCTTATCTCCTGAAAGCTGATTGGAATTGATGATTGCTTGAGCATATTGGCGATCATTGATCCAATTATCATCTTTTAAAGACTGGATAACTTTGGGGATGATTTTCTCATCAATTTCATGTTTGGCAAGATAATCTCTAACTTCTTTTTCAGTACGGGCTTTGAAGGATAAGTGGTAAAGAGCTAGATTTTTACTGTAGGAAAATTGCGCAAATGATTTAATCTCAGTTAGTTCTTCAGCTGAGATCTCTTTCCCTTTAGTCAACATAAAGTGCACAATGGTATCCTCTGTAATGTAGCAGGATTTGTCGCTATCAAGCTCGAGCAGATAGAGTCTTTTTTTCTTTTCAAGTTTTGTGATTTTCATGTTTTCCTCTTACCCAAATGCTTCAAAGGCAGCAACGAGTCGAAGTTTGTTGCTATCAACCAGCTCTCTCCCGTAATAGTCGAGAAATAGTTCAGCATATTTGGGATCTTTTAAGTTGTAATTGAGGGACCAAATTGCCCAAAAGAGATCGATATGCCGATCACTAAAATCAGCCAAACCAAGATCAATGAAGCAAGAGAAATGGCTAGCATCTTTTAGAATAAAGTTCGGTAGACAGGCGTCCCCGTGAATGAAGGCATCTGTCTTTAAAAGGTGCCCTTGTTCTTGGATGAGTTGGAAGGCCTCTTCGCGACTGCTAATCTGGAATTGGGCTAGGAGCGCCTTGGCATAGAACTCCCCTTTTTCATAGTTTTTAAAGACTCTGTCTTTATAGGTCTGTAAATGATTTTCTGATGGAAAATTGTGTGGGTTTAAGCTGTGAAGCTTTTTAAGAGCCTCTGCCATTGTTAGGCAGATTTTTTCTGGCTGATCTAAAAAAGCGAGAGCATCACGGCCAATGGCTTCTTTTGTCAGAAGATAGTCTTTATCCGTAGATAAATAGTCGATAACAGGAGTTCCTATTCCCTCTTGTTCAAACCAACTCGCAATGCTAGCTTCTCGCTCTAATCTTCCCTTTTGATCAATTTTTAAATAGTAACCTGAGTCAAGATAAAGGACCCTTGCGCTTGAATGAGAAGAGCTGTCAGAAAGGCTTGCCTCCTCTATATAAGTTCGTAATTGCTCAGGAAAATCCAATGAGGAAAAAGATATCTTTGTATTCATGGTTTTATTGTAACATATTCTTAACCATTGAGAAACTACGTGGTATAATAGACTTATGAATCTAAAAGTCAAACAAAAAATTCCATTAAAAATCAAGCGTATGGGGATAAACGGGGAAGGTATCGGATTTTACCAGAAAACCCTCGTTTTTGTTCCAGGTGCCCTCAAGGGAGAAGATATCTATTGTCAGGTGACTTCGGTTAAGCGTAACTACGTTGAGGCTAAGCTGCTTGAGGTCAATAAAAAATCCAAGTTTCGAGTAGTTCCAGATTGTACTATTTATAATGAGTGTGGTGGCTGTCAGATTATGCACCTTCATTATGACAAGCAGTTAGAATTCAAGACGGATCTCCTCCATCAAGCTCTGAAGAAATTTGCACCTGCTGGCTATGAAAATTTTGAAATTAGACCAACCATTGGCATGCAGAAACCCAAGTATTATCGTGCTAAACTGCAATTCCAAACGCGAAAGTTTAAAGGTCAAGTCAAGGCAGGTTTGTATGCTCAGAATTCCCATTATTTGGTCGAGTTAAAGGACTGCCTGGTTCAAGACAAGGAGACACAAGCGGTTGCCAATCGCATTGCTGAACTCTTGACCTATCATCAAATTCCGATTACAGATGAACGGAAAATCCTTGGAGTTCGGACCATCATGGTTCGTCGAGCACGGAAAACTGGGCAAGTTCAGATTATCATTGTGACCAATCGCCAATTGAATTTGACTCAATTTGTGAAAGACCTAGTCAAGGATTATCCTGAAGTAGTGACTGTCGCAGTCAATACCAATACTGCCAAAACTTCTGAGACTTATGGGGACAAGACAGAGATTATTTGGGGTCAAGATAGTATACGTGAGGGTGTTTTAGACTATGAGTTCTCTCTTTCACCTCGAGCTTTTTATCAGCTTAATCCTGAACAGACGGAAATCCTCTACAGTGAAGCGGTTAAGGCCTTGGACGTTACTGAGAACGACCATCTGATTGATGCCTATTGTGGTGTTGGGACCATTGGTTTTGCCTTTGCTAAAAAGGTCAAAAGTTTGAGAGGAATGGATATTATTCCAGAAGCTATTGAGGATGCCAAAGCAAATGCCCAGCGTATGGGTTATACCAATACTCACTATGAAGCAGGGACTGCAGAAGAAATTATTCCTCGTTGGTACAAGGAAGGCTATCGTGCCGATGCCCTGATTGTGGATCCGCCACGTACAGGTTTAGATGATAAGCTCTTGGATACCATTGTCAAATACGCTCCTGAAAAGATGGTTTATGTATCCTGTAATGTGTCTACCTTGGCGCGTGATTTAGTCCGATTGGTTGATGTCTTTGAACTGCATTATATCCAGTCCGTTGACATGTTTCCGCACACAGCAAGGACAGAAGCAGTGGTCAAATTAACGAGGCGCAAGCCAACTTCCAAATAGAAATGGCAACTGGAAAGTTTTTGAAAAGAAGACTTATAGTTACAGAGTAAGATTTGCAAGCTATCTTTAAATATGATAAAATAAGTAGAAAATAAAATGAAAAAAGAGGTATGTGAAATGTCACGTAAACCATTTATCGCTGGTAACTGGAAAATGAACAAAAACCCAGAAGAAGCAAAAGCATTTGTTGAAGCAGTTGCGTCAAAACTTCCTTCAGCTGATCTTGTTGAAGCAGGTATCGCAGCTCCTGCTCTTGACTTGACAACTGTTCTTGCTGCTGCTAAAGGTTCAAACCTTAAAGTTGCTGCTCAAAACTGCTACTTTGAAAATGCTGGTGCTTTCACTGGTGAAACTAGCCCACAAGTTTTGAAAGAAATCGGTACTGACTACGTTGTTATCGGTCACTCAGAACGTCGTGACTACTTCCACGAAACAGACGAAGACATCAACAAAAAAGCAAAAGCAATCTTTGCTAACGGCATGCTTCCAATCATCTGTTGTGGTGAGTCACTTGAAACTTACGAAGCTGGTAAAGCAGCAGAATTCGTAGGTGCTCAAGTTTCAGCTGCTCTTGCTGGATTGACTGCAGAACAAGTCGCTTCAACAGTTATCGCTTATGAGCCAATCTGGGCTATCGGTACTGGTAAATCAGCTTCACAAGACGACGCACAAAAAATGTGTAAAGTTGTTCGTGACGTTGTAGCTGCTGACTTCGGTCAAGAAGTTGCTGATAAAGTACGTGTTCAATACGGTGGTTCAGTTAAACCTGAAAACGTTGCTGAATACATGGCTTGTCCAGACGTTGACGGAGCTCTTGTTGGTGGTGCATCACTTGATCCAGAAAGCTTCTTGGCATTGCTTGACTTTGTAAAATAAGCTTCAAATATCTGAGACAGACAGTTCCCTCCCTCGAGGTTAAGACTGCCTGTCTTCTTTTTAGTAAAAAGGCGTGCGTAAGCACGCTCTTTTCTGCATTTTGAATGAAAAAGAAAGGAGAATTATGCTTTATATTTGGTCTTATCTCAAACGTTATCCCAAGTGGTTAGTGTTAGACTTCTTCGGAGCTATTTTCTTTGTTATTGTCAATCTTGGGCTACCGACTGTTCTTGCTCGCATGATTGACCAGGGGATTAATCAAGGTAATGAAGAAAAACTCTATTTTTGGGCCATGGTCATGTTGGTTATTATCGTCTTGGGCACATTTGGAAGGATAGTTCTGTCTTATGCTGCGAGTAAACTGACCACCAATATGGTTAAGGACATGCGAAATGATGTTTATGCTAAATTACAAGAGTATTCTCATCACGAATATGAACAAATTGGTGTTTCTTCATTGGTGACTCGTATTACTAGTGATGCCTTTGTTCTCATGCAGTTTGCAGAGCAGACGCTTAAGTTGGGTGTTATCACTCCCATGATGATGCTGTCGAGTATTCTTATGATTTTCTTGACCAGCCCTTCACTAGCTTGGATTGTCGCTTTTTCCGTTCCTTTCCTAGCTGTAGTAGTCCTTTATGTGGCGGTGAAAACGCGCCCCTTATCTGAAAAACAACAGAAAACTTTGGATAAGATTAACCAGTATGTCCGTGAAAATTTGATGGGGCTACGAGTGATTCGTGCCTTTGCTCGTGAAGATTTCCAAGAAAAACGTTTCGAAGAGAAAAATGCAATCTATGCAGATAATTCGAATCGCTTGTTCAAATTGACTGGTTTGACAGAGCCACTGTTTGTGCAAATCATTATTGCCATGATAGTAGCTATCGTTTGGTTTGCTTTAGATCCTCTCAAGCAAGGAAGTTTGCGGATTGGGGATTTGGTAGCCTTTATCGAGTATAGTTTCCACGCTCTCTTGTCCTTCCTTTTCTTGTCAAACCTCTTTACCATGTACCCTAGAACGGCTGTATCTAGTGAACGCTTGAAGGAAATCATGGATATGCCGATTTCCATTGATCCAAATGAGGACGGAATTCAAGAAACAGAAACCCATGGTTATCTAGAATTTGATAATGTAACCTTTGCCTATCCTGGGGAAACAGAAAGCCCTGTTTTGCATAACATTTCCTTTACTGCTAAACCGGGAGAAACCATTGCTTTTATCGGCTCAACTGGTTCAGGTAAGTCTACTCTAGTTCAATTGATTCCTCGTTTCTACGATGTTACGCTAGGGAAAATTAAGGTCGATGGTGTTGATGTCCGGGATTACCGTCTCAAATCACTCCGCCAGAAAATTGGATTTATTCCACAAAAAGCCTTGCTCTTTACAGGGACTATCGCAGATAATCTCCGTTACGGAAAAGAGGACGCCAGTCATGAGGACTTGCACCAAGCAGCTGATGTAGCCCAAGCCAAAGACTTTATCGAAAGTCGAGAAGAAGGTTTTGCAACTCATCTGGCTGAAGGGGGAAGCAATCTATCAGGTGGTCAAAAGCAACGCTTGTCGATTGCCCGCGCAGTCATCAAGGGTCCAGATATCTATATCTTTGATGATTCCTTCTCAGCCTTGGACTACCGTACAGATGCTATCTTGCGTCGTCGTCTCAAGGAAGTGACTCAAGATGCAACGGTCTTAATTGTTGCCCAGCGGGTTGGGACCATTATGGACGCTGATCAGATTATCGTCCTTGATAAGGGGGAAATTGTTGCTCGTGGCCGTCATGAAGAATTGATGGAAACCAATGACATCTATCGAGAAATTGCTGAGTCGCAGTTGAAAAATGCGTCTCTGACAGAAGAATAGGAGGTAAAGGATGAAACAACAATCTAGTCTAGCTCGTCTATGGAGCTATTTAAAAGCCTACCGTTTCTCTGTTTTCTTTGCTGTCTTCTTGAAAATAGTCAGCGTCATTATGAGTGTTATCGAGCCTTTCGTATTGGGACTTGCTATCACTGAGTTAACCAGCAATCTTCTTGCCATGGCAAATGGTGTTGCAGGAGCAGGGATTAATACCAGCTATATCGCAGTGATTCTGGTGATCTATCTCTTGCGTGGTCTTTTTTATGAGTTGGGGTCTTATTACTCAAACTACTTCATGACCAATGCGGTACAGTCCATGATACAGGATTTGCGAAATGAAATGAGCGAAAAAATCAACCGCATCCCTGTGTCTTACTTTGACAAGCACCAATTTGGGGATTTGCTGGGACGTTTTACTAGTGATGTAGAGACCGTATCTAATGCACTCCAACAATCATTCTTACAGATTGTTAATGCAGTCTTTACCATTATTTTTGTTATGGGAATGGTCCTCTATCTAAATCTTCAGTTGGCTATCATTGTTATCTTGTCGATTCCGATTACTTATTTTGGTGCTAAAACGATTCTAAATCGTTCGCAGCCGTACTTTAAACAGCAGGCAGCTATATTGGGACGTATGAATGGATTTGTACAGGAAAACTTAACAGGTTTCAATGTTTTAAAACTTTTCGGACGCGAAGAAAACTCTCAAGAGAGATTTGAAAAGATTACGGATGAATTGCAACAAGTCGGATTTAAGGCGAGCTTTATTTCAGGATTGATGATGCCTGCCCTTCATATCGTGTCTGATTTAACCTACCTGATTGTTGCAGTCTTAGGTGGATTGCAGGTTATTGCAGGGCGCTTGACGATTGGTAATATGCAAGCTTTCGTTCAGTATGTGTGGCAAGTTAGCCAGCCGATCCAAAATATCACTCAGTTAGCAGGACAAATGCAAAGTGCTAAGTCTTCGCTTGATCGTGTCTTTGAAGTTTTGGATGAACAGGAAGAAGTTCAAAGTGAGGAAGTAAAAGACTTGGCACCATTGACAGGTCAAGTTAGTTTCAAAAACGTCGATTTCCAATATGTGGAAAACAAACCATTGATTCGCAATTTCAACCTAGATGTTGAACCTGGAGAGATGGTAGCTATCGTTGGACCTACTGGAGCAGGGAAAACAACCTTGATTAACCTTCTCATGCGTTTTTACGATGTGACAGCTGGTGCCATTTTAGTGGATGGCCAAGATATTCGTGACCTGTCTCGTCAGGACTATCGTCGACAGTTTGGGATGGTCCTACAGGATGCCTGGCTCTATGAAGGCAGTATCAAGGAAAATCTTCGCTTTGGAAATCTTGAGGCAACAGATGAAGAAATCGTTGAAGCTGCCAAGGCGGCCAATGTTGACCACTTTATCCGCACTCTTCCAGGTGGTTATAATATGGAAATGAATCAGGAGTCTAGCAATATCTCTCTTGGTCAGAAACAGCTTTTAACCATCGCGCGTGCCCTCTTAGCGGATCCAAAAATTCTAATCCTTGATGAAGCGACCTCATCAGTCGATACTCGTCTAGAGCTCTTGATTCAAAAGGCCATGAAACGTTTGATGAAGGGGAGAACAAGCTTTGTCATTGCCCATCGACTTTCGACTATTCAGGAAGCTGATAAGATTTTGGTGCTGAAAGATGGACAGATTATTGAACAAGGAAATCATGAAAGTCTCCTAGCTGCAAAAGGTTTCTATTATGATCTTTATCAAAGTCAATTTTCTAGTAAAAACAGAGAAAATAGCTAGGATAAATAGCCACTCATTTTCTTAAATTATCAGTCAATTACAACTTTTTTAATATGAGTTAATTTCCTTGCTTTTGTCTACTTGGAGTAGTATACTGAGATAGTAATCAATAAATATGGTTGCAAAAATAATATTATGAGGTGAGAAAAATGGTAGAATTGAAAAAAGATGCATTAAAAGACGTAACAACATTATCTAAGACAGCTCCTGAAACGCTAGTAAAAACGAAAGAAGTCTTGAATCAAGCCGTAGCAGACTTGTATGTAGCGCATATCGCTCTTCATCAAGTACACTGGTACATGCGTGGACGTGGTTTTATGGTATGGCATCCTAAGATGGATGAATATATGGATAGCCTTGATGGTTACCTTGATGAAATCAGCGAACGCTTGATCACTCTTGGTGGCAAACCTTACTCTACTTTGACAGAATTCCTTCAACACAGTGAAATCGAAGAAGAAGTTGGAGAATTCCGTAACGTAGAAGAAAGTTTAGAGCGTGTTCTATCTATTTATCGTTACCTCATCACACTCTTCCAAAAAGCATTGGATGTAACAGATGAAGAAGGTGATGATGTAACCAATGATATCTTTGTTGGTGCTAAGGCAGACCTTGAAAAAACTGTCTGGATGCTTGCAGCAGAATTAGGACAAGTACCTGGTTTGTAAGATACTCTATTTTGTCAAAAATCCGTAGAAGTTTTCTACGGATTTTTTCTATTTCGTAGGGCGTTCCAAAACAGTCTTTTTTCAAGATTTTTGATAAAATAGAACTATCAATAAAAAGGATGAAAGCATGATAAAGAAAATCGTAGCCATCTGGGCACAAGATGAAAAGGGTGTAATCGGAAAAGAGGATCACTTACCATGGCATTTGCCAGCAGAGTTAAAACATTTTAAAGAAACAACCTTGAATCATGCCATCTTGATGGGACGTGTCACCTTTGATGGGATGGGACGACGTTTGCTTCCAGGACGTGAGACTCTGATTTTGACGCGCAATCCTGAAGAGTCAATTGAGGGTGCTCTGGTTTTCCAAAATGTTGAGGACGTTTTAGACTGGTATCAGAACCAGGATAAAAATCTCTATATTATTGGAGGCAAGCAGATTTTTCAGCTTTTTGAACCATATCTCGATGAGATTATTGTGACACAAATCCACACTCAAGTTGAAGGGGATACTTATTTCCCGGAAGATTTTGACTTGACTGTTTTTGAGACTCTTGCAAGCAAATCTTATAGCAAAGATGAGAAAAATGCCTATGATTTTACCATCGAATATAGAAAGAGAAAGGAAGTCTAATGGAACGTAGTATATTTGGTTTTTTCACAGCTTTGTTGTGTTTGGTCTGTTTGCTTGCTGGAGCACAGGCTTTTCGTAAAAAGCGCTTTGGACTTGCTACTCTACTCTGGCTTAATGCCTTTACAAACTTGGTGAATAGCATTCATGCTTTTTATATGACCTTATTTTAGATAGAAAAATCATTTAGAACGGAAGGGAATCATGCCTACAAATAGGAAAAATGATATGATGGTTTATTGCTCATTTTGTGGCAAAAGCCAAGAAGAAGTTAAAAAAATAATCGCTGGGAACAACGCCTTTATCTGTAATGAATGTGTGGAGTTGGCCCAGGAAATCATTCGTGAGGAATTGGCAGAGGAAGTCCTAGCAGACTTGTCTGAAGTGCCAAAACCAATCGAACTCTTAAACATCTTGAACCACTATGTGATTGGTCAAGATCGTGCCAAACGTGCCTTGGCAGTAGCTGTGTATAACCACTACAAACGCATCAATTTCCATGACACTCGTGAAGAGTCAGAAGATGTGGATTTGCAAAAATCAAACATTTTGATGATTGGCCCAACTGGTTCAGGGAAGACTTTCCTTGCTCAAACACTTGCTAGAAGTTTGAATGTACCTTTTGCCATTGCAGATGCAACAGCTCTTACTGAGGCTGGTTATGTAGGTGAGGACGTGGAAAATATTCTCCTCAAACTCTTGCAAGCAGCTGACTTCAATATCGAGCGTGCAGAGCGTGGAATTATCTACGTAGACGAAATCGACAAGATTGCTAAGAAGAGTGAGAACGTTTCTATCACACGTGATGTATCTGGTGAAGGTGTGCAACAAGCTCTCCTCAAGATTATCGAGGGAACTGTAGCCAGCGTACCACCTCAAGGTGGACGTAAACATCCACAACAAGAAATGATTCAAGTGGACACTAAGAATATCCTCTTTATCGTGGGTGGAGCCTTCGATGGCATCGAAGAAATCGTCAAACAGCGTTTGGGAGAAAAAGTCATCGGTTTTGGACAAAATAACAAGGCTATTGACGAAAACAGCTCTTACATGCAAGAGATCATTGCAGAAGATATTCAGAAATTCGGTATTATTCCTGAGTTGATTGGGCGCTTGCCTGTCTTTGCAGCTCTGGAGCAGTTGACTGTGGATGATTTGGTTCGCATTTTGAAAGAGCCAAGAAATGCCTTGGTTAAACAATACCAGACCTTGCTTTCATATGACGATGTTGAGCTTGAATTTGACGATGAGGCTCTCCAAGAGATTGCCAACAAAGCCATCGAACGTAAAACTGGTGCGCGTGGACTTCGTTCAATCATCGAAGAAACCATGCTAGACGTTATGTTTGAAGTTCCAAGTCAAGAAAATGTGAAAACAGTTCGTATCACAAAAGAAGCGGTTGACGGAACGGCTAAGCCAATTCTAGAGACAGCCTAGAGGTGACTATGGAAATCAATACACACAATGCTGAGATTTTACTGAGTGCTGCCAATAAGTCCCACTATCCGCAGGATGAACTTCCTGAAATTGCTCTTGCAGGACGCTCAAATGTTGGGAAATCAAGCTTCATCAACACCATGCTCAATCGTAAGAATCTAGCTCGTACTTCTGGGAAACCAGGAAAAACACAACTACTCAATTTCTTTAATATTGATGACAAGATGCGTTTTGTGGATGTGCCTGGCTATGGTTATGCCCGTGTTTCCAAAAAGGAACGCGAAAAATGGGGACGCATGATTGAGGAATATTTAACTACTCGAGAAAATCTTCGAGCGGTTGTCAGTCTCGTTGACCTTCGCCATGATCCGACGGCTGATGATGTGCAGATGTACGAATTCCTTAAATATTACGAAATTCCTGTCATCATTGTGGCGACCAAGGCAGACAAGATTCCGCGTGGGAAATGGAACAAGCACGAATCAGCTATTAAAAAGAAATTAAACTTTGATCCAAGTGATGATTTTATCCTCTTTTCTTCAGTGACAAAAGCAGGAATGGACCAAGCTTGGGATGCTATTTTAGAAAAATTGTGAGGAATACAAATGGCAAAAACAATTCATACAGATAAAGCTCCAAAGGCAATCGGACCTTACGTTCAAGGAAAAATCGTTGGCAATCTGTTGTTTGCTAGCGGTCAAGTTCCATTATCTCCTGAAACTGGAGAAATCGTAGGAGAAACGATCCAAGAACAGACTGAACAAGTCTTGAAAAATATTGGAGCTATTTTAGCAGAAGCAGGTACAGATTTTGACCATGTTGTTAAAACAACTTGCTTTTTGAGTGATATGAACGACTTTGTACCTTTCAATGAGGTATACCAAACAGCCTTTAACAAGGAATTTCCAGCTCGTTCAGCTGTAGAAGTAGCTCGTCTTCCTCGCGATGTAAAAGTCGAAATTGAAGTCATCGCAGAGATTGGATAAGCGAGTTGAAGTTTGGTTCTTCCAAACTTCTTTTGATATAAGGAGACAAAGATGACAAAGAAACAACTTCACCTGGTGATTGTAACAGGGATGAGTGGTGCAGGAAAAACTGTAGCTATTCAATCCTTTGAAGATTTAGGATATTTTACCATTGATAATATGCCACCTGCCCTCTTGCCAAAGTTCTTGCAGTTGGTTGAGACCAAGGATGATGACCACAAGTTGGCCCTAGTGGTTGATATGCGTAGTCGTTCTTTCTTCTCAGAGATTCAGGCTGTCTTGGATGAATTGGAAAATCAAGATGATTTAGACTTTAAAATCCTCTTTTTGGATGCGGCGGATAAGGAATTGGTGGCACGCTATAAGGAAACAAGAAGAAGTCACCCACTAGCAGCAGATGGTCGTATCTTGGACGGAATCAAGTTGGAACGCGAACTCTTGGCTCCATTAAAAAATATGAGCCAAAACGTGGTAGACACAACAGAGTTAACCCCTCGTGAACTTCGTAAAACGATTGCTGAACAATTTTCAGATCAAGAACAGGCTCAGTCTTTCCGTATTGAGGTTATGTCTTTCGGGTTTAAATATGGCATTCCTATTGATGCTGACTTGGTATTTGATGTTCGTTTCCTCCCAAATCCTTACTATCTACCAGAACTTCGCAATCAGACAGGTGAAGACCAGGCCGTTTATGACTATGTTATGAATCATGAAGAATCTGAAGATTTCTACCGCCATTTGTTGGCCTTGATCGAACCAATCCTACCTGGCTACAAAAAAGAAGGAAAATCTGTTTTAACCATTGCAGTAGGTTGTACAGGAGGACAACACCGGAGTGTTGCCTTTGCCAAACGATTAGCCAATGATTTGTTTAAGAATTGGCCTGTAAATGAAAGCCATCGTGATAAAGACCGAAGAAAGGAAACGGTAAACCGTTCATGAGAAAACCAAAAATTACGGTGATTGGTGGAGGAACCGGAATCCCTGTTATTTTAAATAGTTTAAGGGAAAAGGATGTGGAAATTGCAGCCATTGTAACCGTTGCGGATGATGGCGGTTCTTCAGGCGAATTGCGTAAAAATATTCAACAGTTGACACCTCCAGGGGATTTACGTAATGTCCTTGTGGCCATGTCAGATATGCCAAAATTCTATGAAAAGGTCTTTCAATACCGTTTTTCTGAGGATGCAGGTGCTTTTGCTGGTCATCCATTAGGAAACATTATCATAGCTGGCTTATCTGAAATGCAGGGTTCAACCTATAATGCTATGCAATTACTGAGTAAATTTTTCCATACGACAGGAAAGATTTATCCATCTAGTGACCATCCTTTGACACTCCATGCCGTCTTTAAAGATGGAACAGAAGTAGCTGGAGAAAGTCACATTGCAGACCATCCAGGCATGATTGACCATGTTTATGTCACCAACACTCTAGACGATGAGAAACCGCAGGCTAGCCGCCGAGTTGTCAATACCATTCTTGAGAGTGATATGATTGTCTTGGGTCCAGGCTCCCTCTTTACTTCGATTTTGCCGAATATCGTCATTGAGGAGATTGGTCAGGCTCTTCTGGAAACCAAGGCTGAAATTGCCTATGTCTGCAACATCATGACTCAGCGCGGAGAGACAGAACATTTCTCAGATAGTGATCACGTAGCAGTCTTGCATCGTCATTTGGGTAGACCATTTATTGATACAGTACTTGTTAATATCGAGAAGGTACCTAGAGATTATATGGATACCAATCGTTTTGATGAGTATTTAGTACAGGTTGAGCATGATTTTGACGGTTTGCATCAACAAGTTCCCCGTGTCATTTCATCCAACTTCCTACGTTTGGAAAATGGTGGTGCCTTCCATGATGGGGATTTAATCGTGGATGAATTAATGCGTATCATACAGGTGAGAAAATGAGTTTCACAGTAGCAGTAAAAGAAGAAATCCTAGGTCAACACCACCTGAGTCGCTATGAGTTATCAGCTATTATCAAGATGTCTGGAAGCGTAGGTTTGTCTAGTTCTGGCTTGACCTTGTCCGTTGTTACAGAGAGTGCCAAGCTTGCCCGCCATCTCTATGAATCGTTTTTACACTTTTATGGTATTAAGTCGGAGATTCGTCATCATCAGAGAAGCAATCTTCGTAAAAATCGGGTCTATACTGTGTTTACAGATGAACAAGTCCAAGAACTTTTAGCGGATTTGCGTTTGGCTGATTCTTTCTTTGGTCTGGAGACGGGAATTGATCCGGATATTTTAGGAGATGAAGAAGCAGGTCGTGCCTATCTTTGTGGTGCATTTTTAGCAAATGGGAGTATTCGGGATCCCGAGTCAGGCAAGTATCAGCTGGAAATTAGTTCAGTTTATCTGGACCATGCCCAAGGGATCGCTTCGCTCTTGCAGCAGTTCTTGTTAGATGCCAAGGTGATTGAACGAAAAAAAGGTGCAGTGACCTATCTCCAGCGAGCAGAAGATATTATGGATTTCCTGATTTTAGTAGGAGCTATGGAGGCACGTGATACTTTTGAAGGTGTCAAGATTCTCCGAGAAACTCGAAATGACCTCAATCGTGCCAATAATGCAGAGACGGCAAATATTGCTCGTACGGTTTCTGCAAGCATGAAAACCATTAATAATATCAGTAAAATCAAAGATAGAATTGGCTTGGATAATCTGCCAGCAGACTTGCAGGAAGTTGCCCGTCTGCGTATCCAGCATCCAGACTATTCTATTCAAAAGTTGGCAGATAGTCTGACAAATCCCTTAACCAAAAGTGGTGTCAATCATCGCCTGAGAAAGATCAACAAAATTGCAGAGGAACTGTAAAATATAATATATTGATGTTCAAAAAAGATATATCGAGATTGATGTTTAAAAATTTTTAAAATAACCTCAAATCATAACCACCCGTCTAACGGGTGGTTTGCACCAGGGCTATAAGCCCAAATTACCAGCCAGCGCCTAAAGACGCTGGCTTTCACGTTGTTCAAGCCGCATTGCTCTTGACTCGTCACTTGCCTCTTAAAGAGGCGTGAGTATTACTTGCCACTATCCCTAAAGGGATCCTCATATTCTTTTACACTTAATTTATCTAGTGCTATATCATGCTTTTCCTGACCTTGTATGTATTTCCTTATCGTGGCTTCATTAAGCCCTACTGTACTCACATAATAACCTTCTGCCCAGAAATGCCGATTCCCAAACTTATATTTCAAATTGGCGTGTTTGTCAAACATCATGAGTGCACTTTTACCCTTTAAATAACCCATGAAACTAGAAACACTTATCCTTGGTGGAATACTTACTAACATATGTACATGATCTGGCATCAAGTGTCCTTCGATAATTTCAACTCCTTTATAGCTACACAAACGATGAAATATTTTACCTAAACTACTCCGATATTGATTATAGATGACTTTTCGTCTATACTTAGGGGTGAACACAATGTGATACTTACAGTGCCACTTTGTGTGTGATAAACTATGAGACTTTTGTACCATGGTTTTCTCCTTTCGCTTTACAATTGGCTTGAACACCTTTATTGTATCGCGTTTGGAGTTTTTTTGGTATAACCTTCGACGCGCACCCGCATAGCGGGTGGTTTATTTGTCTCGCACCTCACGGAGCGAGACGGACTAATAGTCACATAAATTTAAAAAATTCTACTGAAGTTTCATTCAGTAGAATTTTCATTTTCAGAGGATTCGTTGTTTTAATAGATTAAGGTTCTAGATAGAATACTAAAAATTTCAAATTTTTATTTTTAATCTTCATTAAATTGCGTATTTATAGTTTATTTTTTAGATCAATAAAAGTTATGTATTTTCTTTATAAAATCTTTAAATTTATATTTTATTATTGAAGTGTAAATTTAAGGAGGATCAAAATGGAAAAAAATATTTTAGAGACACGGAATTTGTCAAAGAAATTTGGGAATCAACTTGTAGTGAATAATATTTCATTACAAGTGAAAGAGAATAGTATCTACGGATTACTTGGTCCAAATGGTGCTGGGAAATCAACTACACTAAAGATGATAACAGGAATGCTCCATAAATCGTCCGGAGATATTATATTTGATAATCATATATGGAGTAGAAAGGATCTCGAACAAATTGGTGCCTTGATAGAGTTACCTCCGTTGTATGAGAACTTAAGTGCAAGAGAAAATTTAAAAGTAAGAACAATGTTACTTGGATTACCCGAATCAAGAATTGATGAAGTTCTAAAAATCGTTGGTCTATCAAATACAGGTAAAAAAAGAAGTGGAAAATTTTCTTTGGGAATGAAACAACGATTAGGAATTGCAATAGCACTGTTAAATAATCCTAAATTATTAATTTTAGATGAGCCAACCAACGGCTTAGATCCATTGGGAATTCAAGAATTAAGGGAGATGATTCTTGGTTTTCCAAAACAAGGCATTACAGTAATTCTATCCAGCCATAATATTTCCGAAGTTGAGCAAGTTGCAGATTATATCGGAATAATATGTGAAGGTGAATTAAAATACCAAGATATAAAAAACTCTCAAGAAAGTTTAGAAAATTTATTTTTGGAAGTAGTAAAGAAGGGGAATTAAAAATGATAAATTATATCCTTAGTGATTATTTAAAATATAAAAGAACTTTTTTAAAAAAAATAATCTATATAATACCTATATCTTTGATAATTCTTTCTTATATACTGGCACCACCATATTTTACAGTAGATTCATATAATTGGTGGTATACTATAATTATGCCAATTACTTATGCACTGATTCTTGCTTTAATGAATCGATACGAAGATAAAAAAATAAAATATAGGGCAGTTTATCCTCTAAGTATTGATTTAAGAAAGATTTGGATATCAAAAATTATTGTAGCAAGCTGTTTGATTCTGATGACAAGTTTGGTTCATTTGATAGCAGTTTTAATTGTGCAATTTATTTTTGGAGAACAAATATTTTTAAGCTATAGCTTTAGTACTTTATTAGTTTCGAGTATAGCATTAGTGGTATCAAGCATATGGCAAATTCCATTTTGCCTACTATTAGCTAAAAAGTTTGGTTTTTCTATTAGTCTTATGATAAATGGTTTACTAGGTGTTGTACTTGGAATTATGTTTTCTGCTGGAGATTATTGGTTGTTTTCCCCATATAGTTGGAGTATAAGAGCTATGGTTCCAATGCTGAAAATTATGCCAAATGGACTACCAGCAGATGCAGGAAATATGATGTTAAACACATCCATTTTGCCTCCATGTATCTTCTCAATTCTGTTATTTCTTCTATTATCTTACTTATCATCTATTTGGTTTGCAAAACAGGAGGTGGGATAGTGATAAATATTTTAAAGTCTGAACTATATAAGATAAAACATACTTGGTTACCCTGGTTATATCTGTTTCTCCCAATACTATTTGTGATTATGATATATGCTGGTTTTAAATTTACGAGCCTAAGTAGGTATTCAATTGAGGATGTCACATTAAATTATTTGATTACGTTAGGTGCATTGTTCCCGATTATTATTGGTTTTATTACTGCAAAGGTAATAGAAATGGAAGCAGAAGCAGGTTGTTTTCAGATAATGTTAACTGGTTCGCAATCAAGAACTAGTATGTATATTGGTAAGTTATTATCCTTATTGTTGTGTGCATCTCTATCACTTGTTATACTCCAAAGTAGTTTTTTGATGTTTTTTAATTATCAAGAATTTTATGATTTGATATTGGAATCAGTCTTAATGATTATCGGAGTTGTTCCGTTATATTTAATACATCTGGTTATTAGCCTCAGATTTGGGAGTGGTGCCTCTATTGGTCTTGGTTTCTTTGAAACATTGATAGCTCTGCTTGCTGTTACAAGTATGGGGGATAAGATTTGGTATTACATACCAAGTTCTTGGTCTTCAAGACTTTGTGGTCTTTATTTTGTAGATAAAATATCTGGTGAAAACTTATTTTATTATGAATTTTTTAAATGGTCTTTAGTTGCAACACCAATGATAGTTGTAATTTTATTTGTAAGTTTGATTTGGTTTAGTAAATGGAACGGCAGAACTAATATGGAATAGAAATGAAGGTGGGAATAGGATGGTGAAAATATTAGCTATAGATGATGAAATGGATCTCTTAGTTTTAATCAAAAATATTTTAACGCAAAAATTATATCATGTAGATATTTTTCAAAATCCAACAGAGGTGCCTATTTCTAAATTATCAGAGTATGATTTAATTTTATTAGATATAATGATGCCAAAGATAGATGGTATATCTTATTGTAAATCTATTAGAGATAGAGTAGACTGTCCCATCTTATTTTTAACTGCAAAATCTTTGGAAAGTGACATTGTTTCTGGTTTATCAACAGGAGCTGATGATTACATTCTAAAACCTTTTGGGGTAAACGAATTAATTGCGAGAGTTGATGCTCATTTACGTCGAGAAAATCGAGAGAGACATTTAAGTTTAAATCTTGGAGAAATTAGATTTGATTTATCAGCGAATATAATTTATGTAAATGATAAGAAAATTCCTTTTACAAAATCTGAGTATCGAATTTGTGAACTTCTAGCACGTAGGCGTGGGCAAGTATTTTCAAGAGAACAGATTTATGAGATGATATTTGGATATGATGGAATAGGTAATTCTTCAGCTATTTCAGAACATATTAAGAATATTCGCGCAAAATTACAGAAGGAAGGTGTATCTCCAGTTGTAACTGTATGGGGAATTGGATATAAATGGGAATAAAATTAAAAGGGCGATCGCTAAAAATAATATTTTTAGAATATCTAATAAGTGTAGGAATTGTATTGATTCTTTCATTTGGTTTAGTAATTCTGATGTTCACCACCATGTATTCATTAGGATTTATTTTACCTGCTGATTACACAGAAAATCAGATTTATGAGAGGAAGAATGCGATAGCCAATACAGAGACCTTTGATAAAAATCTTATACCAGATAATGCCTCATATCTATTAATTTCAAAGGATGGAAATATCATTACTAGTTCAATGAGTAAAGATGAAGAAGATAGAGCAATTCGATACTATAATAATGAGAGAGTATATAATACCCCATCTTATAGCTATATAGAAATTTTACGAAATGACGGTTATTGTATTATTCAATATTCAGTAAAACCCTATTTTACAAATAAATTCATGGCAAAATATTTTCCTAATGTCAATGTAGTGTATGTCAGTATTCTTATTTTAGTTAGTTTACTAAATACATTGGTTGTTACAATAGTATGGGCTAAATATCTTGTGAAACAACTCTCACCTATATTTGCTGCTTCCGAAAAAATATCAGAACAAACTTTAGATTTTGACCTGCATTATTCAAGAGTCAAAGAATTTAATGAAGTTCTATTTAGTTTAGAGAAAATGAGAAATGCTTTGCAAGAGTCATTAATCAAAGAGTGGATACAGGAAGAAAACAAGCAAAAACAGATTTCTGCTTTGATACATGACTTGAAAACCCCAGTATCTATTGTTCAAGGAAATGCTGAGTTGCTTAAAAAGACATCTGTGACAGAGGACCAGAGTATTTATATAGATTATATACTGAGGAATAGCAATAGAATATCTGAATATATAAAAACACTTCTAATCATGAATAAGAATTCTAATGCCACTGAATACCAGCCACAATCGTTGGCAGTAAAAACTGTATCAGAACAATTGGTAACAGTTTCTAAAGAACTAATGTCAATTAATTCTAACAATCTAAAAACTAATGTAGTAGTTGAAGATGGTATAATGAGTGTAGACTTGAAACTCTTAGAGAGAGCATTGCAAAATGTCTTAGCGAATTCAATTGAAAATAATAATGGAATAGTTACATTGGAATTGAATTTAAAAACTGTAGATGAATTTTTAGAAATATCAGTATTAGATAACGGGAAAGGTTTTTCTGATATCGATTTAATTCACGCAAAAGAACAGTTCTATCGTGGAGATTATAGCAGGCATTCTGCAACCAATTATGGTATTGGATTATTTATTACTGAACAAATAATTAAATTACATGGTGGATCAGTAATCTTGAAAAATAGAGAAGCTTGTCGTGGTGCTGAAGTTAAATTTATATTACCGATACAGAATGATAAATGAGCCAGATTAACACTTAACTTATGTAATAATTAATCTAACAGCCACTAACATCAAACTTTATAACATGTTCATAACTGTATTTAACGTCAATTTGTAAATGTTAACTTCGAAGTTTCACCACAAATTACACTAGGATAGAATATTATCTAGTATTACTCATACGGTACACAGAGTTTGTTAGTCTGAATATGTCGGAATGAGGGGAAATATTAAAAAACTAATCAATAAGTATTAAACTTTATATAAAAAGCAAATAAAGGTGGTTAGTGGAAAAGTTTTTAAAATCATAAAAACGCATAATAGCAAGTTCTTTAGATACTTGTTATTATGCGTTTTATCATGAAATTTCACTTGATTTTTTAATAAAATTGTAATTTTGACATTATAGACTTGTAGAGTGTTTTGGTTGTACTTTTTGTTCGGGGTCAATGTAGTTGATAGCATTATTAACGGCAGTTGGTGCTTCACCTAGACCGGTTGCAATCAAGTCAATCTTACCTTCATAGTAGCAGCAGTCACCGATAGCATAAATTCCAGCTTGGCTTGACTCCTGCTTGCTATTGACGATAATCTTGTGGCGGTTAAGGTCTAATCCCCACTTTTTAAGATTACCGACAGAAGATTTAAAGCCATAGTTGACAAAGAGATGATCTAGTTCAAGGTTTTCGGTCTCATCGGATTTAACTTTTGATATTTCAAGCTTGTCTAAAGTTTTTCCATCTCCAAGAAGCTGACTTGGCACAAATGGTGTTTTGATAGTCACAGAAGACTCTTGCAATGCTTGGACGCTATGCTCAAGAGCACGGAAGTTATCGCGACGATGCACAAGTGTAGTTGGAGCAATTTTTTCAAAAGCTAGTGCCCAGTCAACGGCTGAGTCACCACCACCCAGAATGGTTACCTTCTGACCAGCGTATTGTTGCATATTAGAAACATGGTAGTGGATATTGTCGTAGCCTTCAACACCTTCTAATTCGAGTGGACGTGGTTTAAAGGCACCACCACCCATAGCAATAATAACGGTTTTAGAAGTATGGTTTCCCTTATTAGTTGTAATCTTAAAAACATCATCCTCTTTTTCAATCTCAAGAACAGTTTCATTGAGGTGTACAGGCGTCTCAAACCCTTCAAGTTGTTCCAAAAGGCGGTTAGTCAATTCTTCCCCTGTGAGGTTTGGAAAACCAGGAACATCGAGAATTTGTTTTTCAGGATATAGGATAGCAGGTTGACCACCTAGTTGAGGAAGAGAATCGATGATTTGTACTTTGGCTTGACGAAGGTGAGCATAAAAGGCTGCGAAGAGACCGATAGGACCACCTCCTACAATAGTGATATCATATAGTTCAGACATGGTTTCTCCTTAATTCATTTCTATCATTTAATTCTATCATATTTTCTACCAATTTAAAATGAAGTAGAGGGAAGAAAATTTTCATATAAAATGATATAATGAAGAGTAGCTTTTTTATGGAGAGGAGGCCTAGAATGAATTTTCAGCAATTATCTAATCTTCAATACTGGTCTAGTTTATTTTCCAGTCCTTGGAGTATTCTGATAAATGTGATTGATATTCTTATCGTTGCCTATATCTTATACCAATTTACAAAATCAATTGCAGGAACCAAGATTATGATCCTGGTTCGAGGTGTTTTAGTTTTTATCTTAGCTCAGATAGTAGCAAATACCCTAGGCTTGACAACTATTTCTTGGTTGATCAATCAATTGATTACTTACGGTGTTATTGCAGCGGTTGTTATTTTCTCTCCAGAAATTCGGACAGGTTTAGAGCGCTTGGGACGTGCGACTGATTTCTTTTCAAGTACACCAATGAGTTCAGAAGAACAGATGATTCAGGCCTTTGTCAAATCGGTAGAATATATGAGCCCGCGTAAAATTGGAGCACTGGTCTCTGTTCAGCGTGTCAGAACCTTGCAGGAATATATTTCTACGGGGATTCCTTTAGATGCTAAAATTTCTGCAGAACTCTTAATCAATATCTTCATTCCCAACACACCTTTACATGATGGTGCAGTCATTATAAAAGGTGATCGAATAGCTGTAACATCTGCTTATCTTCCACTTACTGAAAACACTGGTATTTCTAAGGAGTTTGGAACACGACACCGTGCAGCTATTGGTTTATCTGAAGTATCAGACGCCTTAACATTTGTTGTGTCAGAAGAAACTGGAGGTATTTCCATTACCTATAATGGTGTCTTTAAGCATGATTTAACGATGGAAGAATTTGAGGAAGAACTACGTCGTATACTGATTCCGGAAAATTCACAAGAACTAAGCTTAACAGAGCGTATATTAGGAGGCTGGAAGAATGAAAAAAAATAGTTTATATATCATCTCCTCACTCCTCTTTTCTTGTGTTTTATTTATCTACGTTACCTCTATTAATTACCAAAATAATAATAATGCAAGACCGGCTCGAACAGAAACCTATACCAATACGGTTGTAAATGTACCGATTGATATTCAGTACAATAGTGAGCAGTATTTTATTAGCGGTTTTAGTTCAGAAGTAACGGTATTTTTAACTGGATCCAATCGAGTGACCTTGGCTAGTGAGATGCAAGAAAGCACTCGTAAATTCAAGGTTATTGCAGATTTGACACAGGCGACAGAAGGAACGGTTGAAGTTCCCTTGACCATTGAGAATCTTCCGAGCGGTTTAACAGCCCTAGCAACACCACAGAAAATCACCGTTAAAATTGGGAAGAAGGCAACACGGGATAATTTACCAGTCACTCCACAGATTGACTCTGGTAAGGTTGATGAACGAATTCTCATCGATAGTGTGACTGTTTCAGATGAACGCGTTTCGGTTACTAGTGATGCTGATACCTTATCCAAGATTGATAAGATTGTGGCTGTTTTACCAACTAGTGAAAAAATTACAGGAAATTATACGGGTTCAGTTCCTCTACAAGCTATTGATAAGAATGGAACAGTTTTACCAACGGTGATTAAACCGTATGAAACAACCATGAAGATAACAACGAAACAAGTTCGATCAGCAAGTAGTTCTAGCTCATCAACGACAAGCTCATCTTCGGGCAGTTCGTCTTCAACTGGTTCTGAAACCAAGCCAGACTCTTCAAAAAAAGATTAATAAAACAATAGAAAAGGATAAAAAATGGGTAAATATTTTGGAACGGACGGAGTCCGTGGAGAAGCAAACGTAGAATTAACGCCAGAATTAGCTTTTAAATTGGGACGTTTTGGAGGTTATGTCCTCAGTCAACATACGACTGAAGCACCAAAAGTTTTTGTAGGACGTGACACTCGTATCTCAGGTCAAATGCTTGAAGCAGCGTTGATTGCTGGTCTCCTTTCAGTCGGAATTCACGTTTATAAGCTTGGAGTTCTTGCAACACCAGCAGTAGCTTACTTGGTGAAAACTGAGGGAGCGAGTGCAGGTGTCATGATTTCAGCAAGTCACAACCCAGCTCTTGATAACGGAATTAAATTCTTTGGTGGTGACGGCTTTAAACTAGACGATGACAAAGAAGCAGAAATCGAAGCCTTGCTTGATGCAAGTGAAGATACTCTTCCACGTCCAAGTGCAGAGGGCTTAGGTACGGTTGTAGACTACCCAGAAGGTTTGCGTAAATATGAAGCCTACCTCGTTTCAACTGGAACTCCTCTTGAAGGGATGAAGGTTGCCTTGGACACTGCTAACGGAGCAGCTGCAACAAGTGCTCGTCAAATTTTTGCAGACCTAGGTGCTCAATTAACAGTTATTGGTGAAACACCAGATGGCCTTAACATCAACTTGAACGTTGGTTCAACTCATCCAGAAGCCTTGCAAGAACTTGTAAAAGAAAGCGGTTCAGCTATCGGTTTGGCTTTTGATGGTGATAGCGACCGTTTGATTGCTGTTGATGAAAATGGAGAAATCGTTGATGGTGACAAGATTATGTACATCATCGGGAAATACCTTTCTGAAAAAGGTCAATTGGCTCAAAATACGATCGTAACAACCGTTATGTCTAACCTTGGTTTCCACAAGGCCTTGGACCGTGAAGGTATTAATAAAGCAGTCACTGCAGTTGGAGACCGCTATGTAGTTGAAGAAATGAGAAAATCAGGCTACAATCTCGGTGGAGAGCAGTCAGGTCACGTTATCTTGATGGACTACAATACAACTGGTGATGGTCAGTTGTCAGCTGTGCAATTGACGAAGATCATGCAAGAAACAGGTAAGAGTTTATCAGAATTAGCAGCAGAAGTGACTATTTACCCACAAAAATTAGTCAATATTCGTGTGGAAAATGCCATGAAAGAAAAGGCAATGGAAGTTCCTGCTATCAAAGCCATTATCGAGAAGATGGAAGAAGAAATGGCAGGGAATGGCCGCATCCTCGTTCGTCCGAGTGGAACGGAGCCACTCTTGCGTGTCATGGCTGAAGCCCCAACCACTGAGGAAGTTGACTACTATGTAGATACTATTGCCCAAGTTGTTAAAACTGAGATTGGTATTTAGTAAATCTAGCAGAAAATAAAAAAATATGGTACAATGGCAACTATATTGTAATTGTACAAATGGAGATGAAAATGAATTTAAAACGTGAACAAGAATTTGTCAGCCAGTATCACTTTGATGCGCGTAACTTTGAATGGGAAAATGAAAATGGAGCACCTGAAACTAAGGTTGATGTAAACTTCCAGTTGCTTCAGCATGATCAAGATAATCAAGTTACTTCTTTGGTAGTTGTTTTGAGCTTTATGATTGTCTTTGATAGATTTGTCATTAGTGGAACGATTTCTCAAGTCAATCATGTTGAAGGTCGTATTGTCGACCAACCAAGTGATTTCAACCAAGAAGAAGTTGAGACACTAGCTCGCCCATGTTTGGATATGCTTAATCGTTTGACTTATGAAGTAACAGAAATTGCCCTTGATTTACCGGGAATTAATTTGGAGTTTTAAGAAATGAAATTAGCGGTCATAACAGACTCGTCTGCTTTTCTACAAGCGGAAACCTTGCGGAAAGAAGATTTATTTGTGTTAGACATTCCTGTGAATATCGATGGACAGGAGTATGTTGAAGGTGTAAATCTAACCGCTCAAGAATTTTATGAAAAAATGGCTTCAGCAAGCGAATTGCCAAAAACGAGCCAACCAAGTATTGCTAAGTTAGATGAAATTTTATCATCATTAAAAGACAAAGGCTATACACATGCCTTGGGCCTTTTCCTATCTTCTGGAATTTCAGGGTTTTACCAAAATATCCAATACATGAAGGATGAGTTTGAAGGTTTGACCATTGCTTTTCCAGATACTCGAATTACAAGTGCTCCTTTAGGCTATATGGCTGAGAGTGTCTTTAAATGGGCAGAACAGGGAGATGGTTTCGAGTCTATCTTAGATAAAGTAACTGAACAGATTGAAAATACCTCAGCCTTTATTATGGTGGATGATCTTGACCATCTAGTTAAGGGGGGACGTCTTTCAAATGGTGCGGCAATTTTGGGGAATCTCCTTAGTATCAAGCCAATCCTATACTTCAATGACCAAGGTGTGATAGAAGTATATGAAAAGGTTCGTACAGAGAAAAAGGCTACCAAACGCTTGGTTGAAATTGTTAAAGAAGCAACAGCTATTGGGAATTACCAGATTACTGTCATTCACGGGAATGCTCCTCAAAAAGCAGCAGATTTACGTCAACTTTTGATCGATGGTGGAGTGGCTACAGATGTTTCAATTGCAACCTTCGGTAGTGTTATTGGGACTCACCTGGGAGAAGGAAGTATTGCTTTGGGCTATACACCCATAATCTAGACTATTTTTTAGGGGCAACTAAGGTCCTTTGTATCTTAAAATTCAACACGCCTGAAACCCTGTGTGAAAAAGATAGTTCTTCCAAGAAGTATACACTCCTTGACCAGAACTCCTAATTTCACTTTGTGTTCTTACAGGCTTTGTATCTTAGACAGGAGTAGAGATGAATATTCGAGTAATTATTGCTGGTTTTAAGGGAAAGATGGGCCAAGCTGCTTGTCAGATGGTTTTGTCAGATCCTGAGTTAGAACTAGTAGCTGTTTTGGATCCTTTTGAGTCTGAGACCCAATGGCAAGGAATTCCAGTATTCAATGATAAAAATGACTTAGCAGGCTTTGATGCCCATGTTTGGGTGGACTTTACGACACCGGCAGTTGCCTATGAAAATACACGTTTTGCTCTTGAACACGGCTTTGCTCCAGTGGTTGGTACAACAGGCTTTACTAGTCAAGAAATTACAGAGCTAAAAGATTTTTCCCGTTCCCAAGATTTGGGTGGCTTGATTGCTCCAAACTTTGCTCTGGGTGCTGTCTTACTCATGCAATTTGCGAAGCAGGCTGCTAAATACTTCCCAAATGTGGAGGTTATCGAGCTCCATCATGACAAGAAGAAAGATGCTCCGAGTGGAACAGCTATCAAAACAGCTGAGTTGATGGCAGAGGTACGAGAATCAATTCAACAAGGTGCCAGTGATGAGGAAGAACTCATACCCGGTGCGCGTGGTGCGGACTTTGATGGTATGAGAATTCACTCAGTTCGCTTGCCAGGTCTTGTGGCCCATCAGGAAGTTATTTTTGGAAATCAGGGAGAAGGATTGACCCTGCGTCATGACTCCTATGATCGTAGCTCCTTCATGACAGGAGTGAATTTGGGAATCAAAGAAGTTGTCAAGCGTCATGAGCTTGTCTATGGATTAGAACACTTATTATGAGATTAACACAAATGCCTTCTGAATTTCAGAAGGCTTTACCAGTATTAGAAAAAATTAAAGAAGCAGGCTATGAAGCCTATTTTGTTGGAGGCTCTGTTAGGGATGCTCTACTCAATCGTCCCATCCATGATGTGGATATCGCGACTTCTTCTTATCCAGAAGAAACAAAACAGATTTTTCCACGCACAGCTGATATCGGAATTGAACATGGAACCGTCTTGGTTTTAGAAGGGGATGAGGAGTACGAAGTAACCACCTTTCGGACGGAGGATGTCTATGTTGACTATCGTAGACCTAGTGCAGTTTCCTTTGTCCGCTCATTAGAAGAAGACCTCAAACGACGTGATTTCACTGTCAATGCCTTTGCCTTGGATGAGATGGGAAAAATCATTGATTTGTTCGATGGTTTGAGAGATCTAGAAAATCAAATTTTACGAGCAGTTGGTGTAGCTAGTGAGCGTTTCAACGAAGATGCCCTACGCATTATGCGTGGATTTCGTTTTCAAGCTAGTCTTGGTTTTGAACTCGAGCAAGAAACCTTTGAGGCTATGAAAGATTTGACGCCACTCCTAGAAAAAATCTCTGTGGAGCGTACTTTTGTTGAATTTGATAAACTTCTACTAGCTCCCCATTGGCGAGTAGGTTTATCTTCCATGATTGAGAGTCAAGCTTATGATTATCTTCCGGATATGGCTGGTAGTCAGGAGAACCTCCAATCTTTATTTGACTTAGATGCTGATTTTACTTTTGAATCTTCTGAACAAGCTTGGGCGGCTCTACTGTGGGCTTTAGAGGTGAAGGATGCGCAGCAATTTTTGAAGGCTTGGAAGACCTCACGCCAGTTTGCCAAGCAAGTTCAGGATTTGCTGACTATTTTGGCCTTGCGTGAAAAGGGAGAATTGAGCAAGCGCGATTGTTACCGTTTTGACTTAGATTTACTCTTGCAGGCTGAAAATCTTCGTCAGGCTCAAGGAAAAGAAGTCAATCCACAGGCTATCGAAGAGACTTACCACAGCTTAACCATCCATGATAAAAAAGAAATTCAAATCAATGGTGGGATTTTGATCAAAGAATATGGCTATCAACCAGGACCAGAAATGGGAGAAATTTTAGCAGAGATTGAGTATGCTATTGTAGATGGAGATTTGGAAAATAATTTGGAAGCTATTCATGCCTACTTGAGGGAGAAAAAATGAGTGATTTTATTGTTGAAAAACTAAGTAAATCCGTTGGAGACAAGACTGTCTTTAAGGATATTTCCTTTATCATCCATGACTTGGATCGCATTGGTCTCATTGGTGTCAATGGAACTGGGAAAACGACTCTCTTAGATGTTCTTTCAGGGGTTTCAGGTTTCGATGGTGATGTCAGTCCTTTTTCAGCTAAAAACGACTACAAGATTGGCTACCTGACTCAGGATCCAGTTTTTGATGACAACAAGACTGTCTTGGATACGGTCCTATCTAGTGATCTCAAGGAAATCCAGCTCATTCGTGAGTATGAACTTCTTATGCTCAACTACAGTGAGGATAAGCAGGCGCGTTTGGAACGTGTCATGGCGGAGATGGATTCTCTCCAAGCTTGGGAAATTGAGAGTCAGGTCAAGACCGTTCTTAGCAAGTTGGGAATTCAGGATTTATCAACTCCAGTTGGAGCTCTTTCGGGTGGATTGCGAAGACGTGTTCAGTTGGCCCAAGTGCTGCTAGGAAATCACGATCTTTTGCTTTTGGATGAACCAACCAACCACTTGGATATTGCCACCATTGAATGGCTGACCCTCTTTTTGAAAAATTCCAAGAAAACGGTTCTCTTTATCACCCATGATCGTTATTTCCTAGATGCGCTTTCGACGAGAATTTTCGAGTTGGACCGAGCTGGTTTGACAGAATATCAAGGAAATTACCAAGATTATGTTCGCCTCAAGGCGGAACAGGATGAGCGTGATGCTGCTCTTCTTCACAAAAAGGAACAACTTTACAAACAAGAATTAGCTTGGATGAGACGACAACCACAGGCTCGTGCAACCAAGCAACAAGCTCGGATCAATCGTTTCCATGACTTGAAAAAGGAGGTTTCTGATACTAGTGTTGAGACAGACTTGAGCATGAATTTTGAAACCAGCCGTATCGGTAAAAAGGTCATCGAGTTTAAGGATGTTTCCTTTGCCTATGATGACAAACCGATTTTGCAACATTTTAACCTTTTGGTTCAAGCCAAAGACCGTATCGGAATCGTTGGTGACAATGGTGTTGGGAAGTCAACCCTTCTTAACCTAATTGCAGGAAGTTTGAAACCGACTGAAGGAGAGGTTATTATCGGTGAAACTGTTCGCATCGCTTATTTCTCTCAACAAATCGAAGGCTTGGATGAGAGTAAGCGGGTTATCAATTATCTGCAGGAAGTGGCAGAAGAGGTTAAGACCAGTAGTGGTTCTACAACTTCAATCGCTGAGTTACTAGAACAATTTCTCTTCCCGCGTTCAACACACGGTACTTTGATTGAGAAGTTGTCTGGTGGTGAGAAAAAACGACTTTACCTCCTTAAACTACTCCTCGAAAAACCAAATGTTCTCCTCTTGGATGAGCCAACTAATGACCTAGACATTGCGACCTTAACTGTTCTAGAAAATTTCTTACAAGGTTTTGCAGGTCCAGTCTTGACTGTTAGTCACGACCGTTATTTCCTTGATAAGGTAGCGACTAAGATTCTTGCCTTTGAGAATGGCACCATCCGTCCCTTCTTTGGCCACTATACCGATTATCTGGATGAAAAGGCCTTCGAAGCAGAAGTAACAAGTCAAGTTCAAAAGGCTGAGAAAGAAAAAGTTGTCAAAGTCCGTGAAGAAAAGAAACGCATGACCTACCAAGAAAAGCAAGAGTGGGCAAGTATTGAAAGTGATATCGAAAACTTGGAGAACCGCATTGCTGGGATTGAAGAAGAAATGCAGGCCAATGGCTCTGACTTTGGCAAACTAGCTATCCTTCAAAAAGAGCTAGATGAAAAGAATGAAGCCTTGCTTGAAAAATATGAACGCTATGAATATTTAAGTGAGTTGGCGTAATGGAAGAGAAAATCATCAAATGGAGCAGTAAGAAAATCATCTGGACTATTCTTCTCTGCTTAGTTGAGTTAGCTTTTCTGCTTTGGATTCTATCGTTTATGCTGACCTATCCCAAGGTGGCACCTGTGGGATTGGTGGCATTAAGACTCTTTGTCTTATTCTTAATCATCATTGTTGGATGGATTTTGTATGAACGTTTGCGACTTCTTTTTCAGATAAAGAGTATTTGAAATGTACGTCCCAAGTTTTTTTCTATAAGCCACATCCTAAAAAAGATTGGCAGTTTTATTCCTGGGGGCAGGTAGAAACGTTTTCTCTTATGAGAATCAAGGGTGGAAGAAGTTCGAGGGATTTTCGACTACAAAGTAATCAAATGTTTTGAAAATCCCAATCTACTTGCTGGATGTCGGTTTACCGCGAAGAGTCTTTGAAGCCATGTCCTACTTTGAGCGAGAGTGGCGTATCGAATAAAATCGTCAACTCAATCAAAAATCTAAAAGTAAAAAGAAGTAAGAACTTCATTCAGTCAATAATAGCAACAATTGAAGGAAAAAATGAGAAGTCTTGTACCAAGTGTCAAGGCTTCTTTCTATTTCTCTTTTCTAAGAAATGTGTTATAATAGAGAGTAAAAATTTTAAAAGAAAGAAATGCTATGAACTTAAAAGATTACATTGCAACCATTGAAAACTACCCTAAGGAAGGAATTGTCTTCCGTGATATCAGTCCCTTGATGGCTGATGGTAATGCCTACAGCTATGCTGTTCGTGAAATCGTCCAATACGCTACTGACAAAAAAATCGATATGATTGTTGGACCAGAAGCGCGTGGATTTATCGTTGGATGTCCAGTCGCTTTTGAATTGGGAATCGGTTTTGCGCCTGTTCGTAAACCTGGAAAACTACCACGTGAAGTTGTTTCAGCTGACTATGAAAAAGAATATGGTGTTGATACTTTGACTATGCACGCAGATGCTATCAAACCAGGACAACGTGTTCTGATCGTAGATGACCTCTTGGCAACAGGTGGTACTGTTAAGGCTACAATCGAAATGATTGAAAAATTGGGTGGAGTCGTAGCAGGTTGTGCCTTCTTGATCGAACTTGATGAGCTTAAAGGTCGTGAAGCTATCGGAGATTACGACTACAAGGTGCTTATGCATTATTAATGAAAAACAGTCCCTAGGGCTGTTTTCTCTTCATCTGATATAAAAAAAGGCTATATCTAGTTAGAGAAAAACTATAATTGAAAACTATATCTTCTTACAGTATAATAAAGGGAAGGACTTTCGTCAGCTGATTTTTTCATTTGATGACTGTATGTTCACTTGAGCCTAAACTTGATACAGTAAGGAGATTTCCATGCCGATTCGAATAGATAAAAAATTACCAGCAGTTGAGATTTTACGAACGGAAAATATTTTCGTCATGGATGACCAACGAGCGGCTCATCAGGATATCCGCCCGCTAAAAATTCTGATTTTAAATCTGATGCCTCAAAAAATTGTAACGGAAACCCAGCTCTTGAGGCATTTAGCTAATACTCCTTTGCAGTTAGATATTGATTTCTTATATATGGAAAGTCATCAGTCGAAAACAACTCGTTCTGAACATATGGAGACTTTTTATAAGACCTTCTCGGAAGTTCAAGACCAGTATTTTGATGGCTTGATTATCACAGGAGCACCAGTTGAACATCTCCCTTTTGAAGAAGTGGACTATTGGGAGGAATTTACTCAGGTTATCGATTGGTCAAAGACTCATGTCTTTTCAACCCTGCATATTTGCTGGGGAGCACAGGCTGGCCTCTACTATCGTTACGGCGTAGATAAACACCAGATGGCTCAAAAGCTTTCGGGAATTTATCCTCAGGATGTTTTAAAAGAAGGTCATCTTTTGCTGAGAGGTTTTGATGATTTGTATGTGTCTCCCCATTCTCGTCACACAGAAATTCTCAAAGAAGACATTGTAAATAAAACCAATCTAGAGATTTTAGCATCTGGAAAAGAGGTGGGAATCTCTATCCTTGCAAGCCGAGATTTAAGAGAAGTTTATAGCTTTGGGCATTTAGAGTATGATCGTGATACTCTAGCGAAAGAATATTTTAGAGATCTAGATGCTGGTTTAGATCCCCATATACCAGAAAATTATTTCAAAAATGATGACATCCATGAACTTCCTTGTATGCGTTGGAGTTCCTCAGCAGCTCTCTTTTTCAGTAACTGGGTAAATTATGCAGTTTACCAAGAAACCCCTTTTGAGTGGAAGAGTGCAGAAGAAGATGTCTCTCATTTTGGATATTTATAAGAGGAATTATGACATATTTAGATGCTTTCAAATCAGGGAACTTGGTATTACCAAGTGCTCTGCTCTTAAACTACAATCAACTGTTTTCATCAAGCGATGATTTCTTAGTTTGGCAATTCTTTTACCTACAAAATACAACAGCTTTAGGGGAGTTGTCCCCAAGCCAGATTGCTGAGAAAATTGGCAAGCAAGTCTTTGAAGTCAATCAAGCTATTTCGCGCTTGACAGAAAAAGGCTTACTTCAATACCGAACCATTGAACTCAATGGTGAGATAGAAGTGATTTTTGATGCGACTTTAGCTTTAGAGCGCTTAGACCAACTTTTTGAACAGCAAGAGCCTAGCCAAGCGCTACCCGCTAAAAATGATTTGAAAGACTTGGTGGAAACCTTCCAAAAAGAGCTAGGTCGTCTCCTAAGTCCTTTTGAGATCGAAGATTTGGAAAAGAGTTTGAAAGAAGACGGAACCAGTGCGAACCTGATCAAAGAGGCCCTACGTGAGGCCGTTTTGAATGGAAAACCAAATTGGAAGTACATCCAAGCTATCCTAAGAAACTGGCGTCATGAAGGCATTAAGAGTGTAGTCCAGGTAGAGGCTAAGCGTCAGGAGAGAGAAGCGACTAATCCTCAAAATGTTCAAGTTTCTGCAGATTTTCAAAATGCTATGGATCTTTGGAAAGACTAGTTTTAAGTATTGATAATAGAAAAAAATGCCTACAGGCTAGAAAGAAAATCTAGCTTGTGGGCATTTTTTGTGTGTTTTATACTCAATGAAAATCAAAGAGCAAACTAGGAAGCGAGCCGCAGGTTGCTCAAAACACCGTTTTGAGGTTGTGGATAGAACTGACGAAGTCAGTAACACATATACGGCAAGGAGAAGCTGACGTGGTTTGAAGAGATTTTCGAAGAGTATTAATTGATTAGTTAGCCAGTCCCCATACACTAAGAGAGCGTTCTGTAACTGGGAAATCTCCATAACCTTCAGCATTAATAGTTACTTGATCTGAATGGTTACCAAGTAAATCAACAAAGGTTTGGTCAGTCCATTCTTGACCGACGAACATGGTTTTAGAGTTTGCTTTGGCATTAGAAATCACGATGGCAAGTGGTGATTGATTGTCAGCTCCTGAACGGACCCAACCGATACAATTAGGGTCATCAAAGTAGTCCGTTTGCTCTCCGTAAGCCAACTCTTTTCGAATAGCTAGCAAACGGTCAAGAACATCTTTGAAATCTTGCTGAGCATATTGACCAGAGATACCGTAGTAGTCTCCGTAAAAGACACATGGGAGACCCTGCTCACGCAAAAGAATGAGGGCGTAGGCTGCTGGTTTAAACCATTCTTCAACAGTGGATTCAAGAGCTTGGCCACGCTGAGTATCATGGTTATCGACAAAGGTTACAGCTCGGTCTGGATTGAGTTGTACTAGACTATCTTCAAAGATGGTTGTTAAATCATAATCTTTTCCAGCCTTGCTTGCTTCAAAGAGATTTTGGTGAAGTCGAACATCGACAAGATCAAAGCGTTCTTCAATTTTTTCAAGGTAGTCCAGATTTGCTTCCTTGTCTGGATTCCAGAATTCTCCAAAGACATAGAAATCTTGGCCATATTTTTCTTTGATATCGCGAATGAAATTGCGCATAAAGAAAGAGTCAATGTGTTTGACTGCATCCAAACGGAAACCTGCCACACCAGTTGTTTCCATAAACCAATCTGCCCAATCGTAGATATTTTTTATCACTTCAGGATGTTTGAAATCTAGATCGGCATACATGAGATAGTCGTAATTGCCATTCTCATTGTCGACTAATTCCTCATGAGCCCAGCCTTTGTTGTCTCCCTGTATCAGATAGATTCCAGATTTACGGCGTTTAGCATCGTAGTCAGTTCCAGTAAAGTGGTACCAGTGCCAGTGGAAGTCATTGTAGGTATTTTGTCGTCCATCAAAAGTAAAACCGGTCCAGCCATTGATGGTAAAAGGTTCTCCTAGTTCCACAGTTCGATCTTCTGGATCCACTTCGATAACTTGAAAAGATTCTAAATGGTCAGCGGCTGCCTTATGATTTAAGACGATATCAGCCATTGGTTGAATCCTATGAGATTTTAAAGTTTGGATGGCATGAAGATAGTCTTCCTTAAAGCCATACTTAGTACGTACAGTACCCTTCTGATTAAATTCTCCAAGGTCAAACAAGTCATAGACGCCATAACCAACATCTTTTTCATTTGTTGCTTTAAAAGCAGGTGGCATCCAAATGTGACTAATGCCTAAGTTAGCTAGGTGTTCAGCGTCGTCAGCTAGGCGCATCCAGTGTTTTCCATCGTGGGATAGATACCATTCAAAATATTGCATTAGGGTTTGATTTTTCATAGTTAATCCTCTTACTTACAGTGATGAGAATTATTGTAGCATAAAGTCAGCTTCTGCGCAAACGTTTGCGTTATAATTAAACTCTTTAAATTTTATGTCTATTTTTCAACTGGAAGTGTTGAAATACTATAAAAGAAAAATAGTAGGACTAATGGGAGGAAAAATTCTCTCAGATAGGGCAAGATGATGGATAAATCAATAGTTTCTATTTTGTGAATTGTCATAAAATTTGTTATAATAGTGTTTATGAATAAAGTATTCGTCAGTAGACGTGTTGAAAAAAAACTAAACCAAGGTCTAGTGCTTTTGGAGGAAATTGATTTTCCAGAACTATCTGAAACTGATCAAGAAGTCGAGTTATTGAGTCAAAACAAGCAGTTTTTGGGCAAGGCCTATTTATCTCGTCAAAATAAGGGGATTGGTTGGTTTGTAACGAACCAGAAGCTTTCTTTTAACCAAAAATTCTTTGAAAGTTTGTTTGAAAAAGCCAAACAAAGACGTTCTGCTTACTATCGAGATGAGTTGACAACTGCCTTTCGTTTGTTTAATCAAGAAGGCGATGGTTTTGGTGGAATGACTCTGGACCTCTATGGGAATTATGTTGTTTTCTCTTGGTATAACTCCTATATCTATGGACTTCGCCAACAGATTTTAGCAGCTTTTGCTCAGGTTTTCCCTGAAGTCTTAGGTGCCTATGAAAAGATTCGTTTTAAAGGTCTAGACTATGAGTCTGCCCATATCTATGGTCAAGAAGCACCAGAACATTTTACAGTTCTCGAGAATGGTGTCCTCTATCAAGTCTTTATGAACGACGGTCTTATGACAGGCATTTTCTTGGATCAGCATAAAGTGCGTGGTAGCTTAGTTGATGGTTTGGCCATGGGCAAGTCCTTGCTAAATATGTTTTCCTATACAGCAGCCTTCTCAGTTGCTGCAGCTATGGGGGGAGCTAGTGAAACAACCTCTGTAGACCTAGCCAAACGTTCAAGAGAACTGTCAGAAGCTCATTTTCATGCCAATGGACTCAGTCTTGACAGTCATCGTTTCATTGTTATGGATGTCTTTGAATACTTTAAATACGCTAAACGTAAGGGCTTATCTTATGATGTGATCGTTCTGGATCCACCTAGCTTTGCCCGTAATAAAAAGCAAACTTTCTCTGTAGCTAAGGACTATCACAAGTTGATTTCCCAGAGTTTAGAGATTTTAAATCCGGGAGGTATGATCATTGCTAGCACCAATGCTGCCAATGTTTCCCGTCAAAAATTTATAGAACAAATCGACAAAGGATTCGCAGGAAGAAAATATCAGGTTCTTCAAAAGTATGGACTTCCAGCAGACTTTGTCTACAATGAAAAAGATGAAAGTAGTAATTACCTCAAGGTGATTAGCATGAAGGTAACTAAATGAAATTAGTCGTTTCAGTAATGCCAAAGAGTTTGGAAGAGGCGCAAGGAATCGATGCCATGCGGTATATTGATGCTGATATCATTGAGTGGCGTGCCGATTTCCTACCAAAGGAAGCTATTTTACAGGTAGCCCCAGCTATTTTTGAAAAATTTGCAGGCCGTGAACTCCTCTTTACCCTGCGAACTCGTGCTGAGGGAGGCGAGATCGATTTGGATTCGGCAGAGTATGTCCAAATTATCAAAGATGTAGCTCAACTCTATCAACCAGAATATATTGATTTTGAGTATTTTGCTCACAAGGATGTTTTTGAGCAGATGCTAGATTTTCCAAATTTGGTTTTGAGTTACCATAATTTCCAGGAAACTCCAGATAATATGATGGAAATTTTGTCAGAACTAACTAGCCTAACTCCGAAAGTAGTTAAGGTATCTGTAATGGCACATACAGCACAAGATGTATTAGACCTCATGAATTTCACACGAGGATTTAAAACTCTCAACCCTGAACAAGAATATGTAACTATTTCTATGGGCAAAGTGGGTAAGGTATCTCGTATCACTTCAGATGTAACGGGTTCAAGTTGGTCATTTGCAAGTTTAGATGCAGCAAGTGCCCCAGGACAAATCTCACTCTCCAATATGGTAAAAATTCGGGAGATTTTGAATGAAGATTAATGGCTACACACGTCTGGCAGCTGTGGTCGCAAATCCTATCAAACATTCCATTTCTCCTTTCATTCATAATAGTGCTTTTGAGGCAACAGAGACAAACGGTGTCTATCTAGCCTGGGAGGTTGAAGCGACTGACTTGGCAGAAACAGTTGCAAATATTCGTCGCTATCAGATGTATGGAATCAATCTTTCTATGCCCTACAAGGAGCAAGTGATTCCTTATCTGGACCAGTTGAGTGAGGAAGCTTGTCTTATTGGTGCAGTTAATACAGTTGTGAATCGAGAGGGAACTTTAATCGGATATAACACAGATGGCAAGGGATTTTTTAAGAGCTTGCCTTCTTTTAAAATATCTGGGAAAAGAATGGTATTGTTAGGAGCAGGCGGTGCAGCCAAGGCAATTTTGGCGCAGGCAATTTTGGATGGAGTCAGTCAAGTTTCTGTCTCTGTACGTTCGGCTTCAATAGAAAAAACAAGACCTTACTTAGAAAAACTACAAAATGAAACAGGATTTAAAGTAGATTTATTTGCTTTAGAAGATGTTTCTGAACTGCAAGCAAGGATAATTGATTCGGATTTACTGGTAAATGCGACTAGTGTTGGCATGGATGGAGTATCTCTGCCAATCCCAGCAAGTGTCGCTTTACCAGAGAAGCTCTTGGTAGCAGATGTGATTTATCAACCCTTTGAAACACCATTTTTAAAGTGGGCAAGAAACCAGGGAAATCAATCTATCAATGGCCTTGGCATGCTGCTTTACCAAGCTGCTGAAGCTTTTGAGTTATGGACAGGCAAGGAAATGCCAATAGATCAAATCTGGGAATTATTAACACAAAAGTACCAATAAAGAAAAAGGAGACCTGCTATGAAAATTAGAATAGACCTTCCACATCATCCTTACGATATTCAGATTGAAAAAGGATGCTTGTCTCAAGCGGGGAAATGGTTGCGCGAACTTTGGCAACCACAAAAAATTGTTATCATAACGGATAACCATGTGGCTTCTCTCTATGCAGAAAAAGTAAAATTGAGCTTAGAGGATGCTGGTTTTCAAGTGGCAGTTTTTGACTTTCTAGAGGGTGAAGAGCGAAAAAATCTAACCACAGTTCAAAAGGCTTATGAATTTCTAGTTAAGCAAGACTTGACTCGCAGTGACGGCATCGTAGCTCTAGGTGGCGGAGTTGTCGGAGACTTAGCTGGCTTTGTAGCCTCAACCTATATGCGAGGTATTCACTTTGTCCAAATTCCGACTAGCTTGACAGCTCAAGTGGACTCTTCAATCGGTGGTAAGACAGGAGTAAATACTCCTTTTGCCAAGAATATGGTGGGAACTTTTGCCCAGCCAGATGGCGTTTTGATTGATCCAACAGTTCTTGAAACTCTAGGTAAGCGAGAGTTGATTGAAGGAATGGGTGAAGTCATCAAGTATGGCTTAATTGAAGATCCAGAACTCTGGGACTTATTATCTGAAATGGATGGTTCTTTAGAGAGTATTTTGGAGCATTCAGAGAGTTTGATTGATCATTCTTGCCAGGTGAAGCGAAAGATGGTAGTTGAGGATGAATTGGACAATGGCATTCGTCTGTATCTCAACTTTGGTCATACAATCGGTCATGCTATTGAAGCAACTGCTGGTTACGGAAAAATCATGCACGGTGAGGCAGTGGCTATGGGAATGGTTCAGGTCTCTAAGGTAGCCGAAGAAAAAGGCCTCATGCCAGCTGGAATAACCCAGTCTATCCGAGAGATGTGTCAGAAGTTTGGTCTTCCTGTTGATTATGAAAACTGGGATCTTGACAAGCTCTATCAGGCTTTGACTCATGACAAAAAAGCGCGTGGCAATACCATGAAATTAGTTTTGGTACCTGAGCTTGGTTCAGCGATGATTCACCCAGTTTCTCTCGAAGAAATGAAAGCTTACTTAGTAAAATAAGGAGAATGTATGAGATATTTAACAGCAGGAGAATCACATGGTCCTCGTCTGACAGCAATTATTGAAGGAATTCCAGCAGGACTGCCTTTGACTGCAGAAGATATCAATGAGGATCTCAAACGTCGCCAAGGCGGTTACGGTCGTGGTGGACGTATGAAAATCGAGAGTGATCAGGTTGTCTTCACTTCTGGAGTTCGTCATGGTAAGACGACAGGTGCTCCCATTACCATGGATGTCATTAACAAAGACCATCAAAAATGGCTGGATATCATGTCTGCCGAGGATATTGAGGATAAACTTAAAAGCAAACGAAAAATCACTCATCCTCGCCCAGGTCACGCAGATTTAGTTGGTGGGATTAAATACCGCTTTGATGACTTGCGAAATTCTTTGGAACGTTCATCTGCCCGTGAAACAACTATGCGGGTTGCAGTTGGAGCAGTAGCCAAGCGACTTTTAGCTGAGCTTGATATCGAAATTGCCAACCATGTTGTTGTTTTTGGCGGCAAGGAAATCGATGTTCCAGAAAACTTAACAGTTTTAGAGATTAAAAAACTGGCTGCTCAATCAGAAGTTTCTATCGTTAACCAAGAACGTGAGCAGGAGATCAAGGATTATATTGATCAGATTAAACGTGATGGAGATACTATTGGTGGTGTTGTCGAAACAGTTGTGGGTGGTGTTCCTGTTGGTCTGGGTTCTTATGTTCAATGGGATCGCAAACTAGATGCGAGACTAGCTCAAGCAGTTATTTCAATCAACGCCTTTAAGGGTGTGGAGTTTGGACTAGGCTTTAAAGCAGGTTATCTCAAGGGTAGTCAAGTCATGGATGAAATTCTCTGGTCTAAAGAAGAAGGCTATACTCGTCGAACGAATAACCTTGGAGGTTTTGAAGGTGGCATGACCAATGGCCAACCGATTATTGTTCGTGGGGTCATGAAACCAATTCCGACTCTCTATAAGCCATTAATGAGTGTCGATATTGAAACCCATGAGCCTTATAAGGCAACGGTGGAGAGAAGTGATCCAACCGCTCTTCCAGCAGCAGGTGTTGTTATGGAAGCAGTTGTAGCAACAGTTTTAGCCCAAGAAATTCTAGAGAAATTCTCTTCTGATAATCTGGAGGAATTAAAAGAAGCTGTTGCTAAACATCGGGAGTATACAAAGAATTATTAAGGAGTTCTTATGGCTAAAACCATCTATATCGCAGGATTGGGTTTGATTGGTGCTTCCATGGCACTCGGAATCAAGCGGGATCATCCTGATTATGAAATTTTAGGATACAATCGTAGTCAAACGTCTAGAGATATTGCCTTGGAGAGAGGAATGATTGACCGTGCGACGGATGATTTTGCCAGTTTTGCTCCACTTGCAGACGTCATCATTCTTACCCTGCCAATCAAGCAAACCATTGCTTTTTTACAAGAATTGGCAACTTTGGAACTAAAAGAAGGTGTCATTATTTCTGATGCTGGATCGACCAAGTCAGCTATCGTGGTTACAGCTGAGAACTGTTTTGCAGATAAGCCTGTTCGCTTTGTAGGGGCTCATCCTATGGCAGGTAGTCATAAGACAGGAGCGGCTTCTGCCGATGTTAATCTTTTTGAAAATGCCTACTATATCTTTACGCCATCAAGTTTAACTAGTCCTGACACGCTTGAAGAAATGAAGGACTTGCTGTCAGGTCTGCACGCTCGTTTCATTGAAATCGATGCTGAAGAGCATGACCGAGTGACTTCTCAGATTAGCCATTTTCCTCATATCTTGGCATCAGGTTTAATGGAACAAACTGCTAGTTATGCTGAAGAACATGAGATGGCACGACGCTTTGCGGCAGGTGGTTTTCGTGATATGACTCGGATTGCTGAAAGCGAGCCAGGTATGTGGACTTCTATTCTCTTATCCAATCGAGAGACCATTGTTGAACGCATCGAGGACTTCAGGGGCCGTTTGGACGAGATTGGACAAGCTATCAGTAAGGGTGATGAAAACCAAATCTGGAATTTTTTCAATCAAGCGCGTGAGCAACGTCAGGCTATGGAAATCCATAAACGCGGAGGAGTGGATAGCTCTTATGACCTCTATGTCGATGTTCCCGATGAGGAAGATGTTATCTTGCGCATCTTGGAATTGCTAAGAGGAACTTCCTTGGTCAATATCCATATCAATGAGGAAAACCGTGAGGATGTTCACGGGATTCTGCAGATTTCCTTTAAGAATGCTCAGGATTTAAAACGCGCTGAGCAAGTCATTACAGAAAATACGAATTACACAGTCGTTATTAAATAAGGAGGACAATTATGTCAAATATTTATGATAGTGCAAACGAACTTAGTCGTGGACTACGCGAATTGCCTGAATACAAAGTGGTTAAAGAAGCTAGAGATGCCATCCAAGCAGATGCAGAAGCTAGTAAAATCTTTGCAGATTATATTGCTTTTCAGCATGAAATCCAAGTCATAGCCCAAACTGGTCAAATTCCAGATGCTTCTTTCCAGGAAAAAATGGAAAACTTTGGTAAGTTGATTCAAGGCAATGCTCTCTTGTCAGAATTCTTTGCAAAACAGCAACAACTTTCTATTTATCTATCTGATATTGAAAAAATTGTTTTTGAACCAATTTCAGAATTGCTAAAATAAAAAAATATTTTGTTTATGATTTATCGGCATTTCTCAATCGTATTTTTATTATCGGTAACTACTGTATAAGCTAGAATTATTAGCCTGGTCTGTTTAATAATGACTGTGGAAATGATTGTCTTTACTAATAAACAAAATGCAAAACAAATTTGAAAGTTTCTAACTATAGAGCTGAGTTAATTGGAGCAGAGAAAGATGCAAAGTTTATCCCTAAAATCAATTTAACTGATTAGTCTTGTGGGGGATCTCCTATGAAAAAGTTAATTTTACTCTTAATTATCCCTTTATTCTTTTTTATGCCGCTAGTGGCGGCTAATATAGCTGTTCCAGATCGGCCTTTAAATGGGATATACGATCCTAATGGTTATTTAACCACTAGTGTTGCAGAAACGTTAGAGAGTATGAATGCTGGAAGTGAAACCCAAGTAGGTATTTACATTATAGATACCCTGGACGGTTCCAGTATCGAAGAGGTAGCCAATGAGGTTGCACGCAAATGGAAAATTGGGAAACAAGATTCCAACAGTGGAATTTTAATCGCTATTGCTATAAAGGATAGGAAGTTTCGTATTGAAACATCCAATGAAGCAGCAATTTGGCTTACTGACTCGAAGGCCAGTTCTTTACTAAATGATTCGAAGCCTTACATGAAAGAAGGGAAATATACTGATGCTCTTAACAGAATTCTAGTAGGTATCTCTAAAGCCGAATCTGGGAAAGCTGAAATCATAAACAAGAAAGAGAATAAGAATACTCAGCTTCCAAAAATCTATGAAAAATCATTAAAAAATAATGAAGGCCTTAGTAAGTATTTCGATTACATTCCGTTTCCGATATTGTTCTATCTAATGTTCTTTCTTTTACTGAGTTTAGTAACGTGGTTCAGGTACTTAAAAAGATGTCGCTTTTCTAAGTATGAGTATGAGGGAAAGGGGAAGCTATATCCAGATTTTCCTGACTTTGTACCTAACGATACGTGGACTGAAGAACGTAAATCTTACTATAAAAAAATAAGCGTTTAATTAGGTCTCAGTATAACTACACAGGAGATAACAAACTCTATCCAGACTCAAAAGGTTTTTTACCTAATGATACTTGGACTACATTACTGATAGAAGAATACTACGCAGAAGTTAAAAGAAAGAACTAGATAGGCTGAACCGCTCTCAATACTCTTATAATGGGAAGGGAAAACTCTATCCAAACGATAAAGATTTTGTGAAGAATGCTTCTTGGACTTCCGAGCTCAAAAAAAGCTACTATGCTTCACAAAGAGTACAGTCAAGTTCTTATGGTAGATTAGATTCTTCTACATCTAGATATGATACTAGTAGTTCTAGTTCATCTTGGTCTTCAAATGATTGGGATGGCGGTGGATTTGATGGTGGTGGCTCTTCAGATAGCTGGTAAATTGAAAATGAAAAAGAATTGCTATTAAAAAGCTTCAGGTTGAAATAAATCAAAAAGGTAAAAGTCTATTGAAAAAATATTATTAACTATCATAAAGTCAGGAATTTTTAAGAAATTTCTGACTTTTTATGATAAAATAAGAAAAAGTATTGTCAGTATGAGGTCTAGTATGAAGTTAAAAACAAACATTAACCACTTGAACGGTAGTATTCGAGTACCAGGTGATAAGTCTATCAGTCATCGCTCTATTATTTTTGGAAGTTTGGCTGAAGGTGAGACTAAGGTTTATGATATCTTACGTGGTGAAGATGTTCTATCAACTATGCAAGTTTTTCGTGACCTCGGTGTTGAGATAGAGGATAAAGACGGTGTCGTTACCATTCAAGGTGTTGGGATAGATGGATTGAAAGCCCCTCGGAATGCTCTCGATATGGGGAATTCTGGGACCTCTATTCGTTTGATTTCAGGCGTCCTTGCTGGTGCAGACTTTGAAGTAGAGATGTTTGGAGATGACAGTCTTTCTAAACGTCCTATGGACCGTGTGACCCTTCCTTTGAAAAAAATGGGAGTTAGCATTTCTGGTCAGACAGAGCGAGACTTGCCACCGTTACACTTAAAAGGAACAAAAAACTTAACACCTATTCATTATGAATTGCCGATTGCCTCTGCTCAAGTCAAGTCAGCCTTGATTTTTGCAGCTTTGCAGGCTCAGGGCCAGTCTGTCATCATTGAGAAGGAGTGCACTCGTAATCATACAGAAGATATGTTGCGTCAATTTGGCGGAGACTTGAGTGTCGATGGTAAGAAAATCACTGTCCAGGGACCACAGAAACTAAGTGGACAAAAGGTTGTCGTTCCAGGAGATATTTCTAGTGCAGCCTTTTGGTTGGTGGCAGGTTTGATTGTTCCAAATTCTCATGTGGTACTTAAGAATGTCGGTATTAACGAAACACGTACAGGTATTATCGATGTCATCCGTGCTATGGGTGGCAAATTAGAGATTACTGATATTGATCCAATTGCTAAGTCTGCAACCTTGACTGTTGAAACTTCAGATTTGAAGGGAACAGAGATTGGCGGAGCCTTGATTCCGCGCTTAATTGATGAATTACCAATTATCGCTCTCCTTGCTACCCAAGCTCAAGGGCAAACGGTCATCAAAGATGCTGAAGAACTTAAAGTCAAAGAGACAGACCGTATTCAGGTTGTTGCAGATGCTTTAAATAGCATGGGAGCAGCTATTACTCCTACAGCAGACGGCATGATTATCAAAGGGAAATCTGCCCTCCATGGAGCCAGAGTCAATACCTTTGGTGACCACCGTATCGGCATGATGACAGCCATTGCAGCGCTTTTAGTGGCAGATGGAGAAGTTGAATTGGATCGTGCTGAAGCTATCAATACTAGCTACCCAAGTTTCTTTGATGATTTGGAGACTTTGATTCATGGCTAAGGTTTTACTAGGTTTTATGGGTGCAGGAAAATCTACTATTGCTAGAGGATTAGATCCTGACTTTGTAGACATGGATGCCTTGTTGGAAGACCGACTGGGGATGCCGATTGCTCGTTTCTTTGAAGAAAAAGGAGAAGCAGCCTTCCGTCAGGTGGAATCAGAAATTTTAGCTGACTTACTTAAAACGGACCAAGTCGTGTCAACTGGGGGAGGAGTAGTCATTTCTCCGCGTAATCGGGCCTTGCTCAAGCAAAATGCTGATAATATCTACCTAAAAGCAGGTTTTGAGACCCTGTACCAGCGAATTTCAGCCGATGAGGACAATCAACGCCCACTATTTTTAAAGAATAGCAAGGAAGATTTGGCTGCGATTTTTAAAGAAAGACAGGCTTGGTATGAGGAAGTGGCTAGTAAAGTTATCGATGTGTCCAAGCTAAGTCCGGAGGAAATTATAGAGGAATTGACATGAAAATTGCCTATCTAGGTCCTAAAGGATCTTTTTCGCACCATGTGGTGCAAACGGCTTTTCCTCATGAGGAACTAGAGCCTTTTTCAAATATTACGGACGTTATCAAGGCTTACGAACAGGGCTTAGTAGACTTTTCAGTAGTGCCAGTTGAAAATTCTATTGAAGGTAGTGTTCATGAAACCTTGGATTATCTTTTCCACCAGGCTCGAATTCAAGCTGTGGCGGAGATTGTGCAGCCAATTCATCAACAGTTGATGGCAGTGCCAGGGCAAGTTAAAATTGATAAAATCTTTTCTCATCCGCAGGCCTTGGCTCAAGGAAAGAAATATATCGATGAGCATTATCCAGACGCTAAATTGGAGGTCACTGCCAGTACAGCCTACGCTGCGCGCTATATTTCCGAGCATCCAGATCAGCCTTTTGCGGCCATTGCCCCCAAAAGTTCGGCTGGAGAATATGGTTTGGAATTAATTGCTCAAGATATTCAAGAGATGGAAGCCAATTTCACGCGCTTTTGGGTGTTAGGTCCCAAGGCACCGCAAATGCCCTTGAATGCAAATGCTCAGAAAATGAGTCTAGCTTTGACTTTGCCAGATAATCTTCCAGGTGCTTTATATAAGGCGCTTTCTACCTTTGCTTGGCGCGGGATTGACCTAACTAAGATTGAGAGTCGCCCCCTAAAAACAGCCTTGGGCGAATACTTTTTTATCATTGATGTGGACTATGCTGATAAAGAACTGGTCCATTTTGCTCAAGAAGAATTAGAAACGATTGGGATCCACTATAAAATACTAGGAGCTTACCCTATCTATACCATACAGGATAAAGGGAAGGAGAAGGAATGACTAGAGAGAATCCTTTGACACACCATGAAAAATTGAGATATGACTATCTTTTGAAAAATATTCATTATTTGAATGAAAAAGAAAAGAGAGAATTTGACTTATTACATGCTAAGTTAGAAGGTCAAAAAGGTTCAGCGGAAGTTTTCAATCCAGAAGCCAAAGAACAACTTCTTTCAGACTCTGGTATCGACCTGCCAACCTATGCTAATCGTAGTCGCTCTAGCCGCCGTAGTGGTGGAGCTCAACTGGAAACGAAGGTTCCAAAAGCTAAGAAACCAAAGAAAAAAAGAGGTTTTAGTTTTAAACGCTTATTTGTTTGGTTAGGGATGTTATTGCTTTGTGTAGCAGTAGGAATGATCATCATGTTCTTAAAGGGATTCCAATCGGCGAATCCTAATGGCTCAAATGGGCCCAAAGATGCCAAAGCTGCTCAGGTTGAAGTCTTCAATGGACAAGATACGCGTGATGGGGTTAATATTCTTATTTTGGGTACGGATGGACGTATCGGACAGAATAGTGCAGAAACACGGACAGATTCCATTATGGTTTTGAATGTAAGTGGCAAAGATAAAAAATTGAAGCTCGTTAGCTTTATGCGTGATAACCTGGTCTATATTGATGGGTATAGCCAAGTTATCAATGGTCAAAAACAGACCGACCATAAATTAAACTTGGCTTATGAATTAGGGGAACAAGAAGGTAAACAAGGAGCTGAAATGGTCCGCAAGGTGCTCAAGGATAATTTTGATCTAGACATAAAATATTATGCCCTTGTCGATTTTCAAGCCTTTGCGACAGCCATTGATACGCTTTTCCCTGATGGTGTGACTATAGATGCTCAGTTTTCAACCCTAAACGGGGTTCCTGTGACAGAAGCGACTGTAGGCGATGACTTGCATGCAACGGAAACTGAGTCACCGACTCAAACCATTCGAGTTGGAAAACAACAGATGAATGGTTCGACTCTTCTGAACTATGCACGTTTCCGTGATGACGATGAAGGGGACTATGGACGTACTCGTAGACAGCAACAAGTCATGACTGCTGTTTTACAGCAAATTAAAGATCCTACAAAACTTTTCACAGGTTCAGAAGCACTTGGTAAAGTATTCGCTATGACATCTACAAACCTTCCTTATACCTTCTTATTGACCAACGGATTATCAGTCCTTGAAGGAGGTCAGAATGGTATTGAAAGATTGACAGTTCCAGAACTTGGAGACTGGGTAGATGACTATGATGTCTATGGAGGCCAAGCCCTTCGAGTGGATCAAAAAGCTTACCAGAATAAGCTAGCCCAAATGGGATTTAGGTAAACTGAAAAAAACGAATCAGAGCTTGGAATACCTATGATAACAGGTGTCTCGGGCTTTGATTTTTCACATGGTTAGATGGATTTATAAACTGTTTTTATGGTATAATAGAATGATGTATTCTATCAGGAGAGGAAGAGAATAAGATGAGTGATTTAAAGGCAATTCAAACTCGTAGCCTAGAGATGGCTGAATATTTTGTCGCCTTTTGTAAAGAACACGGATTGCTCTGTTATTTGTGTGGTGGAGGAGCTATTGGCGCTCTACGAAATAAAGGTTTTATCCCTTGGGATGATGATTTAGACTTCTTTATGCCCCGCAAGGATTATGAAAAATTAGCAGAGCTATGGCCTTGTTATGCGGATGAGCGTTACTTCCTATCAAAAAGTGATAGAGACTTTGTTGACCGCAACCTCTTTATCACTATTCGAGATAAGGCAACAACTTGCATCAAGCCTTACCAACAAGATTTGGACCTCCCACATGGCTTGGCTCTGGATGTTCTTCCCTTGGATTATTTTTCCAAACATCAGATTTTTGCTCTAATAAAAAAGAGAATAAGTTGGAAATTTTCATTAAACTATAAGCACGTATATGAGGAGGTACTAAGATGAGTAGAAATTTTTTTGAAAAATTAAGATTAATTTCTATAAGAGATATTATTTCGCTTATATTTATTTTTCCTATAGCCTATGTTATTTCTCTTTTCTTTAGACGCAAGAATAAGAATCTAATACTAATATGTGAAAGTGAAAAAGAAGCTAGAGATAATGGCTATTGGTTGTTTAAATATATTAGAGAAAATCACCCAGAGGAAAATGTAATATATGTTATTGATTTGAAATCTCCTGATGCTCAAAAAGTCAAAGAGTTAGGAGAATGTATACAGTATTGGTCTTTGAGACACTGGATTTATTATTTAAGTGCAGGAGTAAATGTAAGTACACAAAAAGCGGGAAACCCTAATGCAGCTGTTTTTAATCTTATGGAAGTATATTTAGGATTAAAAACCAATAAAGTATTTTTACAACATGGAATAACAGTTTCAGATGCTAAATGGCTATATTATGAAAATACAAAGATGCGTGGCTTTATATGTGGAGCAGAACAAGAGTACAAGGAAATAGAGGAAAAGTTTGGTTATCCTAGTGGGTATGTAAAATATTTAGGTTTTCCTAGATTTGACAACCTCCATAATAACATTGTAAAAAATAATCAAATTCTTGTAATGCCTACATGGAGAGAATGGTTAAACCTAAATACTAAAGCTAGAACTAGCTTTAATGAAGGCAGTATTTTTACAGAAAGTGAATATTTTAAAAAATGGAATGAGTTTTTATTAAGTAAGGACCTAAAAACTTTTTTAGAAGAAAATGACTTAACGTTAATTTTTTATCCGCATAGAAATATGCAAAATAATTTACAAGAATTTCAAACTTCTTCGGATAATATCATATTGGCAGATTGGAAAAAATATGATATACAAGAATTATTAAAAGAGTCAGCTTTTTTAATTACAGATTACTCAAGTGTATTTATGGACTTTGCTTATATGAGAAAGCCAGTTTTGTTTTATCAATTTGATTATAAAAAATTTAGGGAGGGTCAGTACGAAGAAGGATACTATGATTATAAAGATGGCTTCGGAAAATCAATAGATACCCTAGATGAATTAATATCAGATATTCAAAAACAATTTAATAATAAGTGGATCCTGGAAGATAGATACAAAGAAAAAATTGAAAAGTTTTTTAGAATATACGATGACAGAAATTCTAAAAGAGTATATAGATTTATAAAAGAGATAATAGGAAAAAAAGAATGAAATTAACAATAGGCATACCAGTATATAACGGAGAAAAATATATATCTCGTTGTATAGATTCTATACTCAAAGAGTATGAGAAAGCAAAAGAAAACATAAAGTTAGAATTATTAATAGTAAATGATGGTTCAAAAGATAATAGTAAAACAATATTAAAAGAGTATAGTGAAAAAATATCCCAGATAAAAGTAATAACACAAACCAATTCAGGTTTAGCTCATGTAAGAAGAGTAATTCTAGAAGAAGCTAGTGGAGATTATCTATGGTTTGTTGATGTAGATGATGAGATAGATGAAGGGGCAATAGAATTTATAGCTAATCAAAAACTAGAAGAAGTAAATATATTTGATTATCGAGTAGGATATGAGAATAGTAAACTAGAGACTATAAGTATGGGAATACAAGAAAATACGATACTTATTCCTAATACAGAAAAGAAACTTTTTACTCTTCCAAATGCTGTTTGGCATTATATATATGATTTAGAATTTTTAAGAAAAACTAAAGTAACCTTTAAAAGTGGCTATTTATATGAAGATTTTGAGTTTATGTCAAGACTATGGCCCAATGTAAGTAAAGCAAAATACTTTAATTTTAGCATATACAAATATTATTTAACAGAAGGTTCTATTATGCGTGGTGGCACTGCTATAAATAAAATAAGAGACATAGAAGTTATGTTGAGTAGTGTTGAAGAATACTATGCAGAAAATTATCCAGGAGAATTTAAAGAAGAGTTAGAATATTTTAACTGGTACCATATTTTATACGGAGGATATGCAAATATCTTAAGAATAGATGAAACATCTCCTCTATTAGATGAATATCTAAAAAAAGTTAAAATTAAATATCCAAATTGGATAAAAAATAAATATTTAAAGAGTCAACCTTTAAAGAGAAAAATACTAATGTATTTGATAAAATATAATCAAAGAAAAATAGTGAAAAAACTTTTGAAATAGGTGAGATATGGGTAAAAAGAAAGTCTTGTTTATAACCTGGTCTTTTAGTATGGGGGGCGGAGCTGAAAAAATTTTGGAAAATATTTCCAAAGGATTAAGCGACGAATACGATATTGATATTTTAGAGATAAATCATCATGGTGCTGTAGGGAGTGATGATGAAAATATTAATGTATTAGAACCTGTATTCAAAAATTTAGAAAATGCTAGTCTTTTTAAAAACATTAAATGGAAGTTGTTCTTGTTCTTTCCAAAATTTTTTAGAAATAGAATAACTCGAAAAAAATACGATTATGAGATTGCTTTTAATTATCTTTATCCAGTTTATTTACTTAATGATGATGTGAAAACAATATCGTGGAATCATGGAACAATTTATAATTTGCAAAATCATAAAATATCTAGAATTAGACAAGGTAAAAAACTAAGATCAGTTAACAAAATAATAGCTATTTCAGAAAAAACAGAAGAATCCATCAAAGAAATTTATCCTGAGTATAAGAAAAAAATAGAACTAGTATATAATGGATATGATTTTAATGATATCAATGCTAAATCTCTTGAAAATGCGGAAATTAAATTTGAAGAGGATAGTCTTATCTATATAGGACGAATCGAAGAATCAAAAGGCATAAAGAGACTGTTAGAAGTTTTTAAGAATGTGGTTGAAAGGATTCCCAATAAAAAATTATATCTATTAGGCAAAGGCGATTTAGAGGAATACGTTAATAAATTTATACTTGATAATCAATTAGAGAACAATGTTTTTATGTTGGGCTATGTTAAAAACCCGTATCCATACATAAAAAAATCTTCTTATGTCATTTTATTATCAGAAGCAGAGGGCTTTCCTACTGTTTTAGTCGAAAGTTTAGCTTTGGGAAAGGGATTCATTAGTACACCTGTAGGGGGAACAAATGAACTATATAATTCTCAAAAATGTGGCTTTGTTTCAGACAACAATGAAGAAATCACCAATTATATTGTAGAAGAACTTAGTAAAAATAAGGAAAATAGAATAATTAAGTCGGAAGTGTGTAGAGAACACGTAGATAAATTTTCCTTAGATAAACAAGTTGCTAGTATAAAAAAAATCATTAAAGAATTATAGGATGATAAAAATATGGATAAAATCATAGTTCCTATGAGTTATATGGGAAGTGGATCTTCTGCTGTGACAGATTTATTAAAAGAATATGAAGGAATAAACACAAAAAATTCAGACTTTGAGTATGTATTCTTATATGCACCCGATGGATTATTTGATTTAGAATATAAATTACTATATAATAATAATGCTATAAGAAGCGATGAAGCCATAAAGAATTTTAGAAAACTCATGGAAAAGTTGTATCATTATGATGGTTGGGGAATAGCTGATTATAAAGATAAAATATCGCATAACTTCATGAATGTGGTAGAATCTTATTTGGATTCTATAATAACTAGTAAATATCAGGGGATTTGGTATTATCATCAAAAACCTTCAAAAATTGCCTGGCTTATGAGAGTTATAAAGAGAATTATCTTTAAAAAGACAACAAAGCCAAAACAAGTGCAATTAGAAATGAGTATGGTAGCGTCGGATGATTTCTATGAAAAAAGTAGAAAATTTATTTTGAATGTAATAAAAGAAATTTCGGATAAAGAAGAGTATATAGTCCTAGATCAGCTTTTATTGCCCCATAATCTTAATATAATTGATAATTATAAAATTGAAGAGTTATTTCCAATAATAATTTCTAGAGATCCTCGGGATGTATTTATAATGAATAAATACTTTTGGAAGCCAAGAAATCAAGAGGTGCCATATCCAACCGATGTTAAGGAATTTTGTAATTATTACAAAATGATGAGAGAAAATGAGAAAAAAACAAATACTTTAGCATTACGATTAAATTTTGAGGATTTGGTTTTGAATTATGAGGAAACAAAACAAGATATAGAAAATTTCATCGGTATAGATTCTGTCCATCATAAAGCAAAGTTTGAGTATTTCAACCCAGCTATTTCTGTGAATAATTTACAAGTTTACAATAGAGATGATAAATACAGGGAGGAAGTAGAAATGATAGAGTTAGAATTATCAGAGTACCTATATAATTTTAAGAAACGTATTGTTTCTACTGGGGATGTTTTTTAATTACTGTGTAGAGGAATGAGGTGAGTATTTGATATTAGATTGGAAAAGAGTGTATTATCTAATTACGCTATTTAGCTATGTTATAACTATTTTTTTGGGTATTGCATATATATATAACAATTCGATTATTACGTTATTGATAACTTTAGTTATGCTTATTATAAGTAGTATCCTATACTGTTTTAACAATATAAAGTATTATATAATCCACCTTATTTTTTACATTACAATTTTTCTATTTTTAGTGTCTAGACCAACCATAGATTATTTCAAGCAGGGGTTGATAAATACTTATCAGGAAGATGTCTATAGATTTTCATTTTTGGCTGTTATTGTTTCTATTATTGGATTAACAATAGGAGGTTTATTAATTTCTAAAAAAGAAAACAATAAAAAAGAGGGCTATAAAACTCAAAAATCTATATTATTTATAAATAGTATAAGAAAAGTATCTCTAGCAGTATTTCTAGTTTCATATCCGTTCTATTTAATTAGGTTAATCGAACGGCTAATGTATAGAGTAAATGTATCATATTATGAGTATTATGCAGATTTCAAAAGCGAGCTACCTTATTTTACCTATACATTATCAACGTTTGTAGTTTATGCCATGTGTATCTATTTAGCTACTAAGCCCAACAAACGTCATTCAACAATAGTGTTAGGTATGTTTGTCGTTGGAAATGTGATTAATCTTTTAATAGGAACTAGAAATCCATTTGTATTAAGTTTGATATTTTCTTTTATTTATTATTTTATGAGAAATCAAACAGAAAAAGGGATATGGATAGGTGTAAAAGAAAAAGCTATGTTCTATATAGGTGCTCCTATCATGATGCTTGTTATGGGATTTTTGAATTATGCCCGTGATGGAGCAGGGATTGGGAATATGAGTATTTCTGAACTTTTTTTAGATTTTATCTATAAACAAGGAACTAGCTTTGGTGTTTTAGCAAGGGGATACTTATATGGAAGTAATTTACCAATAAAAGAGTTTAGAAATTATACATTTAGTCCTATAATTGAGTATATCACTAGAGGGAATTTAGGTATTTTATTTGGTGGAACTCCCTTTACTAGTGCTAATAATAGTCTAGAATTAGCTCTTGAAAGTGACAGATACGCTCACAATATTTCGTATATTGTTTTGAAACAGGATTATTTGGCAGGTCATGGCATAGGTGGAAGCTATATAATGGAAATGTATACTGATTATGGAATGCTTGGACTATTTCTGTTGAGTATTCTAATGGGAATAGGTTTCATATTTATGATAAAATCAGCTTATAAATCTGGAGTACTATTATTCGGTATTACGTTATTAATTTTAAATAATCTATTCTTTATGCCGAGAGGAGGCTTTACAGAGAGCTTCTTTAATTTAGTTACATTGCAATATTGGGGAATTATTTTTGTTATCTTTTTTGTAGCAACCCTAATAGAAAGAAAATTAAAATACACAGTTGATAATAAAGGAGATGTATAATGTTTGATAATTATTCGATTGCAGATTTATTTGCAAATATTTATAAGAGAAGAGTATTAAATCTGGTTTCACTAATAGTTTTATTTCTTTGTTTAGCTATTCCATACTCATATAAAGTACTTACAACAAAGTCTGTTGTAAAGGATGCTAGTAATTATTCTAGTTATCTTTCGTATAAAATCATAGCGCCAGAAGATGAAACTAAAACTCCTAATAGTAACACAATTGGAGGATATAGTGATTTCTATGGACGTTTGATTCAAGCCAATTTAAATGGAGCTTATTTGTTCAATGACCAATCAGAATCAGATATGAAAAAAATTGCGTCAGAATTACTGACATCTGAGGTTACACTTAAAAACTCAAATTTTGATTTTTGGAACAAAAAGATAGAAGTAAATTCCTTATTAAATAATGCGGGAATTACAGTAAAAATATTAACACCAAGTAAATTGGCGAATGATATTATTGAACAGAAATTGGATTATTTGATTGATAAATATAAACAGACATACTCTGGGGTCACAATTGAAAAATTGGAGACAGTTTATTCAAAAGAACTTGAAAAAAATGACATAGAATCTGGAGTAAATAAAGTTACTTTATTCATTCGTGTGATTATACTCGGAATTGGAGCTCTGTTTTTAGTAATATTTGTTAACGTAGCAGCGTATATTTTTAATCCAACTATTAATAGAGCTGGAGATTATGAAAAATATGGTGTAGATTTTGTAGTGAAATTAGATAATGTAGCTAATTTTAAAGATGTTATACAATATAAGAATGGAAATAAGAACTTATTAGTGATAGCAACGAATAAAAATGTTTTTGATAAATTTTCTAAGCAATATGCTAAAGCCTTACCAGAAAATATTGTCATTGGAAATTTAAATAACATTAAGTCTGTACTAGATTCTGACAACATTTTATTTGTAGAAGAGTATGGTATAACTAGATATAAAAACTTTGAAGAAAATCTTCAAGTTGTTAAAAATTTAAATAAGAATCTACTAGGTGTAGCTACGTATAGCTTGTAGATTATATCGATTTTGAAGGACAGTATGACATTATATTAGAGTATAGACTCTTTTGCCACTGTAATGAGTCGAAGAAAAATTACCAACTGGAGAGGAAAATCCTTGCCTTCTCCAGTTGAACATACAACAAGTTTTCTAGACATATGTATCTTCCTTCTACTTTAGTGTAAAAGACTTTATAAATTCTGTCTCGTCTAGTATGACCTATTCAATTTTAAGATTTTATCCTAAAAAGCTAGAATATGATATAATACGGGAGAGCATTTTACAGTTAAGAAAGGAAGTGTAATGAAAAATATAAAAGTCAATGCTTTGGCTAGCTTGCTAGTTAATATTCTTAATATCGTCTTTCCGCTGATAACTAATCCTTATTTGACGCGGATTCTAAGTAAATCTAACTACGGATATTTTAATACTGCTAATACATGGGCCAGCTTTGTTATTCCACTCGCTGCCTTTGGAATATATAATTATGGGATTCGAGCTATCAGTAAGGTTAAGGATGATAAGAATAAAATTAATTATGTCTTTTCTAAGTTATTCTATATCTCTGTTTTTACTTCTATCTTTACAACTGGCATCTACTTCACCTTCATCTTCTTGGATACTAGTATTGAGAATCTTAAAGTTCTCTACTATATCTTAGGTACACAAGCGCTATTTCAATTTCTCAATATTGAGTGGATGAATGAAGCCTATGAAAATTATTCCTTCATACTTTACAAGACGTTGATCATTAGAATTACTATGCTAGTTACTATCTTCACATTTGTAAAAACAGCGGATGATATTGTTCCATATGCAATTGTCATGAGTGCAACAACTGTACTGAATTATTTACTTAGTTTTCTTTGGATCAAGAGAGAAGTTTCCTTTGTCAAGATTGGCTTCCTTGAGTTGGTAAAAGCATCTAAACCACTCTTGACCATGCTGTTATTGGCAAATTCCAGCATGCTCTATACTTTGCTTGATAGGTTGTTCATCACCAAGGGACCTGATGAAAACTACGTTTCTTATTATACCATCGCTTCCAACATTGTCATGTTGATTGCCGGTGTTCTGGGTGGAGCTATTAACGTAAGTGTCCCGCGTCTGGGATATTATCTTGGAAAAAAAGATTACAATTCTTATAAGAGCCTTGTAAATCAAGCAGCATCATTATTTTATTTCCTTACAATTCCAACTAGTATTGGAATCATGATTTTAGGTAAGTATGCAACGGTTATCTATTCATCTGAGAAGTATCTTGAAGCTGGTATCGTTACTAGCCTATTCGCTTTTAGGAGCATTATATGGGCAATCGAGTTGATTCTTGGTAGACAAATTATATTCATTAATGACCACGAAAATCGGTTAACTGCTTTTTACTTTATTGGTGGTGGGATCAATATTTTATTTAACTGTCTCTTATATTTCAATAATATTTTCTTACCAGAATATTACATCAGTACTACTATTATTGCAGAAATTATCGTAGTACTACTAGAAATTTATTTTATCAAGAAACATAAATTGCATGATTTGAAAGAAATTTTCTTGACTCTACTACGTTACATTATTGTCTCTCTTGGATTTATTCCTATTTATTTAGTTTTTAAAACGCTTTTCCAGGTTGACTCCTTTACGGTGAATCTTAATATGATATTCATGGTTCTATCGACAATTGTCTCTTGTGGTGTTTATTATTTCGTTATTCTTTTTATAACAAATGATAAAACATTACACTATGCACTTAATCTTGCACTGGCTAAAATTAAAAGATCAACTCACCTATCATAATTGTTATTAACTCAATTCATTCAATACTCTTTTCAACCATTCATCAAGTCTATCAAGGCTTTAAGAATTAAATAAGACAGTAGCTATCCAGAGGCTACTGTCTTATTTTTAACACTTATTAATCTAAAAAAGGTATACTAAAATAACACCTCATCTGGTATTTATTGAAACAAGGTATTGAAATAATGCAGCATTAATAGTTTTATCTATTTTGGGTCGAAGTGTAATCGTAAAGTTTGTTATGCATGATGAGATAATACATTGAACGAATGAAATGATGTGTAGAGGTAATTGAATGTGTCTGGTTGAAGTTATTGCTGATTATCTTTTTCTTTTCTCATAGAAGTTAGCGATATAGCAGAGTTTGGTATGCCTAGCTGAAACAATGTTGTGAATGTACTTGAACATAATTTTCCTGTCATAGTGATTATCTCGTTTTTCAAAAGTAGTGGGATGATGAAAATGAAATAAATTTTCTAGATGTCGATGGCGCTCGTTATTATCTCAATGTAAGTGGTGCTATGGAGACTGGTTGGAAACAACTGAATGGCAATTGGTATTATTTCCAATCAAATGGTTCACTTCTAAGAAATGGAACAACACCTGATGGCTACAAGGTCAATCAAGATGGTATTTGGAGCTTAAATCCTGTAAAAGAGGAAGAAGTTCAGGGAAATCAAGAAGATCCTAAGAAGGATTCTGATAAGCCGGTAGATAAGGAAGAAAAATCAGCAGATGCCCAAGAAACTTCGATTTTGAAGGCAGATAAAGAATAATCTTAGTTGCTTTGCTAGAAAGCTGATTAGGTGCTGCGTTCAGCTCTGTCAGGTATTTCTCTTTTAAAATAGTATTTATATACATCTCAGAGAATCGATCAATGTTTTTAGGATGAGAATATTGATCAGCTTTGGGATGTTTTTTGATTCTTTACCCTCTAAATTGTTGAAAACATTCTCTTAGTCTTCAAATCGAAATATTTTGATAAGAAATTTTAAAAAACACCGATTAGATAAATAAGAAAAATTATGGTATAATAAAACGATACAAAAAAGGAGTATATATGGACATTTCAGAAATCCGTCAAAAAATTGACGCCAATCGTGAAAAATTAGCTTCTTTTAGGGGGTCTCTTTGACCTCGAAGGGTTAGAAGAAGAAATTGCCATTTTGGAAAACAAAATGACAGAACCTGATTTTTGGAACGATAATATTGCGGCCCAAAAAACGTCGCAAGAATTAAACGAACTAAAAAATACCTACAATACCTTCCATACCATGGAAGAGTTGCAGGATGAGGTTGCAATCTTACTAGACTTTTTAGCAGAGGATGAATCTGTCAAGGATGAGTTGGTGGAGAAGTTAGCTGAGCTAGATCAGATGATGACTAGCTACGAGATGACCTTGCTCTTGTCAGAGCCTTATGATCATAATAATGCTATTTTAGAGATTCACCCAGGATCTGGTGGAACAGAAGCCCAAGACTGGGGAGATATGCTCCTTCGTATGTACACTCGTTATGGTAACGCTAAAGGCTTTAAGGTTGAAGTCTTGGACTATCAAGCTGGTGATGAAGCAGGAATTAAGTCGGTGACCTTGTCTTTTGAAGGGCCAAATGCTTATGGACTTCTCAAGTCAGAAATGGGAGTTCACCGTTTGGTACGTATCTCACCATTTGACTCAGCTAAGCGTCGTCACACCTCGTTTACTTCTGTAGAGGTTATGCCAGAGTTGGATGATACTATTGAAGTTGACATCCGAGAAGATGATATCAAGATGGATACTTTCCGCTCGGGTGGAGCAGGTGGACAAAACGTCAACAAGGTTTCAACAGGTGTCCGTTTGACCCACATTCCGACAGGGATTGTCGTTGCATCAACCGTTGACCGTACTCAGTACGGAAACCGTGACCGTGCGATGAAGATGCTTCAGGCAAAACTCTATCAGATGGAGCAGGAAAAGAAAGCTGCTGAAGTAGATGCCCTTAAGGGGGATAAGAAAGAAATCACATGGGGAAGCCAAATCCGTTCCTATGTATTTACCCCTTATACCATGGTGAAGGATCACCGTACCAGTTTTGAAGTTGCGCAGGTAGATAAGGTCATGGATGGAGACTTAGATGGTTTCATCGATGCCTATCTAAAATGGCGTATTAGTTAAAAGAAAGGAAGTCACATGTCGATCATTGAAATGAGAGATGTTGTCAAAAAGTATGACAACGGGACAACAGCCCTACGTGGCGTCTCTGTAAATATTGAACCAGGAGAGTTTGCCTATATCGTAGGTCCTTCAGGTGCAGGTAAGTCAACCTTTATCCGTGCCTTGTATCGTGAGGTTAAAGTTGAAAAAGGAAGTTTGCAGGTTGCCGGTTTTAACCTCGTGAAGATTAAAAAGAAAGATATTCCGCTCCTTCGTCGTAGTGTTGGAGTTGTCTTTCAGGATTACAAACTTTTGCCAAAGAAAACCGTTTATGAGAACATTGCTTACGCAATGGAGGTTGTCGGTGAAAGCCGTCGCAATATCAAAAAACGTGTTATGGAAGTTTTGGATCTTGTTGGTTTAAAACACAAGGTTCGTTCATTCCCTAATGAATTGTCAGGTGGTGAGCAGCAACGTATCGCCATTGCTCGCGCTATCGTAAACAATCCTAAAGTTTTGATTGCGGATGAACCAACAGGTAACTTGGACCCAGATAATTCATGGGAAATCATGAACCTTTTGGAGCGCATCAATCTCCAAGGTACGACTGTTTTGATGGCGACCCACAACAGCCAAATCGTAAATACCTTGCGCCACCGTGTCATTGCCATCGAGAATGGTCGTGTGGTTCGTGACGAAGCGAAAGGAGAGTACGGATACGATGATTAGTAGATTTTTCCGCCACCTATTCGAAGCTTTAAAGAGTTTAAAGCGTAATGGGTGGATGACCATTGCTGCTGTCAGTTCAGTAATGATTACCTTGACCTTGGTTGCTATTTTTGCCTCAGTTATCTTTAATACTGCAAAATTGGCAACGGATATCGAAAACAACGTACGTGTCATGGTTTATGTCCGTAAAGACGTTGAAGACAATAGTGAAACCATCGTCAAAGAAGGCCAAACAGTTACAAACAATGATTATCACAAGGTTTATGATGCCCTCAAGGCTATGCCAGCTGTTAAAAATGTAACCTTCTCAAGTAAAGAAGAGCAGTACCAAAAGCTGACTGAAACCATGGGTGACGAGTGGAAGGTTTTTGAAGGAGATGCCAATCCTCTTCATGATGCCTACATAGTAGATACCAATTCACCAAGTGATGTGAAACCAGTCGCTGAAGAAGCTAAGAAAATCGAAGGAGTTTCTGAGGTTCAAGACGGTGGTGCCAATACGGAGCGTCTCTTCAAGTTGGCTTCCTTCATCCGAGTTTGGGGATTGTTCATTGCAGGACTCTTGATTTTCATCGCGGTCTTCTTGATCTCAAATACCATTCGTATCACAATCATTTCACGTAGTCGTGAAATCCAAATCATGCGTTTGGTTGGTGCTAAAAACAGCTACATCCGTGGCCCATTCTTGTTAGAAGGTGCCTTTATTGGTTTGTTGGGAGCAGCTCTTCCATCAGTTTTGGTTTACTTTATCTATAACCGAGTATTCCAATCTGTCAACCCATCCTTGGTTGGACAAAACCTATCCTTGATTACCCCAGATACCTTTATTCCATTGATGATTGGTCTTTTGTTCCTCATCGGAATCTGTATCGGTTCACTTGGTTCAGGAATCTCAATGCGTCGATTCTTGAAAATCTAAGTAAGATAGTTTACTAAAATCTATAAAAGTAGGATACCATCAAGGCTTCGCCGAGTCGGATGGTCCTACTTTTTATGGCTCTTTGTCAACTGTAGTGGGTTGAATAAAAACTAACATCTGGAGAGGACAATTGATGTCCTCTTCATTTTTATATTCAGAGCGATGAAAATTCGTTTCTTAAAGTTGTCAAAGTTCCGAAATCCAAAGGCATTTCGTTTGATAAGTTTAACGAGATTATTGGTCGCTTCCAATTTGGCGTTGGAATAGGGTAGTTGAAGGGCGTTGACAATTTTCTCTTTGTCCTTGAGAAATGTCTTAAAGACAGTCTGAAAAAGAGGATGAACCTGTTTAAGATTGTCCTCAATGAGTCCGAAAAATTTGTCTGGCTCCTTGTTCTGAAAGTGAAAAAGCAAGAGCTGATAGAGATTATAGTGGTGTCTCAAGTCTTCTGAATAGCTCAAAAGCTTGTCTAGAATCTCCTTATTTGTTAAGTGCATGCGAAAAGTAGGGCGATAAAAACGTTTATCACTTAGTTTACGACTATCCTGTTGAATGAGCTTCCAGTAGCGCTTGATAGCTTTGTATTCATGGGATTTTCTATCAAATTGATTCATGATTTGAACACGGACACGACTCATAGCACGGCTAAGATGTTGCACAATGTGAAAACGATCTAGAACGATTTTAGCATAAGGAAAAAGCTGTTTAGCCAAGTTATAGTAAGGACTAAACATATCCATAGTAATGATTTTCACCTGACAGCGAACCGCTCTATCGTAGCGAAGAAAGTGATTGCGGATGATAGCTTGTGTTCTGCCTTCAAGAACAGTGATGATGTTGAGATTATCAAAATCTTGTGCAATGAAACTCATTTTTCCCTTAGTGAAGGCATACTCGTCCCAGGACATAATCTCAGGAAGACGAGAAAAATCATGCTTAAAGTGGAAATCATTGAGCTTTCGAATGACAGTTGAAGTTGAAATGGATAGCTGATGGGCAATATCAGTCATAGAAGTCTTTTCAATTAACTTTTGCGCAATTTTTTGGTTGATAATACGAGGAATTTGATGATTCTTCTTGACGATAGAAGTCTCAGCGACCATCATTTTCGAGCAATGATAGCACTTGAATCGACGCTTTCTAAGGAGGATTCTAGTAGGCATACCAGTTGTTTCAAGATAAGGAATTTTCGACGGTTTTTGAAAGTCATATTTTTTCATTTGACTTCCACAATCAGGACAAGATAGAGCATCGTAGTCCAGTTTGGCGATGATTTCCTTGTGTGTATCCATATTGATGATATCTACAATCTTGATGTTTGGGTCTTTAATATCAAGGAGTTTTGTGATAAAATGTAATTGTTCCATATGAATCTTTCTAATGAGTTGTTTTGTCGCTTTTCATTATAGGTCATATGGGACTTTTTTTCTACAACAAAATAGGCTCCATAATATCTATAGGGGATTTACCCACTACAAATATTATAGAGCCCTTTTTATGTTGAACTTATAAAGCAGTTGCTTGCCAATTTTTGGGAAACAGTGTATGATAGGAAAGGACCTTTTTGCTAAAAGAGTTATAGGGACTAGATGAAAGATATCTTTTATCTCTAGAGTAATATCTAGCTCTTTTGACTTAACATAAATAATGAATGAGGATAAAATGAAACAATTTTTGGAAAAAGTGAGTATACTTTCCCTGTCGTTAGTATTGATCACATCATTTTCAATATCAAGTGCCCTACCAGCCATGTTTGACTATTATCAGGGCTACTCGACAGGTCAGGTCGAGCTCTTGGTCAGCCTTCCATCCTTTGGGATTATGGCCATGCTCCTTTTAAATGGAGTTTTAGAACGGATTTTTCCTGAACGTCTCCAGTTGACTTTGGGACTTTTGATTTTATCAATCAGTGGAACAGCTCCCTTCTGGTATCAAGGATACTACTTTGTCTTTGCCACTCGTCTTCTTTTTGGAATTGGTGTGGGGATGCTAAACGCCAAGGCCATCTCGATCATCAGTGAACGGTATCATGGCAAGACTCGTATCCAGATGCTCGGTTTTCGTGGATCAGCTGAGGTGGTGGGAGCCTCTATCTTGACCTTGACAGTCGGTCAGCTTTTGGCCTTTGGCTGGACCGCAACCTTCCTAGCCTACGCTGCAGGTCTAGTGGTTCTTGTACTCTTCCTTCTCTTTGTCCCTTATAACAAAGAAGAAGTTCATGAGTCCAAGCAAAAGACAGAAGAAGTAGCGAAACTAACTCGCTCCATGCTACAGCTGATTTTCTTCCTAGCTGTCGGAGCTGCAGTCATTGTATGTACCAATACAGCTATTACCTTCCGTATTCCTAGTCTCATGATTGAGGCAGGCTTTGGAGATGCTCAATTGTCTAGTCTGGTACTCAGTGCCATGCAGTTGATTGGGATTCTGGCGGGTATTAGCTTTTCTTTCCTCATCTCCACCTTTAAGGAAAAATTGTTATTGGTTGCGGGTGTAACCTTTGGTATTGGGCAAATCATCATTGCTCTTTCACCTTCTCTTTGGGTAGTCGTTGCAGGTTCTGTCTTAGGAGGATTTGCCTATAGCATTGCCCTTACGACAGTCTTTCAGTTAATTTCTGAGAGAATCCCAGCAAAGCTCCTCAACAAAGCAACTTCTTATGCTGTTTTGGGATGTAGTTTTGGTGCCTCCTTAACACCTTTTGTTCTTTCAGGAATTGGCTTAGTAACAACGAATGGTCGAATGACCTTTATCATTCTAGGAGCATGGATGATTGCGACATCAGTCCTTGTTTCTCTCCTATTGAAAAAAGAAGGTTAACAAAAAGAGGCTGGGCAAAAAGTTTTTATAATCAGAAAACGCATACTATCAGGTATTGAAAAACCTTGATACTATGCGTTTTATTTTTTTCATTTTCTGATAATACTCTTCGAAAATCAAATTCAAACTGCGTCAACGTCGCCTTGCCGTACTCAAGTACAGCCTGCGGCTAGTTTCCTAGTTTGCTCTTTGATTTTCATTGAGTATAAAATTGAGTTTTTGATCAACTTTTTTAGTGATCAGGCGAACATTTGCCAAAAGTAATCAATGATATAAGTCAAACCATAAGTATAAACAACCAGGGTAAAGGGCTTGGTAAGGATGATAATGGTCATGTAACGTTTGAAGCTCATCTTGGTCAAAGCAGCCAACATACAGAGAAAGTCCGCTGGACTAACCGGCCAAATCATCATAAAGATAAAGAATCGATCAAAGCGATTGCCCTTGTCTAGCCAACCGATGTACTTATCATAGGTACGCTTGCTGACGACAGACTGAACAAAGGGTGCTCCGTAGAGGCGAACCAGGTAAAAGATAATGGCGCAACCAATAACGATTCCAATATAGTTATAAATAGTTCCAATAATGTGACCGTAGATAAAGACACCTGCAACGGATGTCAGAGCACCTGGAATGATAGGAACAACCGTCTGCAATATCTGTAAAAAGATAAAGAGTGGTGGCCCCCAGATACCGGCCTGTTGGATAAAGGCAGATAGGGTTTCCTTGGAATGCAAGACTCCAGCCTGATAGGCCCAGATACAGAAAATCAAAGTACCAACTCCACCGATGATGGAAGAAATATTAATTGCTTGCTGTAGAAGGGGAGAAACAGCTTTCATTTCTTTATCGTGTGACATGTAAACTCCTCTTGAGTAGTATAATTCTACTATACCATATTTTGAGGAGAAAGACTATATGGGGTACTTCATGTGACTTTGCTTCAAGTATGGTAAAATGGGAATAAGAAAATGGCAGCTTAGAATGAGGAAAATCATGTTAGGATTGAAGTTTAATGGCACTTGGCGCAACTACCAAAGACAGGTCTTGGATAACTTTCAGGAATATCAAGCAGATGGCCATGTCCACTTGGTGGCAGCACCAGGTTCTGGGAAAACAACCATTGGTATCGAGTTGATTGCCCGCTTTGATAAGCCAGCTCTGGTTTTGGTGCCGACTGTTACCATTCGGGAACAATGGGTAGATAGGATTCGCCAGGCCTTTTTAGAGGATGGGGACCAGATCACAAGTCTCGTGTCTCAAAATCTCAAGGACATGAAGCAAATTACCATTGCCACCTACCAAGCCTTTCACAGTGCTATACAACAAGTACTATCTCAGGAAGATAATGGCGAAGTTGAGGACTTTGTCGGCTTTGACCTGCTTGCCAGCCTCAAGGAAAGGGGCGTTGAAACCCTCTGTCTGGACGAATGCCATCACTTGAGAAATGAATGGTGGAAAAGCCTAGAAGATTTCCGTAAAAATTACCAACAACTGCAAGTTATCTCTCTCACTGCAACACCGCCTTATGACAGTGAGCCAGAACTCTGGGAACGCTATCTCCAGATGTGTGGCGAGATTGACCAAGAAATCACGGTGCCAGAACTGGTCAAGGAAGATACCCTCTGCCCACACCAGGACTTTGTCTATATCTGTTTTCCGACCAAGGAAGAAGACAAGCGCCTGGAAGAATTTGAGGACACCAAGTGGAAGTATGTCAGCCAATTAGTGGTTGATCCTGATTTTCAGACGCTCATTAGGTCTTCCAAGGTTCTCAAAGGAGAAATCTCTGCGGATATGCTCCTTGAAGATCCCAAGTATCTCTCAGCCCTCCTCATTTATCTACAGGCTCAAAAGCTAGAAATTCCTAAGCACTTACGAGATTTACTGGGGGCGGAAGGCTTGCCTGCTCTTAATTACTACTGGCTAGAAGTTCTCTTGCAAGGCCTTCTCTATCAGACACCCGACTGGTATGAGGATCCACAGGAGACAAAGAAAAAGATAGAAGCTGAGTTGAAATCAAGAGGATTGATTGAAAAACGTCAGGTCTTTTTGGTCAAATCCAAGGTCAATGACCAAATCCTCAATCAATCTCTAGGAAAACTGGCTGGCATCGCATCTATCTTTGAAACCGAGTATGCTAGTCTAGGTCAGGACTTGAGACAGTTAGTCTTGGCGGACTATATCCGCAAGGATTTTGCTAGTTATCTGGGAGATGACCAAGCGCCAATCACGCAATTAGGTGTCCTCCCTTACTTTGAAACTATTCGCCGCAGTGCACAAAAACAAGGTCTTTCTGTCCCAATAGCAGTCCTTTCAGGTAGTGTCGTTATCATACCGGCCAGTGTCAAGGAAGAACTCGAAGAACTCATCCCAAATACCAACTTGACCTTCTCAGCCATCGGAAAACTCGATCAAGGCGCCTATCTCCAAGTAGGATTTCCATCTAGCTTTAAGGGGATGGTCGCTGCAGTGACCGAGCTCTTCCAACGTGGTTCTATCCAGGTCTTGGTCGGAACCAAGTCTCTCTTGGGAGAAGGATGGGATGCGCCTTGTGTCAACTCTCTCATCCTAGGAAGTTTTGTCGGAAGCTTTATGCTTAGTAATCAGATGCGGGGCCGTGCTATCCGTATCTGGCCAGGACATCCAGATAAGACCAGCAATATCTGGCACCTAGTAGCCATCAAACCCTATACAAAAAATCTTTTCTTGAGGGAAAAGGAAAATGAAGAGGAAGTAGATAAGGATAATCCCTATCAAGATTTACTCAGTCTAACTCGTCGGATGGAGCACTTTCTAGGTTTATCCTATAAGGAGGATACCATCGAGACAGGGCTGGATCGCTTGGACTTCCCAAAACCTCCTTTTAAGAAAAGTAAGATTAAAGCCTATAATCAGAAAATCAAGGAATTGTCCAAGGACCGTAGCTCCCTTCGCAAAAAATGGCAGGAGGCGTTAGTAGTTGCGGATAAACTAGAGATTGTCAATGAGGTAGCAACCGATCGCAAGCAAATCCCTCTCTTGACACTGGTTGATGCTGAAAAGTGGGTTCGCTATTCTTTCTTATTGATTGCAGTTAATCTCCTCCTCTATCTTTTTAAAACAAATGGTATTCGTCTTGCTTGGTTAACGACTATTAGTCTTGTTTTGCTTACTATTGCTTTGGTCCGTTATTTCTTTTACAAGAGTCCTTATGTACGCCTACGTCAGGTGGGTGAAGGTATTCGTAATGCCATGCTAAAGATGGGGCATCTTTCTGATGATCGGTCGCGCGTGCAGGTGGAAGAAGATAAGGATAGCTATTGCGTTTTTGCCTATCTAAAAGGTGGCAGTATGCGAGATAAGGAGCTCTTCTCTCAGACCTTGGGCGAATTCTTTGCTCCCGTGGACAATCAACGCTACCTCTTAGTAGCAAAAAAAGCACCAGAAGGTCAATCCAAGTATTTTGTAGTTCCTAGCCTCTTTGAAAAGCGCAAGGAAGAAGCTCAGCTCTTTCTAGACGCAATCGCACCTCAGCTAGGTGATTACCAGTTAGTCTACACCCGCAACGAAGCAGGCAGAAAAGTCTTACTCGAAGCCCGACTCAAATCCCTAGCCAACAAAAATGACCGCATCATAACTAAGAAAAAGGTAAAAAGTGCGTTGAAGTAGGGAGGGAGCGGAAGTTTTTCTGATAGGACTATGATATAATAATAACTAGAATGTCAACCTCTGAAGGAGAAATATAGATGCAGGTAAAACCAGAACTGGAAATAGAAAAACAACTGATTAACCAGCTGGTAACTGGTGAAAGCCAATGGACTTATAGAGAAGACCTAAAAACAGAAGAACAACTATGGGACAATTTTTTTGAGAAACTAGCCCAAAACAACGTTGCTCTGCTTGCAGACCATCCCTTGACTGAGCAAGAAAAACGCCAGATTCAAAATCAACTCAACTTTGTTAGCTACTATGATGCTGCCAAGTGGTTGGTCGGTGAAAACGGCATTGCCAAAGTCGAGGTTCAAAGAGAAGATGCTAGCCTAGGCACCATCCGTTTGTCAGTTATTTGGCGAGACAATATCGCAGCAGGAAAGTCTAGCTACGAAGTAGTCAATCAAGTCCAAAGAGAAAAAGTAAATCCTCTGGACCAAGACCGTAGACTGGATGTTACTCTTCTCATCAATGGCTTGCCTATGATTCAAATCGAGTTAAAGAGTTCCCAAGCAGCATTTATTGATGCCTTTCATCAGATTAAAAAATATGACCGTGAAGGGAAATTCCGTGGTATCTACTCTAGCTTGCAGATGTTTGTTGTGACCAACAAAGTTGATACTCGCTATATCGCTGCAACTCGTGAAAATAAACTCAACAAGCAATTTCTAACCAAGTGGGTGGATAAGGACAATCATCCTGTGACAAATCTGACTAGCTTTGCCCACGAAGTCCTTTCGATCCCTCGTGCGCACCAGATGGTCATGCAGTATTCTGTCATTGATGATAGCAAGAAATCTCTCATCCTCTTGCGCCCCTACCAGATCCATGCTATCGAAGCGGTGCAGGAAGCCTCTCGCCAACAAGCATCAGGCTATGTTTGGCATACGACAGGTTCAGGGAAGACCTTGACATCTTATAAGGTAGCGAGGAATCTCCTTCAGATTCCTTCCATCCAAAAGACGATTTTTGTAGTTGACCGCAGGGACTTGGACCAACAGACTACATCATCCTTCCTCTCATATGCGACCAATGATGTCATTGATATCGATGAGACGGACAATACACATGATTTGGTCAAGCGACTAGGCAGTAATGATAAACGTGTCGTGGTGACAACTATCCAGAAAATCACCACCATGATGCGCAAGTTTGACCAAGGTCTTTACCAACGAGATGCGGACAAAATCAAGGGACTCCGAGTGGCTTTTGTCGTGGATGAATGCCACCGTGCCGTGACGCCACAAACACAAAAAGACATTAAAGCCTTTTTCCCTCAGTCCCTTTGGTATGGATTTACAGGGACGCCCATCTTTAAGGAAAATAAACGCCAGCAGGTCGGTGACCTAGCTCAAACCACCCAGCAACAGTATGGAGACCGTCTCCATGAGTATACAGTCAAGGAAGCCATCCATGACGGAGCTGTCTTAGGCTTTAAGGTGGATTATCGCAATACCCTCATCACAGACCAGTCTGAAAATGAAATACCAGATACTGTCTACGAAAATGAGGAGCACATGCTGGAAGTCTTGGATGCCATTATCAATAAATCCCGCCAACAACTAGGCATCCAAAAAGGTGTGGGCAATACCTACAATGCCATTCTGACGGTCAAGTCTATCCCTCAAGCTCAAGCCTACTATGACCTTCTCAAAAGAGTCAAGGCTGGTCAAACACGGGTCAAGGTATCAGAGAGAGTCAAGATGTTCCTTCCAGACTTTCCGAAATTTACCATTACCTACTCTGTCACAGAAAATGAAGAGGACTCAAGAGCCAACCAAGACCATATGAAACAGGTCTTAGAAGACTATAACCGAGAGTTTGATACTCACTTTACCATGGCAGATCTCCGTGGCTTTAATACCGATGTCAATAACCGCCTTGCCCGTAAGCAAGACAAATATCTCTATCGCAATGAGCAGTTGGACTTGGTTATCGTGGTCAATCGTCTCTTAACAGGATTTGATGCACCTTGTCTATCGACCCTCTTTATCGATCGTAAACCAATGCAACCGCAGGACTTGATTCAGGCTTTTAGTCGAACCAACCGGATCTTTGATTCTAGTAAGACCTATGGTCATATCATCACCTTCCAAAAGCCACTAGCCTTTAAGGAAGCAGTCGATAATGCCCTCAAGCTCTACTCAAATGGTGGTGAAAATGATGTCCTAGCCCCTAGCTGGGAAGAGGAAAAGAGAAACTTTTTGAGAAGTTGTAGCGACTTTCGAAATCTAATCACCGATGACCCCGAAGAAGGACTCCAAATCGAACAAATCTCTACGCCTGAATTGAGAAAACTAGCCAAGGCTTATCAATCCTTTGATAAATACTTGGCTTCTATCCGAGTTTATAAAGAGTATGACGAGGAAGAAATCTATGCAGAGACTGGACTAACCGCAGAAGAATTGGAAAACTATCTAGGCTTCTATCAAAATATCCTTGCCGAACTTAAAAGTCGTTCAGAAGATGGTGATGAAGATGGGGAGCCACTGGATATCCACTACGAACTGGAGTCTATTCAAGTCGATGAGATTAACTACGCCTATATCCTGACCTTGATTCAAAGCCTGCTCGAGCAAGAGAAAAGTACGGAAAAGAGTCTCAGCGCACAGGATAGAGAAGCAGTGGATACCTTTATCCAAAGTCTGGAGAAGACCAATCCAAATCTGGCACAGATCATCTCAGAACTTTGGCAAGAAGTACAGGCAAATCCTGACCGCTACAGAGGTCAATCCATCGCCAATATCCTTGACCAGATGATTGAAGCAGTCATCCAGCAGCATATCCAAGAATTTAGTAAGACCTGGTATGTGGGTGAAGATGAACTCCGCTACTATGTCAATCACTACCGCAAGGGCGCTAAAAAGCAACTAGGAGAAAGCCAACTGACCAAGAGTCAGCGCTACAAGGACTATAAAGTTGACGTGGCAGATGCCCTCAACCCACTCCTCTATAAAAAACAAATCAAAGAAGCCTATACCCAACTGATAGAAGAGGTGATTGAGCCACTCAGAGTGGGGAGATAGTCCTTCGAAGTTTCGAAGATATAGACTTCCTAAAGTTTATATGTGGTCTAAGCTTAGAATGATAAGGAATGCATAAATTTATGAGTGTTCTAAGCTACGAATAGTCTAGCTGAGAAAGTTTTTAGGTCTTCGAACTTTCGAATAGTCGTCTCTCCTAAAGTTTATATGCATTCTAAAGCTAGAAAGGTTAAAATCTAAAAATAGTAAAAGTCTCTATCTGACAGACAAGGTATTTGTCCAGTCAGATAGAGATTTTTTATTTTTGAAATGTTAGATTTGTCCTCTGAACGTTACAAAAATTCTAAAAGTGTGCTGTTGAGCTGAAAAAAGAGTCAGTTGAGCCAACGATGCTTAAAATTTCATTTTTATCTGTTACTATTTATCTATAAACTTAAAGGGGAAATTCTGATGAAGAAAAACAAAACAGTTGATGATGATTGGATTCATAGTTTTTTGGTGATCTGTCTAATTGGAATCGTAGCTATTTTAATACAGGCCTATAAAACAGAGGGAAGTTCTTTGGTTCCAAAGGATAGACAAAGAAGTATCGTAAAGACAAATCAGCCGCAACTTTATTTAGCAGAATTGTTCCATTATTGGTTTGAACAAATAGAAAATAATCATTAAAAATAGAAAGGTCACAACATGACAAAAACTTATAACATCCGTCCGCTAAGCTATACTAACTTTACTAATCGAGAATTTGAAAGCTTGATGATTGACACAAGTCAAGTCTTAGAAGATTTCACAAAGTCTCACAAGGATGAGACTATGTACGGCAAGCATCTTGATTCCTTCAAGAGTAAGCTATCAGATTATCAAGCTCAACTTGCTAGTGTGGAGAAGAAGGAGTCTACTAGTTTGACAACAGTGGATAAGGAAAGAGATAGTGCTTTAGTCGGTCTCTTTACACTTCATAGAGGATTTGCTAAAATCAAAGAAAGCAGTCTTAAGGAAGCCTATGAGACGCTTAAGCCAGTATTTACTAAGTACAAGGATATCACCAAGCACAGTAACGATGTTGAAACGGCAGAGGTCAAGAGTCTTCTCAAAACACTAAGTGAGGAACCATACCAAACAGCTGTGACGAATCTTGGATTGACACCGATGCTACAGGCAGTCACTATTGCGCAAGAGGAGTATGATCAAGTGGAAAGTCAGGCGCGTGCTTATAAGTCTACTAAGGAAGTTGGCAAGACCAAACAAGTCCGCACAGAACTAACTAGTATCTACGACCTCTTTATGCGCTTTACCGCAGCCAGTGCAGAAGCCTATCCTGAAAAGGAACACCTAACCAAACTCCTCAAGGATCTAAACACAATCCGAGACAGTAAACGACGATTGAGTGGTTCGAGTAAGAAGGATAAGAAAGTGAAAGTAGAAGAAGCGACACAAGTAGCTGGATAAAAAATAAACGTCTTTAGATATATTATTATCTAAAGGCGTTTTTTGGTGGATTCGTGGTATAATTTTATTATGAGAAAATGTAGGAGTATAATTTTTAAAAATTATACTTAAAATGCTTTTTGATTGTGAGAAATAAATGGGGGATGAAATATAATGGTACAAAACGAAAAGAAATTTAAAAAAGTCAGCGAATTAAGGACACTAAGTACGAATGCAGATGACTTTAATGAGGCAAGAAATAAACTCGATGAAAAATTATTTGATAGAGTATTTTTAAAGGACGAGTTTTATGAATTAATATCTAATCAGAATACTTATTTTATTGTTGGTGAAAAGGGTTCTGGGAAAACAGCTTATGCTGTATATTATTGCAATAATAAAAGAAAAGGTATAGCAGAACTTAATCGAGTTCCTCCTCAAATGTTTTATAAGTTCATTGGCTTAAAACAGAGAGGAAAGTTAGAGAATACTCCATATCATGAGATATGGGAAAATGTCATTATGATGATGATTTTAAGCTACATAAAGAATGATTTGAAGAAAAACATATACAAAAGAATTTTTTATAAAAAGAAAATTGATAGGATATCATCTTTTATAGAAAAGTTTCATCGGAATGCGTATGATCCAAACTTTCAAGCTATCCTAGATGTGGTTCAATCATACACTGAAAAAATTAGTTCAGAGCTCTCTGCTAAGTTAACTATACATAAAACTGGTGTAGGCTCCAAAATTAATGGAGAAAGTGGTGAGCAGAATACTTCAACATCTCATTTGCAAAAAACCTCAATGGCTTTAACAGAGCTATTCAATGAGTCAAAACAACTTTTTGAAAAAGTAAACTTTTCAAAAACTATCGACTTCTTTATAGATGGAATTGATATCTTACCAGAGAATGTTGATTATGAAGTGTATAAAGCATGTATTGAAGGTTTAGCAAATGCAGTTGCAAATTTGAACAGTGATAAAAAGTTGAGAAGTATGGGGGTAAGAATTTGTTTATTAATTAGGCCAGATTTACTTTTCGATATGAAATTATATAATGGTGGTCAAATACTTAAAAATAATACAGTGTATTTAAAATGGGAAACTGCTGATAAAAATTATAGACAAGGTTTATTATTTCGGCTAGCAGATAACTACCTTTCAAAACAACAGGATAAACCAAGTAAAATGCTTGGAGAGACGTGGGATCACTATTTTTCATATCCTTATAAACCGATTACAAGCCCTGATAAACTTAACTCTTTTGTGCAATTTTTATACTTTTCAAATTATAAACCACGAGATATTTTAACGCTTTTGAATTTAGTAATTGAGAAAAATAAAAATTCTAAGAATAAGGACATTTTTAGTAAGAAAGATTTGAAAAGAGTACAGGAAGAGTATCACGATTATCTAAAAACGGAATTAGCAGATTATATGTCTGTCTATATTTCTAGAGACGAATTAAAAGTATTTGATAATTTTCTTAGATCATTGAATAAATTAGGAATACATAAGAAGTTTACATATCCTGAATTTGTGGATGCCTATAATAATAGTAATATTAGTTTGCAACATAGTTCAAATAAACTTTCCTCCCCGGATTATCTACTCCAATTGATGTTTGATGCTAATCTGATTTGTTATTTTGATACTATAACACCTGAGAAAGATGATATTAAACATTGGTCATTGAAGGAAAAGGGTTATTCAAATATGATGCCTAATATCGAATTGAATGTAGCTTATCAATTTCACAATGAATATGCAAATGCATATAATATTAAGTATAAAAAGGAAAAATGAGAAACATATGCCACTGATTAGAGTAAGTGAAATTAAAGAAGAATGGCTATATAGGGATCTAAAAGAAGTCAAAGATGTTCGAGATGGGACTCACTCATCTCCAAAATATATTGAAAATGGATATCCTTTAGTAACTTCAAAGAATTTAACAGATTCTGGATTAAATCTATGTGATGCATCATTAATTTCTGAATCAGATTATAATGAGATAAATAAACGTTCAAAAGTGGAAGTCGGTGATATTCTGCTTGGCCTTATTGGTACAATAGGGAAGCCTGTTTTAGTTGATTCAGATGGATTTGCTATAAAAAATGTAGGATTGATAAAAAATAGTGGAGAAATACAAAATCAATTTTTATTGCAATATTTAAAAACGAACTTATTCAATAAATATATTCAAATTGAAATGGCAGGGAATACTCAAAAATTTTTGGGGCTAGAAACGCTTCGTAATACCAAGGTTCCAGTCCCTAGTCAAGAGGAACAATCTGCAATAGGCTCCCTTTTTCGCACCCTCGACGACCTTCTGGCTAGCTACAAGGACAATCTCGCTAACTACCAATCTCTCAAGGCGACCATGCTCTCCAAGATGTTTCCAAAAGCTGGACAGACAGTTCCTGAAATTCGTATGGATGGATTTGAAGGTAAATGGCAGAAGTATTATCTAGGTGATATTTTTGAACAAGTATCAAATTATATTGAACCTTCAGTAGAGAATGAGTTATGGAGTTTAACAGTTGAGAAGGGATTAACACCTAAAACGGATCGTTACAAAAGAGATTTTTTGGTAAAAAAGAATGATAAATTTAAAAAGGTTAACTTAAATGAGTTTGTTTATAATCCAATGAATCTTACATTAGGTGCTTTAGATTTAAACAATAATGAAGTTACTATTTCAGTTTCTGGTTATTATATTGTGATAAAAAATAGAGATATAGAAAAATTTGATAATGATTTTCTAAAAATTTTATTGAAAACAATGTATGCAATTTATCAATATAAACAGTTTGCAACAGGAAGTCTAATTGAAAAACAACGTGTACAGTTCCCAACTTTTTCAGAGATTCCATTTTATTTACCACCAATAGCTGAACAACAAGCCATCGGCGCCTATTTCTCAAACCTTGATAATCTCATCAATTCTTACCAAGAAAAAATTTCTCAGCTTGAGACTTTGAAAAAGAAACTCTTGCAGGATATGTTTATATAAAAAGGAGAACAACCTTATGTCAAAAGTAAAATCGAATCATCTCTCTAAAGATGATAAACCTGTTGTAGCCATTTGTTATGATTTTGATAAAACGCTGTCTCCTGATGATATGCAAGCTCAAGGGTTTATCCAGGAGCTAGGGTATGAAATTGGAGAGTTTTGGAAGAAGTCAAATGGTTTTGCCCATAAAAATGATATGGACCAAAATCTAGCCTATATGTATACTATGAAAACAGAATCTGCAGGGAAAGTCCTATTTACAAAGACAGAGTTAGCTAGGTTTGGTTCAGAAGTAGCATTATTCGATGGGGTTGAAGGCTGGTTTGAACGAATCAGAAAGTATGGGGAAGAACGAGGTGTAACTGTTGAGCACTATATTATTTCATCGGGTTTGAAAGAGATGATAGAGGGCACTTCAATAGCTAAGAAGGGGGCCTTTAAGAAAATTTATGCGACTTCTTTTTATTGTGATGAAAATGGGGTTGCAGTCTGGCCTGCTCAAGTAGTGAATTACACCAATAAGACTCAATTTCTTTTTAGAATTACCAAAGGTATTTTAGATGTAAATGACTCTGCAGTCAATGAATTTTTCCCAGAGAGTGATTTACGAGTTCCTTTCAGAAATATGATTTATCTGGGTGATAGTGATACTGATATCCCCTGTATGAAATTAGTTAAAATGCGAGGGGGCTATTCTATCGGTGTATTCAATCCAAAAACCAATGACAGAAAAAAAGTCCACAAAATGACTCGTGATAGTCGTATTGATTACTTTGTACCAGCAGATTACTCGGAAGGAACAGAACTTGATAATTTAATCAAGACAATTATTGATAAAACAGTATTTAATGAAAAATTGGAAAATAAGAAAAATGCTGATAAGGTTGAAGCAGGCACAAGAAAACTGAGAGCAAAGAAAAAATGAATTGAGTCATTTTTCAAATTTGGATAAGCGTGAACTAAACATTACTGGGTATTACGTATTTTATATAATTAAAAGGAGAACTCATGGTATCTGTAACACAACGTATCAAAGAAATTAACCAACCTCGAGGTGGCTACTTGCCCATCAAGTTATTTTCAGTAGAGCAGTTCGAAGACCATAGAATTCTGCATCCTGTAGAGTCCGTATCTCCAAGTTTAGTGGGGATTTGTGTTGACTACTTGACTCGTTTTATGAAAGGGGCAGAAGCCTGTGATGCTTTCAGAATTTCTCTCAAGGGAGCTCAGATGGTTGGTATGGGAGACCTAGCAGAAGCACTTCTTGATTTGGTTACAGGATTGGATGACTTATCGATAGAAAGTGCGTGTCGTTTGGTTTCTTTTGATGTCGTTTTTCGTGCGGGGATCAAGTATTATAAGCCTTTTGAGGAAATTTCAGTGGATGCCGAAACGATAGAGAATATTCGTATCATGGTAGAACGAAGTCTTTGCTTTTTCGACCTCTATGGTCCTTTGGTAAAGGATGGCTTTCATTTTCTTGGAGGTTATACAGACACGATTGATAAGGGTGATGGAGATTTTCTGACCAAGGATACATTATGGGATTTTAAGGTGACTAAAACAACTCCAAATAAAGACCATACGCTACAAGTCCTTGTATACTATATCATGGGTTTACATTCCTATGATCCTGACTTCCTGTCTATCGAAAATCTTGGATTTTATAACCCTCGAAAAAATATCGTTTATCAACTTCCTGTTTCTGATATTCCTTTGGACTTGATTCAAACGGTAGAAAGAGAAGTGATTGGTTATTCCTAAACAATCACTTTTTGAAAAATATTTGTAAAACTTAGAAAGAAACATTATGGAAACAACACAAACTTCCCAGTCGCTCTACCAAGCCCTGTGGAACTCAGCGGATGTTCTCCGCTCTAAGATGGATGCCAACGACTACAAGTCCTATCTTTTAGGCATGGTCTTTTATAAGTATCTGTCAGACAAGATGCTCTTTTTCGTGGCTGAGACTATGGAAGAGGGGACGGATAGTCTAGAGGATGCCCTTGAGGTCTATCGCAACTACTACGAGGATGCGGAGGCCCACGAGGATCTGGTCTCTGTCATGAATGACGAGCTCAACTATATCATTAAGCCAGACTTGACCTTTACGGCTCTGGTAGCACGTGTCAATGAAGGGACTTTCCAGCTGGAAGACTTGGCTCAAGGTTTTCGTGATATCGAGCAGAGTGATGACCTCTATGAAAATCTCTTTGAAGATATCGACCTCTACTCTAAAAAGCTAGGGGCAACTCCACAAAAGCAAAACCAAACAGTAGCAGCAGTCATGAAAGAGTTGGCTGTGCTGGATGTGGCTGGACATGCTGGTGATATGCTGGGGGATGCCTATGAGTATCTGATCGGTCAGTTTGCGACTGACTCGGGTAAGAAAGCTGGTGAGTTCTATACGCCTCAACCTGTTGCCAAGCTCATGACTCAGATTGCCTTTTTGGGTCGTGAAGATCAGGAAGGCTTTACCATCTATGATGCGACTATGGGTTCTGGCTCTCTCTTGCTCAATGCCAAGAAATACTCTCATAAACCGCAGACGGTTGTCTACTTTGGTCAGGAGCTCAATACCTCGACCTATAACCTGGCTCGGATGAACATGATCCTACACGGTGTTCCAGTTGAGAATCAATTTCTCCACAATGCCGATACACTGGATGAAGACTGGCCAACACAAGAGCCGACCAACTTTGATGGTGTTCTCATGAACCCGCCATACTCTGCCAAGTGGTCAGCAAGCTCTGGCTTTATGGCTGACCCTCGTTTCTCTCCTTTTGGAAAACTGGCACCCCAGTCCAAGGCTGACTTTGCCTTTCTCTTGCATGGGTATTACCACCTCAAGCAGGATAATGGGGTCATGGCTATCGTCCTTCCTCACGGTGTTCTTTTCCGTGGAAATGCGGAGGGAACCATTCGCAAGGCCTTGTTAGAAGAAGGAGCTATTGATACGGTTATCGGGCTACCTGCCAATATCTTCTTTAATACCAGCATTCCGACTACGGTTATCATTCTCAAAAAGAACCGTACCAACCGTGATGTCTACTTTATCGATGCCTCTAAGGAGTTTGATAAAGGGAAAAATCAAAATATCATGACGGATGTTCATATCGAGAAGATTCTGGAAGCCTACAAGTCTCGTGAGGAGATTGATAAGTTTGCCCATCTAGCAAGCTATGAAGAAATCGTCGAAAATGACTACAACCTCAATATCCCTCGCTATGTGGATACTTTTGAGGAAGAAGAAGTAGAGCCACTGACAGACATCGTCAGCAAGATTAACGATACAAATAAAGATATCGAAAGCCAAACCGCTTCTCTACTTGAAATGCTCGGTCAACTCCACGGAACCACACCAGAAGCTGATGCAGAACTCAAAGAGTTTTTGAAAAACTTTAAAGGGTGATGGAGTAATTAATTCGCTCATTTTATAGAAATAACTTTGTTTCCGTATTTCCTGGGAACTAGTAGAAAGTTAGGAGAAATATGGAAAATAACAACCAACGTGCCCTTTGTCAGCAACTCTGGGCGGAAAATAAATACCTTGTTTTGAGCCATTCTAGCAATATTTACAAGGACATTCGCCAGTATCTCAAGCAAGAAGTGGTGGAGGTGAGTCAGGTTCAAGAGATGATTGATCGTGCCTGCCAGATTCCAGAGCACAGGGGTCAGGTTTGCAATGCCTTTCAGCATATTTGGGGCTATTTCAAAAAGAAAGCGACAGATGCTGAGCGTAAGGACTATATGATCTTGCTGGATCGCTATCGCTTTGGTCAAGCTTCCAAGGAAGATTTGATTGCTAGGACTCGAGACTTGCTTGAACGCTATCCAAATACCTATTTGCAACATTCAACGTTACTGAAAGGAGACTCCCATGAGACTTTGGCATGAGGCCTTAATTTCACAACTTCCCCGTCCTCAACTTTTGGGGCAACATCGAGAGTGTTGCGCCCTGCGTGGCAATGGCTGGGGCAGAAAGCATGCGACGGTTGACTATGTCTTTACCTACTCGCCCTATCGTCTCTATGCCTATCATCGTTTGATCATGGAGGAGATGGCTAGCCGTGGCTACAATGTCAGTCCAGAGTGGCTAGACAAGAACTACCGTGGCAAGACCTGTCCTTCCTATGAAGACTTAGCAGAGGAGAAATTGCAAAGTCCTATCTATAGCGAACATGACGCTGCCTACTATGAGGAGTGTCTGGCTAATCTCCGTGACAAGGGGATAGAGCTATAGTCTTTTCTAATAACAAGCCATAGGCAACTCTCGGTTTAATCAAGTTTGACTATGAACATGGCTATCTTGAAAATCTATTAACCATTGTCTATCAAGGATTTGGGGAATCTTCTCCAAATCTTTTTTTGTGCTTTAAAAAGTGATATAGTTTCAAACTATATCAAAGCCTAATTTTTTACAATTATACAGATGATTTCTTTTCTGTTAAGATAGTTTCAACAACAATTTTTGGAGGACAAAACATGTCAACTACAATTATCGGTTTCCCTCGTTTGGGTGAATTCCGCGAATTAAAATTTACAACTGAAAAATACTTTAGAAAAGAAATCTCAGAAGAAGAACTCTTGGCTGCGGCTAAAGAATTGCGTGCAAAACACTGGAACATCGTCAAAGAAAAAGGCATTTCTGAAATCCCATCAAATGACTTTTCTCACTATGACAACTTCCTAGATGCAGCTTTCCTTTTCAACGTAGTTCCTGCTTCAGTACAAAACTTGGACTTGTCTGACCTTGAACGCTACTTTGCTTTGGGACGTGGTTACCAAGGAGAAAAAGGGGATGTTCGTGCCCTTCCAATGAAGAAATGGTTCAACACTAACTACCACTACATCGTTCCTAAATTTGAAAAAGACACTCAAGTAAAATTGGCTGGTCACAAGATCTTTGATGAGTTCCAAGAAGCTAAAGAACTTGGTCTTAACACTCGTCCTGTCCTTGTAGGACCATTCACTTTCCTTCAATTGTCAGACTTTGAAGAAGGTGTGAAAGCAGAAGACTTCGTAGATAGCTTAGTAGCTGCTTACCAAGATGTTTTTGCGAAATTGGCTGAACTTGGTGCAACTCGTATCCAACTCGATGAAGCTGCTCTTGTCAAAGACTTGACAGAAGAAGAAAAAGCCCTCTTCTTGAACATCTACAACAAACTCTTGGCTGATAAAAAAGGTCTTGAGGTCTTGCTTCAAACTTACTTCGGTGACGTTCGTGACGTTTACGCTGATCTTGTGAAATTGCCAGTAGATGCGATCGGTCTTGACTTCGTTGAAGGTAAGAAAACTCTTGAACTTGTTAAAGGTGGCTTCCCAGCTGACAAGACTCTTTATGCAGGTATTGTCAATGGTAAGAACATCTGGCGTAACAACTACGAAAAGAGCTTGGCTATTCTTGAGCAAATCCCAGCTGAAAACATCGTTTTGACAAGCTCATGCTCACTTCTTCATGTGCCATTTACAACTGCTAATGAAGAATTTGAACCAGCTATCTTGAGCCACTTTGCATTTGCAGTAGAAAAATTGGATGAGATCCGTGACTTGGATGCTATCCGTAATGGTCAAGGAGCAGAAGCTCTTGCAGCAAACAAAGAACTCTTTGCGACTGAACGTGTTGGTGAAAATGCTGAACTTCGTGCGCGTATCGCTGGATTGACTGACGCAGACTACACTCGTTTGCCAGCCTTCGCAGAACGTGAAGCAATCCAAGAAGAAGCATTCAAACTTCCAGCTCTTCCAACAACAACGATCGGTTCATTCCCTCAAACTAAGGAAGTTCGTGCTAAACGTTTGGCCTTCCGTAAGGGTGAATTGTCACAAGAAGAATACGATGCCTTCCTTGCTGAAACGATCGACGAATGGATCAAATGGCAAGAAGAAGTTGGATTTGACGTGCTTGTACACGGTGAATTCGAACGTAACGACATGGTTGAGTACTTCGGTCAAAACTTGTCAGGTTACCTCTTCTCTAAGAACGGTTGGGTACAATCATACGGTATGCGTGGAGTTAAACCACCAATCATCTGGGGTGATGTGACTCGTCTCAACCCAATCACTGTGAAATGGTCTAGCTATGCACAAAGCCGTACTGACAAACCTGTTAAAGGTATGTTGACTGGACCTGTTACAATTCTTAACTGGTCATTCCCACGTGAAGACATCTCTATCAAGGATTCTACTCTTCAAATCGCTCTTGCTATCAAGGATGAAGTTCTTGACCTTGAAGCTGCAGGTGTGAAAATCATCCAAATCGACGAGGCTGCTCTTCGTGAGAAATTGCCACTTCGTCGTAGCGACTGGTACGAAGACTACCTTGACTGGGCTATTCCAGCCTTCCGTTTGGTACACTCAACAGTAGCACCAGACACACAAATCCACACTCACATGTGTTACTCAGAATTTACAGATATCATCCCAGCTATCGACAACTTGGATGCAGACGTTATCTCATTTGAAGCTAGCCGTTCAAACCTTGAAATCTTGGACGAACTCAAAGCGAAAAACTTCCAAACAGAAGTTGGACCTGGGGTTTACGATATCCACTCACCTCGTGTGCCGAACGAAGGCGAAATCGACCACACAATCGAAGCAATCCTTGCTAAAGTGCCAAGCAGAAAAGTTTGGATCAACCCTGACTGTGGTTTGAAAACACGTGGTATTCCAGAAACGAAAGAAAGCTTGATCCGCCTTGTAGAAGCTGCGAAAGCTGCGCGTGAGAAATTGTAAGAAAAGATATTTCTCCATACATGGTTGATCAGTAAGAAATCAACTAGAAAAGGTTCATAAATATGTCACGTCAAACACCGTCCCTCTCATTTGAAGTTTTCCCTCCAAACCCAGCAGTAGGCAATGACAAAATTATTGCGGCCCTGAAAGATATGCAGGACTTGGCACCACACTTCATCAGTGTGACTGCCAGCAATAATAAATTTAATATCAAAGAGACGACGGTTCGTTTGGCAGACTATATCCAAAATGACTTGGAGATTCCAACTATTGCTCACTTGCCAGCTATTTATCTGACTAAGGATAAGGTGGCTGAGACCATTGCAGATTTGGATAAGGTTGGGGTTCAGAAAATCTTGGCTCTTCGTGGAGATCTCATCCCTGATGTGGAACCACAAAAGGACTTCCGTTATGCGACAGACCTGATTGAATTCATCAAGGGGCAGGCGCCACATTTTGAAATTATTGGCGCTTGTTACCCAGAAGGGCACCCTGATTCACCAAACCAAATCTCAGATATTCAAAATCTGAAAAGAAAAGTAGATGCAGGCTGTTCAAGTCTTGTCACTCAGCTTTTCTTTGACAATGAGCGATTCTACGATTTCCAGGACAAGTGCACCTTGGCTGGTATTGATGTACCGATTCATGCGGGTATCATGCCAATCCTGAATCGTAACCAAGCTCTTCGTCTCTTGAAGACTTGTGAGAATATCCATCTTCCACGTAAGTTTAAAGCTATCTTAGACAAGTATGAGAATGACCCTGAGTCACTCAGAGCAGCAGGACTTGCCTATGCCGTAGACCAAATCGTGGACTTGGTAACGCAAGACGTAGCAGGTGTGCATCTCTACACCATGAACAATGCAGATACTGCTCAGTACATTCATCAAGCAACTCATGCTTTGTTTAATCACCAATCTTTAGGATAATAAAAAGCAAACCATTCTTCTTTTCATGGAGGAATGGTTCCTTTTTAATAGAAAAGACCGCACTTTTTAAGAAAAATATGATAAAATAGACTCTGTACGTACTTGATACAAAGATGAGGGTATTTAAATTTTTAGGATCTTCTAATTCTCAATTTTTTGATAGCAATTTTTCCTAAATGACTCTTACTAATTTTGGGAAAGAGCGACACGAGCGAGTCAAATCGATGATATTTGACGAGAGAGTTAGTAAAGCATTTAGCTAATCGCATGATAGCGATTAGCGTGAAAGGTTTAGATGCTTTAGTATCAAACCTTTCTGATGATTTGTATCCTGATCTTTGTAGGCAAGGCGTATAATTTTATCAATCCAAAGGGGATTACAATGACAAAACAAGTGTTTCAAACGACTTTTGCGGGTCGTGAGTTGATCGTAGAGACTGGTCAGGTTGCTAAGCAAGCAAATGGCTCTGTTGTTGTACGTTACGGTGAGTCAACTGTCTTGACTGCTGCCGTTATGTCTAAGAAAATGGCAACTGGGGATTTCTTCCCACTTCAAGTCAACTACGAAGAAAAAATGTATGCGGCTGGGAAATTTCCTGGTGGCTTTATGAAACGTGAAGGACGTCCTTCAACAGATGCGACATTGACAGCGCGTTTGATTGACCGTCCAATCCGTCCAATGTTTGCGGAAGGTTTCCGTAACGAAGTGCAAGTCATCAACACTGTCCTTTCTTACGATGAAAATGCATCTGCACCAATGGCAGCCATGTTTGGTTCATCATTGGCCTTGTCTATCTCAGACATTCCATTTGACGGACCAATCGCTGGGGTACAAGTAGGCTATGTTGATGGAGAAATCGTCATCAACCCAACTCAAGAACAAGCAGAGCAATCGCTTCTTGAATTAACAGTAGCTGGTACAAAACACGCTATCAACATGGTAGAGTCTGGTGCCAAAGAATTGTCAGAAGAAATCATGTTGGAAGCTCTTCTTAAAGGACACGAAGCCGTTAAAGAATTGATTGCCTTCCAAGAAGAAATTGTTGCAGCAGTTGGTAAAGAAAAAGCAGAAGTAGAATTGCTTCATGTAGATGCTGAATTGCAAGCTGAAATCATCGCAGCCTACAACAGCGACCTTCAAAAAGCTGTCCAAGTAGAAGAAAAATTGGCGCGTGAAGCTGCAACTCAAGCAGTGAAAGATCAAGTAACAGCAGTTTACGAAGAAAAATATGCAGACCACGAAGAATTTGACCGTATCATGCGTGATGTGGCTGAAATCTTGGAACAAATGGAACACGCTGAAGTGCGCCGTTTGATCACTGAAGACAAGGTTCGTCCTGACGGCCGTAAGGTTGATGAAATCCGTCCTTTGGATGCGGTTGTTGATTTCCTTCCTCGCGTACACGGTTCAGGTCTCTTTACTCGTGGACAAACTCAGGCTCTTTCTATCTTGACTTTGGCGCCAATGGGTGAAACTCAAATCATCGATGGTTTGGATCCAGAGTACAAGAAACGTTTTATGCACCACTATAACTTCCCACAATACTCTGTAGGGGAAACAGGTCGTTACGGTGCTCCTGGCCGTCGTGAGATTGGTCACGGTGCTCTCGGTGAGCGTGCCCTTGCTCAAGTATTGCCAAGCTTGGAAGAATTCCCATATGCGATTCGTCTAGTAGCAGAAGTATTGGAATCAAACGGTTCTTCTTCTCAAGCCTCTATCTGTGCGGGAACACTTGCCCTTATGGCTGGTGGTGTGCCAATCAAGGCACCAGTAGCAGGTATTGCTATGGGTCTTATCTCAGATGGAAACAACTATACAGTATTGACAGATATCCAAGGTTTAGAAGACCACTTTGGAGATATGGACTTCAAGGTTGCAGGTACTCGTGATGGGATTACAGCCCTTCAAATGGATATCAAGATCCAAGGGATCACTGCAGAAATCTTGACTGAAGCTCTTGCCCAAGCCAAGAAAGCTCGTTTTGAAATCCTTGATGTCATTGAAGCAACCATTCCAGAAGTTCGTCCAGAATTGGCTCCAACTGCTCCGAAAATTGATACCATCAAGATTGATGTGGACAAGATTAAGATTGTTATCGGTAAAGGTGGAGAAACGATTGATAAGATCATCGCTGAAACAGGCGTTAAGATTGATATCGACGAAGAAGGTAACGTATCTATCTACTCTAGTGACCAAGTTGCCATTAACCGCGCTAAAGAAATCATTGCTGGTTTGGTTCGTGAAGCTAAAGTGGATGAAGTTTACCATGCTAAAGTTGTTCGTATCGAGAAATTTGGTGCCTTTGTCAACCTCTTTGATAAGACAGATGCCCTTGTTCATATCTCTGAGATGGCTTGGACACGTACCAATAATGTCGAAGACTTGGTAGCAATCGGGGATGAAGTTGATGTTAAGGTTATCAAGATTGATGAAAAAGGACGTGTGGATGCTTCTATGAAAGCCCTTCTTCCTCGTCCTCCAAAACCTGAACGTGATGAAAAAGGCGAAAAGTCTGAGAGACCTTACCGCCCACGTCATCACAAGGATCACAAACCTAAGAAAGAATTTACAGAAACACCAAAAGATTCAGAATAAGAAAAGGAGAAATGTATGGGATGGTGGCGTGAAACCATTGATATCGTAAAAGAAAATGATCCAGCGGCTCGCACCACTTTGGAGGTTCTTTTGACCTATCCTGGTGTGAAAGCCTTGGCTGCCCACCGTCTCTCTCATTTTCTCTGGAAACATGGCTTTAAGCTCTTAGCTCGTATGCACAGCCAGTTTTGGCGTTTTTGGACGCAGATTGAGATCCATCCTGGAGCTCAGATCGAATCAGGTGTCTTTATTGACCACGGTTCTGGCCTTGTGATTGGGGAGACGGCTATCGTTGAAAAAGGAGTTCTTCTCTATCACGGAGTGACTCTTGGTGGGACTGGTAAGGATGTTGGCAAACGTCATCCGACCGTGCGTAAGGGAGCTCTCATATCTGCACATGCCCAAGTTATCGGGCCTGTAGAAATCGGTGAAAATGCCAAAGTCGGTGCTGCAGCGGTTGTTGTTGCAGATGTACCTAGCGATGTAACGGTTGTCGGTATTCCTGCTAAGATTGTCCGAGTGCATGGGCAAAAGGATGAACCAACCATTCATGAAGTTGAAGGAAAACGGGAATACTACGTCAATAAACTCGAGCAAGCGAGAGATGCCAGTCATAGATCGTCCGAGCTGTAGAGGATATCTATATGATTCAAGCAAGAAATAAGTTAAGCCAAGAGGAGTTATCTGAGGCGAAAAAACTAATTAACTGTTGCCAAGCCTATGATGGAACTTATCGTGATCCTTATCTTTCTAACATGCTTAATTTTGACCTAAGCATGCCTGCATTTTTCCTTTTTTACGAAAAAGGCGAACTGGTTGGTTTGTTAACTGTCTATGCTGATGACCAAGATGTGGAAGTGACGATACTGGTTCATCCCAATCATCGCCGTCAGGGAATTGCACGTGCTTTGTTTACTAGCTTTGAGAAAGAAACGACTTCTTCCCCTATTCGTTCAGTGACTTTTCAGACAGAACGTATTTTTCTAGACCGTCATCCTGATTTTGTCAATAACTGGGGACTGGTCAAGGATGAAGAGACAGAAACCTGGTTAGGTAAGGATAGAAGACCTTATCAGTTAGCAAAACTTTCCAATCTTGAAGTTTTGTTAGCAGATAGTTCGTATCAGGAGCAAATTAGCCAGTTAAAATTTCAGGCATTTTCAGAGGAACATGAATCGAAAGAAGTTGTGGATAGATATGTCGCCGAAGCTCTGAAGGATCCAGAAAGTCACCTATATATTTTATTAAAAGACGGTCAGGTTATTGGGACTTGCACGGTAGATTTATCGACTAATACGAATTACCTCTACGGTTTAGCAATATCAGAACTTGAACGTGGAAAAGGTTATGGAAGCTATTTAGCAAAATCCCTCGTCAACCAACTGATTGAGCAAAATGATAAGGAATTTCAGATTGCCGTGGAAGATAGCAATGTAGGTGCTAAACGTTTGTATGAAAAGATTGGCTTTGTCAAACAAACCCAAGTGGTTTATCTGAATGAGAAAGAGTAATAAATGCTATTAGAAGAATTTGAAAATGTACCTGCTGTTATAGAGCCAACTGATCGAAGCCTTCTTAGTGGTGGAGAAATCTGTGATACCATTATCTTGTCTTTTAATGGAGAGATCCTTGAACGAGTAAAGCAGATAGATGGTGTCTACGAAGGTGGCTATCTTACCAATCTAAATGGCAAACTGCCATGGTATATCTATGAAAAAGATGGGAGTAAGGTAGCAGTTGCTATGGCTACGATTGGAGCTCCAATGGTTGTTGGACTCTTGGAAGAACTCAAAGCAAGAGGATTTAAGAACTTTATTGTTTTGGGATCTTGTGGAGTTCTGGACCAGTCTATTCAAGCAGATAAGATTATCCTACCAAGCTCGGCTTTACGTGATGAAGGTACTAGTTATCACTATGCTCCAGCAAGTGATGAAATAGCCTATGAGCAATCTCTACTCTTTACTATGGAAAAAGCCTTGGATAAAGCTGGCATTGAGCATATTCGAACAAAGTCTTGGACCACAGATGCCTTCTATCGTGAAACAGCTGCTAAGGTCAAACGAAGACTAGCAGCAGGAGCTAGAGTTGTAGATATGGAAGCTTCAGCTATCATGGCCTGGGCCCAATATCGACAAGCCAATGTCTATCAATTTTTCTACACAGCTGACTATGTCGACCATCACAATCATGAATGGGATGCTAGACGCGAGGATAGAAAAGCGGATGCTATGACTTTCTTTGAGATTGCCCTAGTCATTGCTCAAGAGTTAGTTTAGACTAGTCTTTACGATAAATTTGAAACAAGAAAGGAAGGGAGCCTAACGGAAAAGATAGCAATAAAACTTCCGTAGTGACTCCCTTCATCTTTTTACTGTATTCTTCTTTTATGTTTAGAAAGGAGCAAGGAATTCCGATTTGTGACAGGCAATCGGACTAAAATTTCGTTGAACAGTTAGTTATGAAAATATCTGTTTATGAATTTTAGCTTTCCTGACTATTATTTTATGATTAAAATCTATGACACCATGTCTCGTGATTTGCGAGAATTTGTCCCAATCGAGGACGGCAAGGTTAAGATGTATGTCTGTGGGCCGACAGTTTATAACTATATCCACGTGGGGAATGCCCGCTCAACAGTAGCCTTCGATACCATTCGTCGCTACTTTGAGTACCGTGGTTATGAGGTTGCCTACATTTCAAACTTTACCGATGTAGATGACAAGATTATTAACCGCGCCAAGGAAGAAGGTATCACACCTCAGGAAGTAGCGGAAAAGTATATCGCTGCCTTTCGTGAAGATGTGACGGCTTTGGGGGTGAAGCCTGCGACTTGTCATCCACGTGTTGTAGAGTTTATGGATGATATTATTCGTTTTGTTACTGATTTGATTGAAAAGGACTATGCCTATGAGAGCCACGGGGATGTCTATTTCCGTGTAGAAAAATCCCACAATTATGCTAAATTGGCCAATAAAACCCTAGAAGACTTGGAGCTGGGTGCTTCAGGTCGTACAGATGAAGAAACAGCTCGTAAGGAAAATCCTGTGGACTTTGCCCTTTGGAAAGCAGCGAAACCAGGTGAGATTTCTTGGGACAGTCCTTGGGGACCTGGTCGTCCAGGCTGGCATATCGAGTGTTCGGTCATGTCAACTGAGATTTTAGGAGATACCATCGATATTCACGGTGGTGGAGCAGACCTTGAGTTCCCTCACCATACCAATGAAATTGCCCAGTCAGAAGCCAAAACAGGTAAGACCTTCGCTAACTACTGGATGCACAATGGTTTTGTCAATATCGATAATGTCAAGATGTCTAAGTCTTTGGGAAACTTCATTACGGTACACGATGCTCTCAAAACTATCGACGGTCAAGTATTGCGATTCTTCTTTGCGACTCAACACTACCGCAAGCCTATCAACTTTACGGAAAAAGCAGTGCGTGATGCAGAGACTAATCTCAAGTATCTAAAGAACACCTATGAACAACCTTTTACTGGAACTGTAGATGCTCAAGAGTTACAGGCATTTAAAGATAAGTTTGTAGCGGCCATGGATGAGGATTTCAACTCTGCCAATGGTATCACAGTTGTCTTTGAAATGGCTAAATGGATCAACTCAGGAAACTATGATGCGGTTGTTAAGGAAGCTCTTACAGCTATGTTAGAGGTCTTTGGTATTGTCTTTGTCGAGGAAGTTTTGGATGAAGAGATTGAAGCCTTGATCCAAAAACGCCAAGAAGCGCGTGCCAATCGTGACTTTGCGACAGCTGACCAAATCCGTGACCAACTGGCTGCTCAAGGGATTAAGCTACTGGATACCAAGGATGGAGTGAGGTGGACACGTGATTGATGTCAATCTCATTAACGGGATTGCGCTAGCCTTTGAAGGAGATGCAGTATACTCTATGTATATTCGTCGCCATCTCATTCTTAAAGGCATGACCAAACCCAATAAACTCCACCAAGAGGCAACCAAGTATGTATCAGCTAAGGCTCAGGCACACTTGATTTCCCTCATGCTGGAAGAAGAAGTCCTAACGGAAAAAGAAGAAGAAATCTATAAACGGGGTCGCAACACCAACAGCCATACCAAGGCTAAGAATGCGGATGTGGTAACCTATCGTATGTCTACTGGTTTTGAAGCGGTCATGGGCTATCTTCATATGACTGAAAATGTGGAACGCCTCGAAACCTTGATTTCTTGGTGCATCCAAAAAGTGGAGGGCTAGAAATGATTGCAAAAGAACTACTGGATTGGTTTCCTGATGGTAAAATCTTAGATCAGCCAGTTGATAAAGAGGGTTATCTAAGTCTACCTCTGTCAAATTATCAGTGGCTTTTGCTTGAGGAAGCTAGTCTTAGCGAGCGTGAAAAACAACTGGTGGCTCTCTTAACCAAACAGGAGCAAACCATTTCCCTCAATCCCTGGTATAGTTATCTCATTGAAGGCAAAGGACAGGCACCGCAAAACTTTAAAAAATTGCAGCTGGTCTATTGTCACCTATCCTATTTCCAACAGGAAAATTTAACGTCTTGGTTAGAGATGATGGGAACCCTCTTTCCAAATTGTCAAACAGTGCTTCAGGTGGGAGCGCAGGATTACATTTTTGTTCTCCAACAGGACAAATACGCATCTGTTCGCTCTATCTTAATGGATACCTTGGAAGCCGTAGAATATGACTTTGGAGTACGTTTATCCATCATGTTAGGTCAGGTCTGGTCACAGACAGGATATCAGGCTCTGTCAGATCTCATCAAAGCAGAACGTGATTTGTTCAAAAACTGGTGGCGACAAGGGCATCAAGGGTTCCATACTTTTTCTCAACTCTATCTTTGGAGTATGGGTGAAAGAATTGTGGATCTCCGAGTTATCAAGGAATATCTGCATCAGATGATTGTGGACCAGGATCAGATTCAGGAAATCATCCTTTCACTGTGGGAAAACAGTGCGGTCCTGACTAAAACAGCACAGCAGCTCTATCTGCACCGCAATTCTCTCCAATACAAGATTGATAAATGGGAAGAATTGACAGGACTGCAGTTGAAAGAATTGACTGATTTGACCTTGTGTTATCAGTTGATTTTACCAGATATAATCTAAAGTTTTGTGCAAGTTGCACAGAACTTTTTAATTTTTTTGGTCACCTTGCCATAGAAATATAAAGCGTTTTCATCTATAATAAAACTATCAAATGACAAAAGGAGTTCACCGAAATGGTAGAATTAAATCTTAAAAATATTTACAAAAAATATCCAAATAGCGAACACTACTCAGTTGAAGATTTCAACTTGAACATTAAAGACAAAGAGTTCATCGTTTTCGTAGGACCTTCAGGATGTGGTAAATCAACTACTCTTCGTATGATTGCAGGTCTCGAAGACATCACAGAAGGTACTGCATCTATCGATGGCGTGGTTGTCAACGATGTGGCTCCAAAAGACCGTGACATTGCCATGGTATTTCAAAACTACGCTCTTTACCCACACATGACTGTATACGATAACATGGCTTTTGGTTTGAAATTGCGTAAATATAGCAAAGAAGACATTGACAAACGTGTACAAGAAGCAGCAGAAATTCTTGGTTTGAAAGAATTCTTGGATCGTAAACCAGCTGACCTTTCAGGTGGTCAACGTCAACGTGTTGCCATGGGTCGTGCGATCGTCCGTGATGCAAAAGTATTCTTGATGGACGAACCTTTGTCAAACTTGGATGCAAAACTTCGTGTATCAATGCGTGCTGAAATCGCTAAAATCCACCGTCGTATCGGAGCTACAACTATCTACGTAACTCACGACCAAACAGAAGCGATGACACTTGCAGATCGTATCGTTATCATGTCAGCAACTAAAAACCCTGCTGGTACAGGTACTATCGGACGTGTTGAACAAATCGGTACTCCTCAAGAAGTTTACAAAAACCCAGTTAACAAATTCGTAGCAGGATTCATCGGAAGCCCAGCTATGAACTTCATCAACGTTAAATTGAACGGTGACCGCATTGTTGCTGACGGATTTACTTTGAAAGTTCCAGAAGGTGCTTTGAAAGTTCTTCGTGAAAAAGGCTACGAAGGAAAAGAATTGATCTTCGGTATCCGTCCAGAAGACGTAAATGCAGAACCTGCTTTTCTTGAAACATTCCCAGAATCAGTTGTGAAAGCAACAATCTCTGTATCAGAATTGCTCGGTTCAGAATCTCACCTATACTGCCAAGTTGGTAAAGATGAGTTCGTTGCAAAAGTTGACGCTCGTGACTACTTGCAAGCAGGTGCAACAGTTGAACTTGGATTTGACTTGAACAAAGCACACTTCTTCGACGTAGAAACTGAAAGAACAGTTTACTAAGATATAGAAATAAAAATAGGCACTGTTGAATTTGCAGTGCCTTTCTTGTAACCATAATAAAAGAAGTAGGATGAACATCATCTTACTTCTTTTGACTTAATTAGCCTTGTTTTTTCTTGCTTTTAAGAGAAAGTCCGAATCCTGCTAGGACGATTCCTAGTAGTGTAAGGATGGATGTTTCTTCTCCGGTATTTGGCAAACTAGTAGTAGCTGCTTTAGTAGTTGTTGGTAGTGTGATAGTTTGACCACCATTTGAAAGAGTAATAGTCTCATTTCGTCCATTAAGGCTCTGATTGCCAGAATCTTGTTGGTCTGGTGTTGTAGGATCTACTTTTGGCTCTACATAGAGAAGTCGGTATTCACCAAAACCTTCTTGCTCTGAACTTGCGAGATATTGAACATCGCCATCTGTGCCTAGCAAATTTTTAGCCTTATCAGCTGTCAAGAAACGGATATCTAATCCTTTAATGCTATCAGTGAAGCGCCAATTTTTATCTGCACTTGGGTTGATATTTTTTTCTTCAAGGATATAGTTAATAATTGCTTGACGATTTTCAAGTCCAAGTAGACGGTTGAGGCTAGCATCACGAACACCAGGGAATTGACCATTTGCGCGATAGTTGTTGGTTACAACGATAAATTCTTGCTCTGGACGAACATCTTTGCCTTGGTATTTAAGATTGCGAACACGATTAGCATCTGGATGAAGTAACTTGCCTTCTCGGTCATATTTGTTCGGTTGTGTTACATCATACTCGTAAGTTACACCATCGATGACGTCAAAGTTATAGGTACGATAGCTAGAGTTGATGAGCTGCTGAGCTTCTTTTTTACTCGGATCAATAGTGTTGAACTGGCCTGCAGACATTTCCAACCATTCTTTTAATTGGGCTCCAGTAATTTTGAGAATAGCTGTAACATTGTCGTAGAGGTAGAGATCTGCTACGTTTTTGATCGCAATTGGACCTGCTGGGATGTCTGTGTAGGCAGTTGCATCACCACGGGTACCAGCTTTAAATGGAGCAGCAGCAGAAAGGATTGGGAGGCTACCTTCAGGAGTTCCTGCTAGTTCTCTCTTAGCATACCAAATTTGAGCGTTGTTGACGATTTGAACTGATGGATCATCTTTTACAAGGGCAAAGTAGCTAGTAATCGGGGCACTTGTTGTTCCGACTTGCTGGCGGACATATTTGACAGTTCCTTCATGAGATTCTTTAGCAATTTCTTTGATGCGTTCGTCGGCTTCCTTGGATTTTGTATAAATTTTACGGATAGATCCTTTGCTGTTGACAACTGACCATTTTCCATTTTTATATACAAGATTGAGGTCAATAATACCTAGATGATCACCGTATTTTCCAGCCATGGTGACAGGAGTGCCATTGATTTTACCGTTGATACCATCAACACCAGGATATTTTTCATAAAAACCTGTTCCGTTTCCACTAGGAAACTCGGCATGTGAGTGACCTGTGACTACGGCATCAACACCAGGTAGGCTAGCAATTTGGTAGCCCTCGTTTTCCTCACCTTTTTCGTACTTGTCATCTCCAATACCTGAGTGAGATAGAACGAGAGTGATATCTGCACCTGCTTTACGCATTTCAGGAATAATATTTTTGATAGCTTCTACTGAATCATTAACCAAAACCTTACCTTCAAGGTTAGCTTTATCCCAGCTAAGAATTTGAGGAGGGACAATTCCTGTAACCCCAATTTTGACAGTCGTTTTGTGACCAGTTTTATCTACAAAAGTTTTGGTGATAATTTTGTAAGGATCGTAGATGTAAGCACCTGTTTTAGGATCGACAACATTGGCATTGACAATAGGCATACCAGCGGTTTCGATGACACGTTTAAGATAGTCTAATCCATAGTTAAACTCGTGATTTCCGAGTGTCCCCACTTCAAAACCAAGCTTTTGAAGTGCTGTATACATAGGGTGTTGTTCGCCTTCTTTAACTGGATTGACGATAGCCTTGTAGGTTCCAAGAGGTGTTCCTTGGATGGTATCCCCATTGTCAACGAGGATAGTATTGCTATTTTCCTTTTTAGCTTCTTCGATGAGGATTGCTGTTTTTGCAAGACCGACATTTTCAACAGGTTTGTCTTGATAGTAGTCATAGTTGACTAGATTTGTATGCAGGTCGGTAGTTGCAAGGATACGGACATCAACTTCTTGCCCTTCGACAGGTTGGTTGGCTTCATCTTCTGCGAGACTTCCTTCGTTTGAAGCTTTAGCTTCAGCAGTTGGTGCTAGGGCAACTTCTGTAGTCCCTTTTTCAATAGTCCCTTCTTTTTCAGAATCAGCTAGTGTGTCACTTGCTTTACTAGTGACTGGTTTTTCAGCTGGACTTGTTGCTGAACTAGGTTTGATACTAGCATCTAAATTTGTGCTGGTCTCATCAGCCTGTGCAGTAGATACTGCAAAGACAGCGGCAGTAAGCCCTAAAAGGGCGGCTGGTTTGCGAAATGATGTCATAACATTCTCCTAAAAAATAGTTTCACTTGATTATACAAAATCACAGGCTAGGTATCAAGTTAGTTACGAATATTATTTTATAGATTTTAAACAAAGAAGCAGGGAAAATTTGAAAATGGAAGTTTTATTTGTCATACATAACAAAAATGCAGGAAAATGTGAACATTTATCTGAAAATTGTACTTTTTTCTTTTTAGAATAATCAGTAAGTGATTCTAATCTAGAATGGGCTTTACTAGTTTTCATATCCTCAAAAAAGTGTTAAAATGGTAGGAAGAATTGGAGAGTATGCATGCCGAAAGAAGTAATTTATTCAGGCGATGAAGTCGTCGCTTTAACGCAAAAATATTTATCGAAAGAAGATGTGGCTTTTGTACACAAGGCCTTGGTTTACGCTGTAGAATGCCATAGTGGCCAGTATCGTAAATCAGGCGAGCCTTACATTATCCACCCTATTCAGGTAGCAGGTATTTTGGCTAAACTCAAGCTAGATGCTGTCACTGTTGCCTGTGGTTTTTTGCATGACGTGGTAGAAGACACAGAAGCTACCTTGGATGACTTAGAGCGTGAGTTTGGCCATGATGTTCGAGTGATTGTTGACGGTGTTACAAAGCTTGGTAAGGTTGAGTATAAGTCTATCGAGGAGCAGCTGGCTGAAAATCATCGCAAGATGCTCATGGCTATGTCAGAGGATATCCGTGTTATCTTGGTCAAACTTTCTGACCGTCTGCACAATATGCGAACTCTTAAGCACCTTCGTAAGGACAAGCAGGAGCGTATTTCCAGAGAAACAATGGAAATCTATGCACCGCTTGCTCATCGTTTGGGGATTTCAAGTGTGAAATGGGAACTGGAAGATCTCTCTTTCCGCTATCTCAATCCAACTGAATTTTACAAGATTAGTCACATGATGAAGGAAAAACGTCAAGAGCGTGAAGCCTTGGTCGATGAAGTTGTGACGAAACTCGAGGAATACTCATCTGAGCGCCATCTTACAGGAAAAATCTACGGTCGTCCAAAGCATATCTACTCTATCTATCGCAAGATGCAGGACAAGAAAAAACGCTTTGAAGAGATCTATGACTTGATTGCCATTCGTTGTATTCTAGACACTCAGAGTGATGTCTATGCGATGTTGGGCTACGTTCATGAGCTTTGGAAACCAATGCCGGGACGTTTTAAAGACTATATTGCCAATCGTAAGGCCAATGGTTACCAGTCTATCCATACGACTGTTTATGGACCAAAAGGGCCGATTGAGTTCCAGATTCGTACTAAGGAGATGCACGAGGTTGCTGAGTACGGGGTTGCGGCTCACTGGGCTTACAAAAAAGGAATCAAGGGTCAGGTTAATAGTAAGGAATCTGCTATTGGAATGAACTGGATCAAGGAGATGATGGAGCTCCAAGATCAAGCAGATGATGCCAAGGAATTTGTGGATACTGTCAAGGAAAACTATCTGGCTGAGGAGATTTATGTCTTTACTCCAGATGGGGCGGTTCGTTCACTTCCAAAAGATTCAGGTCCGATTGACTTTGCTTATGAAATTCATACAAAGATTGGGGAAAAAGCGACTGGTGCCAAGGTTAATGGCCGTATGGTTCCATTGACGACCAAGTTAAAAACGGGTGACCAGGTTGAAATCATCACTAATCCAAATTCATTTGGACCAAGCCGTGACTGGCTCAATATGGTCAAGACCAGCAAGGCTCGTAACAAAATTCGTCAGTTCTTTAAAAACCAAGATAAAGAATTGTCCATCAATAAAGGTCGTGAATTGCTGATTAGTCAGCTCCAAGAAAACGGCTATGTGGCCAATAAATTTATGGACAAACGCCACATGGATGAAGTCCTTCAAAAAACCAGCTACAAGACAGAAGAAGCGCTATTTGCGGCGATTGGTTTTGGAGAAATCGGAGCCATCACTGTCTTTAACCGTTTGACTGAGAAGGAACGTCGTGAAGAAGAGCGGGCCAAAGCTAAGGCAGAAGCAGAAGAACTGGTCAAGGGTGGCGAAGTCAAGGTGGAGAACAAGGACACGCTTAAGGTTAAGCATGAGGGTGGAGTAGTCATCCAAGGTGCTTCTGGGCTCCTGATCCGGATTGCTAAATGTTGTAACCCTGTTCCAGGTGATGATATCGTCGGCTATATTACCAAAGGACGCGGAGTTGCCATCCACCGTGTAGACTGTATGAATCTTCGTTCACAGGAAAACTATGAGCAACGTCTACTCGATGTTGAATGGGAAGACCAATTCTCAAGCAAGGAGTATATGGCTCACATCGATATCTACGGGCTCAACCGTTCTGGTCTATTGAATGATATCTTGCAAGTCTTATCAAATACAACTAAGAATATTTCAACCGTTAATGCCCAACCAACCAAGGATATGAAATTTGCTAATATCCATGTTTCCTTTGGAATTTCAAACCTTTCAATGCTGACCACCGTGGTTGATAAGATTAAGAGTGTACCAGAAGTCTACTCGGTTAAACGTACCAATGGTTAAGTTGGCTTGATATCATCAGAAAGGATTGCTATGAAAATTATCGTTCAGCGTGTCAAGAAAGCACAAGTTTCTATTGAGGGTCAAGTATATGGGAAAATCCAGCAGGGGCTCTTACTCTTAGTAGGTGTTGGACCTGAGGATCAAAAAGAAGATTTGGAGTATGCAGTCAGAAAGCTTGTCAATATGCGAATTTTCTCAGATGCTGAAGGCAAGATGAACTTATCGGTTAAGGATATCCAAGGCCAAATCCTCTCCATCTCTCAGTTTACTTTGTTTGCAGATACCAAAAAGGGAAATCGTCCAGCCTTCACAGGCGCAGCCAAGCCTGATATGGCATCAGACTTCTATGATGCTTTCAACAAAAAATTAGCTCAAGAAGTGCCCGTTCAGACAGGCATCTTTGGAGCGGATATGCAGGTTGAGCTGGTCAATGACGGACCGGTTACCATTATCCTTGATACGAAAAATAGATAAGAAAGACCAAGCCCGACCGGCTTGGTTTTTCTCATCTATCACAAAATATTCCAAAATGAAATCGGTTCTTGATAAGCTTTGGGGAAGTCTTGTTTCAGGATTTGGCAGGTGCGATAGGAAGGGATGAAATGTCCTAGGATGAGGAGAGTTCCCTGAAGGAAGAGTGGGACACCCCTTAAAAACAGCAAGGAGAGAATTATCAGGCTATCCCATAGGAGGATTTGTAAGGCAAAACGCCAGAATCTAGGTCTAATCTGGGAATAGAGTTGACTGAAGTGGTCACAAAGCTGGTTAGACAGATAGGTCAATAGCACAGGATGAAAGAAAATGAGCCAACCACTGTAAATCAAAATCCAATCCCACGTCAGTCCCTCTTTAAATGTCAAAAATGCCAGCATGATTCCATCGATGATAAGGAGTTGAATGGTTTTGATGTAGATGATTTTTTTCATGATAAAACCTTTTTTTCCTTAGAGACACTCCCACAAAGAGATATGTTTGTCATAAAAGTCTGGATAGTTTTCTCTTAGGTGGCTAGCCGTTATATAATAAAAAGTAGAATGACAGGAAGTAAAGACTGGAGTAAGAGAGTAAAAATGTTGAGGGCCAGTGATGGCTAAAAAGACAAATAATAGTAGGTCAGTGGAGAGAATCTTTAAGTAGTAAAGGCGAATTTTTTTGTTCATCTGAGGATAAATCTCAGAGAAATGTTTTTTGAGTCGATTGACCAAGCGAAATAGCAGTAGTCCTTGAGCAAGGATGAAAATGAAGCAAAAAATCAGGCCTCTCTCCAAAGAAAGTTCGTATCGAGGTCTGAAAGTTACCAACAGTAGCAAATCGCTGACTACGATGGCTGTAAAATGGATTCTAAAGAGATTTTTCATAAGATGACCTCCCTCTTTTATCTAGCTTCATTCTACTCCAAAAGAATGGGAGTTACAAGTAAAATGATAAAAAATTTTAGTAAGGAAATTCTATTAAGTCGGCTTGCTTTCTTTATTTGAGTTTCCTTCTATTTTTCCACTTCTTCATCATTCCAGACAAATAAAGCTCCGATTGCATTGAGGATATAAAAGATGTATTTTCCGATATTGGCGAAGTTTCCTTGAATACCAGCTTTTGTCAGCTGAACGAAATTGTAAATCAACCAAAAGCCCCACTGAGTTGTTAGTTTCAATGCGTTCAAAGCATTTGCAATGAGGGACAGTGCAAAGGCAATAGTTGTTACGTAGGCAAGGAGATTCATCTTGCCCCCATAGCCGATATAGTTTGTCACAAAGGCAAAGAGGAAGGCGATGATGGAAATAATGATGGCCGCCAATTTTAGCTGTTTTTGGCTCATTTGGTTGGGTCTGCCTTCTTGCGAAGCTTCCCATTTCTTAATCGCAAAGGTATAAATGAGGAAGGTGACAGGATAGGTGATAATGGCCGCCTTATTTCCAAGGATATAATCAATAGCACCGGACAAAATGGTATTAACAATACCAAAGTAATTTCCCCATTTGCTTAATTTCCCCGTGAAACGAGTGGACAACATGGAAATCCCAACGTTGGTTACGGAAATCAATCCAAAGGGTACAAGAGCTGTCCATGGTCCCCAATCTACGAATTTATCGAGGCGTGAGTTGAGGTAACCAGATGCAATCGCAATCCCAACGACCAAAGCAACCCCGAAGAGGTCGAACCATTTAGATGTAGCAAAAATTTTTAGTGATTTTTTCATAGGTTAAAATATCTTTCTTTTTTTACAAACATTCTACAACAAAATGAGAGTAACATCAAATGCTAGAAATAAAACCCTGAAAATAAAGCTTTCAGGGTTGGTAGGGGACTTGAGAAATTAGTTCATTTTTTCAACATAGAGTTGTTTGGCGATTTCGAGGCTGACTTGAAGTTCTTCATTGTTGTGAATCAGGGTAAAGGTATTAGAGAAGCCATCGAACTGCTTGACTTGGAGTTGTTCTCCAATATGGATTGCATGTTTTTCCAAATATTGGAGAAGTTCAAAGCTATCATGAACTCTTGTCAAAAGATAGGTTCCAGCTGCCTTGATATCAGAGAGTGGTAGGTTATTAACCTCAACTAGAAGCTCACCCTTGGCAGGAATGGTTCCACCATGGGGACAGGTCTTTGGAAAGCCTAACATATTTTCCAGTCGCTCCACAAAAAGGTCTGAAACTGTATGCTCTAATACCTCAGCCTCATCGTGAATCTGATTGCTGGTATAGTCTAGATGGTGAACCAGAAAAACCTCAATGAGTCTGTGCTTTCGGTAAAGGTCAGATACAAGTTTTAAACCAATGTCCGTTAGTAAGTAGCCCTTTTTCTGATCTTTTAGGATAAGATTTTCGGATTGCATGCGCTTGATCATTTCAGTTACAGCTGGAGGTGATACCTGCATTCGAGCAGCGATTTCTTTATTGGTAATCTTAGGAAGTTCCATGCCAATCTCATAAATACATTTTAAGTAGTCTTCTTTATTAGGTGTCATTTGCATTTCCTTGTTTATTATCTCCATCTAGTATACCAAAAAAAGCTAGATTTCTCTAGCTTTCTGCCTTGTTATAAGTGGGCTTTCTTTTAGTCAAGCGACTTTGCTGCTTCAATGGCTGCTTCAAAGTTTGGCTCGGAATTGATATTGTCCACATACTCAACATAACGGATAATATTGTCAGCATCAAGGACAAAGACCGCGCGCGCAAGCAGATGCCACTCATTGATTAAGAGCGCGTAATCACGTCCAAAAGAGTGGTCGAAGTAGTCTGAGAGCATGATGGCATTTTCAATTCCCTCTGCGCCACACCAACGTTTTTGAGCAAATGGAAGGTCCATAGAAACAGTAAGGACAACAGTGTTGTCCAAGCTAGCCAATTCTTGGTTAAAGCGACGAGTCTGAAGTGAGCAGATACCAGTGTCGATAGAAGGAATGACACTCAAAATCTTTTTCTTACCTTCAAAGTCAGCCAGTGATTTTTTAGAAAGGTCAGTTGTTGTTAGAGAAAAGTCAAGAGCCTTGTCTCCTACTTGCAGTTGTTTTCCTGTGAAAGTTACAGGATTTCCAAGGAATGTAGTCATAAGCTACTCCAATCTTTTTTCTTTCATTCTACATTAAATGTTCAGACTTTTCCAATAGTTTGACTGAAAATATGGGCAGAAAAAAACGTCAGCTCACGTGAGAATGACGTTTTTCAGAGGCTTATTTTGCCAAACCTTCAGCAATCTTGTCAAGGTTGTATTTCATCATGTTGTAGTAGCTGTCGCCTTCTTTACCTTCTTCAGCGATAGAATCTGTAAAGATTTGAGCATAGATTGGGATGTTTGTGTCTTGTGAAACAGTCTTCATTGGACGGTCATCGACACTGGATTCGACAAAGAGGGAAGGAGTTTTTGTTTGGCGAAGTTTTTCAACCAAGGTCTTGATTTGGTCAGGTGTTCCTTCTTCTTCAGTATTGATTTCCCAGATGTAGGCACTTGGTACACCGTAAGCTTTAGAGAAGTATTTGAAGCATCCTTCGCTGGTTACGATGAGTTTTTTCTCAGCAGGGATGTTGTTAAATTTCTCTTTAGCTTCCTTATCAAGTTTGTCTAGTTTTTCAGTATATTCTTTGAGATTTTTTTCGTAGAATTCCTTGTTGCTAGGGTCTTTAGCGCTCAATTGTTTTGCGATATTTTTAGCAAAGATGATCCCATTTTCAAGGTTGAGCCAAGCGTGTGGGTCTTCTTTGCCTTTTTCGTTTTGGCCTTCAAGGTAGATAACATCAACACCTTCGCTGACTGCAAAGTAGTCTTTGTTTTCAGTTTTCTTGGCATTTTCTACCAATTTTGTAAACCAAGCATTGCCACCTGTTTCAAGGTTGATACCGTTATAGAAAATCAAATCAGCTTGAGAAGTTTTCTTAACGTCTTCAGGAAGTGGTTCGTATTCGTGTGGGTCTTGACCAACAGGAACGATACTGTGAAGATCAATTTTGTCACCAGCAATATTTTTAGTAATATCAGCGATGATTGAGTTTGTAGCAACAACTTTTAGTTTTTGACCAGAAGCTGCATCTTTTTTTCCGCTAGCACATGCTACAAGAGCAATGACAGAAAGAAAGAGAACGAGTAATGTACCTAATTTTTTCATTAGATCCTCCAATTTAGTGGGGTTCTGCCCCTTATTTTAACAAATGTTTATTTTTCAGTTTCAAATATCGTTGTTTTGGAGCGATAAAGAAGCTAATAAGAAAGAAACTAGCGGCTGTAAGCACGATACTAGAACCTGCCGCAACGTTAAAGCTATAGCCGATAAAGAGTCCCAAAACTGAAGCTGTAGCTCCAAAGGTTGAGGAAAGGAAAATCATACTTTTCAGGCTATTAGCATAGAGATAAGCAGTTGCTGCTGGGGTAATCAGCATGGCTACAATCAGGATAGTTCCGACACTTTGCATAGCTGTCACAGACACGAGAGTTAGGAGTACCATGAGTAAGTAGTGATAGAAATTGACAGGCATTCCCATGGCCTTAGCCAAGAGTTCATCAAAGGAAGTGATCAAGAGTTGCTTGAAGAAAATCCAGATTAACAAGAGAATGGCTACCCCTACACCCATAGTAATAAACATATCCGTATCTTGGACGGCTAGGATATTACCAAAAAGGATATGGAAAAGGTCAGTTGAACTTTTAGCGACACTAATCAAGATGATACCGAGGGCTAAGAAAGAAGAAAAGGTAATGCCGATGGCGGTATCGCTTTTGATAATCGAGTTCCCCTTGATGTAGGTAATGATGATGGCAGCTAGCAATCCAAAGACAATGGCTCCGATAAAGAAGTCAAGGCCCAAGATGAAGGAGAGGGCTACACCTGGCAAGACAGCATGTGAAATGGCATCTCCCATGAGTGACATCCCGCGTAGAATGATGAAACATCCCACAGCTCCAGCTACGACCCCGACGACAATAGCTGTTATCAAGGCATTTTGTAGGAAATGGAATTTTTGCAATCCATCGATAAATTCTGCAATCATAGGTCACCTCCATTGAAAAAGAGTCGATTACCGTAAGCTTCTTTTAGATTGGCTTCGGTAAAAGTTTCTTTGGTCGGACCAAAGGCAATCACTTCTCGATTGACAAGCAAGACTTGATCGAAGTAGTGGGGAACCTTGCTGAGGTCGTGGTGGACGATGAGAACCGTCTTCCCAGCTTTTTTCAGATCTCTCAGCGTATTCATGATGATTTCCTCACTGACTGAGTCAATCCCAACAAAGGGTTCATCCAAGAGGATATAGTCGGCTTCCTGCACCAAACATCTGGCAATCAAGACCCGCTGGAATTGACCTCCAGAGAGTTGACTGATTTGCCGTTCAGCGTAGTCAGCTAGGTCGACGATTTCAAGGGCCTCTTGCACTTTCTTCCAATGTTTAGCATTTAAACTTCGAAAGAGAGGAATAGAGGGAAACAGTCCTAACGAGACGCATTCCTTGACCTTGATGGGAAAGTTGTAGTCGATATTGATTTTTTGTTCGACATAGGCGATTCGATGTAAGGATTTTTTAACTTCCTTGTCATCGAGAAATGCCTGACCTTGATGTGGGATAATTCCCAGCATACCTTTTAATAATGTTGATTTCCCAGCGCCGTTTGGGCCAATAATTCCGGTAATCGTTGGTCCTTGGAGCACTAGTGAAATATCCTTTAGTGCCAACGTTTCTTTGTAGGAGACACTGAGGTTTTCGATACGTATCATACAGTTATATTCCTCCTATCTTTTAATATACCTTAAAATAAAAATTAAGTCAAGTTAATTTTTGTAAATATTTAAAATATTAACTAGAAAACAATCAGAAGAAGACGGCATTTTTAATTGCATTCCCCAGGGATTTTTGCTAAGCTAAGAATAAGTGAAAAATGAAAGCGAGAACAAGATGACACGTTATCAAGATGATTTTTATGATGCAATAAATGGTGAGTGGGAAAAGACTGCTGTTATTCCAGCCGATAAATCGAGAACAGGTGGTTTTATCGACCTTGACGAAGAAATCGAAGAGTTGATGCTAACGACGACTGACAAGTGGTTGGCAGGAGAAGATCTTCCAGAAGATCCTATCCTAGAAAACTTTGTCAAGTACCATGCTATGGTCAGAGATTTCGATAAGCGAGAAGCTGATGGAATCGAGCCAGTCCTCCCTTTACTGAAGGAATATCAAGATTTGGAAAGTTTTGCGGATTTCGCAAGTAAACTAGCTGCATTTGAATTAGCTGGTAAACCAAACTTCCTTCCATTTGGAGTATCACCAGACTTTATGGATGCTAGAACCAATGTTCTTTGGGCTAGTGCTCCAGGAACTATTTTGCCTGATACAACCTACTATGCGGAAGACCATCCTCAGCGTGAGGAATTATTGAACCTTTGGAAAGAAAGTACTTCTAATCTCCTCAAAGCCTATAACTTCTCAGATGAAGAAATCGAAGATTTGCTAGAGAAACGATTGGAATTGGACCGCCGTATCGCAGCTGTCGTACTTTCAAACGAAGAAAGTTCAGAATATGCCAAACTTTACCATCCTTATTCTTATGAAGATTTCAAAAAGTTTGCGCCTGCCCTACCTTTAGATGACTTCTTCCAAGCAGTGATTGGACAAACTCCAGACAAGGTTGTTGTAGATGAAGAACGTTTCTGGCAAGCAGCAGAGCAATTCTATAGTGAAGAAGCTTGGCCTTTGCTCAAGGCAAGCTTGATCTTGAGTATAGTTAATCTTTCAACTAGCTATCTAACAGATGAGATTCGTATCTTGTCAGGTGCCTACGGACGAGCTCTTTCAGGAGTTCCAGAGGCTCAAGACAAACGTAAGGCAGCTTACCATTTAGCTCAAGGACCTTTTAAACAAGCTCTTGGCCTTTGGTATGCCCACGAAAAATTCTCTCCAGAAGCCAAGGCAGACGTAGAGAAAAAAGTGGCGACCATGATTGACGTTTATAAGGAACGTTTAGCTAAAAATGACTGGCTGACTCCTGAAACTCGAGAAAAAGCCATCGTCAAACTCAATGTCATCAAGCCTTATATCGGTTATCCAGAAGAATTGCCAGTCCGCTATAAAGATAAGGTAGTGGATGAATCTGCTAGCCTCTTTGAGAATGCCCTAGCCTTTGCGCGTGTGGAAATCAAGCACAGTTGGAGCAAGTGGAATCAGCCAGTTGACTACAAGGAGTGGGGAATGCCTGCTCATATGGTCAATGCCTACTACAATCCACAAAAGAACTTGATTGTCTTCCCTGCTGCTATTTTACAGGCACCATTCTATGACTTGCATCAGTCATCTTCTGCCAACTATGGTGGGATCGGAGCGGTTATCGCCCATGAAATTTCTCATGCCTTTGATACAAATGGGGCTTCCTTTGATGAAAATGGAAGTCTCAAGGATTGGTGGACAGAGAGCGATTATGCAGCCTTTAAAGAAAAGACACAGAAGGTTATCGACCAGTTTGATGGCCAAGAATCTTACGGCGCAAAAATCAATGGGAAATTAACTGTATCCGAAAACGTTGCCGATCTAGGAGGAATCGCTGCAGCGCTAGAAGCTGCTAAGAGAGAGCCAGATTTCTCAGCTGAAGAGTTCTTCCATAACTTTGCTCGTATCTGGCGTATGAAAGGTCGCCCAGAGTTGATGAAACTCATGGCTAGCGTTGACGTACACGCGCCAGCTAAACTCCGTGTTAACGTCCAAGTGCCAAACTTTGACGACTTCTTTACGACCTATGATGTCAAAGAAGGCGACGGAATGTGGCGTTCACCAGAAGACCGTGTGATTATTTGGTAAAATGATTTCTTAACCAAGTATAACTTGACGTGAATGATTCATTTTTGAAGTTTATACATCTGAAAATGCAATGCTATCGAGGTTAATATGAAGAAATTTTTAATGATGCTCTCATCTATTCTTTCGATTTCAGTTTTGGCATCTTGTGGTCTCAATAAAAATAATAGCAATACAGAACCTTCATCTGCACTATCATCTGTTTCCAAAGACGATAAGTCTAGTACATCAACAGAAGCAAAGACTGAAAATACAAGCGAATCGTCAACCAAAGCGTCACAATCAACTGCTGAAAATAAGAAGGAAACGGGACCAGATTTGTATAAAGAAGTGATTGAACGTTATAATCACTATACAGAGCTTTTAAAACAAGGTAATAGAGAAGATTTATACGAGGAAAATAAACAACACAAGATTGCATCAGAAGAATATGGCATGATTTTCTCTCGAATGGATTATCAAAATGCACCAGACTTTAAATATGCCCTTCTTGATTTGAATAAGGATGGGCAAGATGAGTTACTTATTGGGGATGAAAAATTCGTTTCAGCCATTTATTATTTGGAAAATCAAAAACCAAACTTACTTCACACAGCTTATGTAGCTTCTGCAGGTGGTTTTCGCTCAGGCTTTGTTATTTACGAAAATGGTCTAGTCTCTTATGCAGACTGGCAGTCAACTCGTCCAGAAATGAACCTGGCTCTATATTCGTTTGATAAAAATGGAGTGCAGAAGATTAAAGAAGCAACTATTCAAATCGGTGGTAATGAAAAAGCAGAGCAAGTTTTAGATATTTCTTCTGAAAAGCTTGATTTGTCTAACATTGACTGGAAAGAATTGAATCCAACTAATTAGTTTTAAATTATTTTTCTAGTCAATTTTGATTCTACCGAGCAAGTAGTGATGTAGAAATTGAAGCTATACAAAAACCAAGGATAATTGTCCTTGGTTTTTATGTTTTAGAAAAATGGATTGAAGGTTTTTTCGTGAGCGATGGTAGTAGCAGGTCCGTGCCCTGGATAGACATCGTAGTTTGGAAGGGTGAAGAGCTGGGTTTGGACACTATGAAGGAGTTGTTCCATGCTACCTGTAGGTAGATCTGTTCGACCAATGGTTTCTCGGAAAAGGGCATCTCCCGTTAAGACCAAGTGTCCATCTGGGAAAACAAATGAAACTCCACCGATAGAATGGCCTGGAGTTGGTAATACAGTAAAGCGGAATTCCTCAATCTGGTATTCTTCATGAAAGACAAAGGTCTGTTCGGCTGGTCTACATACGACATCTGCCATATCGTCGTGTCGAGGAAGGCCAGAAAGATTGTCGACAGGAGTAAAGAGCCAAGCAGCTTCGCTTTCTGACACATATACGGGAGGATTTCCGAAAGTATCTCTGACCAAGTCTAGACTCATAATATGGTCGTAGTGGGTATGGGTCAGAAGAATGGCACAGACCGGTTTATTGATGGTTTCGATAGTTTTGCGAATGACCTCCCAATGGCTACCAGGATCGATCACAATCAGGTGTTGCTCCCCTTCAAGATAATAAGTATTTTCATAGGCGACAGGATTCACAGTTTTATGGATTTTCATAGGATTTCCTCTTTCAAAGATTTACAGTTTCTAGTATAACACAGAAGAATAAAATAAGGAATCAACAAGAAAGTCCCTCCGTAAAGGAAGGACTTTTTGATAAATTAAAAATGATTCTTCCAGGCTTGGAAACGAGCATCCAGCAGGAGTTGTGTCAGATTTTTTAAGATTTCAACTTGTTCAGGCTCCAGTGTCTGGGCTTGAGAAACAAGTTGTTGAACATGGTCAATAGCATTTTTAGAAGACAGTTCATTAATGGAACTGATTCCAGATTCTAGAATGGTACCAAAGAAGAGATCGATGTAGAGCTCCAATTCCTCATCAGGAACACTGTCCACCCATTCTTTGAGAGTGTCTTTAATTTGGAGACTCTCACTGCTGATTTCTTCTAGTTGGACAAAGTGATTATCCTCAGTTTGCCAACTAAAGGTGCTGTGTTGGGCGATGCCACCAAGAGCTGTAGATTTGACGACGATAGGAGTATCAGGAACTTCCAGCATCATGCCAATGACAGAACCTTGTGGGATGAAACGGTGAATTTTTGGAATAACATCTTGATAACCAGTGGTCTCAGTCAGATGAGCCTGCAAACCAGGGGCATCATAGGTATAAACTGCAGATATCTTGTCTTGCAATTCAGGTCGAATTTGACTGGCAGCATAGACAGCCAGATTCCCACCTTTAGAATGTCCAGCTACAATCACTTTTTGTTTTGGATGTTGGGTAAAGAAATCCTCCAAGTATTCAAGAGCATGCTTTTGGGCAGGGATTTCCTTCATGTAGGTCATATGGAAATCTTCCTTCCAACCAATAATACTATCGTCTGTACCTCGAAAGACAATCAGATAAGTATCTAAATCAAGGCGATAGGTCATAGCAGCGAACTGTTTCTGTTGCTCGGTATCAATTTCGTTGACAAAGTTAGAGAGTTTGCTATTTTTAAAACGTTTGTGCTGGGCAAGCTGGTCTAAGAGTTGCAGACGTTCTTTATTGGTCAACATGGTGCTTTCTCGCGGGACACGTGTTGCGACATCGCTTAAACGATTGACAGGCTGGTCCAATAGGTTATCAAAAGAAAGATAGGTCAGCTCTGTAAAAGCAAGTATATCCAGTTCATTCAAGGGAAGATCGTAAAAAGAATCGTATTGAACGTCAGTTAGGTAGTCGAAAATATTGGACATGGGAACTCCTTTCTTTACTTTTATCTTATCAGATTTGCATCAATTTCGCTAGTAGTGAGGAGAATTTTGCTATAATATAGAAAAAGGAGGAGCAGATGCATAAGATTTTACTAGTAGAAGATGATCCAGTTATCCGTCAACAAGTTGGGAAAATGCTCTCTGAATGGGGGTTTGAGGTAGTCATGGTAGAAGACTTCATGGAAGTTCTAACCCTATTTGTTCAGTCTGAGCCACATCTAGTTCTCATGGATATCGGCTTGCCTCTCTTTAATGGTTATCACTGGTGCCAAGAGATTCGCAAGATTTCTAAAGTTCCCATTATGTTTCTGTCTTCGAGAGACCAGGCTATGGACATTGTGATGGCTATTAATATGGGGGCGGATGATTTTGTGACCAAGCCTTTTGACCAACAGGTTCTTTTAGCCAAGGTACAGGGCTTGTTGCGTCGTTCCTATGAGTTTGGACGGGATGAAAGTCTCCTAGAGTATGCTGGAGTTATCCTCAACACCAAGTCTATGGATGTGCATGTCAATGGCAAAGCTATCAGTTTAACCAAGAATGAATTTCAGATTTTACGTGTCTTATTTGAGCATGCGGGAAATATCGTAGCGCGTGACGACTTGATGCGGGAGCTTTGGAATAGTGACTTTTTTATCGATGATAATACCTTATCCGTTAATGTCGCCCGTCTGCGTAAGAAATTGGAAGAAGAAGGTTTGATTGGTTTTATTGAAACCAAGAAAGGAATAGGGTACGGATTGAAACATGCTTGATTTCAAAAGTTTTTTTCTAGCTTATATCCGTTCGCGCAGCCGTTTTTTCGCTTTTATTCTCTTACTTACAGGTTTACTTTTTCTCTTTGAGGTCTTATTTGATAACCAAGTGCCTTACTTTAACTATTTCTTCTTTCTATCTACATTTTTGACACTTCTGTTTTTGGTCTATGATTTCTTGATAGAATTGCAACGCTATCGCAAGGAATTGTTTTACGGAAAAAGAGAAGCCAAGTCCCCAATGGAGGCTCTATTGACTGAAAAATTAGAGAAAAGTGAAGAGGAACTCTACCAAAAGAAATCAGATGCGGAAAACCGCTATAATGATTTGGTGGATTACTATACACTCTGGGTGCATCAGATAAAAACACCCATTTCAGCCAGTAAACTCCTCGTGAGCGAGGTGGCAGATCGCCAATTGAAACAACAGTTGGAACAGGAAATTTTTAAGATTGATTCATATACCAATCTCGTACTCCAATATCTACGATTAGAAAGCTTCCATGATGATTTGGTTTTGAAGAAAGAGAATATAGAAGATCTGGTCAAGGAAGTCATTCGCAAATATGCTATTTTCTTTATCCAGAAAGATCTAAGTATTAATCTGCATGACTTGGACAGAAGGATTGTGACGGATAAAAAATGGCTGTTGGTAGTCATTGAACAAATCCTATCAAATAGCCTCAAATACACAAATGAAGGTGGAATTGAAATCTATATGGACGATCAAGAACTTTGCATCAAGGATACTGGGATTGGTATCAAAAACAGTGATCGGTTGCGAGTCTTTGAACGTGGATTTTCAGGATATAATGGTCGAATGACCCAACAGTCATCTGGACTTGGGCTCTATCTAACCCAGAAAATCAGCCAAGAATTAGGACATCAGATTCAAATAGAATCCGAACTTGGGCAAGGAACAACTGTGAGGATTAAGTTCTCTGAAGTGAATTTACTGATTGAATGAAAAGAATTGTGAAGAGCTTGGAAGAAACCTTTCAAGCTCTTCTTTAGACCTTGATCTAGTGAGAAAAAAGGCTTCAATTAGATAAAAATGTAATCTTACAAAAATGTAAGATTAAAGGCCTCTTTTGTAAGGTTATGTTATGGTAAGCCATCTTTTTTTGGAGTAAACTTAGAGCATAAAGAAAAAGGAGAGGAACCATGAAAACAATTTTACAAAAGAAACATACAAGTAAGCCGAGTCCAAAGGATATCGAGCGAGTTCAAATCGGCATCGAAATGATGCAAGCTCAGTTTCAATTAATGGGATATTAAAAAGGAGAAGTTAAAATGACACTATTAGATGTAAAACACGTTCAAAAGATTTATAAAACTCGCTTTCAAGGCAACCAAGTAGAAGCCCTGAAAGATATTCACTTTACCGTTGAAAAAGGCGACTACGTTGCTATTATGGGTGAATCTGGTTCTGGGAAATCAACTCTACTCAATATTCTCGCCATGCTTGACAAACCAACTCGTGGTCAGGTCTTCCTAAACGGAACAGACACAGCTACCATTAAAAATACTGAAGCATCAAGCTTCCGTCGTGAAAAGTTAGGCTTTGTCTTCCAAGACTTCAATTTGTTAGATACGCTTTCTGTTAAAGACAATATCTTACTCCCTTTGGTATTGTCTAGAAAGCCTATTACAGAAATGATGAAAAAGTTGGTCGTAACGGCTGAAAATCTTGGCATCAATCAATTGCAGGAGAAGTACCCTTATGAAATTTCTGGGGGACAAAAACAACGGGTTGCAGTTGCACGAGCCATCATCACAGAACCAGAAATTCTCCTTGCTGATGAGCCAACAGGAGCTCTAGATTCTAAATCATCTGCAGCTCTCCTTGATATCTTTGATCAAATCAACGAGCAAGGACAAACCATTCTCATGGTAACCCACTCAACGGCAGCTGCTAGCCGTGCAAAACGTGTTCTTTTCATCAAGGACGGCATTCTCTATAATCAAATCTACCGTGGTGAAAAGACCGATCGTCAGATGTTCCAAGAAATCTCTGACACCTTGACTGTTATGGCAAGTGAGGTGAACTAGCATGTTTCGATTAACCAATAAGTTGGCCGTCTCCAACTTAATCAAAAACCGCAAACTCTACTATCCCTTTGCACTGGCTGTTCTCTTGGCAGTCACCGTCACCTATCTCTTTTACTCTCTAACCTTCAATCCAAAGATTGCAGAAATCCGTGGAGGTGAAACGATTCAAGCTACTCTTGGATTTGGTATGTTTGTCGTCACCCTTGCGTCAGCCATTATCGTCCTCTATGCCAATAGTTTTGTCATGAAAAATCGTTCTAAGGAACTAGGAATTTATGGCATGTTGGGCTTGGAGAAGCGCCATCTGATTAGTATGACTTTTAAGGAACTCTTGATATTTGGGCTTGTAACAGTCACTGCTGGGATTGGGATTGGTGTCCTCTTTGACAATCTGATTTTCGCTTTCTTGCTCAAACTGATGAAATTAAAGGTTGAACTGGTCGCTACCTTCCAGATGAAAGTTGTCATTACAGTACTTGTTGTTTTTGGCTTGATTTTCCTAGGCCTCATGTTCCTAAATGCCCTTCGAATCGCCCGTATGAATGCCCTCAAGCTCTCGCGTGAGAAAGCAAGCGGAGAGAAAAAAGGTCGCTTCCTTCTTCTCCAAACTATTCTTGGTTCGATTAGTTTAGGGATTGGCTATTATCTTGCCCTTACGGTAAAAGATCCCCTTACAGCTCTCACAACTTTCTTCCTAGCTGTTTTACTAGTTATCTTTGGGACCTATCTCTTGTTTAATGCAGGGATTACAGTTTTTCTACAAATCTTGAAGAAAAACAAGAAATATTATTACCAACCAAATAATCTCATCTCAGTGTCTAACTTGATTTTCCGTATGAAGAAAAATGCGGTTGGACTGGCAACTATCGCAATTTTGTCAACCATGGTTTTGGTAACCATGTCAGCAGCGACTAGTATTTTCAATGCCGCAGAAAGCTTTAAAAAAGTTCTAAATCCTCATGATTTTGGGGTTTCAGGGCAAAATGTTGAAAAAGAAGATTTGGACAAACTCTTGAGCCAGTTTGCAAGTGACAAAGGTTATACGATTAAAGAGAAAGAAGTGCTTCGTTATACTTACTTTGGTGTTGCGAACCAAGAAGGAACTAAGTTAACCATTTTTGAAAAAGGACAAAACCGTGTCCAACCCACAACAATTTTCATGGTATTTGACCAAAAAGATTATGAAAATATGACTGGTCAAAAACTGTCTCTATCAGGAAATGAGGTCGGACTCTTTGCAAAGAATGAGGGAGTTAAAGAACAGAAAGCTCTAACTCTAAATGATCATCAATTTTCTGTAAAAGAAGAATTTAATAAAGATTTCATTGTCAACCATGTCCCAAATCAGTTTAATATTTTGACTGCTGATTACAATTACCTTGTTGTGCCTGATTTACAAGCCTTTTTGGATCAATTCCCAGATTCGGCTATCTATAATCAGTTTTACGGTGGCATGAATGTAAATGCCAGCGAAGAAGAACAACTCAAGGTCGCTGACGAGTATGAAAAATATCTACAAAAGTTTAATGCTCAATTAAACACTGAAGGTAGCTATGTTTATGGTAGCAATCTATCAGATGCTAGTGCTCAGATGAGTGCTCTCTTTGGTGGAGTCCTCTTTATCGGTATTTTTCTCTCTATCATCTTTATGGTAGGTACTGTACTCGTTATCTACTATAAACAAATTTCAGAAGGTTATGAAGACCGTGAACGCTTTGTCATTCTGCAAAAGGTTGGTTTGGATCAAAAACAAATCAAGCAAACCATTAACAAGCAGGTCTTGACTGTTTTCTTCTTACCTCTGGCCTTTGCCTTTCTTCATCTGGCTTTTGCTTATCACATGTTGAGCCTGATTCTCAAGGTCGTTGGTGTTGTTGATTCAGCCATGATGTTAAGTGTAACACTTTCTATTTGTGGTATCTTTGCTTTAGTTTATGTCCTAATCTTTGTGATTACTTCAAGAAGCTATCGTAAGATTGTTCAAATATAAAAATAAAGGATATAATGTAAAGTCAGAACGTTATTTTGACGGAGGAATCCTAGATTATATTGGATACTCTATCTTAGTAGCCATAATTTGCGAGTTTACCTTGGGGAACACAACACCTTGGGAGATTTGCATGATACAAAATTGGAAAACCAAACACACTCATCATGTTTAAACATTAAAACGTTATCTTCTTTCAGAGGAGATAACGTTTTTTCTTCTGCGGATAAGGAAATAAAAATTTCTACCTTTCTCTATCTCTTAAATTGCTTGATTTCTTCAGAGAAAGGCTGTAAAATTTTTGATATAATGTTAAGGATGGACTGATGGATATTTAAAGGATAATTTTCAAAAGAATGACAGGTGAGAATTAAAAATATGTAAGATTGGACAGAAGTCTCTCTGCCATCGTCTTTGCAGAAACAAGATTATATGAAATAAAAGGAGTAACCAATGACCGGAAACTATTCAACACGTGAATACCGTGAAAAATTATATGATGATCTTCATGTTCGATTAAGAGATACAGCAATTTTAATGTGTGCGATTTTTATTGCCTCTATAGGTCTAAATATGAATTCAACAGCTGTCATTATTGGAGCCATGCTGATTTCCCCTCTTATGACACCGATTGTTGGACTGGGATTCGGTTTAGCTATTTTTGATACGCGTTTAATCAAGCAATCTCTAGAGGTTTTATTTACTCAAGTATTAGTCAGTTTGCTTGTCTCGACTCTGTATTTCTGGATTTCTCCCTTATCTTATACAAGTAGCGAGTTGATTGCACGAACATCTCCAACCATTTGGGATGTTCTCATTGCTATTGCTGGTGGGATTGCAGGTGTAATTGGTTCAAGGAAAAAAGAAGCAAATAATATCGTGCCTGGAGTAGCCATTGCAACAGCTCTGATGCCACCTATCTGTACTGCAGGTTATGGTTTAGCTAATGGAAATGTACGATTTTTATTCGGAGCTCTCTATCTTTTCTTGATCAACTGTGTCTTTATCATGCTAATCAACATTGTTGGAACAAGAATTTTGATGAGAAAATCTCCTTTAAGTTCATTTAAAGAGCTAAACATTAAAATGAGAATTGGGTTGATATCCTTAATTGTATTATTGGTTCTTCCAGCCAGCTATTCAGCAGTCACTCTGACGATAGATCAAGCACGAAAAGAAGGGATTAAACAGTTTGTAGGAAAAGAGTTCGCTAATCATACGGTCATTAATCAAGTCTACAAGTCAAGTAGCAATGAATTAGTCTTGACGGTTGTTGGAGAGCCGATTTCAGAAGAAGAATTAGAAACGATCCGCCAAAAACAAGCCTCTTACGGTATTCAATCTGTTCAATTGAAAGTCAATCAAGTCCATAATTCGACAAAATTAGATAGTGAGATGACCAAGGAATTTTATGAAACCATTAATAAGTATATCGATCAAAAACTCTCTGAAAAAGATTCACAAAAAGATCTCGTAAAAGAAAATGAAGCAGACAAGGATTGAGGATATTGACCTTTTCTAACTCGAGGAAGCAAATCTTAGGAGGATATCCTATATCCCAAAGTTAGTGGATAGAAAGGATCGTTGATGAGGATACCATTTGTGGTGGTTTTACAAATCACTACTAGCTTAGGCTAAATAAAAAAGCAACAGCTGAAACAGTTGTTGCTTTTTTAGCTAGCTGGAAATATTATCCCAGATTTTATCGTTTATTTTTCAACTCGTGATTTGTTGGCAATATCTGCAAGAATCAATTCTACAAATGCATCTACCGGCATGGTTTCTGTTTCTTTTTGACCATAACGGCGAACGTTTACAGCCTTCTCTTCCATTTCCTTGTCACCAACGATCAATTGGTAAGGAATCTTTTGAGTTTGAGAAGCACGGATCTTGAACTGCATTTTTTCATTACGTTCATCCACATCGGCACGGACACCACGGTCACGAAGTTTCTTAGCTACTTCCCAAGCGTAGTCCACGTGTTTTTCGTTAGAAACTGGGATAAGAGTTACTTGGTGAGGTGCAAGCCATGTAGGGAAGGCACCCTTGTAGTTTTCAATCAAGATAGCTGTGAAGCGTTCCATAGTTGAGATAACACCACGGTGGATCATAACTGGACGGTGTTCTTCACCATCAGCTCCGATGTATTTAAGGTCGAAGCGCTCTGGAAGCAAGAAGTCAAGCTGGATAGTAGAAAGGGTTTCTTCTTTTCCAAGGGCAGTCTTAACTTGGATATCCAATTTTGGTCCGTAGAAGGCTGCTTCCCCTTCAGCTTCAAAGTAGTCAAGTCCCATGTCATCCATAGCTGATTTCAACATGCGTTGAGCATTTTCCCACATCTCATCATTATCAAAGTACTTGTGAGTATCTTGAGGGTCACGATATGATAAACGGAAACGATAGTCAGTCAAGTTGAAATCTTCGTAAACGTCGATAATCAATTGAAGTGTACGTTGGAATTCATCTTTAATTTGTTCAGGTGTTACGAAAGTGTGACCGTCATTAAGTGACATTTCTCTTACACGTTGAAGCCCTGTGAGAGCACCAGATTTTTCATAACGGTGCATCATACCGATTTCAGCAATACGGATTGGCAATTCACGGTAAGAGTGAACATGGTGTTTAAAGACCTCGATATGGTGAGGACAGTTCATTGGACGAAGAACGAATTCTTCACCATCACCCATATCCATGGTTGGGAACATATCTTCACGGTAGTGATCCCAGTGACCAGAAGTCTTGTAAAGTTCTACTGAGGCAATTGGTGGAGTGTAGACGTGTTGGTAACCAGCAGCGATTTCCTTATCGACGATGTAGCGTTCCAATTCACGACGAATAGTCGCTCCATTTGGCAACCAGAATGGAAGACCTTGACCAACTTCTTGAGAAATCATAAAGAGATCCAATTCTTTACCAAGTTTACGGTGGTCACGTTCTTTAGCTTCTTCACGCATTTGAAGGTAGTTCTTCAAGTCTTTCTTGTCAAACCAAGCTGTACCGTAGATACGTTGCATCATAGCGTTGTCGCTATTTCCACGCCAGTAAGCACCAGCTACGTTAAGAAGGTGGAAGATTTGGATGCGATCTGTTGATGGGACGTGTGGGCCACGGCAAAGGTCTACATATTCACCTTGACGGTAGATAGTCAAACCACCTTCATCTTCAGAGTGTTCTTCAATCAATTCCAACTTGTATGGATCGTTTTTGAAAATTTCACGCGCTTCATCTTTAGTCACTTCCTCACGAATAGATGGGAAGTTTTCTTTCACGATTTTCTTCATTTCTTCTTCGATACGAGGAAGGTCTTCGTTAGAGATTTGACCTGCTTGGTTGTCTGTATCGTAGTAGAAACCATCTTCGATAGCTGGACCAACACCCAAGTGAATATCTGGGAAAAGGCGACGAGCAGCTTGGGCAAATAAGTGTGCTGCAGAGTGACGCAAGATTGGAAGGGCATCTTCGTGATCAGGTGTCACGATTTCAATGCTTCCATCTTCGGTGATAGCACGAGTTGTGTCAATGAGTTTGCCGTTGAATTTACCAGCAAGGGCTTTTTTAGCCAAAGAATTGCTGATGGATTGAGCAATTTCAAAAGTTGTAACGCCAGATTCGAATTCACGAACAGCGCCATCTGGGAAAGTAATTTTAATCATGGTTTTCTCCTTATATTATTAGTTATCAATTATTTTTATAGCAGAAGTGTTTCCCTATTTTTACAGACTTAAATCAAGAAAAACAAAAAGCGACATCCTCGAAAGGACGTCGCAACGTGGTTCCACCTTCATTTATGTACAACAAAAACTGTTGACACCTCTGATTGGCTCTAACGTGGCCACCGTTTTATGTTTGCATAAAAGTTAGTAGAGTAGTATCAGTTTAGACTCCCTATGCGTTCTCAGCAACCACGCACTCTCTAAAAGAAAGATTCTAAGTGACTTGTCTCTATGCATTATTATAGCATGATTGTGAGATTTTTCAAGGTTTTTGTGAAAGTTTTTTCCTTTTCAGTTTTTGCACTAGATTCTTAATAGCGGCACCGATAGCCATACCTGCGAGGGCAAAGATTTCATAGGCTAGGAAGTAGAGAAGGATAAATTCTCCGAAGGTAATGATGGTAAAGCAAAAGAGCAAGCCAACTCCAATTAACCACCAAACTGAGAACTTGAAATGATAAGAGTAGAATAGTGATGCTATGAAAGTCACCAGTGGAGAGAAGATAATAACGTTGCCGATGGTGAGTTCCTTCAAGATATAGTTTTCAGTAATAGTCCGTAATAACAGCTCATAAAGTGGCCAATAAAAGAAAAATACGACCAGATAGTAGGGGAGATATTGCGGGAATTTACGCATGGTAATCACCTCTCTTTTCAAGATGTCTACTTAGATATCCTTCCTATAACTATTATAGCACTTTTGCGGTAAGAATAGTAAATCAGTTGACAAAGAAGTTAGTTATTGGTAGAATAGAGATTGTCGTAAAGACAAATAACTTCTTCTTGGTTACAGGCATGCCAACCTGTCACTCGGATGAAGCCAAATAAAAAGGAGAAACATCATGGCAATCTCAAAAGAGAAAAAAAATGAAATCATCGCACAATATGCACGTCACGAAGGTGATACAGGTTCAGTAGAGGTTCAAGTTGCTGTCCTTACTTGGGAAATCAACCACCTTAACGAACACATCAAACAACACAAAAAAGACCACGCTACTTACCGTGGATTGATGAAGAAAATCGGTCGCCGTCGTAACTTGCTTGCATACTTGCGTAAAAACGACGTTAACCGTTACCGTGAGTTGATCAACTCTCTTGGACTTCGTCGTTAATCTGCTTTATTTTCCACTTACATTGCGTTGTCACCTTACCTCGATATACTCAAGTATAATCTTCGGTTACGGTTCCTAGCACTGTAAGGTAAAATAAACCAGATCTTCTCCCTTCGGGGAGATTTTTTTGTTTCACTAAAATTTTTGTACAATCTTCGGCTTGCCGCCTAGTCTATAAACGTTTTATCCAGCAAGAATCATGATGCTAAGGGCGTTAAAAATCCGTATGAAAATAGGGAAAGGACACAGTGTTCGATGAACACAAGGAGTTTCATCTTTTTCCCTAGGATTTTAGCCCGAGCTCAAATGAGTTCTCTGACTTCAGAGAGCTTTTTTTATTTTTCTCACCTTACATCGATATACTCAAGTATGATCTTCGGTTACGTTTCCTAGCACTATAAGGTAAAACAAACCAGATATGTCTCCCTTGGGGGAGATTTTTGGTTCACTAGGATTTTAGCCTGAGCTCAATCAGCTCCCTAGTTTTAACAGTCTTTTTATCTGTATCTTTCTAGCCTTGTTCCAGATTTGGAAATGTGGTATACTATTTATGAAAATTGTCTAAATTTTTAATTTTATTAAGGGAGGGTTTCATGATTTCCAAATCTTCTGGAAGCCATCAAAACCTGCGATATGTTTTTCTCCTAGCTCTGTTGGTCGGAGCTTTGGGAGTTTCTCTATTTTTGGCTGTTTCTATGGGTTCAGTTCAAATTAGCTTGAGTGATACCTATCGGATTATTTTGAGTAAGATGGGAGCCCCTCTGGATATAGGAGACCTTTCGAAGTCTACACTTGCGATTGTTTGGAATATGAGATTACCACGGGTTTTTCTTGGTTTGATAGTTGGTGCTGGCCTTTCCATGTGTGGTAGCGTTATGCAGTCAACAGTCAATAATCCAATCGCAGAACCCTATGTGTTAGGAATTTCAGCTGGGGCAACCTTTGGTGCGACTTTGAGCATCATCCTCGGATTTAAGGTCATGATTGGTCTCGGCTCTTTCCTTGGAGCGCTTGTGGCAACAGTTGCAGTCCTTCTGATTGCTTCCATGCAAGGCAGGATGACAACTTCAAGCCTGATTTTATCAGGGACAGTTGTGAATGCACTATTTTTGGCTTTTTCAAACTTTATTATTTCAATTGGCGCTAATGCTGATAGTGTCATGACCATCAAGTTTTGGACCATGGGTTCTTTAGCGGGGACTTCCTGGGCTCACTTAACCTTGCCAACTATAATCGTGGGAATTGCTTTTTTATTTTTCTCTACCCAATATCGTGTTTTTAATGCCATGATGATGGGTGATGAGGCGGCTTTGACCTTAGGGATTCCCCTACGTTTTTACTGGTATCTCTACGTGACGATTGTGGCTATAATGACAGCAATCTTGGTATCGACTTGTGGGATTATTGGTTTTGTTGGTCTCATCACACCTCATTTGGCACGAAGCTTGGTGGGGACAAATTACAGAAGACTTTTTCCGATAGCTACTTTGCTCGGCGCGCTTTTTGTTGTTTGGGCAGATGTTCTTGCTCGTGTCTTGATTCAAAATGCTGAGCTGCCGATTGGTATCTTCACAGCCTTAGTAGGTGCACCTTTCTTTATCTACATGGTTGGAAGTAGACGAAGGGAGGTGAGGGTTTGATATGGACTTAATGTGTCAGGATATTCACTTTGGAATCGGAGAGAAAAAAATTCTCAAAGGAGTCTCACTTAAACTTGAGGGCAACCAATTTCATACCATTTTAGGACCAAATGGCAGTGGGAAGACTAGCTTGCTGAAACTCCTCTATCGACAGGAAAAGCCTGATCAGGGCTTGATTTCTCTAGATGGAAAGCCACTGGAACAATTGAGCGTCAAGGAAACGGCAAAGCAGATGGCAGTCGTCACACAGTTTAATCAGTTACAATTTGATTGTACGGTTGAGGAAATTGTCATGCTGGGCAGAACACCCCATCTCACCTTCTTACAAAAAGAAAAAGACAGAGATTTTGTTTTGGTTGAGGATGCTCTGGTCAAGGTAGATATGCTCGAAAAGAGAAATCGACTCTACTCTTCTTTGTCAGGAGGAGAGAAGCAGCGGGTTTTGTTGGCACGTGCCTTGGCACAAGAACCGACACTCCTGCTCTTAGATGAACCAACCAATCATTTGGATATCAAGTATCAGCTAGACTTGTTAACCATTGTCAAAAATCTCCAAATCAATGTGCTAGCTGTCTTGCATGATATTCAGCTAGCTTGTCGCTATTCAGACTATCTCTATCTAATGAAAGAAGGGGAGATTGTTTACCAAGGTACTCCAAAAGAGACCATCACACCCGAGTCATTGCAGGCTATCTATGACGTCCAAAGTCAGATTACTTGGACAGAAGATCAGCAAGCTATGATTCACTATTTATAAAAATTAAAAAGGAAAATAAAAATATGAAAAAATCACTTAGTATTTTACTCGTAACAGTAGCTACCTTAACTTTGGCAGCTTGTGGCAACACTTCTAAAGAAACATCATCCGCACCAGCTACAACAGAATCCAGTCAAAAAGCTAATACAGAAACTAGCTATCCTGTAACTATCAAAACTTATGATGCCAAAGGAAACGAAGTCGAACAAGTCTTTGAAAAGGCTCCTGAAAAGGTCATCACCAACAACCTCTCAACAACTGAAATTCTACTTGAACTCGGTTTGCAAGATAAAATTGCTGGCATGCTCAATTCTGATAATGCTGTAACTGGTAAATACAAGGATGCTATTGAAGCCATCCCTCACATTGGTGATAAAAAATCTGTCTCACAAGAAACAGTTCTTTCTTATGAACCAGATGCCTTGATGGGACGCAACATGATGTTCTCTGAAAAGTCAATGGGAACCATTAGTGCTTGGAATGAAAACAAAATCCCTGTTTATACGCAAAAAGCTTCACTTTCAAATATCCAACAAGATTTAGGAAATATCGTAGAAGATGTGAAGGATCTTGGTACCATTTTCAATGTCCAAGACAAGGCTAACCAATATGCAGAGCAATTACAAGCTAAAATCGATGCGGTTAAGAAAGCAAACCCAGAAACACAGGGTGAAAAGAAAAAAGCTCTGATTATGGTGGCCTACAATGATGAAACCTTTGGTGCCTACAAGTCAGCCCTACAAGAAAGTTTGCTCAACCAACTTGGTTATACCAATGTTGCAACAGGAACTTCTGGCTTGACCCTGGAAAATCTAGTATCAATGGATCCAGAGTTGATTATCTATGTAACCAGCGACCGCAATCAAAAGTTGGATGAAAAAGCAGTGGATTTGATGAAGGCAAATGCTGTTTTGGAAAATGTCCCAGCAATCAAGAACCAAAAAATCATGACTATCTCTTACGATGAGTTGATGGATTACGGTCCTGCAGTGATTGATTCCCTTGAAAAAATCAATGACTTTATCAAGAAATAAGGAGTTTAACTGGGAAGGGATTCAGGTTAGGGTCAGCCTTCCTTCAACCTATGACTCTAAACAAGCCTACCCAGTTGTGCTCTTAAACGATGGGGAACTGGATTATTTATCAGACCTATCTCAATCTGTAATTTTGGTGGGCTTGATTCCAGAAAATCGTCTGGATGACTTTACACCCTGGCAGTCTGATGCTTTGAAAGAAGGAGCTCCGGATTTTGGTGGGAAGGTAGACCAATACCATCAGAAGGTCTTTCAAGGCATTATCGCAATTCTAGAAAAAGCCTATTTGCTTGATGAAAGCAGAATGGCTTATGGTGGCTATTCACTGGGTGGTCTTGCTGCTGTCTATAGTCTCTATAGTAGTTATCTTCCTGCGACCTGTATCTTTTCTATCTGTGGTTCCTTCTGGTATCCAGACTTTATAGACTTTTGTAGGGAACATACCTTGATGCAGAGCCAAAGCCTCATTTATCTACAAAATGGTCAGACAGAAGGTGCTAATCATTCCAACCGTCTGTCTAAGGCTCCTATTTTTGCTAGAAACATTCATGATCTGATTTCAGAAGCAGTTCCCTCAACTTATTCAAGATTTGATGCTTATGGGCATCATGAAGCTCTTGAGCAACGCTATCATCATTTTTGTGATTGGCTGATAGAAGAGTGGAATCTTACGTAAAAATCTAATACTCTTTGTTTAGGATGGACAGAGAGTATTTTTCTTGTCATTATTCGAGTATATTTTGAAATTTCCGTAGGTTTATCTAAATCGAAAGTTTAACTGTAATGCATTAAAATGTGGTATAATGAGTAGATAGATAGAATCGAGGATATTATGTCATTTACGAAATTTAAGTTTAAAAAATATATAGAAGAAGCATTGGAGGAGTTGAAGTTTACGACTCCTACCGAGGTTCAGGAAAAGTTGATTCCTATTGTTCTGGCAGGTCGTGATTTAGTTGGTGAATCAAAAACAGGTTCAGGGAAAACTCATACCTTCTTGTTACCGATTTTCCAACAGTTGGATGAAGAGAGCGATAGTGTGCAAGCAGTTATCACAGCACCTAGCCGTGAGTTGGCAACGCAGATTTACCAAGCTGCTCGTCAAATTGCAGCTCATTCGGATGTAGAAGTACGTGTCGTTAACTATGTTGGGGGTACAGACAAGGCTCGCCAAATTGACAAACTGGCAAGCAATCAACCACATATCGTTATTGGAACTCCAGGGCGTATCTATGATTTGGTCAAATCAGGTGATTTAGCTATTCACAAGGCTAAGACCTTTGTAGTCGATGAAGCGGACATGACCTTGGATATGGGATTCTTGGAGACGGTTGATAAGATTGCAGGAAGTCTTCCAAAAGACTTGCAGTTTATGGTCTTTTCAGCGACTATCCCACAAAAACTACAACCATTTTTGAAGAAATACTTGTCCAATCCTGTCATGGAGAAAATCAAGACCAAAACGGTTATCTCAGACACTATTGATAACTGGTTGATTTCGACTAAGGGGCGTGATAAGAATGCTCAGATTTATGAGTTGACACAAGTTATGCAGCCTTATCTAGCCATGATTTTTGTCAATACCAAGACTCGTGCGGATGAATTGCACAGCTATCTAACTGCTCAAGGATTAAAGGTGGCTAAGATCCATGGAGATATTGCTCCTCGTGAACGTAAACGAATTATGAATCAGGTGAAAAATCTTGATTTTGAGTATATCGTAGCGACTGACCTGGCTGCGCGTGGGATTGATATTGAGGGTGTCAGCCACGTTATCAACGATGCCATTCCACAAGACTTGTCCTTCTTTGTCCATCGTGTCGGACGAACTGGACGTAATGGTTTACCAGGAACAGCCATTACACTTTACCAGCCTAGTGATGACTCAGATATTCGTGAGTTAGAGAAACTAGGGATCAAGTTTACTCCTAAGATGGTCAAAGACGGAGAGTTCCAAGATACTTATGACCGTGACCGCCGTGTTAATCGTGAGAAGAAACAGGAAAAACTGGACATCGAAATGATTGGCTTGGTTAAAAAGAAAAAGAAAAAAGTCAAACCAGGTTATAAGAAAAAAATCCAGTGGGCCGTCGATGAAAAACGCCGTAAAACCAAACGTGCAGAAAGTCGTGCCCGTGGACGTGCAGAACGTAAAGCCAAACGCCAAACATTTTAAAAATGAAACAGTAGGACCAAGTGGTTTTACTGTTTTTGTATAGTTCTAAATCGGGATTGTCAGAATTCATAAGTAGATGATGTTAAAAACTTAAAATTTAATCAGATCATTCTTTTAAATTTCTGAAGTTTATAATATACTTAAATTAAAAGTAGATTATTGGAGAAGGTAAATGAAAATGAAAATAAAAATGAAAGACTTTATTGCTGGGATTGGTGAAATAAATGTTATTGTTTATTTGATATATGTGTGTACCGGTCTCGCTCCTCTCTTTCATATATTGGTCATCGGTTCAGAATTGAGTACTGGAAAAATAGTTTTAACCATCTTAGGTATAGTCTACGCTATCTTTTTAACGATTGCTAGAATTTATCGAAAGTTTTTCTGGTAAGAATTAGAAAGAAATATAAAAACCCCATCAGAAATTTGAACTGCACCCCAAAAGTTAGACAGAAAAAATCTAACTTTTGGAGTGTTTTATTATGAAATTGAATTATGAAGATAAAGTTCGGATTTATGAACTAAGAAAGCAAGGACAAAGCTTCAAACAGCTTTCGAAAAGATTTGGTGTGGATGTTTCTGGTCTAAAGTACATGATGAAATTAATTGACCGTTATGGCATAGATATCGTCAAGAAAGGGATGAATCGTTATTATTCTCCAGAACTAAAACAAGAAACGAATTAAAGTCAAACTAAAACATACTAAGATTAGTAGTGAGGAAATCTCCGACGGGAGAAAGTACTCACTACTTTTTCGTTATGTTAAAGTAGTGGTGTCTTGTTAAGTCGATAAGTCCTTTGGCGCTAGACGTCGTAACTAAAACTGACAAGACACCTGTTTTAGGAAGAATGTTATCAAAGTATGTGGGACGAAAAACGTCGAGTATTGAAAATGACATCACTAAAGCAAGGAATCATTCAAGACAAAGAGGTAATATCATGCGAGTAGTTTTTGGGATTGACGTGAGTAAAGCAAGCTCAGAAGTGGCCATCTTGGTCAATGGAGAAAAAGTACATGGCTATACCATTCCCAATGATGCCATCGGATTTAATCGACTACTTGGGGACTTGAAGACTGTTCACGAGCCAGAGATTATCTTCGAGGCGACTGGTGTCTATTCTCGTCGTCTTCAGGCCTTCTTTGAGGATAATAGTTACGCTTATACACGGCTCAATCCCTTAGAATCCAAAAAACAACTAGATAGCTTACGAGTACGTAAAACCGATAAGATTGACGCTGAAAAACTAGCTGCGTCTCAGTTCATCCTCAATCGTAAACCAAGCTATGTCCAAGAAGCGCTTTATCAAGAATTACGCGATCTCAGCCGTTTCTATCAGAATCTTACTGAGGATATCGTCTGCGCTAAAAACCGTCTGCACAAGGTTTTACAGGTCACTTTTCCTGAATTGGAAAACATCTTGTCGGCACCAACTGGGGAACAATATTGGAACTTGGTCATGACTTTTCCATGTAATAGTTTTGTACTGGAGTCAGATGACGCCACATTAACAGCTATCATCCGTCAGTCTACGGCAAAACGCATCTCTGAAAAACGTGTGACTTACTTAGTAGATAAGCTTACAAAACTAGCTAATCAGTCTTATTGTGCGGTTAAGAAAACCTCTCCAGTGATAGAAGAGGTCAAATACTATGCAGGGGAGTTACTTAGGCTTTCGGAACACAGACAAGGTGTTTTAGAGGAGATGGTAACATTAGCTCAATCTTTGCCAGAATACGAGATTCTTCTCTCTATTCCTGGAATAGCCGAAACCACAGCGACAAGTATTATTGGCGAACTTGGTGACATTCGTCGATTTCACTCTGCCAATCAAATCAATGCTTTTATAGGCATTGACCTCAGACACTATGAATCTGGAAATTTTCTAGCTAAGGAACATATCACTAAACGTGGGAATCCCTATGCCAGAAAGATTCTTTTTAAGTGCATTCATAACATAGCTTCAGCTAGCCACACCAATCCTTGTCATATCGCAGACTTCTATGAGAAACGGAAAAGACAATCGCAAGTGACTTCAACTAAACCACACACGATTGCCTCTATACATCGTCTCATTAGAACAATGTATTACCTCATAACGCATAACAAACTTTATGATTATACTTCTACCCAAAATCGGTAAAATTGTTTATGCCATATTATTATAACGCCTTATCAAAAAAATCACCAGATAAGGTGTTGATTTAGTGTACACTTTTTTCACTAAACTTTAGTTCAGAAAAAGACAATTTCCTTAGTTTGACTATGGAAATCAAACTATTTTTCATCAAATACCTTGATATACTTGACAAATGGTAGAAAATTGTTTATGCCATATTATTGTAACGCCTTATCAAAAAAATCACCAGATAAGGTGTTGATTTAGTGTACACTTTTTTCACTAAACTTTAGTTCAGAAAAAGACAATTTCCTTAGTTTGACTATGGAAATCAAACTATTTTTCATCAAATACCTTGATATACTTGACAAATGGTAGAAAAGGACTTAGCCCTGTGCAATACAGAACCAAATCCTTTCAATAATTATTTGTCCAACTTTTGGGAGTCAGTACAGCTTTCCTTTTTGGTATAAAATATGTGCTTTCTATGACTAGGCAATTTTCTTAATCGAAAAATTACGAAATAGAAAGAGAGATTTCAAATCCATGCATCCATTCGGATTTTACTACGATGTCGATTTTTAAAGCATCTGCTAATTGTTTGACAAGATAGAGACCCATGCCTGTTGATTTTTTCCTTGTCTCTCCTGAATCACCTGTAAATCCTTTTTCAAAGATATGAGGGAGGTCGCAAGCTTTAACTCCACACCCATTATCCCTAATAATCAGGGTTTTGCGCCCCTTGTCACTTGACATAGAAATCTTGAGTTCTGGTTTTTCAGAGCTATATTTAAGGGCGTTGGCTAGTATTTGAGACAGGATAAATTCAAAACTGCGTTGATCGGTGTAGCAGGTTCCTTGTATGTTTTCTAACTTAATCGTAAAATTCTTTTCTTTGAGCAAGGGATCAAAGTTCTCTAAAAGATCTTGGATACACTCTTCTAGGTCAAGGTCTTCAAATAGAAAATCATTTTTCTCACTTTTCACCCTATAATAGAATAAGATCTGTGATACATTTCCTTGGATTTGATTTTTTACATAGTCCAACTTAAAAGCTGTATCCTCAGGCAACTGGTCACTTTGGTTGTCCAAAAGGAGGGAAAGAAGGGATAGAGGGAGTTTGATTTCATGAGCCCACTTTTCAACATAGTCCTCATAGTCGGCTAGTAATGAGTTTAGCTTTCCTATTTGAGCCTGCTTTTGATAAAGTGTATCTGCTATTTTTTCAATGCTTTCTTTCTCTGAGGCACTTGATAAATTCAATAATTCAAGCTCAGTATCGATTTTAGGATTGGCTATGAAGGATTTATAAGCAGCGGATTTTTTTCTTTCTTTTCTTATAAGTAAGAATGATAGGATGAAAAAAAGCAGGACGGTGGCTAAAATATAGAGAAGGACGAGAGCTTGAAACATTCTCACATCTGAAAGCCAAAGCAGGATAGCTGTAAATAGATCAAATGCTAAGAGAACAAGTAACCAAGGCAGATAACTAGCTAGATATTTTAGATTATGTTTCATCTGGACTTACCTCTTCTAGCTTGTAACCAATACCTCTGACGGACTTGACTTGAAGAGCAATGCCAGCCTGTTTCATCACCTTTTTCAGCCTTGCAATGTTTACTTGTAGGGCATTTTCATCGATGAACTCAGTTGTATTCCACAGTTTCATACTTAGTTCTTCTTTTGTGACGACTGAATCAGTTGCCACTAATAAGGTTTCTAACAATTTCCCTTGATTTTGAGGGAGTAAAATCGAATGTCCGTTGATATAAAGAGTATAGGTATTTCTATCCAGCAGGAAATTATCTTTTTCAAGCAAATTTTGTCTACCTTCATAGCGTTTCAAGATGTTTTCTATACGAGCCAAGAATCTTTCTTTCTTGAAAGGTTTTGTTAAGTACTCGTCAGCCCCTAATTTTAGGGCGTAAATTTCATCTTTTAGTTGTTCACGGGAGGTGAGAACCAATATGGGCACAGAGCGTTTGGACTTGAGATTTTTACAAATTTGAAACCCTGTTTCTCCTGGTAAATTCAAATCCAGTACGATTAAATCCGTATCGTATTGCAATACTTGCTGGCTTGTATCTTTGAAGTCAGTCAACTTATCAACTTGATAACCCGCTTTCTCTAACAAAATGACAATTTCATCTCGAATCAAGGCTTCATCTTCAATAACCAGAATATGCTTCATATCGGCTCCTCCTTTTCCTATTTTATTCTACCTTATTCATCTCTTTTGGGTTCCATTAATGACAACAAGTACTTGTTGCTATTTTTCTTTACAATTCTTATATAGATGACTTCAAATCCAGCTAACAGCAGTATTATCAGCATGGCTGTGATAAATTTCTGCCCCATGGCCATTCTTGAACTGGCTGGTACTATTCCTGTGAGGAGGGAGCTCACTCCGAAGCTACTACTGATAAGTGCAAGAGCTATTGGTAGACCAAAATACCAATTGATTTGCTTTTCTGAAGATTTACAAAGAGTTTCGTAGTTTGCTCCGAGATGGATTAAGGTCTGGTATCGTCTGTAGGATTGTCTTTGTCCCATCAAAAACTGAACGCCGATAATTGTATTTGCGACAACAAGGAAGATGATAGCCAGATAGATGGTGATATAGCTGGCAGAGATAATGTAAAATAATTGTCTTCCCATATTTTGTATATAACTTTCATAGCCAAGAGGGCTTTGATTCAGTTTTTTATTGGTATCTGAGATAGCTTTCATCAGGCCTTTTTCCTTGACCAACTCAGGAGCCAAGATACCACTAACATAATTTGAATACCGACCATCTGTATAGCTCATAAAGGTTTCATCTGGGACTATGAGGGCTATAGAAATGGTTATTTCACGATCCGTTACAATCGGTAAAGACTGAACCTCTCCAATCAATTTTACATCATTTCCCATGACTTTGATTTGAGGATTTGTTTTCAGAACAGAGTTAACTAGATTATCATCCGGGAGAAAATCTTTTCCCATATACAAGTAGGCTTCCTTGTTTGTTAATTCTAGAGGAGGGAGACTGGCAGCCTTTCTAAGCTCATTGTATTCAGAGAGTGGCAAAAGGTGGCAACTTATATACTTCTGGAAATTATGGACTAAGACTTCCTTGTTTTTACTTTCTTTTTGCTCTTTCAATACCTTGATGAACTGTTCAAAGGACACGGACTCGTGTTCTTTCGGTTTGCCCACTTTGATTTGTAGAATCTTTGAAAACTGTGATGCCAGTCCAGCAGCTTCAAGCTCTTTTTTTACTGTATTCATATCAAGATTTTCATCTGTTTCCTGTTTGCTATCTCTAAATGTATAATCCAAAACGTGGGTTTGATTGCCTGAATTGCCACTTGCAATGGCAACACCTGCTCCAAAGAGGCACAAGGCAGAGAAGATTAAGAGGGAGCAGATAGCCAGTATAGTTGAGCGCTGGATAACTAATTCTTGAATCTGTCTAAAATTATAGGTGTGGAGTTTTCGATTGCTTCCAAGCTTGACCAAAAAGTCTATAAACAAACGCATACCAAAGAAGAGTAGTATAGTTCCTAGAGTTCCCAAGAGAACAGTGATGCCCATTGTTATGACATTTTCCCAAGCTCGTCCACTCATCCCCAAGTAATAGGCTGTTCCTAGAAGCAAAATTCCGAGGACAGAAGCAAGAAGGTACACACCCTTGGGGAGTAGTTTCTTCATGCCAGAAGGAGAATAGGATAGCAGATCTCCGATTTCCTTATTGGCTGTTTTTGCACTTAAAAGAATAAAGACAGCTAATTTTACGGCTAGGAAACCGATGATTGTATAGAATAGAGCTGTAGTAGATAGAGAAAATTGATGTTCAATAATCCCTAGCCCAACAATTTTAGCGGTTATTAGGCTAATCAGTTCTGAAATCAAGATTGAAATTGGAAGTCCTATTCCAAGAGCAAGAATACTGTTTCTCAAATCCTCAAGCAGGAGCAGCAAGAACAGTTTGCTTCTTCGCATCCCTAGCGTTAGATAGACACCAAATTCATGTTTTCTCCTTTCCATCTGCATACTGCTTGCGAAGTAGACTAGAAAAAAGAGAATAAAGAGGGTTGCTACATAAAGAATGGGAATCATGCTAAAGAGTTTATTTACAGCGTCACTCTCTATTTGTTTGAGAAAGATCATCACATCTTGATGGGACAAAGAAAGGATGATGTAAAAGGAGATAATAGAAAGAACCATGGAACTGAAATACAAGCCATTATTCTTTCGATCCCTCTTGCTATTTCTTGAGACTAATTTAGAAAACATTGCCATCACCTCCAGCCAGTGCAGACATGACCTTTAGTATTCTGTGGTAAAAATCTTCTTGACTTTCTCTTGGATAATCGCGTCGAATTTCATGGAATAGTTTTCCGTCTTGGATAAACAAGATGCGGTTGCAAAAGCTGGCAGCGACTGAATCGTGGGTCACCATGAGAATGGTGGTTTCTTCCACTTGATTCATTTCGGATAATTTTTGCATCAAAATGGTCGCATTTTTTGAATCCAAAGCTCCTGTGGGCTCATCTGCAAATACAATCTTAGGGTCTAAAATCAAGGCACGCGCAGCAGCTACCCTTTGCCGTTGACCACCTGATAATTGAGATGGGAACTTATCCAGAAGTTCAGAAATATCTAGATATTGGGAAAGCAATTCTAACCGAACCTTGCTTTCGTTGGCATCGACCTTGTGCAAAGACAAGGGGAGTAAAATATTTTCTTTGGCTGTCAGATTGTCCAAAAGCTCAAAATTTTGAAATAGGTAACCAATTTCCTTACCACGATAATCAGCTAACTGACTACCTTTTAACTGACCTAAATCTTTTTCTTGCATTTGAATGGAGCCGTCAGTTGGTTTGATGATAGTAGCGAGACAGTTAAGAAGGGTTGTTTTCCCAGAACCACTGCTTCCCATAATCCCTAAGAACTCACCTTTGACAACTTGAAAAGATATACCGTTCAAGGCTTTGGTGATATTCGGCTCTTTTCCATAATGCTTTTTTAATGATTCTACTCGTAAAATTGTTTCCATGTTAAACACCTCCATCTTTTGTTACTTTCATTATAATATGAATCAGAGTAGAATAACACTTACGGATGATGTAAGAAATCTTTATCATTAGGTTATTGGAGCTATACTTACTATATTATAGCATGGTTTCAAGGATTTAAAAAGAGGAGTTGAGAGTCGATAAATTTTCCTAATATTGAAATTATAAAAAATAATACCACTGTAGTCCATGCTCCAGCAGTATTATTTATTATTTTATAGGAAACTTTACTCCCACTCACTAAAAGTCAGATATTGACTATTTAGGATAGTTGATTTAATAGTGATTGATAATACAATCAATGAGTACTATTTGATATTATTTGAGTCTTTTGTTGTTAAATTGTTGTTATTTTTTTGCCAAGGCCATTTAAAACTTTTTTGTGATTTTCTGAATTTATCAAATGCTATTATCTCATCTGCAAATGTTTTAGATTCAGTAAGTAAAGCATCTAAAATGCTTTCTTCATCTTTGTCAAGTTTGTTTTTGATAGTTAGTCTATTTTTGACTGCTAGTGTATTTGTGGACTCATCTAACAATTCAAGAACTATTGTAGCTTTTAAATCATAAATCTCTTGTTCACTAAAGTTCTTCAAATTGCTTAAGTCATATTTAGATATATCAAATATAATCCTGTCTCCAAAATTGACTTGTCTTCCCAATAGTTCATCAGTGGAAGTATCTAGTATTTTTGATAGTTTTACTATATTTTCGAGAGTGGGTTCAGTCCGACCGTTTTCCCACTTGGCATAGGCACTCTGCCCAATATCTAACAGTTTAGACATTTGTTCTTGGGTATATCCTTTATTTTTTCGTTTTTCTTTTAATCTGTTTGGAAAATCTAACATATAAATACCTACTTTCAAAAAAATTCCAAATAAGACTATTTTTTTGTTGACAATTAGTCTTATTTGGACTAAAATATAATTAGTCCTATTAAGACTAATTATATCAAACTATACTATGTTTGGCAAGAATTGGGGGTAACTGTCTATGATTGTATAAAAAAGTCTTTGAAGAAAAATCCTCAAAGACTCAATAAAATAAATCTATCTAAATTATATCATATATACGGAAAAGAGGAAAGGAGATGGCCTATAAAGATTATTACGAGTATGAAGACATCATGGAAGCCACTGGCAAGTCCTATAGTGCTGTTAAAAAATGGCGGATAAGTATTGAACGCTTATCAGGTTACGAGTTTAAGAAAGTCAAAATAAAGGTCACACATAAGCACGTAAAAGACCATTATCAATTTACTGAAGAAGAATTTGAAAAGTTTATCAAACTTTCTAAGCGAATTGATGAAACAAAAAATATGACTGAAGCTGTAACTGCTGTATGGGGCGATCTAAAAAGTGCCGAAGAAAGGGCACTTAAACAAGACGTGGCTGAGTTAAAAAAATTTCAAGAAAATCAGAAAATAAAGAATAAAGATGTGAATTTTAAACTGATTTCATTAGAAATGGATTTAAAAACATTAAAAAAGCTAGAAGAACGACTTGAAGCCTTGGAAGAAAAACAGGCAAAAGGGTTCTTCTCAAAATTGAAAAAATAGAAAAGGAAATATAAAAAATGGCAAACAAAAAAATTAAACTAACATCACCGCTTTCACTTAAAGAAGTAGCTCTTGAAAGCTCTCAATTTGATATTCCTAAGAAAATTCAAGTAGATTTTTCCAAAGCTCGACCAAGTAAGAAGTTCAAAGACGGTAAACAGACGGACATTTTAAGCCATTATATTTTGGAGGGAATTGATGAGCGAACCGCTAAAGCCGTAAATGATGGGTTAATTGACCAAGAGGACGTTAAGTCCATCAAGATTGAAGTTCATGGCAGTTTCGAGGAAATTGAAGAAACCATTGAGTTTGGTGGCTCTCTATTCGTTGAGTTGCTAGATGTGCAGGTCAAAGCGGACTGGGTTGAGGGTAGAAATGCAGGATATAAAGCCGTCAAACTAGTAGCCTCTGGGCTAAAACTTGCTATGTAGGTCTAACATTTCTGTATATGATGGGAGCTGGCCGCCTTGCTCCTGTCGGTTTACAAGTGAGCTAACTAGTAGCTGATAGCAACCGCAAAAAGGGCGGTTCGCCCTGAGCGGTTGCGGGTATCAGCGGGCATCTAGTTGGCTGACTTGTTCCGACAGGGCAATGCAACCAAGCTACCTAAATATACAGAAATTTTAGTCACAAGAGTTTTTTGAGGGAGAATATACTCATATACTCAAAACCTATGCGCGGGCGCCATTCTAGGACTTGACGATAGAATGGTGCAAACCAAGGGTAATCCCTTGATTGGCAAGCTTTCCGAGGACATTACCGAAGGTGTCAGCGTAGCGTTAGGAAAAGCAAAAATGCCAAAAATTAAGGGTTTTTTCTTGAGTTTATGCTTGAGTATATGCTTGAGTATATGCTCGAAAAAATGAAGCATATACTCAAAACAATAGAATAAAAAAAAACATAGAAATAATATGCAAAAGTCTTTCATGAATTGAAAAGGAGAAAGAATGACGAAAAGAATACAAAATAGACGTTTCTTATTTGAGCAACAACTGAAACCAGACTTTTGGGATTGGGCTGTATCAGATAAGAAATTACTTGAGAATTGGGAAGATAATAAGACAAAGATTTTCAGATTAATCTTTGACTGTATCCGTGAATTAGTTGAAGAAGAGGAATTTGTGGAAGTCGCTTTTATCGTCCATGATAAAGATATTTCTTATGGGACAAAATTGGTTGAACCTCATATTCATGGATATATTGATTTCCCAAGAAGAATGGATTTGTCAAAAGTTGCCTTGGCTCTTGGAGTAGAAAAAGAACGTGTAGAAACTCCAAAATCAAGAGGAGGAAGACACCTAACACGTATCAACGCTTTAGCTTATCTTATCCATGCCAAGGATAAAGATAAATATCAGTATCCTGCTAGTGATGTGGAAACATTTGATACGCTTGATTATGAAACCTTTATCAATCAGAATAAAGAAGATTTTGAGAAGTATGCAGCCACGAAAAAGCGTGAGAAATCTGATGAAAGTTTAGATTTGGTATTGTCTAAAGTTTACAAGGGAGAACTTACATATTTTGATATTATGAAAGACGATAATTTGTATTATCTGATGGCAAACAATCGTCAGAAATTCCTTGAGGGCTTTGATATTTTCGGAGAACGTGAAAGTGTTCTACGCTTGGAAGCCTTGCAAAATGGGGAGTATGATTTGACTGTCCTATATATCCAAGGGAAGCCTGGGATTGGTAAGTCTACACTTGCTAGAGATATTGCTTTAGAGGTGCAAGGAGCGCTTGAAAATGCAGGTTTAAGAGGTGGCTCATATTCTGCAAGCTCAAAAAATCCATTTGACAATTATTCAGGAGAGGAAATCCTTATTTTAGATGACTTGCGAGAGGATAGCCTAGCTCCTGCGGATTGGTTGAAGTTATTCGATCCAATCAACTCGGCTAGAATGTCGGCACGCTATCGAAATAAGCTAGTAGTTCCTAGGTTGGTTATTATGTCGGCTTATATGTCTCCAAAACAATTTTTCGGACAAATTCAGGAAGAAGATATAAACCAGTATTTAAGACGGGTCAATTATTCTTCTGAAATCGCTAGAAAGCATGGAATGGAAGAAAGGTTTTATAGTGTTTCAGAAGTTCGAGAGAATAGAGAAAATGGGCATTTCCAACGTCCTGATGGTTCTAGCGTCGTTTTGAACTTTGACTATGAAGATTTGTTTTGTTCGCAAGATAAGGACGATTTTATTCGTAAATTGCTTGAAGATTGTATCTATCCTAGAATATTACCTAAAAAAGCAAAGGACGTGACAAATGGCTAAAAAAATTGTGATGTTCTTTGATGAAAGGTTAAATACTGACTTCCGTATAGTACGCTTTGGGAAGTGTATACCAGTAAGGCAAGAAATAGATAATATTTATATTTTCATGAATGATAGAAATTTATGGGCTAGATGTAAAAAAAAGATGCGTGAAAATCAATCACACATCAAAATAAAAAACCAAGATAATTATAACATAAAGAAAGGGAAAATAGTATGTTTGTTGTAAAAAAAGATTTAATGAAATTAGGATTTTCAAGTTGGCAAGCTATGATGTTAGTAAAACAGGCTAAAGCAAAATTAGCTAGTCAAGGTTTAACTTGGTATGAAAGTAAAGGTTTAGGACGTGTACCACTTGAAACGGTAGAAGAAATTTTGGGTGTGAAAATAGATGAAGCTAGTCTAGTAGATTTGGAAGTAAAAGAAGATGCCTAAAATATCTAGTATCTATCCTATGGGGAATGGAACGTATAGAGCAACTGTTTCTCTAGGTTTTGATGTTCAGACTGGTAAAAGAATACAAAAGTTTAAAAATGGCTTTAAAACGCAAAAGGAAGCTCAAGAGTGGCGCTTACGTATGCTTGCTGACTTTGGTAAAGGTTCTATAACCGTTAATAGCACAATGACTTTTAAAAAGTTTCTTGATGACTATTTTATACCAGATTATAAAAGTCAAGTAAGAAAACGTACTTTTGATATGACACAATCTAAATTTAAAAGACTGTCATATTTTGAAAATATGAAGTTATCAGATATTCAAGCACCTCATGTAAAGCAGTGGCAAAATGCAATGTTTATAGAGGGATTGTCTAATAATTATATTCGTTCTGTTCATCAAATATTACAACAAGTTTTTGATTTAGCAGTTAAATTGGGTATGTTGTCAAATAATGTTGCTAAGACGGTAGGAAACGTAAAAAAAGACCGCCCTAAAGTTGATTTTTGGACGGTGGAAGAATTTCAGCTATTCATTAGTACATTTGATAAATCTAATATCTATGAATTATTGTACTTTACTACATTTTGGTTTTTCTTTATGACTGGAGTTAGAACAAGTGAATTACAAGCAGTTGAATGGTCGAAAATAGATTTTGAAAAAGGTACAGTTTTAATAGACTGTTCAATGTATTATAAAAGCCAAAAAGAGTGGTATCTTACTGATACAAAATCTATATCAGGTGTAAGACTTTTGTATCTTGATGATGATACATTAGAACATTTGAAATATTGGAAGAAAGCACAATCTCAGATAGGAGAATGTAAATTTGTATTTTCCATAGGAGATAGTCCGTTGGTAAAATCAACTCTTAAACGTGTTCTAAAATCTCATAGTGATTACGCAAAAATAAAATCAATAAGGATTCACGATTTAAGGCACTCTCATGCCAGCTTTATGCTCTCTCTAGGAATGAATGATTTAGAAATGCAAAATCGTCTAGGACATGCTGATATTAAGACAACACTTGGAACGTACTCTCATTTAAGACCAAATGCTATGAAAGAAGTAGCTACTAGAATGACTGGGAAAGTAGTGGTGAGTGATAATAATATCAGAAAAAGTAAATTTAATGGCAATCAGCATACTAAAAATTTTCAATCTAAAGTTTTGTCTGACTAGCGAAGTCTGTCCGATTAAACTTTAGATTCCTACGGTAAACTATTGAAGTTTACCGTATTATTAGTTATAATTCATATACAAGGGAGCAGTATAATGAAAAAAGAAAATATTATTGGTGAGTTTGAATATAATAATGATTTTTACCGTGTTTATGAATTGCGTGAAGATAATGAAGATTATGCTAGAATTGTTAGCGACTCTAAGAAAGGTATGTATATAGAAAGTACCAAAAGGGTTAAAAAGATATTAGGTTTAAATACTGAAAAATAGTTTTTTGTTGTTAAATTGTTGTTAAAGCAAAATAAAAAGCCTTAGAAATATTGATTTCTAGGGCTTTTTTAGCTCATTAACTCTATTCCCACTCAACAGTTGCAGGTGGTTTACTTGTAATATCGTAGACGATGCGGTTAACGTGGTCAACTTCGTTTACGATACGGACTGAGATTTTTTGGAGAACTTCCCAAGGAATCTTAGCGAAGTCAGCTGTCATTCCGTCGATAGAAGTGATGGCACGGATAGCGATGGTATAGTCATAAGTACGACCGTCACCCATAACACCTACGGAACGAACGCCAGTGTTAACAGTGAAGTATTGCCAGATATCACGGTCAAGACCAGCTTTAGCGATTTCTTCACGAAGGATTGCGTCTGATTCACGAACAGTTTCAAGTTTTTCTTCAGTGATTTCACCCATGACACGGATAGCAAGACCTGGACCTGGGAATGGTTGGCGCCACACGATGTGGTCTGGCATACCAAGTTCAGTACCAAGGGCACGAACCTCATCCTTGTAAAGAGTGTTGAGTGGTTCGATGAGTTCAAACTGCATGTCTTCTGGAAGTCCACCAACGTTGTGGTGAGATTTAATAGTTTGAGCAGTATCCGTACCTGACTCGATAACGTCTGTATAAAGTGTACCTTGAGCAAGGAATTTCACGTCTGTTAGCTTGCTTGCTTCATCATCAAAGACATAGACAAACTCGTTACCGATAATCTTACGTTTCTGTTCAGGATCAGACACACCAGCAAGTTTATCCAAGAAACGTTTTGCAGCATCTGCTTTGACAATATTCAAACCAAATTTACCACCAAGCATATCCATAACTTGGTCAGCTTCTCCTTTACGAAGAAGACCGTGGTCTACAAAGATACAGATCAATTGATCTCCGATGGCTTTTTGGAGAAGAACCCCAACAACAGAAGAGTCAACACCACCAGAAAGTCCGAGGAGAACACGTTTGTCTCCAACTTTTTCACGGATTTGTTTGATTTGCATCTCGATGAAGTTATCCATAGTCCAGTCACCTTTGGCACCACAGATATTGAGAGCGAAGTTACGGAGGATATCATAACCGTGAACTGAATGACGAACCTCTGGGTGGAATTGGATACCATAGATTTTCTTGTCTGGATTTTCGATTGATGCATAAGGACAGTCAGCTGATGTACCAGTACGAACGAAATCCGCAGGAATTTCTGTTACAGCATCCCCGTGGCTCATCAAGACAAGTTGCTCATCTGGAGTACCTGCAAAAAGAGCAGACTCAGTGTGAGTAAGAGTGGATTGTCCATACTCGCGGTTACCAGCATCACCTGCAGGAACAACCTTACCACCAAGCTTGTGAGTCAATAGCTGCATACCGTAGCAGATTCCTAAAATTGGAATTCCAAGTTCAAAAATCTCTGGATCAATATCAAATGATCCTTCTTCGTAAACAGAGTTTGGACCACCTGAAAGTACAATCCCGATAGGATTGATAGCGCGGACTTCGTCAGCCGAGATCTTGTGACTTTTTAGTTCTGAAAAGACACCAATCTCACGGATACGACGTGAGATAAGTTGGTTATACTGGCTACCATAGTCCAGTACGATGATCTTTTCGACATCTTGCAAATCAGTTGAAATGTTGGTCATCTTTTCCCTTTCTTAAAAGAAATATCTTCTTGAATATTCTATCATAAATGCCCCAGAATTACCAACCAAACAAGTGCAGTTTGACTTTTCCCCATGAGATAGGGTACAATGGAAAAAATAAAGAAAAGAAGTGAGCAAGCATGTTACCAGCTTATATGAAAATTCACGACCAAATCAAAAAAGGTATTGATGAGGGAAATTGGAAAATTGGAGAGAGACTCCCAAGCGAGCGAGACTTAGCTGAGGAATTTGAGGTTAGCCGTATGACCCTGCGTCAAGCCATCTCCCTTTTGGTCGAGGAAGGAGTTTTGGAGCGTCGTGTGGGGAGCGGGACTTTTGTTTCTAGTACTCGTGTTCAGGAAAAAATGCGTGGGACGACCAGTTTTACGGAAATCGTGAAGGCGCAGGGGAAAACACCATCGAGTCATCTGATTTCCTATCGTCGGACTATTCCTAATGAGCAAGAAGTTGAAAAATTAGGGATCAAGGCCACTGAAAATATTATTCGGATGGAACGTGTTCGCTATGCTGACAAAGTCCCTGTTGTCTATGAAGTGGCGTCGATTCCTGAGAAATTTATCAAAAATTTTAAGAAAGAAGAAGTAACCAAGCACTTCTTTCAAACCTTGCAGAAACATGGTTATCGGATTGGTAAGTCTCACCAGACTATATATGCTCGCTTAGCCAAGGAAAAAATTGCTCATTATCTGGAAGTAGAAAAAGGTCATGCTATTTTAGGACTGACTCAGGTTTCTTACTTTGATGACGGTACAGCTTTCGAGTATGTAAAGAGCCAATACGTTGGAGAACGTTTTGAGTTTTATCTAGAAAATAATTAGTTTTTAACAATACTCTTGGAGTAAAATCAGATCTACTTTAAGAGTTTTTTTATTTGGTTTGGATTAGAAAATATTTTCCTTCTGAGAAAAAAAGTAATCATACGAGTATTTTTCAAAGATTCGTGTTATAATAGTTAGGTTATATGGTCCCGATAAGGTGGTAGTGAAGGTCGTTTATCGATTCTCTACCAGTACTTTGTAACTCTATAACGAATATTTTTTAAGGGGGGACATTTTTATGTCAGAACGTAAATTATTCACGTCTGAATCTGTATCTGAGGGGCATCCAGATAAGATTGCAGACCAAATTTCAGATGCTATCTTGGATGCTATTTTAGAGCAGGATCCAGAAGCCCACGTTGCTGCTGAAACAGCTGTTTATACTGGTTCAGTTCATGTTTTTGGTGAAATTTCGACCAATGCCTATGTAGATATTAACCGTGTGGTACGTGATACGATTGCAGAGATTGGCTATACTAATACAGAGTATGGATTTTCTGCTGAGACCGTAGGAGTTCACCCATCATTGGTAGAACAATCTCCTGATATCGCCCAAGGTGTTAATGAAGCCTTGGAAGTTCGTGGAAATGCTGATCAAGATCCACTTGATTTGATTGGAGCTGGAGACCAAGGTCTCATGTTTGGTTTTGCGGTTAATGAAACTGAAGAACTTATGCCGCTTCCAATCTCACTCAGTCACAAGTTGGTTCGTCGTTTAGCAGAGCTTCGTAAGTCTGGTGAAATTAGCTATCTTCGTCCAGATGCTAAATCTCAAGTTACTGTTGAATATGATGAAAATGACCAGCCAGTGCGCGTGGATACAGTCGTTATTTCAACTCAACACGATCCAGAAGTGAGCAATGAACAAATTCATGAAGATGTGATTAACAAGGTTATCAAAGAAGTCATTCCAGCTTCTTATCTTGATGATGAGACTAAATTCTTTATCAATCCAACAGGTCGTTTCGTTATCGGAGGACCTCAAGGAGACTCAGGTTTGACAGGTCGTAAGATCATCGTGGATACTTATGGTGGATACTCACGTCATGGTGGTGGTGCCTTCTCTGGTAAAGATGCCACTAAGGTTGACCGTTCAGCTTCTTATGCAGCTCGCTACATTGCAAAAAACATCGTTGCAGCAGGACTTGCTAAGAAGGCAGAAGTTCAATTGGCTTATGCCATTGGTGTAGCTCAACCTGTATCTGTTCGTATCGATACTTTTGGTACTGGAACAGTAGCTGAAAGCAAGCTTGAAAAAGCAGCACGTCAAATCTTTGACCTTCGTCCAGCAGGAATCATCCAAATGCTTGATCTCAAACGTCCAATCTACCGTCAAACAGCGGCTTATGGACACATGGGACGTACAGATATCGATCTTCCATGGGAACGCTTGGATAAGGTTGATGCCTTGAAAGAAGCAGTTAAATAAAGTAAAAAGGAGTTGATTTAAACTCCTTTTTTGTTATTTATTGATAGTCTTTAAAAAAGCCCAGTTACCAATGGACTTAGTCCCGTACTCTAACTCCATAAAATCTAGCAATACATAATCATTCTTTTTATAGAATGGAACATTTTTTTCTGTACTGGTAATGAGCCCTAAGCGCTTGCAACCCTTGGATTTGACATAAGGCTCAACTGCGTCTCTAAGAAAAGCACTGCCCACTCCTTGTCCTTTAACAGATGGATTGACCGCAAGGAGCATCAAATACCAGTCAAAGCTATTTGATTTTTTCAAATGTTCTTCGGAACGGTCTACTAAATCAAGATACTTCAAAAAAATTCGAGGGCTAATGTAGCGAAATAGTTTTATGACACCATTTAGCAAGTAAGATAGGATAGAAAAATCATTTTGTTGTAATAAGGCGACAGCCAGGATTTCTCCGTCTTGTTCAGCTACTAAACAGGTCTCTTCTTTGATATAGAGGCGAGTCAGGAGACTTTCCAATAGTTCTAAAAAAGCAGGATAGTTTTCAGGTTTCTTGAGATCATCTATGATTAGAGTTAAAAATGGATAGTCAAAGAAGCTGTCGGCTACTATTTTTCCAATTTTTTGGTATTTGTCTAGCCTTGCCTTTCTGTATACTATTTTCCCCATTGATGAGCTCCTTTTTGAATGTTAGTAAATTATAATAGTAGAATTAATTATTTTGATGATTAAGTACCGAGTTTTTACAAAAATAGTACCCAATTTAGTAAGTTGAAGGATTGTTAGAAAACTCTTTCTGTAATACTGAATCTGATTCTAGAATATCGGATTAGACAAACAAAGAACACTCTAAAAAGTTAGAATTTTTAGAGTGTAGTCCAAATATTGTTAAGTTTTATTTTGTAGGGATTGAGATTTCAATCAATTTTTCAGAGTAGAGGGTCTTGATATTAGCTTCATCGATATTTTGCTTGTCAATCTTGCGATTCAAGAAAAATTCTTGGATTTTTTCCATTTCTTGTTCGCGGATAGCACGATGTTTATTGGAAATGAGGATTTCATAATGAAGCGGTGCCTGAGTAAAGATAACATCAGTGTTGCCTGCAGAGTAGACTTCTACGAGTGTAGCGTCGGTACTCTCCAGTTGGCTTTTAACAAGGTTTGAGTGAGAATTAGTAGTGTTGATGAGCTTCATAGGCTTTCCTCCTGTGTTTCTATGTCTATTATAGCACTTTTTGGGAAAATTGGAAAAGTTAATTTAAACTTGATGCTGTTTTTTCCAAGCTTCAATTGCCCATTTATGACTGCCACGTTTTAAGTTTGAAATAGCTTCATCAATTGGGAACCAAGCTAGGTGATTGAAGTCCTCCAAAGGTTTTTGGATTTCTTGATAAGAAGTAGCTTCGTAGAGATAGGCTGGATTGTAGTAGTAGGTATCGCGATGGCTGGAATAGAAATACTCATCTGCTTGTCCATAATAAGTACCAATCTCAGCTGTAAAACCTAATTCTTCAATCAGTTCTCGTTTTAAAGCTTCAAAATGATTTTCACCTGCTTCAATCTCGCCACCAGGCAAGAACCATGCACCATTTGGAGCTTGAACGAGGATAATCTTTTCATGTGCTGAGTTAGGAATGACTGCATAAACACCATATCTAGTTTTGTAGGTTACACCCTCTTTTTTTTCTCCAAAGGTTGGATTTGTCATAAATTTCTCCTTTATGTGTGCGCTTTCTTACTATAATAGTAAAGAATGCTCTTACTGTCAAGTAAGAACATTCTTTTAGTATGTGGAATTAGTCATTTGAGTCAACTGTTTCCAATTTATTTTTTGATTTAATCATGATTTTACCATTGCTAGTCATGACGGCTTTGAGGTTTTTCTCGCTTGGATTTTCAAGGTAGTAGTCCGTAATCGCATCTTCGATATAATCTTGGATTGTACGACGAAGCGGGCGAGCTCCCATTTTTGGATCGTAGCCAAGGTCTACGAGTTTCTCCTTAACCTTATCTGTCACATCTAAATGGATGTTATTACTGGAGAGTCGTTTATTGACATCATCTAACATGAGGTCAACGATTTGAAGGAGATTTTCCTTGCTGAGAGCCTTGAATTCGATAATGCCATCAAAACGGTTCATAAATTCTGGACTAAAGAAGTTGCCTAATTCCCCAAGGACAGAGTTAGTACGGCCTTCTCTAGCAGCACCAAATCCAACACTAGCTTCTGCCTTACCTGTACCTGCATTTGAGGTCATGATAATGATGGCATCTTTAAAGCTAACAGTGCGACCTTGACCATCCGTTAAACGGCCATCATCCAAGACTTGGAGGAACATATGCATAACATCTGGATGGGCTTTTTCAACCTCGTCTAGGAGGATCAGTGAGTAGGGGTTACGACGAACTTTTTCAGTCAATTGTCCAGCTTCATCATAACCTACGTATCCCGGAGGGGCACCAACGAGTTTAGCAACGCTGTGTTTTTCCATGTATTCACTCATATCAAAGCGAATCATGCTATCAGCAGAACCAAAGAGTTCGATGGCCAGTTGTTTAGAAAGTTCTGTCTTACCGACACCGGTAGGACCAACAAAGAGGAAGCTACCAATTGGACGGTTTGGAGTACCTAAACCAACACGGTTACGACGGATAGCCTTAGCAATCTTATCTACTGCATCGTCTTGGCCAATAACATGAGACTTGAGGTCATCTGCTAGATTGATAAGTTGAGACTGTTCTTTTTCTTTCAAATCACCAACTGGAATATTAGTCTTTTGCTCGATGATGTGTTCGATTGTCTTTTCACTGATGATTGGAGTATCCTGATCTGTTACCTTGGTCTTTTGCATTTCCTTATATTTGGCAATCTGGTCACGGAAGTAGGCTGCTTTTTCAAAATCTTCATCGCGGGTTGCTTGTGCCTTGAGATTTTCTGCCTCGATTAAGCGTTGGTCGATGACCTTAGGATCTACAAAATTCAAGGTTAAGTTCATTTTTGAACCAGCTTCATCTAGAAGGTCAATAGCCTTGTCTGGCAAGAAACGGTCTTGGATGTAGCGATTAGAAAGAGTAGCGGCCGCTTCGATAGCCCCATCAGTATAATGAACGTGGTGATAATCTTCGTATTTCTTTTGAATCCCCTTAAGAATAATAATGGTTTCTTCAACAGTTGGTTCATCTACCTTAACAGGCTGCATACGGCGCTCAAGGGCAGCGTCTTTTTCAATGATACGGTATTCATTGAGAGTAGTAGCACCTACTAACTGGAGTTCGCCACGAGCAAGAGCTGGTTTTAGGATATTTCCTGCATCCATATTCCCTTCTCCTGCTGAACCAGCACCGACAATCTCATGAATTTCGTCGATAAAGAGGATAACATCCTCGCGATCACGAATTTCTTCCATGAGTTTTTGCATGCGCTCTTCAAACTGACCTCGGATACCTGTTCCTTGAACAAGGCTAACGACATCTAAGCGGATCACTTCTTTCCCTTGAAGCTTATGTGGAACATCACCGTCAACAATTTTCTGAGCTAAACCTTCTACAACGGCTGTCTTACCAACACCAGGCTCACCGATGAGGACAGGGTTGTTTTTTGTTCTGCGGTTGAGGATTTCAATGACACGGATAATCTCTTCGTCACGGCCAATTACAGGGTCAATATTTCCACGACGGGCAATCTCAGTGACATTGATACCATATTCATCCAAGAGTCCTTTTTCCTGGATTGGTGGTGGGGTTTGGGCAGGACCACGATTTTGGGAACCATAGCCACCATTTCCACCGTATCCACCCCCTGACTGGGTTGGGGGGATATTGTTGTTATTAGAAGAAGGTCTAAAGTTGTTGAGATCGTTAAAGAAGTCTCCAAATGGATCAAAATCACGGTTGTTTAAATCTGTAATGCCCTTGAATAAGCTATTGTTAGGATCTGTTTTGATAATTTTGTAGCAATTTTGACAAAGGTCGATTTGCTTTTGTTGTCCATTGAGATTGGTATAAAGATGAATCGTTGAGTCATTGATTTTACAGTTTTGACAGAGCATACCGCCACCTCATTTCTTTCTTAGTCTTGACTAAATCTAAAAGGTCAAAAATAGTCAAACAAGTATATAATTTAATTATATCATGATTATTGGGCAATTCAAGTAAAAAGATTGGATACTAGCACTGTAAATAGTAGAGCGCTAATCTGGAGAATATTTTGATAGCAAGAAAAAAATCCTATTTGTCATACAAAAAGGATTCTCGTTGGTGAAAGGCGGTGGGACAGAAATCGATAGACAAAGTCTCGATTTCGTAGTCCCAGCCTCGCGAAGATGATTAGGAGTTTTGGGAGTCTAAAAGACGAACGAAAAGTCCAATCAGCTACCGCGTCAAAGTTTGATTGCTAATAAAAAGTGAGGTCGGGATCTTTTGTCCCAACCTCTGTATATCTATTATTAGTATAGAAGTTCGTAAATTTCCATCGCAATCAAGTCGATGCTGTCAAAAGTATATGTTTCACGCGCTTCAACATCACGAAGTGTAAAGATTGGGCCATTTTCTTCATCATGGTTAAAAGCAACTTCAGCTACAACAACTCCCTCGCGCTCAAAGTTACGTTTTAAGTTACCACCATCTTTTGTCATTGCTTCTAGGCGGTTGATGATTCTAACCAAATGTGATTCCATTTTGATTCTCCTCCATTTCTTATCGTTACTATTTTACCATAAAGAGTATCCACTTGACTAGAAAAAACTAAGATTTCTCGCTATTTCTATTTTCTTTGAAATTTTATTGAAAATGAAAGGAAAAAGATTGCATTTTTATTCAAAATATGTTATACTCATACAAGTTTTAAGTTAGAAATTAGAAAGTAGTGGATTTATGAATTTTTCTTTTTTACCTAAATATCTGCCATATTTTAACTATGGTGCTCTCGTAACAGTCTTGATCTCTGTTTTGGTTGTCTTTTTGGGGACAATTTTAGGGGTAGTCTTGGCTTTTGCTCAACGTTCGAAAATGAAGCCCATAGCTTGGCTTGCCAATGTTTATATTTGGATTTTCCGTGGAACACCTATGATGGTACAGATCATGATTGCTTTTGCTCTTATGCATATCAATGCTCCGACAATTCAGATTGGAGTTTTGGGAGTTGATTTTTCACGTTTGATTCCAGGGATTATCATTATCTCTATGAATAGTGGTGCCTATGTATCAGAAACAGTTCGTGCTGGTATCAATGCAGTACCTAAAGGTCAATTAGAGGCGGCTTACTCTCTAGGGATTCGTCCTAAAAATGCCATGCGCTATGTCATCTTGCCACAGGCTATCAAGAATATCTTGCCGGCCTTGGGGAATGAGTTTATTACCATTATCAAGGATAGTTCACTCTTGTCAGCAATCGGTGTCATGGAATTGTGGAATGGAGCTACCACGGTGTCAACAACCACCTACTTGCCTTTAACTCCACTCTTATTTGCAGCCTTTTACTACTTGATTATGACCTCTATCTTGACACTAGCCTTGAAAGCTTTTGAAAATCGTATGGGACAAGGAGAGAAAAAATAATGACTGAAACGCTTATAAAAATTGAAAACCTTCATAAAAACTTTGGGAAGAATGAAGTTTTAAAAGGGATTGATCTTGAAATCAAAAAAGGGGAAGTTGTGGTGATTATCGGACCATCTGGTAGCGGTAAGTCAACCCTCCTTCGCTCTATGAATCTCCTTGAAGAAGCGACAAAAGGAAAGGTTATCTTTGAAGGAGTAGACATTACAGATAAGAAAAACGACCTCTTTGCCATGCGTGAAAAGATGGGAATGGTTTTCCAACAGTTCAATCTCTTCCCTAATATGACAGTGAAGGATAACATCACGCTTTCTCCTATCAAGACCAAAGGGGAAAGTAAGGAAGTTGCTGAAAAGAGAGCGCATGAGCTCTTGGAAAAGGTTGGTTTACCAGATAAGGCAGATGCTTATCCACAAAGTTTGTCTGGTGGACAGCAACAACGTATCGCTATTGCTCGTGGTCTTGCCATGGAACCAGATGTCCTACTCTTTGATGAACCGACTTCTGCCCTAGACCCAGAAATGGTAGGGGAAGTACTAGCGGTTATGCAAGAACTTGCCAAGTCAGGAATGACCATGGTCATCGTAACGCATGAGATGGGCTTTGCGCGTGAAGTGGCAGACCGCGTCATCTTTATGGCTGACGGTGTTGTTGTCGAAGATGGAACTCCAGAGCAAGTCTTTGAACAAACCCAAGAACAAAGAACCAAGGATTTCTTGAGTAAGGTTTTGTAAGAATATCATGAAAAGCTCCAAGGGGGCTTTTTCTTATAGTTTCAGACTATAAGGTCTCTTAGGTAAGAAGTGTTAGAGGAACAAGTGTTTTTTTGATATAATAGAAGATATTTGTTAGAAAAGAGAAAACACATGACACAGATTATTGATGGCAAGGCTTTAGCAGCCAAGCTACAAGGACAATTGGCTGAAAAGACTGCGAAATTGAAAGAAGAGACAGGTTTGGTTCCTGGTTTGGTGGTTATTTTGGTTGGGGACAATCCAGCCAGTCAGGTTTACGTTCGTAACAAGGAACGTTCAGCGATAGCTGCAGGTTTCCAAAGTGAAGTCGTGAGAGTTCCGGAGACCATTACCCAAGAGGAATTGTTGGACTTGATTGCCAAATACAATCACGATCCAGCTTGGCATGGTATTTTGGTGCAGTTGCCCTTATCAAAACACATCGATGAAGAAGCTGTTTTATTGGCTATTGATCCAGAAAAGGACGTGGATGGTTTTCATCCGCTCAACATGGGGCGCCTTTGGTCTGGTCATCCAGTTATGATCCCTTCAACTCCAGCTGGTATCATGGAAATGTTTCATGAGTATGGGATTGAACTAGAAGGTAAGAATGCAGTTGTCATTGGTCGTTCAAATATTGTCGGGAAACCAATGGCCCAGTTACTTTTGGCTAAGAATGCAACTGTAACCTTGACCCACTCACGAACACACAATCTGGCCAAGGTAGCTTCTAAGGCGGATATTCTTGTCGTAGCAATTGGTCGTGCTAAGTTTGTGACTGCTGACTTTGTCAAACCTGGGGCTGTTGTCATTGATGTGGGGATGAACCGAGATGAAAATGGCAAGCTTTGTGGAGATGTTGACTATGAGGCTGTTGCGCCAATCGCTAGTCATATCACGCCTGTACCTGGTGGAGTTGGTCCTATGACCATTACTATGCTAATGGAGCAAACTTATCAAGCTGCATTGCGTAGCTTGGATAGATAATACAAGCATTGATTTTATATAGTGAAGAAACAAGTTCTAAAAAATGAACTTGTTTTTTCTTGCACTTATTTTAATAAAATTACAGTAAAACTTCTACAAATTATTGAAAAAACTCTACCATTTTGATATATTAAAAGCATCAATATTTATATGGATAAAATAAGTAAGCGTCTAGAGGGAGGTTTATTTTTTGGAGTAAAATGTAATCGCTTACTAGAACATTGGAAAGGAACAATAATGGATAAGAGATTTTTTGAAAGACGGTGTCATTATAGTATTCGTAAATTTGCCATCGGTGCGGCTTCGGTTATGATTGGAGCTAGTATATTTGGTCTTCAGGTGGCTCAAGCAGCTGAAACCGAAGCAGCAAGTCCCAGCGAGGAAACGATTCATCAAGTTCAACCTTTAGATAAGCTTCCAGATGAGGTTGCTGCAGCCATTGCAAAAGCTGAGCAAAATGGCCCACAAGATTCCGCTACTGAAGAAGAAAATGATACTGTTGAATCCGCAAAACCAGCAACCGAAGAAAAGGTGACTGAGGCAACAAGTCCTAAGGAAGAAAAGGAAGCAGAAGTAGTCAGCCCTAAAGAAGACAAAGTTGAAAAAACTGCAAAACCTGCTGCTGAAGCGAATGGGAAAGAGTCTACAGTTTCAGAAGCAAGTGCTGAAAAGCCAGTAGTTCGAGAAGAACATACAGATACAACTAACCAGAATAAACCTGTAATGGACGATAAAAGCAAGGAAGAAAAAGCTTCTGCAAGTGAATCACCTCAAGCTACAAAAGAGAAGGAAAAAGAAAATCAGCTCCTTGAAGAAAGAAAACAAAATTTCAACAAAGACTGGTATTTTAAACTAAACGCTCAGGGTGATTTTTCTAAGAAAGATGTAGATGTTCATGATTGGTCTAAGTTGAACCTTCCTCATGACTGGAGTATCTATTTTGATTTTGATCACAAGTCTCCTGCTCGAAATGAAGGTGGTCAATTAAACGGGGGTACTGCCTGGTATCGCAAGACTTTCACGGTAGATGAAGCTGCTAAGGACAAAGATGTTCGGATCAATTTTGATGGAGTTTACATGGACTCTAAGGTCTATGTCAATGGTAAATTTGTAGGCCATTATCCAAGTGGTTACAATCATTTTTCATATGACATCACTGAATTTTTAAATAAAGATGGCAGTGAAAATACCATTGCTGTCCAAGTTACCAATAAGCAACCAAGTAGTCGTTGGTACTCAGGAAGTGGTATCTATCGCGATGTAACTCTGAGCTATCGCGACAAGGTGCAGGTAGCTGAAAATGGAAATCATATTACAACTCCAAAACTAGCTGAACAAAAAGATGGCAACGTTGAAACACAAATCCAAAGCAAGATCAAAAATACTGCCAAGACTTTAGCCAAGGTATTTGTGGAGCAACAGATTTTTACTAAGGAAGGTAAGGCTGTTTCAGATTTGGTTCGTTCTGTAACTAAGAGCCTAGCAGGAAATGAGACAGCAGACTTTAAGCAAACGATTTTGGTTAATAAGCCAACCCTCTGGACAACGAAAAGCTACCATCCTCAGCTCTATGTTCTGAAAACCAAGGTTTATAAAGAAGGTCAGCTAGTTGATGTTACAGAAGATACTTTTGGTTACCGTTATTTTAACTGGACAGCCAAAGAAGGATTCTCACTGAACGGTGAGAGAATGAAATTCCATGGAGTTAGTATCCACCATGATAACGGTGCCTTGGGGGCAGAAGAAAACTATAAGGCAACCTACCGAAAATTAAAACTCCTAAAAGATATGGGAGTTAACTCTATCCGTACAACCCACAATCCAGCAAGTCCACAGTTGTTAGATGCTGCGGCAAGTCTAGGACTTTTGGTGCAAGAAGAAGCCTTTGATACTTGGTATCGTGGCAAGAAAACATATGACTATGGACGTTTCTTTGATCAAGATGCAACTCATCCAGAAGCCAAGAAGGGTGAGAAGTGGTCTGATTTTGACCTCAGAACCATGGTTGAACGAGATAAAAATAATCCTTCAATCATCATGTGGTCGCTCGGTAATGAAGTGGATGAGGCTGATGGTGGAAAACGTTCACTAGAAACAGCTAAGCGCTTGAAAGCTGTCATAAAAGCTATCGATACAGAGCGCTATGTGACCATGGGTGAAAACAAATTCAGTCGTGCTTCTACAGGCTTGTTCTTAGAATTAGCAGCAATCATGGATGCTGTTGGTATGAACTATGGTGAGCGTAATTATGATGCAGTTCGTAAAGCCCATCCAGACTGGTTGATTTACGGTTCTGAAACTTCTTCAGCAACTCGAACTCGTGATTCTTATTTTGATCCTGCTCATTTACTCTGGCACGACAATCGTCCAAATCGTCACTATGAACAGTCAGACTATGGTAATGATCGTGTAGCCTGGGGTAGAACAGCTACTGAATCTTGGACTTTTGACCGTGATCGTGCTGGCTATGCAGGTCAGTTCATCTGGACTGGTTTCGACTATATCGGTGAACCTACACCTTGGCATAACCAGGATAATACACCAGTGAAAAGCTCTTACTTTGGTATTATTGATACGGCAGGATTGCCTAAGAATGATTTCTATTTATACCGTAGTGAGTGGTATAGTGCCAAAGAAAAACCAACTGTTCGTATCATGCCTCACTGGAATTGGACAAAAGAAACGCTCAAGGAACGTAATATGCTCATCAATGGCAAGGTTCCAGTTCGGACCTTCTCAAATGCCGCTAGCGTAGAATTGTTCTTGAATAACGAATCCCTTGGTAAGAAAGAATTTGTTAAGAAAACAACTGAAGATGGGCGCCCTTATCACGAGGGAGCTAAACCAAGTGAATTGTATCTTGAGTGGTTGGTTGACTATAAACCGGGTACCTTAACAGCTATTGCTCGTGATGAAAATGGCAAAGAAATTGCGCGTGATAGTGTGACAACAGCTGGGGAACCAGCTAGAGTTCGACTCACCAAGGAAGAACATGTCATCACTGCAGACGGTAAAGATTTATCTTATATCCATTATGAAATCGTTGATGAGGATGGCAATGTCGTTCCAACTGCCAATAATCTTGTTCATTTCAATCTTCATGGCCAAGGACAAATCGTTGGTGTGGATAATGGAGAACAAGCTAGTCGTGAACGTTATAAAGCTCAGAAAGATGGCACATGGCAGAGAAAAGCCTTCAATGGTAAAGGTGTTGTCATTGTTAAATCCACTGAAAAAGAAGGGAAATTTACCCTCTTTGCAGATTCTGCAGGTTTAGCTTCTGATCAAGCAACAGTCACAACTGTTTCAGGTAAGAAAGAAAACCGTCACTTTGTTGCTTTTGCCCCTGTTAAGGCAAGAACTGATGTCAGCGAGGATCCTAAATTACCAAAAACTGTGACAGCTATTTATAGCGACGGCAGTGTTGAAGAAAAATCTGTAACTTGGGATATACCAGATGATCTCCTTACTAGTGCAGGTGAGAAAAAAGTTCTTGGTAGCGTGGAAGGACTTGAAGCTAAGGCTGAAGCCCTTGTTAAGGTGGTTGCACTCGATAAGTGGTTGCCTAAGGTAGCAACTGTCCCAGTTGGTACAGCTGTTGAAAATTTGGACAAGACTGTTACGGCTGTTTTATCAGATGGTAACTTGGTTGATGCGGATGTTGTTTCTTGGACCTTGAAAGATCCTTCTTCCTTGACAAGAGAAGGTGGACGTACTGAAGCAACTGGTAAATTGGAAGGCAATGACTACGAGGTTACGGCAACCTTTATCGCGAGTGATAAGGAAACAGAAAGTACTGTTACAGGTCTCACTGTTGGTGACAAGGCTCTCGCTGACTTTGAGTCTGGAAAGACCTACTACCGAGTATCCCTTCCTTATACTGCTAAGATTCCAAATGTTGGTGCACAAACTACTGGCTACCAAGTAACTGTTCAACAAGCTTCAGCAGCTAATGATTATCAGGCTTCTGTGTTCTTGAGTGACCAGAAGGGTGACTTGGTTCAAACTTATTTGATTCAGTTTGTGAAGGAAGCTCCTGCCTTGACACGCTTGGAAGTAAGTGTTGAAGGAAAAGAAACTGCAACAGAAGACCAAGTTCTCCCTTATCATGTCATTGGACATTATGAGGATGGTTCACAGACTGAATTTTCAGCGTCAGATATCCATTTGGAAGCTAAGTCAGCTGATGGTGCTCATCTTGAGGTGAACGGCCAGAACTTGCTTCTTTACACGAAAGGTAGTGTAACCCTCACTCCTCGTATTGACAATCAAACTGATAAGACTCAGTCTGTAGCAACTGAACTTGTGATAAAAGAAAATACAGTAGACAAGAAAATTGTCAAGCTACATCCTGTTTCTATCTCTACAGATATCAATCAGCAACCGAATTTGCCTGATCAAATCGGAGCAGAATTTGATAAGGGCTTGCCTCGTAAGGTAGCTGTAACTTGGGACAAGGTAGATGCCAAAGAACTTGGTTACTATCATAGCTTTACCCTTAAAGGTCATGTCGAAGGTACAGATATTGAGGCTCTTGCCAATGTGACTGTTGAAGGTTTGCAGGTTGCAGAAGAAATCAGCCTTACTCTTCCTAAGGGTGAAACTGTTCAATTACCTGCTAGTGTTCGTGCTTATCATTCTAATGGAACAACTGTCTATAAAGATGTCCTTTGGGACAAGGTTCCTGAAAACTTTAGTCAGACTGAAGGTATCTATGAAATCAAGGGTCAATTAGTGGGTAGCCATCTGACTACCAAGGCTCATATTCGTGTTTCTAGTCAAGTTGTTGCTGGAAATAACATCTCTAAACAATGGACTGGTTCTCAATTGCCAGCGGCTATCGTGTCCAATACGGGTGGTGATGATTCGGCAAGTACTTTGAACGACTTGACAGTTTCAAGAGCCAGTACAGATGTTAAGAATCGATGGACTACATGGCAAACAGGTACTGATAATGACTGGGCATCTATCTTGTTTGGTAACTCTGGTGATTTGACCAAGCGCTTTGTCGACAATCTATCAGTTGATTTCTATACAGACGGGGCAATCGGACTTCCAAAAGAATATGTTATTGAATACTATGTCGGTCAAGAAGTTCCAGATCTTCCAAATGATGTCAATAATGCTCAGCGTGATACCAACCATCCATTCAACAATGCTGCCAACTGGAAAGAAGTTGAACATCTAAAAGCTCCAGGACAATTATCTGCAGGTCAAACAAACCACTTTACATTTGACAAGGTTGAAACTTATGCTGTTCGTATGCGTATGAAGAAGGCAGATGGAAAGGCTGGTGTTGGTTTAACAGAAATTACTATTTTAGGAAGTAAGGTTCCAAGTGCTACCAGCTCAGAAATTTCTATCCAAGTAGATGGCAAGAAGCTCGAACATTTCAATCCATCTAAGACAGAGTATTATATTCCTCAAGCAAGCAAGGAAATCACTGCCACAGCCAGCAACAACGGTTTGGTAACGGTTGTTCCTGCAATAAGTGAAAAAGGTGCGACACGTCTTATCTTGAAAGCTGAGGATGGAACTGTTCTTAAAGAATATCGTATCTTCCGTGATGACGAAAAAGAGTCAACACAACCAGTAGCTGCGGAAAATAGTGCCCAGACCTTGAATGTTGGCGATCAACTTCAATTGCCTGCCGAGGTAACAGTCTACTATCCATCACAAGATGGCTGGGTTAAAGATAACCTTTCTGTTCAATGGGATGCAATTCCAGAACATGCGACTGCCCAAGAAGGTAACTTTGAAGTGCTTGGTCATGTTCTAGGAACAGACTTAACAACCAAGATGCAAGTAACAGTTGTTACAAAAGGTAATCAAGTTATCTCTGAGAATGCAAGCAATAATGCGACAGATTCTAAAGCCTTTGCATCTACTACAAATGATACACAAGCAGCTTCTCGGGATAAGATTTTCTATATCAACGATGGTCACTTTAACGAGGATGGACGTTGGACTAACTGGTCTCGAACTCCGAAAGACCAAGAAACATCTGTGGGAATTCTCTTTAAGAAGAATGGTCAGATTACACCTCAGTCTGTTGGAAAAGTAGCTATTCAGTTCTTTAAAGACAGTGGAACAGACGCACCTGCGACAATGGTACTGGAAAGATATGTTGGGCCTGCCTATACAGAACCAAGTACCATTTCTCGTTATGAAGAAAATGCGGATCATCCATTTAATAAGGCAGAAAACTGGCAAGAAATTCCTTATAAGGCATCTGGAGAAATCGTGGCTGGTAAACCAATCGAATTTACCTTTGATCCAATTCAGACAACAGCCATTCGAGCACGCATGACTCGTAAATCGACAACTAATGGTCTAGCAATGGTCGAATTTAGTGCTTACTCTCCTGCTAAAGCAAGAGATGAGGAAACTCCTTCAGTGACCATTTCAGTTGCTGGAAAAGCATTAGAAAACTTTGATCCTGCGGTTTCAGATTATACAGTGAGTTTAAATGGCACTAAACCACAGGTGACTGCTCAAGCAAGTGGTCACGGTGTGACAACGGTTGTTGAGTCTAGTCAGGATAACCTTCCTAGCCTTCCTAGCCTTGTTCGTCTTCTTGCTAAGGATGGTAGTCTTGTCAAGGAATATCGTATTCACTTCAAGTCTAGTCACCGTATAGTTCCAGAAGAAGGCGACCAAAGTCCTGTTCTCGAACGACCAAGTTTAGAAGTTGTCAAGACCGAAATTCCATTTAAGGAAATTATTCGTGAAAACAATGACTTAGCGCAAGATGAACGTCGTGTAATCTCAGAAGGTAAGAAGGGTGAAAGAGTTGATTATGTTGAGGTTCTAGGATCTAACCGTACAACTGTTCATACAGATACGACTGAGGCGCAAGATCGAGTTGTTGAAGTTAAGGTCAAACCAGCCATTACTACTAGCAAAGGTGACGAGCCAGCTCCAGTCGTAGAAGTTCCAGAATTTGATGGTGGCGTCAATGCTGCTGAAGCTGCCAAGCATGAGTTGCCAGAATACACAAATGCAATCGGGACAGCAGGTGATGAGCCAGCACCAGTAGTAGAAGTCCCAGAATTTGAAGGTGGTGTCAATGCGGTAGAAGCCGCTAAGCATGAGTTACCAGAATACACAGAAGCAATCGGCACAGTAGGTGACGAACCAGCACCAGTAGTAGAAGTCCCAGAATTCAAGGGCGGAGTCAATGCAGTAGAAGCCGCTAAGAATGAATTGCCAGAATACACAGAGGCAATCGGCACAGTAGGCGACGAGCCAGCTCCGGTAGTAGAAGTTCCAGAATTTGAGGGTGGTGTCAATGCAGTAGAAGCCGCTAAAAACGAGTTGCCAGAATACACAGAAGCAATCGGCACAGTAGGCGACGAGCCAGCACCAGTAGTAGAAGTCCCAGAATTTGAGGGTGGCGTCAATGCAGTAGAGGCTGCTAAGCATGAAGTCCCAGAATTTACAGGTGGCGTCAATGCTCTAGAAGCCGCTAAGAATGAATTGCCAGAATACACAGAAGCAATCGGCACAGTAGGCGACGAACCAGCTCCTGTAGTAGAAGTGCCAGAATTTGAGGGCGGAGTCAATGCAGTAGAAGCCGCTAAAAACGAGTTGCCAGAATACACAGAAGCAATCGGCACAGTAGGCAACGAACCAGCTCCAGTAGTAGAAGTGCCAGAATTTGAAGGTGGTGTCAATGCAGTAGAAGCCGCTAAAAATGAGTTGCCAGAGTACACAGAAGCAATCGGCACAGTAGGCGACGAACCAGCTCCGGTAGTAGAAATTCCAGAATTTGATGGTGGCGTCAATGCAGTAGAAGCCGCTAAGCATGAGTTGCCAGAATACACAGAAGCAATCGGCACAGTAGGCGACGAACCAGCTCCGGTAGTAGAAGTCCCAGAATTTACAGGTAGCGTTAATGCTGTGGAAGCAGCTAAAAACGAGTTGCCAGAATACACAGAAGCAATCGGCACAGTAGGCGATGAGCCAGCTCCAGTAGTAGAAATCCCAGAATTTGATGGTGGCGTCAATGCAGTAGAAGCCGCTAAAAACGAGTTACCAGAATACACAGAAGCAATCGGTACAGTAGGCGACGAACCAGCCCCAAGTGTGGAAAAACCAACTGCAGAGGTTCAAATCTTATCTGATAAGGAAACTGGAGTTCTGGTAGCAGGGCTATCTCAAGACTTGGATGCTAATCTCAAGCTTCAAGTTCAAAAGGTTCTACGCCAAGAATTAGCTGGTAAGCAATACGATGCTTATCAAGTGAAATTGCTAGATAAAGATAACCAAATGGTTGATCCAAAAGGTGCAGTTCTAGTGAGATTGCCAGTCAAGGGTCAGGTTCAAGGAGTTTATCACATGAGCTTAGATCAAGGCTTGCAGGTTCAGAAGGTGACGCTTGTAGGTGACACAGTTGAATTTGTCACCAAAGATCTAGGACTTTATGCGATTGTCTATAAAGAACAAAATCAAGAACCAGTAGAATCAGCTCATGGGCTAGTAGCTCAGGGAGAGGTTTCTGGAAATAATCCAGGAAAAGCAAATTCAGCAAGACTTCCAGAAACAGGTGAAAGTCGATCTGATACAGCTGCCTTCCTAGCAAGTCTCAGTCTTGTTTTATCAGTAGCTCTACTAACAGTTAAACGTAAAGAAAAGTAAGGTTGATAACTCATAGCTCTGAAAAAGCAAATCATTATAAAAGAAGGAGAAGATAGCATAGTCTTCTCCTTTATTAATTGGGTAGTGAGGTGTATAATGAAAGTAAGAGAATGTGAGGAGAAGGACCATGATTGTAAAAGTTTATAATGCAGATTTTAGTCTCCAGTGGGATGGGATGTATCAATTTGCTCTTGAAAACTATCCTCAGATTAAAGAATGGGAATTGGAGAAGCTAGCAAAGTTTATTGCTTACGAACAGAACCATCATCGTCAGACCATTGTGGAATGTGAGAATCATGAATTAAAAATACAAATTCATGATTACTTGCAAGAGCATAGCTTTTTTCCTCCCTACAGACCAAGTCATCGCCTTGTAGCTTCTACCTATGATATCCAGAGGAAGTTGGTTACCTCAGATTATTGTAGTCATACTTGTACAGTTGAGGTGGCTCAGGCTATTTTTCAGACTGGAAAACTCATGTCGGCGGTAAAAGTATTTGGTAAAAGTGGGGCTGAGCTAGTTACAGATAGTCGTAATGCAGCTTCTGATCCAGCAGACTATTTTGACTATATCATGTTCGGATGGTCTAATACGACTTCGGGTTACCGACTCGCTATGGAGCGTTTGTTAGGAAGGGCACCTTCTGAGGAGGAATTGCAAGAAAAGTTCATTCCTGGCGTTAGTTTTCATTTTCTGTATGAAGAATTAATTCAAGCACCAGGTTATATCTTTGATGGCTATCATGTTGCGAAGGTAAGAGATAGTTTAGATTTGGATACCTTTCTTCATTTGTGTGTTATTCCTTCAAAAGATAAGGCTTGTTTTGAAGGTTTGATTCCTTGTCAATTACAAGATAGAGTGATTTACCTAGACTATGAGGGAGAAGGGTTACAGGCTTGGAATACCAAGGTTAATCAAGTACTGCATGGTAAGGATAAGTTGAAGTGAAGGAGTAGTGTATGAAAGAGATTGATCAAGCTCTATTGAAAAAAGTGATCATCGAGCGTTCTCGTTCTAGTCATAAGGGAGACTATGGGCGTCTTCTCTTGATCGGGGGAACTTATCCCTATGGGGGAGCGATTATTATGGCTGCCTTAGGAGCTGTTAAAAGTGGCGCAGGATTGGTGACAGTAGCAACGGATAAAGAGAATATTCCAGCTCTGCATAGCCATCTGCCGGAGGCTATGGCTTTTACTCTTGACGATAAGCAATTGCTTGAGCAACAGTTGCCGAAAGCTAATATTGTCTTGGTTGGACCTGGACTAGTGGATGATGAGCGTGGAGAAGAGCTTCTTCAAACAGTCTTTCATCGTTCAAATCAAGACCAGACTCTCATACTGGATGGTGGTGCCTTATCCATTTTTGCTAAGACGGGAATGAAATTCCCCAAAGCCCAGCTTGTTTTAACTCCTCACCAGAGGGAATGGCAAGTCTTGTCAGGCTTAGATTTGGATTCCCAAGGAAGCAAGGAAACAGGAGAGGCTTTGAAGAGATTCCCTTCAGGAACGATTTTGGTTCAAAAAGGTCCAGCTACTCGAATCTGGCAAGCTGGACAAGTTGATTGTTATCAGCTGAGTGTCGGTGGCCCCTATCAGGCAACTGGAGGAATGGGTGATACTCTGGCTGGGATGATTGCCGGTTTTGCTGGTCAATTCCCACAAGTTAGCCTCTATGAAAGGGTCGCAGTAGCGACTTATTTGCACTCAGCAATTGCCCAAACTCTAGCTGAGGATAATTATGTCGTCATGCCAACTACGATTAGTCAACAACTCCCAGTCTTCATGAAGAAAATACAAAAAGACACCTGAGGTTTTCAGGTGCCTTTTAAGAATTAGAAGAGTCCTTTGACCTTATCAACAAGATTACTGATCCCTTCTGTTCCTGAAATCAGGCTTTGAGCTTGACTAAGGTATTCACCGAGTTGGTCCTTGTTTTCTTCGACAAAAGTTTTTGCGGCAGCCAAATCTTTTTTCTCGATTAGCTCTTTTACTTGATTAAACAAAGCTAATGGGTTCATGATGTCCCTCCTTTTCTACACTTCTATTCAATCATTTTTATTCAAAACTTGCAAGAAACTTGACCCTTCCAATAAAGTTCATGGATGTCAAATGCTGTAAATTTTGATATAATTTTTAATGATGAATTTTAGAAATGATCGGTATGTTGTCGTGGATTTAGAAGCGACCAGTACCGGAAGCAAGGCAAAAATTATCCAAGTAGGAATCGTGGTCATTGAAAATGGCGAGATTGTTGACCAATTTGCAACGGATGTCAATCCCCACGAACCCTTGGATTCTCATATCAAAGAATTAACGGGCTTGACCGACCAGCGACTAGCAGAGGCACCAGAGTTTCCTCAGGTGGCTGGAAAAATTTTTGACTTGGTCAAGGACGGTGTTTTTGTTGCGCACAATGTTCAATTCGATGCTAATTTATTAGCAGAATTCCTCTTTTTTGAGGGCTATGAATTGCGTACTCCCCGTATCGATACAGTCGAGTTGGCTCAGGTGTTTTATCCTCAACTTGAAAAATACAATCTGGGGATTCTCTGTCAAGAGTTGGGAATTTCACTAGAAAAAGCCCATACTGCTCTATCAGATGCTCAGGCAACAGCAGAGCTCTTTCTCTGTATGCGTCAAAAAATGTTTCAACTGCCTAAAGGCTTGTTGGAACGCTTGTTAAACTTGTCAGATGGTTTATTATATGAGTCTTATCTAGTCATTGAAGAAGTTTATCAGAAGCAGTCAATCCTTGCAGAACATGATTTGGTTGAGGTGCAAGGTATATTTTTAAGAAAAGAAAAATCAGTCCTTTCTCCACGAAAACTTTCCAAGGATTTTCAAACCAATATTGCCTTGTTGAATTTGGAAGATAGACTTCCGCAAGCTAGCTTTGCTCAGAAGGTTCAAACTTTTCTACAGAATGAGAAGCTTGCCTTTGTTCAGGCTCAGACGGGGATCGGAAAAACCTACGGCTATTTGTTACCTGCTTTATCACTAGAAAACGAAAAAGGAATCCTTCTCAGTGTTCCTACTAAAGTTCTACAAAATCAAGTGATGCAAGAAGAGGCTCGTAGATTGGAAGAGGTCTTTCACCTTTCGATTCATAATCTTAAAGGACCACAGAATTATCTAAAACTAGATGCCTTTCATCATGCACTAGAGGAAGAAGAATCCAATCGTTTGTACACTCGATTCAAGATGCAACTCCTGGTTTGGTTAACCGAGACAGAAACGGGGGACCTAGACGAGATTGGTCAGCTTTATCGCTACCAGCAGTTTTTACCAAACTTGGTACACGATGGTAATCTTCCGAAAGCTTCTCTCTTTTGGTTAGAGGATTTTTGGAGACGTGGTCAGAAAAAGGCTCGCTCTTGCCAGCTACTTGTGACCAATCATGCCTATCTAGTTACCAGACTTGAGGATGATCCCAGTCTGTTAGATGGTCGTATCTTGATTTTGGATGAGGCCCAGAAGATCTTATTAACTTTGGAAAATCTTTTACAAAAGAGTTACTTATTAAACGACATAGTAGACCAACTAGATCAAGCTCTAGTTCGAGAAGAAGGGACGCTTCAAAAACGCTTGATGGAGAGTATTCGCTTTGAGCTTTGTCACTTGATGGACCAGTTCCTATCTGGTAAACGAAGAATGTGTCCGGCAACAACAATGGCCCAGCTCCAACAGGATTTCTCAGAGTTAGAAGTTCAAGGTTTCCAAGATTATCGGCGATTTTTCTGCACTGACGGAGAATTTTGGCTATCAGCCTCAGACTTGTCTAGCAAGAAGGTTGTCATTTCTTCCAGTCGCAATCAACGTCTGCTCTTTTCTGAGATTTTTCCAGAAAACTGTCAGCTTTTAGCTGTCTCTGCAACCTTGGAAATTAGTAGCAGAGTATCTTTACCTGAACTAATGGGATTTCCGCACGCAGCCTTTGACAGACTGGATGAGAATTTTCAAGAAAATCAAGAAATTTTGGTCGTTAAGGATTTTCCATTGGTGACAGAAAGCTCCCAAGAAGACTATGCTCAGGCTCTTGTAGAAGTGCTGGAAGATTTGTCTTATCTTGAAGAACCTATGCTCGTTTTATTCACTTCAAAAGATCTTTTGCTGCGGGTGTCAGATTCTTTATCTCTTGCTCATCTAGCCCAATATAAGAACGGGGATCCGGCTCAACTCAAGAAACGGTTTGAAAGAGGAGACTCTCAACTCTTGCTAGGGACAGGAAGTTTTTGGGAGGGAGTTGATTTTGCGACTCACCCTCGAGTGATTGAAGTGGTAACACGCTTGCCCTTCCAAAATCCAGAAGATCCCTTTACGAAAAAAATGAATCAGGAACTCCGCCTTGAAGGGAAAAATCCTTTCTATGACTATCAACTTCCTATGGCTATTATTCGCCTCAAACAAGCGATTGGTAGAACCATGCGTCGTCTTGGACAGCGCTCATCTGTCCTTATCTTGGATAGCCGAATGACAAGCAAGCGATATGGAAAGCAGATTAGCAAGGCCTTGTCACAGACTAGTCGAGTGAGAGAAGTTGGCAAAGAGCAAGTATTCTCAAAAGTTCAAGAATTTTTACACAAAAAATAAAATAAACATCTGAAAGAATGAAGGAGACCTTTATGAAACGTTCTCTCGACTCTCGAGTCGATTATAGTTTGATTTTACCAGTATTTTGTTTGCTGGTGATTGGAGTTGTGGCTATTTACATAGCTGTCAGTCATGACTATCCACATAATATTTGGCCAATTCTCGGTCAGCAACTAGCATGGATCGTCTTGGGAATTATCATCAGCTTTGTAGTCATGTTCTTTAATACAAAATTTTTATGGCAGGCGACTCCCTATCTTTATGCCCTAGGTCTAGCCCTTATGGTTTTACCCTTGATTTTTTACAATCCTAATTTAGTGGCAGCAACAGGGGCTAAAAACTGGGTGTCAATTGGAGGAGTGACACTTTTCCAACCTTCCGAATTCATGAAAATTTCCTATATTTTGATCTTGGCTCGGGTTGTTGTTCAATTCACACAGAAACACAAGGAAAGTGAACGAACGATTCCTTTAGATTTCCTCTTGATACTGTGGATGATTATCTTCACGCTGCCAGTCTTAGGTTTACTGGCCCTGCAGAGTGACTTAGGAACGGCCTTGGTCTTTGTCGCAATCTTTGCGGGACTGGTCTTGCTTTCTGGAGTATCATGGAAAATCATCATTCCAATTTTTGTAACAGCTGTATCGGGAATTGCAGGATTTTTGGCAATTTTCATCACAAAAGATGGGCGTGCTTTCATACATCAAATCGGGATGCCAACCTATCAGATTAACCGTATCCTTGCTTGGCTCAATCCATTTGATTATGCACAAACGACCACCTATCAACAGGCCCAAGGGCAAATCGCCATCGGTAGTGGAGGCTTGTTTGGTCAAGGATTTAATGTATCCAATCTCCTCATTCCCGTTCGTGAGAGTGATATGATTTTTACAGTCATTGCAGAAGATTTTGGTTTTATCGGATCTGTCCTTGTAATTACACTTTATCTCCTACTTATCTATCGAATGTTAAAAATCACTCTGAAGTCCAATAACCAATTTTATACCTACATTTCAACTGGATTTATTATGATGCTTTTGTTCCATATCTTTGAAAATATCGGTGCAGTGACAGGCCTCCTTCCTCTGACAGGGATTCCTCTCCCATTCATTTCCCAAGGGGGATCGGCCATTATCAGTAATCTGATTGGTGTTGGATTGCTTCTATCGATGAGTTATCAAACGCATCTAGCCGAAGAAAAGAGCGGTAAGACAAGATTTAAACGGAAGAAAGTTGTTTTGAAAAAAGTTAAATAAGGAGTAAATCATGGCTAAAGTAGCAGTTATCTTAGCAGATGGCTTTGAAGAAATCGAAGCCCTAACAGTTGTGGACGTATTACGTCGTGCCAATATTACTTGTCATATGGTTGGTTTTGAAGCCCGAGTGACGGGATCACATGACATCCAAGTACAAGCAGATCGTGTGTTTGATGGTGATTTATCTGAGTACGACATGATTGTCTTACCAGGAGGTATGCCAGGTTCAGCAAATTTACGCGATCATGAACTTTTGATTGCTGAACTTCAAAAATGTGAGCAAGTTGGTAAAAAAGTAGCAGCCATTTGTGCAGCACCAATTGTACTGAATCGAGCTGGTCTCCTCAAGGATAAAGTGTTCACCTGCTATGATGGTGTCCAAGAGCAAATTGCTGATGGTCACTATCGCAAGGAAACAGTAGTTGTCGATGGTCAGTTGACTACCAGTCGAGGTCCAGCAACTGCCCTTGCCTTTGCTTATAACCTAGTGGAACAACTTGGTGGCGATGCAAATGCTTTGAGAGCAGCCATGCTCTATCGTGATGTTTTTGGATTAGATTAACTAAAACGAGAAGAATCTATCAATTAGGGGATTCTTCTCGTTTTTTACTGTTAAAATAGAAGGAAATCGTCGCTTTTTTGATAAAAAAATGCTATAATGAAGGGTATGAAATATCACGATTACATCTGGGATTTAGGTGGAACTTTACTTGATAATTATGAGACTTCGACCGCGGCTTTTGTGGAAACATTAGCTCAATTTGGAATCGAAGAAGAACATGATAAAGTTTACAATGCCTTGAAAGTGTCAACTGCTTTTGCGATTGACCAATTTGCCCCAACAATAGAGCATTTTTTAGAAAAATATAAGGAAAATGAAGCGCGAGAGCTTGAACATCCTGCCTTGTTTGAGGGAGTACCTGCTTTATTGGAGGAAATCTCAGATCAGGGAGGACGGAACTTTTTGGTTTCGCATCGCAATGACCAAGTTTTGGATATCCTTGAAAAGACGGGTATTGCTAGCTATTTTACAGAAGTAGTAACAGCTAGTTCTGGTTTCAAGAGAAAACCAAATCCAGAGTCTATGATCTATTTGCGAGATAAGTATAAGATTAGTTCTGGTATCGTTATTGGTGATCGACCTATAGACATTGAAGCTGGACAGGCAGCAGGCTTAGCGACGCATCTCTTTAAAAATATCGTGACATTGAGACAAGTATTAGACATGTAAGAAAAAGGAAAAAAAGAAAAAGGGAAAAAATGACAGAAGAAATCAAAAACCAACAGGCACAGGATTATGATGCCAGTCAGATTCAAGTTTTGGAAGGTCTGGAAGCCGTTCGTATGCGTCCTGGAATGTATATCGGATCGACTTCAAAAGAAGGTCTTCACCACCTAGTCTGGGAAATCGTTGATAACTCTATCGATGAGGCCTTGGCGGGATTTGCTAGTCATATTCAGGTCTTTATTGAGCCAGATGACTCTATCACGGTTGTTGATGATGGACGTGGTATCCCTGTTGATATTCAAGAAAAGACAGGCCGTCCTGCCGTTGAAACTGTCTTTACCGTTCTTCACGCTGGAGGTAAATTTGGCGGTGGCGGTTACAAGGTTTCAGGTGGACTCCACGGTGTAGGTTCATCGGTTGTAAATGCCCTCTCAACTCAGTTGGATGTTCGTGTTCACAAAAATGGAAAAATCCATTACCAAGAATACCGTCGTGGACATGTTGTTGCTGACCTTGAGGTGATTGGAGATACAGATAAAACAGGTACAACAGTACACTTCACGCCAGATCCAGAGATTTTTACAGAAACAACAACTTTTGATTTTGATAAATTAAACAAGCGGATTCAGGAGTTAGCCTTTTTGAACCGTGGTCTTCAAATCTCTATTACTGACAAGCGTGAGGGGCTTGAACAAACAAAACACTACCACTACGAAGGTGGGATTGCGAGTTACGTTGAGTATATCAATGAAAACAAGGATGTCATCTTTGATACGCCAATCTACACAGATGGAGAAATGGATGACATCACAGTTGAAGTAGCCATGCAGTACACAACTGGCTACCATGAAAATGTCATGAGTTTCGCCAATAACATTCATACCCATGAAGGTGGAACACATGAACAAGGTTTCCGTACAGCCCTAACTCGTGTCATCAATGACTACGCTCGTAAAAACAAATTGCTGAAAGATAACGAAGATAATCTGACAGGTGAGGATGTCCGTGAAGGATTGACTGCCGTTATCTCTGTGAAACATCCAAATCCTCAGTTTGAAGGACAAACGAAAACTAAACTTGGAAATAGTGAAGTTGTCAAGATTACTAACCGCCTATTTAGTGAAGCATTTTCAGACTTCCTAATGGAAAATCCACAGATTGCTAAGCGGATTGTTGAAAAAGGGATTTTGGCAGCTAAGGCGCGTGTAGCAGCCAAGCGTGCGCGTGAGGTTACTCGTAAGAAATCTGGTTTAGAGATTTCAAACCTTCCAGGGAAATTAGCAGACTGTTCTTCAAATAATCCAGCTGAAACTGAACTTTTTATCGTCGAAGGAGATTCAGCGGGAGGTTCTGCAAAGTCTGGTCGTGACCGTGAATTCCAAGCGATTTTACCGATTCGCGGTAAAATCCTCAACGTTGAAAAGGCCAGCATGGATAAAATCCTTGCCAATGAAGAAATCCGTAGCCTTTTCACAGCTATGGGAACAGGCTTTGGTGCTGAATTTGATGTTAGCAAGGCCCGTTACCAAAAACTCGTTATCATGACGGATGCCGATGTCGATGGAGCTCACATCCGTACCCTCTTGTTAACCTTGATTTATCGTTATATGAAACCCGTTTTAGAAGCAGGTTATGTTTATATCGCTCAACCACCAATTTACGGTGTTAAGGTCGGCAGTGAAATTAAAGAATACATCCAACCTGGAGCAGATCAAGAAATCCGTCTACAGGAAGCCTTAGCTCGCTATAGTGAAGGACGTTCAAAACCAACTATTCAGCGTTATAAAGGTCTTGGAGAAATGGATGACCATCAACTTTGGGAAACAACTATGAACCCAGAACATCGTCTCATGGCGCGTGTATCAGTTGATGATGCTGCAGAAGCAGATAAAATCTTTGATATGCTCATGGGCGACCGCGTAGAACCACGTCGAGAATTTATTGAAGAAAATGCTGTTTACAGTACGCTTGACGTTTAAAAAAATTTGGAAATAGTTCCCATGGTTTGAAAAATATGATATAATCATTACAATTGTTTCAAGTATAAAAAGGAGTTTGATATGTCTGATAATCTGTTGATTATTATTATGATTGTAATCGCGACTCTTCTGATCATTGCTTATGTTGTAGCGATTTTGTTACGCAAACGAAATGAAAAGAGGCTCGCAGTACTAGAAGGAAGAAAGGAAGAGTTGTATAACCTTCCAGTTAACGATGAAGTAGAAGCTGTTAAGAATATGCATCTGATTGGTCAAAGTCAGATTGCATTTAGAGAGTGGAATCAAAAATGGGTAGACCTATCCCTCAACTCATTTGCGGATATTGAGAATAATCTGTTTGAAGCAGAAGGGTACAATAATTCATTTCGCTTCTTGAAAGCTCAACACAAAATTGATCAAATTGAAAGCCAGATTACCCTTATCGAAGAAGATATTGCTTCCATTCGAAATGCTTTGGCAGATCTAGAAAAACAAGAATCAAAAAATAGTGGTCGTGTCTTGCATGCTTTAGATTTATTTGAAAGCCTGCAGAAAACAGTCGCAGAAGACTCTGAGAAATATGGTCAAGCACTTCCTGAAATTGAAAAACAATTGGAGAACATCCAATCAGAATTTTCTCAATTTGTGACGCTAAACTCTTCAGGAGATCCAGTTGAAGCAGCAGGAATTCTGGATAATGCTGAAAATCATATCCTCGCTTTGACGCATATCGTAGAGAGAATTCCAGCAATTGTTACTAAACTAACGACAGAACTCCCTGATCAACTTGAAGATCTAGAGGCTGGCTATCGTAAGTTGCTTGATGCCAACTATCACTTTGTAGAAACTGACATTGAATCACGTTTACAGTTATTGTATGAAGCTTTGAAAAATAACCAAGAAAATATTAAAAAATTGGAATTGGACAATGCTGAATATGAAAATAATCAGATTCAAGAAGAAATCAATGCTCTCTATAGTATTTTCACACGAGAGATTGCTTCTCAAAAGGTTGTTGAAAACTTGTTGTCAACACTTCCAACCTATCTTGACCACTTAAAAGACAATAATCAAGTCTTAGTGAAAGATATTGAACGCTTGAGCAAAACTTACTTGATGTCTGAGAGTGATGTAAATCACGTCCGTCGTCTTCAAGTGGATTTGGATTCCCTAGAAGTTACAGTTAGTGATTTGACTTCAGAACAAGAGGAATATTCAGAAGCTTACTCTGTATTGGAAGAACGTTTAGAAAATGTTCAAGCTACATTAAAAGAAATTGAAGATGACCAAGTTTCAGTGAGCGAACGTTTAGTACAGATTGAAAAAGATGATGTTAATGCTCGTCAAAAGGCAAATGTTTACGTAAATCGTCTCCACACAATCAAGCGCTACATGGAAAAGAGAAATCTTCCAGGAATCCCACAGAACTTCTTGAAATTATTCTTTGCGGCTAGCCATAGTACTGAGGATTTGATGGCAGAGTTGGAACAGTCACAAGTCAACATTGAGTCTGTTAATCGTATCCTAGAAATCGCATCACATGATATGGAAGTTTTGGAAACAGAAACTTACAGTATTGTGCAATATGCAACCTTGACAGAGCAATTGCTTCAATATTCTAACCGCTACAGATCATTTGATGAAGGGATTCAACAAGCCTTCCATGAATCTTTAGAAATCTTTGAAAATGCCTTTGATTATCAAGCATCTTTCGAAAAGATTTCTCAAGCTTTGGAAGTTGCTGAGCCAGGTGTAACAAACCGCTTCGTTTCTTCTTATGAAAAAACAAGAGAAATCATTCGATTTTAATTAAGAAAAGGCGGTGGGACAGAAATCGGTAGACAAAGTCTCGATTTCGTAGTCCCAGCCCCGCGAAGATGATTAGGAGTTTTAGGAGTCTAAAAGACGAACAAAAAGTCCAATCAGCTACCGCGTCAAAGTTTGATTGCAAATAAAAAGTGAGGTCGGGATCTTTTGTCCCAACCTCTTTCTTTTACCTTTCTTTTCTTTAAAAATGGACATTTTCCTATTTATCATTGAAATTATAGGCCTGATTTGATATGATAAGACTATGACTAAAAAAAGAACAAATTGTAAAACAAATGACAAGAAGAAAAGAAATTTATGGATTATTGTGGGGCTTCTATTCTTCACAATCCTAACATTAGGTGCAGGTATTGCTTATAAAGTCTTGACCAAGCAAGCTTTTGAGCAAAAAATTGAAGCACTGAAAAAAGAAAAAGATGATGCCTATTCACAAGGAAGTCAGAAAGAGCATTTTCGTAAAGGGCAGGCAGAAATCATTACCTACTATCCTATGACGGGGGACAAGGTCATTACCTCTGTTCAGGATATCATTGTAAAAGATATCACGGATAAGGTAGAAGATAAAGAACATTTGATCTTTTACTACTTTGAAAAAGATTCTTCTTCCATCAAAGGTGTGGAGAGCCATCTTGTAAAAAAACAGGCCTATGACCTGAGTGATTCTACTGTGGTGGAATTAGAAAATACATCGTTAGATCAGCTTTATCTTAAGGAAGATGGGACTCTGTTTACGTTAGATCAGCTCTTTACAGATGCTAGCAAAGCTAAGGAAAAGTTTCTTGAGGATATTAAGTCAACACTCCTTGATAAAAAGATCGAGCAAACACTTGTAGATCAAGTAATAGCCGATTTTTCAGCTAGCGATTTATCATCTTGGAAGTTTGCTTACAAAGATAGTCAATTGGTGTTATATCCAGTTAAAGCAACCAATAATGTAGAAGAAATAGCTTTGCCTATTTCAGACTTCTTTGATGTTATCCAATCATCCTATCTATCTGAAAAGGATGCAGAACTTTATAAGAAGGCTCAGGCTGAGAAAAATAAAAAAGTAGTAGCTCTTACCTTTGATGATGGACCAGATGGAAATACAACTCCACAAGCTTTAGATATTCTAGCCAAGTACAAGATCAAAGCAACCTTCTTTGTACAAGGAAAAAATATTTCAGGTAATGAGTCGATTCTTAAACGTATGCAGTCTGAAGGTCATGAAGTTGGAAACCATAGCTGGAATCATCCAATTTTAACAAAACTGTCATTGGAAGACGCTAAGAAACAGCTTACAGATACAGAAGATGCTATTACAAAAGTTCTTGGCAAAAGCTCTAAATTGATGCGTCCACCATATGGAGCAATCTCAGATGATATTCGCAATAGCCTTGATTTAAGCTTTATCATGTGGGATGTGGATAGTTTGGATTGGAAGAGTAAAAATGAAGCAGCGATTTTGACAGAAATTCAGCGTCAGGCAAGCAATGGATCTATCATTTTAATGCATGATATCCATCAGCCGTCAGTAAATTCGCTACCAAAAGTTATTGAGTATCTGCAGGGACAAGGTTATAGTTTTGTGACTGTATCAGATCTACTCAACACTCGTTTGAAGCCACATGAGATTTACTATTCTCGTAACTAGTAAATTCACAGTCGGCAAATTTTTAGAAAAAATTAAAAAAAGATAGTTTTAATCTTGACAAGTAGGGGAAAACTTGATATCATATAAAAGTTGAGAAAAGCAGAAGTGAGAACTTCTCGCCTTGCGACTAACGTTGTCTGGCCCCTACGGATCAAATTTCAGAAATGAAATACAATCATGTAGTGCGGGTTTGCGTTAGCAAGTCCGCTCTTGTTTTTCTCTAAATTAAAAAAAGAGGTGAAAACCATAGCAAAGCAAGACTTATTCATCAATGATGAAATTCGTGTACGCGAAGTTCGCTTAATCGGTCTTGAAGGTGAGCAATTGGGTATCAAACCACTAAGCGAAGCGCAGGCACTTGCGGACGAAGCTAATGTGGACTTGGTTCTCATTCAACCTCAAGCTAAACCTCCTGTTGCGAAAATTATGGACTACGGTAAGTTCAAATTTGAGTACCAGAAGAAACAAAAAGAGCAACGCAAAAAACAAAGCGTTGTGACCGTGAAAGAAGTTCGTTTGAGCCCAGTTATTGACAAGGGTGATTTCGAAACTAAACTTCGCAATGCTCGCAAGTTCCTTGAAAAAGGAAACAAAGTGAAGGTATCCATTCGCTTTAAGGGGCGTATGATCACCCATAAAGAGATTGGTGCAAAAGTTTTAGCCGAGTTCGCTGAAGCAACTCAAGATATTGCTATCATTGAACAACGTGCTAAAATGGATGGACGCCAAATGTTCATGCAATTGGCGCCAGCAACTGACAAAAAATAATTGTCAGAAAGTTAAATAAAGGAGAAAAAATCATGCCAAAACAAAAAACACACCGCGCATCAGCTAAACGTTTCAAACGTACAGGTTCTGGTGGACTTAAACGTTTCCGTGCTTACACATCTCACCGTTTCCACGGAAAAACTAAAAAACAACGTCGTCATCTTCGTAAAGCATCTATGGTGCATTCAGGAGATTTCAAACGTATCAAAGCAATGCTTACTCGCTTGAAATAATCGCGTATTTGTAAGTAAACAATTCTAGGAAATATTTGGAGGAAATAAAACATGGCACGTGTTAAAGGTGGCGTTGTATCACGCAAACGTCGTAAACGTATTCTTAAATTAGCAAAAGGTTACTATGGAGCTAAACACATCTTGTTCCGTACTGCAAAAGAACAAGTAATGAACTCTTACTACTATGCATACCGTGACCGTCGTCAAAAGAAACGTGACTTCCGTAAATTGTGGATCACACGTATCAATGCGGCAGCTCGTTTGAACGGACTTTCATACTCACAATTGATGCATGGTTTGAAATTGGCTGAGATCGAAGTTAACCGTAAAATGCTTGCTGACTTGGCTGTTAACGATGCAGCAGCTTTCACAGCTCTTGCAGATGCAGCTAAAGCAAAACTTGGTAAATAATTATTCATAAGACTGGTGCAAGTTTGTCCCAGTCTTTTTTAAACAAAGGAGAAAAAAATGGCTTCAAAAATGCTACACACATGCTTGCGAGTAGAAAATCTTGAAAAATCAATCGCTTTTTATCAAGATGCTTTTGGATTTAAGGAATTGCGTCGCAAGGATTTTCCAGACTATGCTTTTACGATTGTTTATCTAGGTCTTGACGGTGATGATTATGAATTGGAGTTGACCTACAACTATGATCACGGACCTTATGTTGTCGGTGACGGTTTTGCTCACATCGCCCTAAGCACACCTGATCTTGAGGCTCTTCACAAAGAACATAGCGACAAAGGCTACGAAGTGACAGCGCCTAATGGACTTCCAGGGACTCAACCAAACTATTACTTTATCAAAGATCCAGATGGATACAAGGTAGAAGTGATTCGTGAAAATTCATTATAGTTCCTATCGAGTAGCTTGTATGCTACTCGTTTTTTTGAATTTTTAGTAGAATGAAAGAAAAAGAATGGCGTCAGGCATTCACTTAATTCAAAACCAAAAAAATGTACTCGTTCTTCTAATGAAGCTTTATTAAAGTGTGTAAGTCAAGGAAGAGAATTTAATCCAATAAATCCTTTGCTAGATCTCTATAATAGTGTTTCACTTTCTTACGCTGTTCCTTGTGGGGGAGAGGATTTAGCTAAGATTGTTGGTGACTTATGTCTTGATGAGCTCAGGGGAATGAATCCTTCTTTCCACTAGGGGCTGAAAGTGATGCTCCAGCATTAGCTGATGAAATGATTTATTTTGATGATCAGGGTGCGGTTTGTCGGTGTTTAAACTGGCGTGAAGCCCAAAGAACCATGTTAACAGAAGAAACCAAAGATGCTATTTTAGTCATTGAAGCTATCAATGAAGAGCAGGCATCACGAGCTCTAGAATCAATGCTAGAATTACATACTAAAATTGAGAAATATTTTGGTGTTATACTCAATGAAAATCAAAGAGCAAACTAGGAAGCTAGCTGCAGGCTGTACTTGAGTACCGCAAGGCGACGCTGACGTGGTTTGAATTTGATTTTCGAAGAGTATTAGTGGTAAGATCAGTCATTTGACAACCACAAATCCTATCCTAGAGGTAGAATAATGAATGGGAATCACGGTTAATTCAACTGTGGTTCTTTTTTCTACAAGGGGAGAAAGAAATTGTTTTTCTATTTTCTAAAATGGTATAATATAAGGAGAAAAAGGGAGGTGATAGCGAGTGATTGCACAACTTGATACAAAAACGGTTTATAGTTTCATGGAGAGTATGATTTCCATTCAGAAGTATGTTGACCAGGGGAAAGCATACGGCTACTCAGCACTTGGAATCATGGATGTTGACAATCTCTATGGAGCCTATTATTTTATCAAAGAGTGCCAAAAACAGGAGATTCAGCCTTTATTAGGTCTTGAGATGACCGTTCATCATGAGGAGGAACTTGTCAACCTTCGATTTTTAGCCTTGTCAAATCATGGTTATCGAAATCTCATGAAGCTTTCGAGTCAAAAAATGACAGGTAAAAAGGAATGGACTGATTTTTCTACCTATCTAGAAGATATTTGTGTTATTGTTCCCTATTATTCTGCAATTGATTCCTTGGACTTAGGGCATGACTATTATATCGGAGTGTATCCAGATACACCTCAGTCGAATTTTTCTCACTCCATTCTCCCACTTTATCGTGTTAATTCCTTCGAATCTGAGGATTTAGAAACGCTTCAAATGCTCAAGGCGATTAAGGAAAATGTGACCTTACGAGAGGTGGATGTTCAAGCGCAACAAGGCTTGTTTTTACCGGCTGACCGTCTAGAACAGATTTTTTTAGAGAAATTTCCACTCGCGCTTGAAAATCTTGCAAGATTAATCAAGGAAGCTTCCTATGAGATTGATAGTAGTCTCAAGCTTCCACGCTTCAATCCAGAGAGACCAGCTGTTGAAGAGTTGCGCGAAAGAGCTATTAAGGGCTTGGAACAGAAAGGCTTACTCGATTCAGTTTATCAGGCTCGTTTGGAAGAAGAACTATCTGTGATTCATGACATGGGATTCGATGACTATTTCTTGGTTGTCTGGGATCTCTTACGTTTTGGTCGTTCTCAGGGATATTATATGGGAATGGGACGTGGGTCTGCAGTTGGAAGTCTAGTGGCCTATGCCTTAAATATTACTGGTATTGATCCTGTAGCTAAGAATCTTATCTTTGAGCGCTTTTTAAATCGTGAACGCTATACCATGCCTGATATCGATATTGATATTCCTGATATCTATCGTCCTGAATTTATCCGCTATGTTCGTGACCGTTATGGTAGTATTCACGCTGCTCAGATAGTCACCTACTCGACTTTTGGTGCCAAACAGGCCATCCGAGATATTTTTAAACGGTATGGTGTTCCCGAGTACGAGTTGACATCCATAACCAAGAAAATTGGTTTCAAAGATACCTTGACAAGCGCCTATGAAGGGAATTTAGGCTTTAGACAACTGATTCAAGGTAAGATTGAGTACCAAAAGGCTTTCGTTATTGCCAAGAAAATAGAAGGAGCACCTCGTCAAACCTCCATTCATGCTGCTGGTGTGGTTATCAGTGATAAAAATCTAACGGACTATATTCCTCTTAAGTATGGTGAGGATATGCTCATTACCCAGTATGATGCTCATGGAGTCGAGGGAAATGGCTTGCTCAAGATGGATTTCTTGGGCTTACGAAACCTCACCTTCGCTCAAAAAATGAAGGAGCTCTTATTTGAAACTCAAGGAATTCAGCTAAGGATTGAGGATATTGACCTTGAGGATAGGGAAACTTTGGCTCTTTTTGCAGCTGGGAAGACCAAGGGAATCTTTCAGTTTGAACAACCTGGTGCTATTCGCTTATTAAAGCGCGTGAAGCCTGAAAGCTTTGAAGAAGTAGTGGCAACGACTTCCCTCAACAGACCGGGAGCGAGTGACTATATTGATAACTTTGTGGCTCGAAAACATGGTAAAGAAAAGGTAACAGTTCTGGACCCAGTTTTGGAAGATATTTTAGCTCCAACTTATGGCATTATGCTTTACCAAGAACAGGTTATGCAAGTGGCACAGCGTTACGCTGGTTTCAGCCTTGGGAAGGCCGACATTTTACGTCGTGCTATGGGGAAAAAGAATGCGGCCGAGATGCACCGAATGGAGGAGAGTTTTATCCAAGGTGCACTCGAAAAAGGTCATGGAAAAGAACAGGCTCAGCAGGTTTTTGCTGTCATGGAAAAATTTGCTGGTTATGGTTTCAACCGATCGCATGCTTATGCTTATGCGGCTTTAGCCTTCCAGCTTGCTTACTTTAAAACACATTACCCAGAAATCTTTTATCAAGTTATGCTCAACTATGCCAGTGGAGATTATATTCTCGATGCGCTTGAAATGGGTTTTGAACTAACACCACTCTCTATCAATACAATTCCGTATCAGGATAAATTGACAGACAGGACTATTTACTTGGGACTTAAGAGTATCAAGGGGATGCCTCGAGATTTTGCCTATTGGATTTTAGAGAATCGTCCTTTTAGTAGTGTCGAAGATTTTGTCACTCGCTTGCCTAAAAATTATCAGAAGTTGAGTCTTTTAACTCCCCTAGTCGAGATTGGTTTATTTGATAGTTTTGAAAAAAATCGCCAAAAAATCTTATCCAATTTACCTACTTTGTTTATTTTTGTGGAAGAATTGGGTAGTTTATTTGCAGATAATAGCTACAATTGGCTTGAGAGTGAGGATTTTACGCAAGTCGAAAAGTTTCGTAAGGAACAGGAGTGGCTTGGAGTCGGTATCAGTCCGCACCCCTTACTGATTTTAGCAAAGAATCCCCTCTATCCAATTGTGAGTTTGTCTGAACTATCTGAAGGACAGACAGCTACAGTACTCGTTGAGATAGAATCCATTCGTGTCATTCGTACTAAAAAAGGTGAAAACATGGCTTTTCTGAAAGTTAGTGATAGTAAAACGAAGCTTGAAGTCACAGTTTTTTCTGACCAGTATCGCCAATTTAAAAATCTCTTACATGAAGGAAGATTTTACTACCTTAATGGAAAAGTGCAGGCAAGAGACGGTCGCCTTCAGTTAGTATTAAATAATCTAAAAGAAGCAGTGAGTGAACGATTTTGGATTCAGGCTGCTGATCATGAACATGATTCTGAAATTTATCATATTTTAGAACAATACAAGGGACAAATTCCTGTCATCATTCGCTACGAAAATGAACAAAAAAATGTTCTTTTGCCGGGCTATTTTGTTGCAAAAGATGTTAGTTTGCAGGAAACTTTGAGTCAAATAACTATGAAAACGATTTATCGTTAAAAATCAATGAAAATAAAAGAATTTTAACTTTAATTATGGTATAATCAGTTAGAATGTTAAAAGAAAAAGGAGCAAAACCAAATGAAACGTATTGCTGTTTTGACTAGTGGTGGAGACGCCCCTGGTATGAATGCTGCCATCCGTGCAGTAGTTCGTCAAGCAATCTCAGAAGGAATGGAAGTTTTTGGTATCTATGATGGATACGCTGGTATGGTTGCTGGTGAGATTTATCCACTTGATGCTGCTTCAGTGGGAGACATCATTTCACGTGGTGGTACTTTCCTTCACTCTGCTCGTTATCCTGAGTTTGCAAAACTCGAAGGTCAACTTAAAGGGATTGAGCAGTTGAAAAAACACGGTATCGAAGGTGTCGTAGTTATCGGTGGTGACGGTTCTTATCACGGAGCTATGCGCTTGACTGAGCATGGATTCCCTGCTATCGGACTTCCAGGAACAATCGATAACGATATCGTAGGTACTGATTTCACAATCGGATTTGATACTGCAGTTACAACTGCAATGGATGCCATCGATAAGATTCGTGATACCTCATCAAGTCACCGTCGTACTTTCGTAGTTGAAGTTATGGGACGTAATGCTGGAGACATCGCTCTTTGGGCTGGTATCGCTACTGGTGCTGATGAAATTATTATCCCTGAAGAAGGCTTCAAGATGGAAGACATCGTAGCAAGTATCAAGGCTGGATATGAACATGGTAAGAAGCACAACATTATCGTTTTGGCAGAAGGTGTTATGTCAGCGGCAGAATTTGGTCAAAAACTAAAAGAAGCTGGAGATACAAGCGATCTTCGTGTAACTGAACTTGGTCACATCCAACGTGGTGGATCACCAACTGCTCGTGACCGTGTATTGGCGTCACGCATGGGTGCACATGCTGTTAAACTCCTTAAACAAGGAATCGGTGGTGTCGCTGTTGGTATTCGCAATGAGAAAATGGTTGAAAATCCAATTCTTGGAACTGCAGAAGAAGGAGCTTTATTTAGCCTAACAGCTGATGGTAAGATCGTTGTTAACAACCCTCACAAAGCTGATATTGAACTTTCTGCTTTAAACAAGAGCTTGTCTTAATCAACTTTAACTAAACTGGTAAAATGACCAAAAAAGGTCGAATTATATAAAGGAGTCACAAAAATCATGAACAAACGTGTAAAAATCGTTGCAACTTTGGGTCCTGCGGTAGAAATCCGCGGTGGTAAAAAATTTGGTGATGACGGATACTGGGGTGAAAAACTTGACGTTGAAGCTTCAGCTAAAAACATTGCCCAATTGATTGAAGCAGGAGCTAACACTTTCCGTTTCAACTTCTCACATGGTGACCACCAAGAACAAGGTGACCGTATGGCAACTGTTAAACTTGCGGAAAAACTTGCAGGTAAAAAAGTTGGTTTCCTTCTTGATACTAAAGGACCAGAAATCCGTACTGAATTGTTCGAAGGTGAAGCTAAAGAGTATTCATACAAAACTGGTGAAAAAATCCGTGTTGCAACTAAACAAGGAATCAAATCAACTCGTGAAGTGATTGCTTTGAACGTTGCAGGAGCACTTGATATCTATGATGATGTTGAAGTTGGTCGTCAAGTATTGGTTGACGATGGTAAACTTGGTCTTCGTGTTGTAGAAAAAGACGATGCAACTCGTGAATTTGTTGTTGAAGTTGAAAATGACGGTGTTATCGCTAAACAAAAAGGTGTAAACATCCCTAACACTAAAATTCCTTTCCCAGCTCTTGCTGAACGTGATAACGCTGATATCCGCTTCGGTTTGGAACAAGGTATCAACTTCATCGCGATCTCATTCGTACGTACTGCAAAAGACGTGAATGAAGTTCGTGCAATCTGTGAAGAAACTGGTAACGGTCACGTTCAATTGTTCGCTAAAATCGAAAACCAACAAGGTATCGATAACTTGGATGAAATCATTGAAGCTGCTGACGGTATCATGATCGCTCGTGGTGACATGGGTATCGAAGTACCATTTGAAATGGTTCCAGTTTACCAAAAAATGATCATTACTAAAGTGAATGCTGCTGGTAAAGTTGTTATCACTGCAACAAACATGCTTGAAACAATGACTGAAAAACCACGTGCAACTCGTTCAGAAGTATCAGACGTATTTAACGCTGTTATCGACGGAACTGACGCAACAATGCTTTCAGGTGAGTCAGCGAATGGTAAATACCCACTTGAGTCTGTTCGTACAATGGCAACTATCGATAAGAATGCTCAAACTCTTCTTAACGAATACGGACGTTTGAACTCAGATTCATTTGAACGTAACTCTAAGACAGAAGTTATGGCTTCAGCAGTTAAAGATGCTACAAATTCAATGGACATTAAATTGGTTGTAACTCTTACTAAGACTGGTCACACAGCACGTTTGATCTCTAAATACCGTCCAAATGCTGATATCTTGGCATTGACATTCGACGAATTGACAGAACGTGGATTGATGTTGAACTGGGGTGTTATCCCAATGTTGACAGAAGCTCCATCATCAACTGACGACATGTTTGAAATTGCTGAACGTAAAGCAGTTGAAGCAGGTCTTGTACAATCTGGTGACGATATCGTTATCGTTGCAGGTGTGCCACTTGGTGAAGCAGTTCGTACTAACACAATGCGTATCCGCACTGTACGTTAATCTAATATTAAAAAGCCTATCATATCAAGCTTTCTAGCTTGTGTGATAGGTCTTTTTTTTGTGACGAGGGGCAAAATATATCATTTTTATTTCAATGCTAAGGTATATAATACAGTTTGCCCTGTAACTTTTGCTGTAATTAGAGATAGCAATGGTCATCTTTGTATCTTTACGACTAAACCTAGCTAAGATTTTTTGGATAATAAGTCTATCAGTGTATGATTGAGGTTTGAGCTTTTTGCTGTTTGTGCAGAAAGAATTGCTAAAAGATAGGATTTAGTAGTGTTTAGGAAAATAAAAAAAGCTCTCTGGAAAAACCAGAAAGCCTGAGAGGCATCTCCATGTGAGAAACCGGTTCACACAATTTCTCAAGGTCCGCTCCTGCGTTATGACCTCCTTTGCTCAATAGTAGCTCTCGCTACATATCGACTCATCGCAAGTTTTATTCTACTATAAGGTCGAAAAAAAGTCAATAAAAAAGTTCCTATAAAAAGGAACTGTTAAACAATGCTAATTGCCGGGATCGAACCGGCGACCTCATCCTTACCATGGATGCGCTCTGCCTACTGAGCTAAATCAGCTTACTTAAAAAGTATACTATAGTTTCAAATCTTTGTCAATAAAATATTTTATTTAAAAGTAATCAGCTGTCAGTCAAACTAAAATGGCTTAAGAGAATATCCCTCAGCCATTTTATTCTAACCTAATTGATTTTGTTTTTTTTCTGGATTCCAGATAAAACTTGCGATAAAGCTAAAGATGATGGTAATAATCGCAACTAAGACAGCAAGAATCAGTGCTGGTATGCGAATAAACCACCACAAAGGATTTGGTTTTTTGTTATTGTGCCATTGTTTTGTTTCCTCATCTAGACGTTGGAATTCTGATTGGATACGTTCAGCAACCATCTCAATTCCTTCATCATTCATCTTCTTAATGTCCGAGATATCGATAGGATTTCCGAAGTTCATATCGACACGTTCACGACTGATGAGTCCTTTTAAGGTCATTGGGCCAGTGTAAGTAACTGGCATGATGCGAACCTTGGCCATTTTAGCAATCAGAGCTACGCCCCCTTTGACATCGTTAGAATGACGACTACCGCTTGGAAACATGATGAGAGATCGGTCGCTCTTTCTAAGAACGTTGATAGGGTATTTGATAGCCGAAGCGCTAGGATTCTCCCGATCAATAGGAAAGGCACCACACATACGAATCCACCAACCAAAGATTCGATTAGAGAACAGTTCCTTTTTAGCCATAAAGACAAATTGCTTTGGTTTGGTCGCAAATGCCATGTAGACAGGATCCCACCAAGTACGATGCGGAGCGACTAGGATATAGTTTTCATCTTGACTCGGAATTTTATCCGTATTATGATAATGAGCATTACCGTTGATAGACCAAAGGATCAACATAACGAGCCCACGAAGATAAGTATAAAACATGGTGTCTCCTTCAATTTTCTTTCTTTTATTATACCTTATGATACTAGGACAAGCAAATGTTTTTTTGTTTAGGCGGAATTGCTCTTCATATGAAATTAGAATTATTCAAAAAAAAATGATATGATAGAGATTATGGATAAAAATAAAATTATGGGCTTAAGCCAATCAGAAGTTAATGAACGTCAGAAACAGGGACAGGTCAATGATTTCAAAGCATCAGCTAGTACCAGTACTTGGCAGATTGTAAAACGAAATGTTTTTACTCTCTTCAATGCTTTGAACTTTGCTATTGCATTAGCGCTCGCTTTTGTTCAAGCCTGGAGCAACCTGGTTTTCTTTGCGGTTATCTGTTTTAATGCTTTTTCAGGAATTGTAACCGAGCTACGTGCCAAGCATATGGTTGATAAACTCAATCTCTTAAATAAAGAAAAGATTACGACTATTCGTGATGGACAAGAGATTACTTTAGACCCTGAAGAGCTTGTTTTGGATGATGTGATTCGCTTGTCTGCAGGGGATCAAATTCCAAGTGATGCGATTGTATTAGAAGGCTTTGCAGAAGTCAATGAAGCCATGTTAACGGGCGAGAGCGACTTGGTGCAAAAAGAAGTAGAAGACTTAATGCTGTCCGGTAGTTTTCTTGCCAGTGGTTCTGTCTTTGCTCGAGTTCATCATGTAGGAGCAGATAACTATGCAGCCAAACTCATGCTTGAAGCTAAGACAGTTAAACCGATCAACTCACGTATCATGAAATCACTTGATCAACTTGCAGGCTTTACTGGGAAAATCATCATTCCATTTGGAATTGCCCTCTTGCTTGAAGCTTTGGTCTTGAAAGGTTTACCACTGAAGTCTTCTGTAGTGAATTCATCTACAGCTCTTTTGGGAATGTTGCCTAAGGGGATTGCCCTCTTGACCATTACCTCTCTTTTAACCGCTGTTATCAAGCTTGGTTTGAAAAAGGTCTTGGTACAGGAGATGTACTCTGTTGAAACCCTAGCGCGCGTGGATATGCTCTGCTTGGATAAGACAGGTACCATCACCCAAGGGAAGATGCAGGTTGAGACTGTTCTTCCTCTGACCCAGGCTTATGACAAGGATGCTATTGCCAAAATATTAACTAGCTATATGGCAAACAGTGAAGATAAGAACCCAACAGCACAAGCTATTCGTCAACGTTTTCAAGGTCAAGTAACTTATCCGATGATTTCTAATCTTCCATTTTCAAGCGATCGTAAATGGGGAGCAATGGAGTTGGAAGGTCTTGGAACTGTTTTTCTAGGCGCACCGGAGATGTTGTTGGATGCTGAAGTTCCTGAGGCTAGAGAAGCTCTCGAACGAGGATCTCGTGTCTTAGTTCTGGCCCTCAGTCAAGAAAAACTTGATCACCACAAGCCACAAAAGCCATCTGATATTCAAGCCTTGGCTTTGCTTGAAATTCTAGATCCAATCCGAGAAGGGGCAGCTGAAACTCTAGACTATCTTCGTTCTCAGGAAGTGGGCCTGAAAATTATCTCTGGTGATAATCCAGTTACGGTTTCAAGTATTGCTCAAAAAGCTGGTTTTGCAGATTACCACAGCTATGTAGATTGTTCGAAGATCACGGACGAGGAATTGGTTGCCATGGCTGAGGAGACAGCGATTTTCGGACGTGTCTCTCCTCATCAAAAGAAACTGATCATCCAAACGTTGAAAAAAGCAGGTCATACTACAGCCATGACAGGAGACGGTGTCAATGATATTCTAGCTCTTCGTGAGGCAGACTGTTCCATCGTTATGGCTGAAGGAGATCCAGCGACTCGTCAGATTGCAAATCTGGTTCTCTTGAACTCAGACTTTAATGATGTTCCTGAGATTCTCTTTGAGGGTCGTCGTGTGGTTAATAATATTGCTCACATTGCTCCAATTTTCTTGATTAAGACCATCTATTCCTTCTTGTTGGCAATCATCTGTATTGCAAGTGCATTGTTGGGTCGTACTGAATGGATTTTGATTTTCCCATTCATTCCGATTCAGATTACCATGATTGACCAGTTTGTGGAAGGATTCCCACCGTTCGTATTGACCTTTGAGCGAAATATTAAGCCAGTCGAACAAAACTTCCTCAGAAAATCCATGCTCCGAGCACTACCAAGTGCCTTGATGGTAGTCTTTAGTGTTCTCTTTGTTAAAATTTTTGGAACAGGTCAAGGTTGGTCAGCAATTGAAATTTCGACACTTTTGTATTATCTATTGGCATCGATTGGTTTCATGTCTGTAGTTAGAGCTTGTTTGCCATTTAGTCTGTGGCGTGTTCTCTTGATTATTTGGTCAGTTGGTGGCTTCCTTGGAACAGCTCTATTTCCAAGAATTCAAAAATTACTTGAAATTTCAACACTGACAGAACAAACATTACCTGTCTATGGCATTATGATGGTCATCTTTGCTATCATTTTCATCCTGACAAGTCGTTATCAAACTAGAAAATAAAGAAAGGCTGCAATCCATGATTGCGGTCTTTTTAGGAGCAGGATTGCCAGATAAAATATGGTATAATAAAGGGAAATAGAGTTTTTGAAAGTGAGAAAAAATGATTTCGAAGAGATTAGAAACGGTGGCTTCTTTTGTTCCCCAAGGATCCGTTTTGCTAGATGTAGGAAGCGACCATGCTTATTTACCGATTGAACTAGTTGAAAAAGGTCACATTGAGCGTGCCATTGCAGGAGAGGTTGTAGAAGGTCCCTACCAATCTGCAGTAAAAAATGTTGAAAGTCATGGTTTGACTGAGAAAATTCAGGTTCGCCTAGCAAATGGTTTGGCTGCTTTTGAAGAGGCTGACCAGGTCTCTGTTATCACTATTGCTGGAATGGGTGGCCGTTTGATTGCTACGATCTTAGAAGAAGGATTAGACAAACTTGCCAATGTTGATCGTTTGATTCTTCAACCAAATAACCGAGAAGATGAGTTGCGTTCTTGGTTACAAGAGCATGGTTTTCAAATCATAGCAGAAAGTATCCTAGAAGAAGCAGGGAAATTCTACGAGATCATAGTTGCAGAAGTTGGCGAAATGAATCTATCAGCAACTGATGTCCGCTTTGGCCCATTCTTGTCCAAAGAAGTCAGTCCAGTCTTCATCCAAAAATGGCAAAAAGAAGCTGCTAAGCTTGAGTTTGCCCTTAGTCAAATTCCAGAAAAAAATCAAGAAGAACGTCAGGTTCTAGCAGATAAAATTCAAGCCATTAAGGAGGTGCTCCATGAAAGCAAGTGAAGTGATTAAGCGTTATGAAGCCTATTGCCCACAAGAATTTTCTATGGAAGGTGATAGTCGTGGTCTGCAAATTGGCACCCTAGACAAGGAAATTAAAAAAGTCATGGTTGCCCTTGATATTCGTGAAGAGACAGTCGCTGAAGCTATTGACAAGGGTGTTGATCTGATTATCGTTAAGCACGCCCCTATCTTTCGTCCAATCAAGGACTTGGTAGCTAGTCGTCCTCAAAATCAGATTTACATCAATCTCATCAAGCACGATATTGCAGTCTATGTTAGCCATACTAATATCGACATTGTTGAGAATGGATTAAATGACTGGTTCTGCCAACTGTTAGATATTAAAGATACAACCTATATACAGGAAACAGGTCCTGAACGTGGGATTGGGCGTATTGGAACTATTAGACCTCAAACCTTTAAGGAATTTGCTGACCATGTTAAGGAAGTCTTTGGTCTAGATAGCCTTCGTATGGTGTATTATCAAGAGACTGATTTGCAAAAAACCATCTCAAGAGTGGCCATCTGTGGTGGCAGTGGGCAGTCATTCTATAAGGATGCTTTGGCAAAGGGGGCAGATGTCTATATCACTGGTGATATTTACTACCATACTGCCCAAGATATGTTGTCAGATGGTTTGTTAGCTCTAGATCCGGGACACTATATCGAAGTGCTTTTTGTTGAAAAAATTGCAGAACTCTTGAACGAATGGAAGGAAGAAAATGCTTGGTCTCTCGAAGTTGTCGCAAGTCAGGCTTCTACCAATCCATTCCATCATATCTAGTTAGAAGGTAAAGACAATGAAAAAAGTTGCCATTGTAGGAGCAGGAATTGTAGGGGCAACTGCCGCCTACTACCTCTCTAAAGAAGCAGATATCGAAGTAACTGTCTTTGATCATGGATACGGCCAAGCGACCAAGGCAGCTGCAGGAATCATTAGTCCTTGGTTCTCTAAACGACGCAATAAGGCCTGGTATAAGATGGCGCGCCTAGGAGCTGATTTCTATGTGGATTTATTGGCTGATTTAGAAAAATCTGGTCAAGAAGTTGACTTTTACCAACGCTCGGGAGTTTTCCTTCTAAAAAAAGATGACTCCAAGCTAGAGGAACTCTATAAACTAGCCTTGCAACGTAGAGATGAATCTCCCTTAATAGGAAAATTAGCCGTTTTAGACCAAACGTCAGCAAGTAACCTATTTCCAGGATTAGAGGGATTTGAAAGATTACTCTATGCTTCTGGTGGAGCTCGAGTAGATGGGCAACTCCTAGTGAATCGATTACTGGAAGCCAGTCAAGTGAAGGTCGTAAAGAAAGAGGTCAGTCTAAAACCCTTAGCTTCGGGTTATCAAATAGACAATCAAATGTTTGACCAAGTTATCTTGTCCACAGGAGCTTGGCTTGGACACATTTTGGAGCCTTTAGGCTATGAGGTTGATGTTCGTCCTCAAAAGGGGCAACTCCGAGATTACCAAGTGAAACAAGACATGGCAAGCTATCCTGTAGTTATGCCTGAAGGGGAGTGGGATTTGATTCCATTTCCAGGTGGGAAGTTGTCTCTAGGAGCTACTCATGAAAATGATATGGGATTTGACCTAACAGTTGATGAAAATTTGCTCCAACAAATGGCTGAGGCAGCGAGTCCATTTTATCCAGCCCTGGCTGAGGCGATTTCATCTGGAGAACGTGCGGGTATTCGAGCTTATACGAGTGATTTCTCTCCGTTCTTTGGTCAAGTACCAGCCTTGTCAGGAGTTTATACAGCAAGCGGACTAGGATCTTCTGGATTAACAACTGGTCCCATAATCGGTTATCATCTAGTCCAAATGCTTCAGGGGAGAAGTGGAGTATTAGATCCGGCAGATTATCCGACTGGAAGATATATTAAAAAGAAACAATAGTAAAATTTTTACCTAGTTTTTACGATAGTGTTAGGAAAGTAAATGACTTTCCCTATCAAAAATGGTAAAATGAAAAAAATAATCTAAGAATTGAGGAAATAAAATGCAAGAAAAAATTCTGGTAACAGGTGGAGCAGGATTTATCGGTACCCACACTGTCATTGAACTAGTCCAAGCAGGACACCAAGTTGTTGTCGTAGACAACTTGGTAAACAGTAGCCGTAAAAGTCTTGAAGTGGTAGAAAGAATCACAGGAGTTGAGATTCCTTTTTATGAAGCTGATATCCGCGATACGGATACACTTCGTGATATTTTTAAACATGAAGAACCAACAGGTGTGATTCATTTTGCTGGTTTGAAGGCTGTAGGGGAATCTACACGTATCCCACTAGCCTACTATGATAACAATATTGCTGGTACAGTTAGCCTTTTGAAAGCAATGGAAGAAAACAACTGTAAGAACATTATCTTCAGTTCTTCAGCAACAGTTTATGGAGATCCGCATACAGTTCCAATCCTCGAAGATTTCCCTCTTTCTGCTACTAACCCTTATGGTCGTACAAAGTTGATGCTTGAAGAAATCTTGACAGATATCTATAAAGCTGATTCAGAATGGAACGTTGTTTTACTTCGGTACTTCAACCCAATTGGAGCACATAAGAGCGGTGATTTGGGTGAAAATCCAAACGGTATTCCAAATAACCTTCTTCCATATGTGACACAAGTCGCAGTTGGTAAGTTGGAACAAGTTCAAGTATTTGGGGATGACTACGATACTGAAGACGGAACAGGTGTACGTGACTATATCCACGTTGTTGACCTAGCAAAAGGACATGTTGCGTCCCTTAAGAAACTTCAAAAAGGTTCAGGACTAAACATTTACAACCTTGGTACAGGAAAAGGCTACTCAGTTCTTGAAATTATTCAAAATATGGAAAAAGCAGTCGGACGTCCTATTCCATACCGTATTGTTGAACGCCGCCCAGGGGATATTGCAGCTTGCTATTCAGATCCAGCAAAAGCTAAGGAAGAGCTAGGATGGGAAGCAGAACTTGGTATTACAGAAATGTGTGAAGACGCATGGCGTTGGCAAAGCAAGCATCCAAATGGATTTGAAGACTAAGATGACGATTTCAATCATAGTCCCATGTTTAAACGAAGAGGAAGTACTTCCTCTTTTTTATCAAACTCTTGAAGCACTGATTCCAGATTTGGGAACAGAAAGCGAATACATTTTTGTAGATGATGGTTCGACTGATAAGACTTTGGACCTTTTAAAGGTTTATCGAGAGAAAAATCCTGCAGTACATTATATCTCTTTCTCGCGAAATTTTGGGAAGGAAGCGGCCATATATGCAGGTTTACAACAAGCAACAGGAGATTTGGTGGTGGTTATGGATGCAGACCTTCAGGATCCACCAAGACTCTTGCTTGAGATGAAAGAACTACTAGATCAGAATCCAGACTTGGACTGCGTTGGAACTCGCAGAATCAGTCGAGAAGGAGAACCCTTTTTACGTAGTTTCTGCGCCGATCTTTTTTATCGTTTTATGCAAAAAATTAGCCCAGTAGCTCTTCCATCGGGTGTTCGTGATTTTCGGATGATGAGAAGATCAGTTGTGGATGCAGTGTTAGAATTGACAGAATATAATCGTTTTTCCAAAGGACTCTTTGCCTGGGTTGGTTTCCATACTCACTATCTAGAATACCCTAATGTTGAAAGGCAGGCAGGTAAGACAAGTTGGAGTTTTAGACAACTCTTTTTCTACTCTATCGAAGGGATTGTGAATTTTTCAGATTTCCCTTTAATATTAGCCTTTGTTGCTGGCCTTTCGTCATGTTTTCTGGCTTTAGTGATGACATTGTTTGTAGTTGTCCGTACTCTCGTACTGGGCAATCCAACTTCTGGTTGGACCTCTCTGATGGCTGTCATTCTATTTCTTGGTGGTGTCCAATTATTGACGATTGGGATTCTCGGAAAATATATCAGTAAAATTTATATGGAAACGAAAAAAAGACCCCTCTATCTGATAAAAGAACAGAGTGAGTCATGATAAGATTTACTAAAAATAAGTCCTTCAAAAGACTATAATTTTCTGGAAAAATATGCTAAACTAGAGAAAGTGGGATTTGAACATCAAAACACCACTGATGACAAATTAATCTTTGATGAGTGCGCGAGTGGGACACTGTTTCACAGCCTCTAGCAGCTCTTCACTAGCTGGGATGTCTCTCTCTAGTAGATTCGGATCATCATAGAAACGCACAATACCATTATCATGGTAATCAAATAAATCAGAATAGGTTTGGCATAGCCCGCAGGCAATGCATCGTTCAGGTATAAGTGTGATTTTCATATTTATATTGTAATAAGAAATTAGAAAAAAAACAAGGAGTAAGGTATGGAAAAGGAACCATGGCAAGAAGATATTTACGACATCGAGGAAAGTCGTTCGGAACGAAGAAGTAGAGGAAATAAGGGAACAGGAGTGGTAGCCAACCGTATTCTAACCATTTTGGCTTGTATTTTCTTTGTTATCGTTGTCGGTATGATTGCTGTTTTAATCTACCTGTCATCTGGTGGAAGTGATCGTACAGCAGCCTTGAAAGATTTTCATGATTCTTCTGCGCCTAAGGTAGAGGAAGTTTCTTCAACGTCATCAAGTAGTTCAGTTGAAGCATCAAGTTCTGAAGCAGGATCAACTTCTTCAAGTAGTTCAGAGGAACATACAAATGCTGAGGGAACCATTACTGTCCTTGCAGGTGAAGGTGAGGCAGCTATTGCAGCTAGAGCAGGCATTTCTATTGCTCAGCTTGAAGCCTTGAACCCTGGTCATATGTCTTCAGGAACTTGGTTTGCAAATCCTGGTGATGTCCTTAAGACAAGATAGGAGTGACGATGAAAACAATTCAGATTGCTATTGATGGACCAGCATCCAGTGGTAAGAGTACAGTAGCTAAGATTATCGCTAAGGACTTTGGATATACCTACTTGGATACAGGTGCCATGTATCGTGCTGCGACTTACATCGCTTTGAACAACCAAGTAAGTCCAGAAGAGTCTTCTCGACTTCTTGAATTATTGGAACAATATCCGATTAGCTTTGGTCGTTCTGAAACAGGGGAACAGCTTGTTTTTGTTGGAGACGTTGATGTTACCAATCCAATTCGTGAAAATGAAGTAACCAATGCTGTATCTGCTTTTGCAGCCATTCCAGCTATTCGTGAAAAATTGGTAGCCCTTCAACAAGAAATTGCCCAACAAGGCGGAATCGTCATGGATGGTCGAGATATTGGTACAGTTGTATTACCTCAAGCTGAATTGAAGATTTTTCTTGTTGCTTCAGTGGATGAACGTGCGGAAAGACGTTATAAGGAAAATCTTTCAAAGGGGATCGAAACAGATTTGGAAACTTTGAAAGAAGAGATTGCTGCGCGTGATTATAAAGATAGTCATCGTGAAACTTCTCCTCTTAAGCAGGCAGATGATGCAATCTATCTGGACACGACAGGACTAAGTATTTTAGAAGTTGTCGAAAAAATTAAATCAGAAGCAGTCAAACATTTTTAATTTGAAATTTTAACCGATTGACCATGATAGTGGTGAGTCGGTTTTTTAGCAATTTGTCAAATTATTAATTTTAAGGTATAATAGTCATTGTTAACGAAAATTTGACAATCAAACAATCATGCAACTATAAGGAGATAAAATGAACAATCTACCAAATTGCCCAAAATGTAATTCAGAATACGTCTATGAAGACGGAGCATTGCTAGTCTGTCCAGAGTGTGCCTATGAATGGAATCCAGCAGAACAAACAGAAGCTGAAGATGGTGTTGTTGCTATTGATGCTAATGGAAATAAATTGGCTGATGGAGACACAGTAACCTTGATCAAAGATTTGAAAGTGAAAGGTGCGCCGAAAGATCTTAAGCAAGGAACACGTGTTAAAAATATCCGTATCGTCGAGGGTGACCACAACATCGACTGTAAGATTGATGGCTTTGGTGCTATGAAACTAAAATCAGAATTTGTTAAAAAGATTTAATCATGACTACTTGGAATAAATTTATTTTTTTCAGTCGGACTTTCTTGTTTTTCGCAGCATTTACAGGGGTTTATCTGGAAATTACCAAACGTGGTGGTTTAGGGATGTTGCTTTACTATACAGTCCTTTCCAATCTTTTGGTTGTCATCTTTACAGCTTATCTTTTGTTAAAGATGCGTAGTGGCGGTGATAGTTGGCAGAGTGCTGGGATTCTACGTCTCAAAGGTGGTGTCACTATGAGTATTATGATTACTTGTGTCATCTATCATTTCATGCTAGCTCCTTTGACGACAGATTTTTACCGTTTGGAAAATTTCCTTTGCCATTATATTGTCCCTCTCTGGTTTTTAGCAGATACAATTATTTTTGATAAGAGTCGTCAATATAAGTGGTTTGATCCTATTGTATGGACAGTTTTACCACTGCTCTATATGGGATTTGCCCTCTTAAACGGTTTTGTTCTAAAGATGGATGTCCCTAATGCTAAGGATAGTCCCTTCCCTTATTTCTTTTTGAATGCTACCAAACATGGTTGGGGCTTTGTCTTTAAATGGGCGGCAACTATCTTTGTTGCCTACATGGTTTCAGGATATCTCTTTTATCTTGTGAAAAGTATTAAAAAATCTAAGAAATAAAAGTACCCAATGTGGGTGCTTTTTTTGTGATAGAGATAATTGTACCCGGACAAATCGATTTATTTTATCTTGTTATGCAGTCTTTTATACCTTACAATAAAACTGTAGCTACCAATACAACTATTGAGGATGAAAAAAATGACTGAAAATCGTTATGAATTAAATAAGAATTTAGCACAGATGCTTAAAGGTGGTGTCATCATGGATGTCCAAAACCCTGAACAAGCAAGAATTGCTGAGGCTGCAGGTGCGGCAGCAGTTATGGCCTTGGAGCGAATCCCAGCGGATATTCGTGCAGCTGGTGGTGTCTCTCGTATGAGCGATCCAAAGATGATTAAGGAAATCCAAGAAGCAGTCAGCATTCCAGTTATGGCCAAGGTTCGAATTGGGCATTTTGTCGAAGCACAGATTTTGGAAGCCATCGAGATTGACTATATCGATGAGAGCGAAGTTCTATCTCCAGCTGACGATCGTTTCCATGTGGACAAGAAAGAATTTCAAGTTCCTTTTGTCTGTGGTGCTAAAGACTTAGGTGAAGCCTTACGTCGTATCGCTGAAGGAGCTTCTATGATTCGTACAAAAGGGGAACCTGGAACAGGAGACATCGTTCAGGCAGTTCGTCATATGCGTATGATGAATCAAGAAATCCGCCGCATTCAAAACCTCCGTGAGGACGAGTTATATGTTGCTGCAAAAGAACTCCAAGTACCTGTAGAATTAGTTCAATACGTTCACGAACATGGAAAACTACCAGTTGTTAACTTTGCGGCTGGAGGGGTTGCAACACCTGCAGATGCTGCTCTTATGATGCAGCTAGGTGCAGAAGGTGTCTTTGTTGGCTCAGGAATTTTCAAGTCAGGTGATCCTGTTAAACGTGCGGCAGCAATTGTCAAGGCTGTTACCAATTATCAGAATCCTCAAATTTTAGCTCAAATCTCTGAAGACTTGGGAGAAGCTATGGTTGGTATCAATGAGAATGAAATCCAAATTCTCATGGCGGAGCGAGGAAAATAGATGAAAATTGGAATATCGGCCTTGCAAGGTGCTTTTGTGGAACATGAAAAAGTCCTTACTGAACTAGGAGTTGAAAGTATTGAATTGCGAAATCTTGAAGACTTTCAACACCATCAGAGTGACTTGTCAGGTTTGATTTTACCTGGCGGTGAGTCGACAGCTATGGGAAAACTCCTACGTGACCAGAATATGCTACTCCCTCTAAGAGAAGCTATTCTCAATGGCTTACCAGTCTTTGGGACTTGTGCTGGTTTGATTCTGCTTGCGAGACAAATCACTTCTCAAGAGGAAAGTCATCTGGCGACTATGGATATAGTAGTTGAGCGCAATGCCTATGGGCGTCAGCTAGGAAGTTTTTATACCGAAGCAGAGTGCAAGGGTGTTGGCAAAATTCCCATGACCTTTATCCGTGGACCTATTATTAGTGAAGTTGGTAAGGGTGTTGATGTTCTTGCAGTAGTGAACAATCAAATCGTTGCTGCTCAAGAAAAGAATATGCTAGTGACCTCCTTTCATCCGGAATTGACAAATGATCTTCGCTTGCATCAATACTTTATCAATATGTGCAAATAAAAATAGGTCGGGATTTTCCCGGCCTATTTTTACATGTAATAAACAATGGCAATGTATTGGAGAGCGGATGCTGCTAGAATGAAGAGATGCCAGATCATGTGGAAGTAAGGTTTCTTCTTAGCATAAAATCCAGCACCAACTGTATAGCAAAGCCCGCCTGATACCATAAGAGTCCAAAAGATTGGATTTGTTTGACTGATGATTGCTGGTAGGATAGCCACAACTAACCAACCCATAATGAGGTAGAGCATTAGACTAAATTTTTCATTGACTTTTTTGGCAAAAATTTTATAAAGAATACCAAAAATAGTTGTTCCCCATTGGATAGCAATAATGAGATAACCAAACCAGTTATTCATCAAAGTCAAAACGACAGGAGTATAAGAGCCAGCAATCGCAACATAAATCATGGAATGGTCGATAATGCGCAAGACATACTTATGAGTGGAACCATAAGCCATAGAATGATAGATGGTTGATGAAAGGAACATGAGAAAGAGGCTAATAACGAAAATCGACACCCCAATCGATGATAAAAATCCATGAGCTTCATAACTATAAGTCGATGAGATGGGGAGCAAAATCAGCATGATAAGTGCCCCTACAGCATGGGTGACACTGTTTGCTATCTCTTCTCCAAAACTAAGGCGCTTGCTAAGTTTAAAACTAGTATTCATTTGTTTCCTCCTCTTCGGTTTCTTTATAGACAAGAGCAAGTGTCTGATGATAGAGTTTAACCGTTTGGCAACTTGCTTGGATAATAGGATTGGCTGGGTCAATGTCTTCGTTCATGTAGTACACAAAAGCGTTGTAAAGCTCTTCTGAGTTAGTCTCTGTGTGTAGGGTATTAAGGGTTTGAGCAATTTCCTGGATTGAAAAAACAGACTTGAGCGTTGTGATAGCAATTAATCGGGCGATTTGTTTGCGTTGGTATTTTTTCTTTTCAGGTTTGCTGATATAGCCGTGTTTGACATAGTTGTTCACCATTGATGCAGTTAAACCTTTCTCTTTAGCAAGAGAAATAGGGGAACAAACTTTACTTACATAAAGTAGGACCTGATCCAAATAGAGATCAATGTTTGGAATTTCGTCCCATTCTGGGTAGGAAAAAGTAGATTTCATTTCCAACTCCTGTTTATCTAGTTTTGATAACCAGATTATAAAATAATAGAAATAAAAAGTCAAGTTTTAACTGCTTGTAGAAAGCCTTAAATTATGCTATGATGAGAGAAACTAGTCAGAAAAGAGGAGATAAGATGGAAATTCGTTTAGCCTTTCCAAACGAAGTAGATGCAATTATGCAAGTGATTGAGGAAGCTAAAAAAAGCTTGGCGGAAGCTGGTAGCACCCAATGGCAAAATGGTTACCCAAATACTGATACGATTATCGAAGATATTATCTCAGGTCAGGCTTATGTAGCCCTGGAAGAAGGAGAGCTCTTAGCTTATGCAGCAGTAACCAAGAGTCCAGAAAAAGCCTATGAAGCCATTTATGATGGAAGCTGGGAAGGAAGAGAAACAGAATACTTAGTATTTCATCGTATCGCAGTTGCCAGTGATGTGCAAGGTCAAGGTGTTGCTCAGACCTTTTTGGAAGGCTTGATTGAAGGCTTTGATTACCTAGATTTTCGTTCAGATACGCACGCTAAAAACAAAGCCATGCAGCATATTTTTGAAAAACTTGGCTTTAAACAGGTCGGTAAAGTTCCAGTAGACGGGGAACGCTTGGCCTATCAAAAAATAAAATCAAATGCCTAAGAAGTATGCAAAAATGCTGTACAAGTCTCCGGTTGGGATTTTATCTCTGGTTGCAGATGACCACTATCTGTTTGGGATATGGATTGAAGAAGAGAGTGATTTTGAGAAGGGATTATCTGAAAATGATGTAACTCTTGTTGAAAGTCATCCCATTTTAAATCAAATTACTTCCTATTTAGAGACTTATTTTAAGGGGCAAGATCAAGACTTATCTAAGATGCCTTTAGCTCCTGTCGGTAGTGACTTCGAAAAAAGAGTCTGGAACTACTTGCGGGGAATTCCTTTTGGTCAGACAGTTACTTATGGACAGATAGCTAAGGATTTGCAGATAGCTTCGGCTCAGGCAATCGGAGGAGCAGTAGGACGTAATCCTTGGTCAATCCTAGTACCTTGTCACCGCGTACTAGGTGCTGGTAATCGTCTAACAGGCTATGCTTCAGGAATTGCCAAGAAGGCCTGGCTCTTAAAGCATGAAGGTGCAGCATTTCAAGAGAATAAAGAACAGAAAGAAAAGAAAATGTTAGAATTTATCGAATACCCAAAATGTACAACTTGTAAGAAAGCAAAAAAGGAGTTAGATCAACTCGGACTAGAATATAAGGATGTTCATATCGTAGAAGAGACTCCGAGTGAAAAGGTTATTTTAAACTGGCTTGAAACTTCAGGATTTGAGTTGAAGCAATTTTTCAATACCAGTGGAATTAAATACCGTGAACTGGGCTTAAAAGATAAGGTTGGGACTTTATCCAATAAAGAAGCAGCCAAACTCTTGGCCAGTGATGGTATGTTATTAAAACGTCCAATATTAGTGGAGAATGGTGTTGTTAAACAAATTGGCTATCGTAAAACCTACGACAACTTGGATTTGAAATAGTTTTTTTCTATCTCCTTGATAGGTAAAATATATAACCTTACACTTTTAAAGTATGATAAACTAGTAGGTAGACAAAGTCTCTTCTGCACGTAGCAAATATTTTAAATCTAGGCAGAAGTATGATAGAATGATTCATTATCAGGAGAGGATGTTTCTATGAATGTTACAACACTTTTAGCATCAGATTGGTACCAAAACTTGATGCAGTATATTCCAGACGGTAAACTGTTTAGTTTTCGTTCTGTCTTTGATGGGATTCCAAGAATTGTACAACAATTGCCAACAACATTGATGTTGACAGTATTTGGTGCTTTTTTTGGCATCATCTTGGCCTTGGTTTTTGCTATTGTAAAAATTAATCGCGTTAGAATTCTTTATCCATTACAAGCATTTTTTGTTAGTTTCTTAAAAGGGACACCAATCCTAGTGCAGCTGATGTTGACTTACTATGGAATTCCTCTAGCATTAAAAGCGTTGAATCAACAATGGGGAACTGCTTTTAATATCAATGCGATTCCGGCTGCAGCTTTTGCCATTGTAGCTTTTGCTTTTAACGAAGCAGCTTACGCTAGTGAAACTATCCGTGCTGCTATTCTTTCTGTCAATCCTGGAGAGATTGAAGCCGCTCGTAGTCTTGGGATGACACGTGCTCAAGTCTATCGTCGTGTGATTATTCCAAATGCAGCGGTAGTAGCGACTCCAACCTTGATTAACTCCCTAATCGGTTTGACTAAGGGTACTTCCCTAGCCTTTAGTGCTGGTGTTGTAGAAGTCTTTGCCCAAGCTCAGATTTTGGGTGGTGCAGACTACCGTTACTTCGAACGTTTCATCTCAGTTGCTCTTGTATACTGGGTGGTAAATATCGCTATTGAAAATCTTGGTCGCTTTATTGAGAGAAAAATGGCCATCGAAGCACCAGATAATGTGAAAACAGATGTGAAAGGAGAACTTCGCTAATGATTAAGATTTCAAATTTAAGTAAATCCTTTTCAGGTCAAACCGTCTTGGATCATCTGAATTTAGATATTCAAAAAGGGGAAGTAGTGGCTTTGATTGGTTCATCAGGAGCCGGTAAATCAACCTTTCTTCGTAGCCTAAATTATCTGGAAACACCTGATAGCGGAAGTATTCAGATTGATGATTTCAAAGTTGACTTTTCTCAAATTACTCAAGATGAAATCTTGACTCTTCGTCGTAAGTTGTCCATGGTATTTCAACAATTTAATTTATTTGAACGTAGAACAGCCTTAGACAATGTCAAGGAAGGCTTGGTTGTTGTCAAGAAATTATCCGATGAAGAAGCAACTAAGATTGCCAAAGAAGAGTTGGCTAAGGTTGGTCTTTCTGATCGTCAACAGCACTATCCTCGCCACTTATCAGGTGGACAAAAACAACGGGTAGCCTTGGCGCGTGCTTTGGCCATGAAGCCAGCAATCTTGCTCTTGGATGAACCTACTTCAGCCCTTGACCCAGAATTGGTTGGTGAGGTAGAACGATCTATCGCTAATGCTGCCAAATCAGGTCAAACCATGATTTTAGTCAGTCACGATATGTCCTTTGTTTCTCAGGTAGCCGATAAGGTTTTATTCTTGGATAAAGGAAAGATTATTGAGTCTGGAACACCAGATGAGATTATCAATCATCCTAAAGAAGAACGAACAAAAGAATTCTTTGCTAGTTACAAACGGACCTATATTTGATATAATAGAAGATAAGAAAGACTCAGTTAGCTAGGCTAACTGGGTTTGCTCTTTAAAATTAATAGAAATGAGAGAGAGCATGCTAGTTCAGCTATTTGCTTTGTATTTAGAGAGTTTAGTGTTGACAATTCTACTGGTCTTGATTATTTTGGGACTCTGGATTGGACTTAGAGCTCTGTCGGGGGTTGACAAAACTGCTAAAGCACGTCAAGCCCATCTCTACGATATGATTATGATTGGAGTTTTGACCATTCCAGTATTGTCATTTGCAACCATGAGCATCTTGTTGGTTCTCAAGGCTTAATAGTTGTAAAATGGGATTTAATTCGTTAGAATAAAAATAGTTACAACAAGAAAGAAGGAAAGAGAATGTACGATACGATTATTATCGGTGCAGGTCCTGCTGGGATGACTGCAGCCTTGTATGCAGCACGCAGTAATCTGAAAGTGGCTTTGATTGAAGGGGGCCTTCCAGGAGGTCAGATGAATAATACTTCTGACATTGAAAACTATCCAGGTTATGCTAATATCAGTGGTCCTGAATTAGCTGAAAAAATGTTTGAACCTCTTGAAAATCTGGGTGTTGAGCATCTCTATGGCTTCGTTGAAAATGTTGAGGATCATGGGGAATTTAAAAAAGTCGTAACAGACGACCAAGTTTATGAAACTCGCACAGTTATCGTGGCGACTGGTTCTAAACATCGTCTCTTGGGAGTTCCAGGTGAAGAAGAACTCAATAGCCGTGGTGTTTCTTACTGTGCGGTTTGTGATGGAGCCTTTTTCCGCGACCAAGATTTGTTGGTCGTAGGTGGAGGTGACTCCGCAGTTGAAGAGGCTATCTTCTTAACACGATTTGCTAAGTCTGTAACCATCATTCACCGTCGTGATGAACTTCGTGCTCAAAAAGTCTTGCAAGATAGAGCTTTTGCCAATGAAAAAATCAATTTCATTTGGGATTCTGTTGTCAAAGAAATCAAGGGTGAGAACCGTGTAGAGTCAGTTGTCATTGAAAATGTTAAAACAGGACAAGTGACAGAACAAGACTTTGGTGGTGTCTTCATCTATGTTGGATTGGACCCTGTTAGTGATTTCGTCCAAGAGTTGCAGATTCGAGACCAGGCAGGTTGGATTGTGACAGATGACCACATGAAAACAAGCGTTGCAGGGGTCTTCGCAGTTGGGGATGTTCGCCAGAAAGACCTTCGACAAGTTACAACAGCTGTTGGAGATGGTGCTATTGCAGGTCAAGAGGCCTATAAATATATTACTGAACATAGTTAAAAAGGCGGTGGGATAGAAATCGATAGACAAAGTCTCGATTTCGTAGTCCCAGCCCCTCGAGGATGATTAGGAGCTTTTTGGAGTCCAAAAGACGAACAAAAAGTTCAATCAGCTACCGCGTCAAAGTTTGATTGCTAATAAAAAGTGAGGTCGGGATCTTTTGTCCCAACCTCACTTTTTATTAGAGTCGATTTCTAAAGACTTCGTACATGAGAATGGCAGCAGCAACGCTGGCATTGAGGCTCTGTACGTGACCATTCATAGGAATGGTGATCATCTCGTCCACTTGTTTTTTGATGTTGCTAGAGATACCTTTGCCTTCATTTCCGATAATGAGAGCAATCTTTCCTTTGGTATTCCATTTATGGCAAGGAGTTCCGTTCATATCAGTACCGAATGTCCAGAAGCCTTCATCCTTGAGTTTGTCCAAGGTTTGGCTGAGATTGGTCACGCGAGCGATAGGAACGTGTTCAATCGCACCTGTTGCTGTTTTTGCTACGACAGGAGTGACGCCGACAGCTCGGTGTTTGGGAATGATGACACCTGAAACATTGGTTGCATCCGCTGTTCTCAAGATAGAACCGAGATTATGTGGGTCCGTTAAACCATCAAGGATTAGTAGTAGTGGGTTTTCTTCCTGGCGTGTCTTAGCAAGAATTTGCTCAAGTTCAGTGTAGGCAAATTCAGAAACGCGTAAGACAAAACCTTGGTGAACAGCTCCTTCAGTCATCTCAGAAAGTGATTTTTTGGAAGTCCAAGAAATGGCTACTTTCTTTTCAGTAGCTAATTCCTTAACTTTTTCCACATTCTTTCCTCGTAAATCTTCCTGAAGGTAGAGTTTGTTTCCAGTATTTGCTAAAAGAGCTTCTGTGACGGCATGAACGCCATAGACAATATCGTTTGTTTTCATATCTTCATTATAACACAAAATCCCGTCTTGCAACGGGATTTTCTTTATTCAAGAATGAGCAATCCATCTTTAACTTCAAATGGATCTTTTTCATTGATACGATCGTAGAACATAATGCCATTTAAGTGGTCAATTTCATGTTGAACAACGATTGAGTTGTAGCCTTTTAGTTTGATACGATGTTTTTCTCCATCCTTATCAAAGTAGTCTACAGTTACTCTGGCATGGCGGATAACATAACCTGGAACAGCACGGTCAACAGACAAGCAACCCTCTCCCTCACCTAAAGCAGCATCTTGGACTGAATGTGAGACGATTTTAGGATTGTACATTACAGCTTGTAAGTCATAGGCTTCCTGAGGTGTTTCGCCATCCTCAGTGATATTTGGTACCAGTACGGCGATGATGCGTTTTGAGATATCCAGCTGTGGTGCAGCAAGCCCAACACCTCCACGTAGACCTAATTTTTCAGCCATAACAGGATCTTGCGAGTGTTTTAAAAATTGCATCATTTTTTCTCCGAGAATGATATCTTGATCGCTCAAGGGGAAAGAGACCTCCTCGGCAACGGCACGAAGAGTAGGGTTCCCTTCGCGGATAATATCTTTCATATCGATTAAATGAGCAGCTTTGGTAATTCGTTCTATAGCAGACATATTCTTTCCTTTCCTTCTATTACAATTACATGATAACACAAAACAGATGAGAAAGAAAGTCACAGAAGTTGCTAAAAAATAATATAATAAAAGGAAATACCAATTTGTCTGTGGTATAATAAGGTAAGGTGACTTGCATCAAAAAGTAGGGAGAAAAAATTTGGAACAACGTAGTAGAAAAAGAAAAAAAGGTCCTGTTCTACATGCTATTAGACATTCTGTTCGATTTTTCAGGAACTATAAGCAGTGGAACAATCGCACTTTTATTGTGGTCTTGTTAGCTTCGGTAGCTGTCTCGATGATGCTTACTTTACTAGTGGAAGGAACTCGAGGAATTTCTTTAAGCAGTAGTGATCCAAGTGCTGTGCAGAAAAAGTTAAATTCTCAGGAAAAGAATGCAGATACGGAGCAAGAAACAAGTGCGCGTATTATGGCAAATGGGGATTTGCTCTATCATATTCCGATTTATAGAACCGCTCTAAAAGAAGATGGGACTTATGATTTCCATGAAAATTTTGACTATGTAAAACCATGGCTCAAGCAAGCAGACTTAGTCATCGGTGATTTTGAAGGAACTGTAAATAAAGACCATTATCTCGCAGGTTACCCCTTGTTTAATGCACCTGGTGAAGTCATGGATGCTATAAAGGATGCTGGTTATCAGGTCTTAGACTTGGCTCACAATCATATCTTGGATTCTCAGATTGAGGGAGTTTTTTCAACTGCAGATGCTATCGAAAAAGCTGGAATGACACCAATTGGTGTTTATACCCATGAACCACGAGAGAAAGCACCGATAGTTATCAAGGAAGTCAATGGAATTAAAGTTGCCCTTTTAGCCTATTCTTATGGATTTAACGGCATTGAAGAATACATTTCTAAAGAAGACTATGATAATCATCTTTCTGACCTAAATGAGGACAAGATGAAGGCTGAAATTGAACGAGCAGAGAAGGAAGCGGATATTACAATTATCATGCCTCAGATGGGAATTGAGTACCAATTGGAACCAACTGAAGAGCAAAAGCAACTCTATCACAAGATGATTGATTGGGGAGCTGATATTATCTTTGGTGGCCATCCTCACGTAGTTGAGCCTGCTGAAACGGTTGAGAAAGATGGGGACAAGAAACTCATTATCTATTCTATGGGGAATTTTATCTCAAATCAGCGAATTGAGACTATGCAAGATGAGGAAAATGCAAAATGGACAGAACGTGGTGTTCTCATGGACGTGACCATTAAGAAAAAAGCAGGTAAGACTATAATTGAGACAGCTAAAGCACATCCCAGCTGGGTTAATAGGACACCAAAAGGAACTTATTCTCCTGAAGGCTATCCGCTCTATTTGTACCAGACCTACATTTTAGAAGATTTTATAGAGGGCGGTAAATATCGTAGTCAGTTAGATGAAGATACCAAGGAACGGATTGATACAGCCTATAAAGAAATGAACGAGCATGTAGGTTTGAAGTGGTAGTGACATTAAAAGAGGAGCAAGATGGATATTAAGATAATAGCGACGGATATGGACGGTACTTTGTTGGATCCTCAAGGACAACTGGACCTACCTCGACTAGAGAAAATTTTAGATCAGCTAGATCAACGTGGCGTTCGTTTTGTCATTGCAACGGGAAATGAAGTTCATCGAATGCGACAATTACTGGGACATCTAGCAGAAAGAGTAGTTCTTGTGGTTGCTAATGGTGCTCGTATATTAGAAAATGATCAATTGATTCAAGCTCAGACTTGGAACGATGCTATGGTTGATAGGGCTTTGGGCCATTTTAAAGGCAGAGAGTGTCAGGATCAGTTTGTCGTAACTGCTATGAATGGCGGTTTTGTGAAAGAAGGCACCGTTTTTACTCAACTTGAAAATTTTATGACTCCGGAGATGATAGAGAAATTCTATCAACGGATGCACTTTGTTGATGAATTTGATTCCAGTCTCTTTGGAGGTGTCCTCAAGATGAGTATGGTTGTTGGAGAAGAACGATTAAATTCTGTTTTACAAGAAATCAATGACTTGTTTGACGGTCATGTGCGAGCTGTTTCTAGTGGGTATGGCTGTATTGATATCTTACAAGATGGGATTCATAAGGCTTGGGGCTTAAAAGAATTACTCAAACGTTGGAACTTAGAAACTGAACAGATCATGGCTTTTGGAGACAGTGAAAATGACATTGAAATGTTGGAACTAGCAGGAATTTCTTACGCCATGGAAAATGCTGAGGAGTCTGTTAAGGAAGTTGCGACAAAAGTGGCGCCAGCCAACAGTCAGGCAGGTGTTTACCAAGTTTTAGAAAATTGGCTAGAAAGAGGAGAATAACTTGGCAGTACAGCTTTTAGAAAACTGGCTCTTAAAAGAGCAAGAGAAAATTCAAACCAAGTATCGTGAACTTAATCAAATCTCGGTAATTGAACCAGATATCATTTTTATCGGGGATTCTATTATTGAGTATTATCCCTTGCAAGAATTATTGGGAACGTCAAAAACCATTGTGAACCGAGGGGTTCGAGGCTATCAGACGGGACTTTTACGAGAAAATCTTGATGCCCACCTCTATGGCGATGCAGTGGACCAAATTGTACTATTGATTGGGACAAATGACATTGGAAAAGATGTTCCAATGAATGAAGCGCTAAACAATCTTGAGAGCGTGATTCAAACCATTTCTCGCGACTATCCACTGTCACAGATAAAGCTAGTTTCCATTTTGCCGGTCAATGAGAGTACGGACTTCAAGCAGACAGTTTATATTCGTACCAATGAGAAAATCAAGGCCTGGAATCAAGCTTATCAAGACTTAGCTTCCAGCTACATGCAGGTAGAATACGTTTCTGTTTTCGAGAACCTACTCGATCAGGAAGGACAACTCAAGGAAGACTACACAACGGATGGGCTTCACCTCAGCGTTTCTGGTTATCAAGCTTTATCAAATACTTTAAAGAAATATATTTTCTAGGTTCATTATAGATGAACAAGATTTTTTATGATTAATATTTTTTGTAAAATAAATATGTTGCTAATATTATTAAAAAAATTCTTTCAATGCTAGCAATCTCATGTTAGTTGATGATACTATTCACTTGTCGGAGGATATACTAAATAATAGACCTTGAAAGTATAGTGAAGTGAAATAAAATCTGGATAAATTGATTAAGGAAGTCAAATCAATTTCTCGCAATGTTTTAGAAGTCACAGTGCACTATTCTGTATGCAATCTACTATCTGCTCTTCATTTGACAATTCGATACAATAAAAAGCTCCATAATATCTATAGGAATTTGCCTATTACAAATATTATCGAGCTTTTTTTGGCTCTTTCCTACTATTTGTCAAGTCTATCAAGGTTTTAAGAATCAAATGAGACAAGACAGTAGCTATTTTGAGGCTACTGTCATATTTTCAACAAAAATAAATCGTTTTCACTTGACAAAAATTGGTCTATACCATATAATAAAATAAAGAATATGGAGGACAAAATTATGAAAGTTATTCAAGTGGAAAATCCAATTGAAGGTGGAAAAGTTGCTTTTGATATCTTAAAAGAAAAATTGGAAAACGGTGCACAAACATTGGGACTTGCAACAGGAAGTAGCCCTCTGGAGTTTTACCAACAAATCGTTGAGAGCGATCTTGATTTTTCAAATCTTACAAGTGTGAACTTGGATGAGTACGTAGGTCTTGATGGGGACAATCCTCAATCATATCGTTACTTCATGCAAGAAAATCTTTTCAATAAGAAACCATTTAAAGAAAGCTTCTTGCCACGTGGTGTCAAGGATAATGCAGAAGCAGAAGTAGAACGCTACAACCAAATTCTTGCTGACCATCCAGTTGACCTACAAATCTTAGGAATTGGTCGCAATGGTCATATAGGCTTTAATGAACCAGGCACACCATTTGATAGTCAAACTCACCTTGTAGAGCTTGACCAGTCTACTATCGAAGCTAACGCGCGCTTCTTTGAGAAGATTGAAGATGTTCCAACCCAAGCTATTTCAATGGGGATTAAGAACATTTTGGATGCTAAGTCTATCCTTCTATTTGCTTATGGTGAATCAAAAGCAGAAGCTATCGCTGGAACTGTTGAAGGCCCTGTGACAGAAAGTCTACCTGCAAGTAGCCTGCAAAACCATCCAGATGTGACCATTATCGCAGATGCAGCAGCACTCAGCTTGTTAAAAAAATAAGATTTTAATCATTAAAGACCATTCGATCCTATGGATTGGGTGGTTTTTTGGTTTGGGTATATTTCAAATATGATAAGGGTTGAAAATCAAAATTTTTATATTTTTTACATGAAGAAGACAAATTTGACTGTTCTTCACTTTCTGCTTTATGTCAGTATTTAGCAAAGTTAGAAACTATTAGTTTAGGTCAAGTAAAGGATTTATATTTTATTCGAGAGCAAATACTGAAACATCTTGTTGATCACGTTGGCAGCAAGGACTTATATACCATTTTTGATCTACCGTCAGATTATTGGGAGTACCTAGACCACATGGGGTTAGAAATTAAAAAATTAAGTGTTCGTTTAGAACAAACTTTAGAAGTGGAGAACTAGGCTAGACATAATGGTAAAATCTTGTAAATTTTAAATGGAATGATTTGGGAGAATTTCATTTTTTTCTTGACAATTTTCTTTATTCCGTGTAAAATAGAATAGATCTTGAACTTGAAGGGAGTGAAAAAAATGTCTAAAACAGTAGTACGTAAGAATGAATCTCTTGACGATGCTCTTCGTCGTTTCAAACGTGCAGTTACTAAAGCTGGTACTCTTCAAGAAACACGCAAACGTGAATTCTATGAAAAACCTTCTGTAAAACGTAAACGTAAGTCAGAAGCAGCTCGTAAACGTAAAAAATTCTAATTAATAAGAAAGGCTAGAGTGATCTAGTCTTTTTTGCTTTAAATAAATCCTATAAATCCTGCAAAATTCTGAAACTTCCTCCTACAATTTGATATAATAGAGGGAAGAACTTGATTGAAGGAGAAAATTATGTCGGTTTTAGTCAAAGAAGTGATTGATAAGCTCAGACTAGACATTGTCTATGGTGAGACTGAATTACTTGAAAAGAAAATCAATACTGCGGATATTACGCGACCAGGGCTTGAAATGACGGGGTATTTTGACTACTATACTCCAGAGCGGATTCAACTTTTGGGAATGAAAGAGTGGTCTTATCTGATTAGTATGTCTTCTCATAATCGCTACCAGGTTTTGAAAAAGATGTTTCAACCAGAAACACCTGCAGTTATTGTTGCGCGTGGTTTAGTAGTTCCAGAGGAAATGCTAAAGGCTGCTAGAGAATGTAAAATCGCTATTTTAACGAGTCGTACAGCAACAAGTCGTCTGTCTGGGGAATTGTCAAGTTACCTAGATTCTCGTTTGGCTGAGCGTGAAAGTGTACATGGTGTCTTGATGGATATCTATGGTATGGGTGTGCTCATTCAGGGTGACAGTGGTATTGGTAAGAGTGAGACAGGTTTAGAACTCGTGAAACGAGGACACCGTTTGGTAGCGGATGACCGTGTAGATATCTTTGCTAAGGATGAAATGACTCTCTGGGGTGAACCAGCTGAAATCTTGAAGCATTTACTTGAGATTCGTGGTGTTGGTATTATAGATGTGATGAGTCTTTATGGTGCCAGTGCAGTTAAGGATTCTTCACAAGTTCAGTTAGCTGTCTATCTAGAAAATTATGACACACAAAAGACTTTTGATCGCCTAGGCAATAATGCTGAAGAATTGGAGATTTCTGGAGTAGCCATTCCGCGTATCCGCATTCCTGTAAAAACAGGACGTAATATTTCTGTCGTTATCGAAGCAGCAGCGATGAATTATCGTGCTAAGGAAATGGGCTTTGATGCTACTCGATTGTTTGAAGAAAGATTGACAAATCTGATTGCAAAGAACGAGGTGAAAGATGATTGATCCAATTGCTTTTCAAATTGGCCCTTTAGCTGTTAGATGGTATGCACTCTGCATTGTTTCAGGTCTTGTTTTAGCGGTATACCTTGCCAGTAAAGAAGCGCCTAAAAAGAAGATTTTATCTGATGATATTTTGGACTTTATCTTAATTGCCTTTCCTTTATCCATCATTGGTGCTAGACTCTACTATGTTATTTTTAGATTTGATTACTATAGCCAACATCTGGGAGAGATTTTTGCTATTTGGAATGGTGGTCTTGCGATTTATGGCGGTTTAATTACTGGAGCGATTGTTCTCTATATCTTTGCTGATCGCAAATTAATCAATACTTGGGATTTCTTAGATATTGCAGCTCCGAGCGTCATGATTGCTCAGAGTCTAGGGCGTTGGGGAAACTTTTTTAACCAAGAAGCTTATGGAGCAGTCGTTGACAATCTAGACTATTTACCTGGTTTTATTAAGAATCAGATGTATATTGATGGCTCATACCGCCAACCAACCTTCTTATACGAATCTATCTGGAATCTGATCGGTTTTGCCTTGATTGTCATTTTTAGACGCCGATTAAAGAGTATCCGTCGTGGTCATATCACTGCCTTTTATCTAATTTGGTACGGATTTGGACGTATGATTATCGAGGGTATGCGTACGGATAGTCTCATGTTCTTTGGGCTCCGAGTATCCCAGTGGTTGTCCGCGCTATTGATTGGCCTTGGTATTTATATCATCTTTTATCAAAATCGGAAAAAAGCACCATTTTATAATGTAAAAAAGGAGAATTAAAATGTTAGAAGTGGCTTATATTTTTGTGGCAATTGCCTTGGTTGTATTTTTAGTTTATCTGATTATTACCCTTCAAAAAGTTGGTCGTGTAATCGATGAAACTGAAAAGACTGTTAAAACTTTAACATCAGATGTAGATGTAACTCTTCATCAAACAAATGAATTGCTTACAAAAGTCAACGTTCTTGTTGATGATATCAATGTCAAAGTTGCTACAATTGATCCCCTCTTTACAGCAGTTGCAGACCTTTCTGTTTCTGTTTCTGACCTAAATGAGCAAGCACGTGTTTTGAGTAAAAAAGCATCATCTGCTGGATCAAAAACTATAAAAACTGGTGCAAGTTTATCTGCCATTCGTGTTGCAAGTAAATTTTTTAAAAAATAAAAAAGGAGTTGACTAATGGGAAAACTATCATCTATCCTTTTAGGAACTGTTTCAGGTGTTGCAGCTGCCTTGTTTCTAACTAGTGACAAAGGTAAACAAGTTAGAAGCCAAGCACAAGAATTTTTAGAAGATCTAAAAGAAGATCCTGAGTATGCTAAAGAGCAGGTTTGTGAAAAATTAACGGATGTCAAAGAACAAACCAAAGAATTCGTTCTTAAAACAAAAGAGCAGATTGAATCTGGGGAAATTACTCTTGACACTGTCTTAGATAAAGCAAAATACCATGCTCAACAAGCGACTGAAGCTTCAAAAGAAACCTTGAATCATTTCAAATCACAACTAGAAGAAAAAGTAGTTGTGGAAGAAAATGGAAATGGTCAAGAAATTGTCATTGAGCTTCAAGAAAATTAACATAGAGTCACCATTCTTTGTTTTCTAGAAAATCAAGAATGGTGATTTTTTTCTTTTAAGGAATTCTTTGTGATATAATGGCAGTATAGAAAGTTCAGTATTTAGATTTCTTTCTTAATTTAGTGAAATTTTAACAGCAGGTTATTGATCTTTATACGGATGGGAAAATGGAACTAGATGATAAAATAGAAAAAGATAACCTTGTACTTTTTTACAGAGTTGTTTGGAAGTCTAAAATTAGCGGTTCTGTCCGTAACCTAAATAACATGCCTGATGAACTGGGTGACTGGGTTTAGCTATTATAACAAATAGTTGTTTAAAAATTGAAAGGATTTAAAATGTGATGTATTAAAGTAGAGTAAACTTCCTAAATTTTAGGAAAAGAAAAAATTGTGATTTTGTTAACAGAAAATGTTAATGTTTTCTAAGTTTTATATGAAAAATTGTTAAAAAGGATTGGATAACATGAAAGATATCTTTAATAAACGCCAGCGTTTTTCGATTCGAAAGTTTTCTTTTGGAGTGGCGTCGGTACTAATAGGGGTTTCCTTATTTGCTCCAACTCAAGGAGTTTTGGCTTCTACGGAAAATAATAAAACAGGGATAGAAGTTAATTCTGAAAATGATAATTCACTGCCGACTGTGGAGATTAAAGAAGAAGTTCAAAATATTTCAGAACATCGAGACAATGCTTCTTCTGAGATAGATGCTAAAGAGCTCTCAACAGTAGCTACGAGTACGACAATTCTGGATACTTCTGGTGATAAGGAAACTGTCAATTCGACGGCAACTACTTTGGTGGCAGGTGAAGACAGATCAAGCGCTCCAGAGGTTAGAGCAGCATCAAATCCTTCTGAGCTTAAAAAGTATGAATTAACTGATGAGTATGCGAATCAAATAAAAGCAGGAATAATCGGTTCAGAAGGTGATCAACTGGATAGTTTGTTAGTTAATGGTCCCAAGTTAAATCCAGAAGGTTATACAGATGATGATTACTTGAAGGATAAAGAAGAAGTTTATATATATGAAAAAAATGGGAAAAAGTATGTAGGCTATAACAGTCATCCACTTTTAGATGATACTGATGGTGATGGTATTATTGATAGTAACGAAAAGCCAGATGAAAAATTAAAATGGAATGTAAGTGAACGTGATATGATTATGTTCATGGAATTGGCTTACCGTGACGATAAGTATATTGACAGAGTACTGGATCATAAGACACCCTTAACAGAAGCAGAGTTATACAAAAAGAATGGGGAAAGTAAACCACGCTATGAATACATGATGATGAATAGGGAATTGGGACCTTATTGGGAAAGAAAGAAAAGTTATCATACATCCAGTGGACTTGATGCTGTCTTATTTGAGACCAAGAGCGATTTCTTATATTTACCAAATGGAACTGCCCAAGTACTAGCATTTCGTGGGACTAGTGATTCTAAAGATATAGGTGCTGATATCACACTTGGAACAGGGAGTAATCCTAAACAGGCGATAGAAGCAGAAGAAATTATGCGTGAATTAGCTAAGGATAAGAGTATCACCAACCTTTATCTAACAGGACATTCTTTGGGAGGATATTTAGTACAACGTGCGATGGTTGAAGCCTATCAGTTGGCATATTCTGATAGCAGAGTTATGTCTCCTAAGGAACAATTAGATTATAGAAATTTCTATAACAATATTTTAAAAAAAGGAACAACATTTAATGCTCCAAAAGTGAGGACAGGTTTGTTCTCGTCATCTGAATTTTGGCAAAAAGGTTTAGATAGTAAAAAAATAGCTAAGTCAGGTAAACTGACTCATTATATTGTTGATAATGATTCTACTATAGGGAAAAGTGTCAGCAATGATAGTGATGTTGTTATAAATGTTGGACGAACAAGCAGAGGTCATAGTTCACGTTCTTATTTTGAAGCCGATATGATTAATAGACGACCAGAGTTTATTTCTGGGAAACGAATTTCCTTAGATGGAATAGGTTATCAAGATAAAAAAATTACAACCGATAGGTCTGTAGAAAAAGTTGGAGAAACTGTTGTATATAGCAAACGTGGAGACGACATCATTAAGTCAACAACTGTTAGTATCAAGGATCCTGATACAGGACAGATTACTAAAAATGCACTTGATCAAGTGTTCAAGGAAAATGGTGCGAAGGACAAAGTAGAAACAACAGAAATCCCATCACCTAAGAAATACGTGAAAGATGATACACGCGAAAAAGGACAAGCTAATGTTGAAGTACCTGGAAAAACTGGGAAACAGACGGTAACAACAACTTATAGTGTAAATCCTAACACTGGAGATCTTATTGAACATGTAGGACAACCAGTAGTTAAGCAACCGGCAATAGAAACAGTTGTCAAAGTCGCAGCCAAGGATGAAGTAGAATACATTAAAAGAGGAGCCGACGTTGTTAAGAAGACAACAAGCTACACAGTAAACTCAAAAACTGGCAGTCTTACTTCGACTGAGAAGCAAGAAGTAGTCAATAGAGGGGGCGCGAAGGATATAGTTGAGTATAATTCAGTTGAACCCAAAACAGTTTATTTAAAAGATGAGAACAGTCCAAAAGGTACTGATACTGTTCAATTTTCAGGGAAATCAGGACAAACTAAAGTCACCACAACATATAGCGTAGATCCAGTAAATGGAACCCTAACTCCATCAAAAGGCAAACCAGAAGTCGTAACTATACCAATAGCTAGAGTTGTCAAAGTGGGAGCGAAGGATAAAGTAGAAACAACAGAAATCCCATCACCTAAGAAATATGTAAAAGATGATACGCGCGATAAAGGCCAAGACAATGTAGAAGAAGCAGGACAAGCAGGTTCAAGCACAGTAACAACTACTTACGAAGTAAATCCATCAGATGGAACAATTACAGAAAGAGTAGGAAAACCAGTAGTAGTAAATCCAACAGAAACAATTGTCAAGGTTCCAGCGAAGGACAAAGTAGTAGAAACCTCGATTGAACCAGAGGTTGAGTATGTCAGAGCTGGTGAACGAGAAGTTGGCACACCTGATGACCGCGTTGAAGGAGCTAAAGGTAAAATAGTTACTACAACCACTTACGATGTAGATTCACACGACGGTCATATCACAGAACACGTTGGTACCCCAGTCGTCACCCCAGCAGGTAAGATAATCGTTAAAGTAGGAGCTAAAACTAAGGTTGAACAATCTAAAGATTCTGAAGGTCGTGATGTGATTGATACCACTACCTATGAAGTTGATCCAAAAACAGGTAAGGTAACTCCAACAACCGTTCGAACTTATGGGAAAACGAAAGAACCAACAGTAGATAAGAGAGTAGTACCATCACCTGTTGTCTATGAAAAAGATGATACGAAAGAAAAAGGTACAGCCCCAACTACTGTTAAAGGTGAAGATGGTGAAGACACTATCACAACCATTTACACTGTGGATCCTAATACTGGAAAGATTATAGTAAGTGAAGGTAAACCAGTTCGTACGAAAGAACCAACGAATACAGTCGTCAAAGTCGCAGCGAAGGATAGAGTAGTAGAAACCCCGATTGAACCTGAAGTTGAGTATGTTAGAGATGGTGAACGAGATGTTGACACATCTAATGAACGTATTGAAGGAGCTAAAGGTAAAATAGTTACTACAACCACTTACGATGTAGATTCAAACGACGGTCATATCACAGAACACGTTGATACCCCAGTCGTCACCCCAGCAGGTAAGACAATCGTTAAAGTTGGTGCGAAAACTAAGGTTGAACAATCTAAAGATTCTGAAGGTCATGATGTGATTGATACCACTACCTATGAAGTTGATCCAAAAACAGGTAAGGTAACTCCAACAACCGTTCGAACTTATGGGAAAACGAAAGCACCAACGGTTGAGAAGAGAGTAGTACCGTCTCCAGTAGTTTATGAAAAAGATGATACGAAAGAAAAAGGTACAGTCCCAACTACTGTTAAAGGTGAAGATGGCGAAGACACTATCACAACCATTTACACTGTGGATCCTAATACTGGAAAGATTACAGCAAGTGAAGGTCAACCAGTTCGTACGAAAGAACCAACGAATACAGTCGTTAAAGTCGCAGCGAAGGACAAAGTAGTAGAAGCATCAATTGAACCTGAAGTTGAGTATGTTAGAGATGGTGAACGAGAAGTTGACACACCTAACGAACGCGTTGAAGGAGCTAAAGGTAAAACAGTTACAACAACCACTTACGATGTAGATTCAAATGACGGTCATATCACAGAACACGTTGGCACCCCAGTAGTCAGCCCAGCAGGTAAGACAATCGTTAAAGTTGGTGCGAAAACTAAGGTTGAACAATCTAAAGATTCTGAAGGTCGCGATGTGATTGATATCACTACCTATGAAGTTGATCCAAAAACAGGTAAGGTAACTCCAACAACCGTTCGAACTTATGGAACAACAAAAGAACCAACAGTTGAGAAGAGAGTAGTACCATCACTTGTTGTCTATGAAAAAGATGATACGAAAGAAAAAGGTACAGCCCCAACTACTGTTAAAGGTGAAGATGGTGAAGACACTATCACAACAACTTACACTGTGGATCCTAATACTGGAAAAATTACAGCAAGTGAAGGTCAACCAGTTCGTACGAAAGAAGCAACGAATACTATTGTCAAAGTTCCAGCGAAGGATAAAGTGGAGACAACCAAACTCCCATCACCTAAGAAATATGTGAAAGATGATACACGCGACAAAGATCAACCAAATGTGGAGGAAGCAGGTCAAACAGGTTCAAGCACTATCACAACAACATATAGTGTTGATCCTACTACAGGTGCTATTACAGAAACAGTAGGAAAACCAGTAGTAGTGAATCCAACAGAAACAATTGTCAAAGTCGCAGCGAAGGACAAAGTAGTAGAAGCATCAATTGAACCTGAAGTTGAGTATGTTAGAGATGGTGAACGAGAAGTTGACACACCTAACGAACGCGTTGAAGGAGCTAAAGGTAAAACAGTTACAACAACCACTTACGATGTAGATTCAAATGACGGTCATATCACAGAACACGTTGGCACCCCAGTAGTCAGCCCAGCAGGTAAGACAATCGTTAAAGTTGGTGCGAAAACTAAGGTTGAACAATCTAAAGATTCTGAAGGTCGCGATGTGATTGATATCACTACCTATGAAGTTGATCCAAAAACAGGTAAGGTAACTCCAACAACCGTTCGAACTTATGGGAAAACGAAAGAACCAAAAGTAGAGTTAGAACAGGATCCTAAGACAGGTGATGTTACAGTGACACCGAAGAAGCCAGATGGGTCAACATATCCACCAGGAACTAAGGTAGAAATCTCAGGTAAAGATGGTAATCCAATCGTCGTTACAATCGATGAAGATGGTAAAGGTAAAGTACCAAACAGTGATCTACCAAACGTAGAAAAAACAGGTACAGGTAAGATTACTGAACCAGGTAAATCATCTGTGGAAGTTCCTAAGGTAACAACTTTTGAAAACGATGCATTATCGGGTTCAATTGCATTGCCAGAGCTAATGATTGAGGTTAGATGGAATGATGAGGATGGGAATGTCTTGAAATCATCAGTTAAGACAGGAGATGCAGGAGCAGCTGGTCATGGAGTAATTCCGAGATATGAATTTTTAAGAACTGAAGTCGATGATAAAGAACCTATAATCACACATATTTTCAGAAAAGTAAGTTCAAATACAATTCAAGTTCTTCCAGTAACACCTGATACTAATGGTGATTCTAGTCAATCCACAGATCCACTAGCTACTCCAATTCAAGATGCTGTTAGTCCGAATGCAAATCACAGATCTACTACAGCTACTATTGATAAGGAATCTAAGTCAAATGGTTCTCAAAATGTATTGCCAAGACTTGGAACAGAGTCAAGTATGACTCTTGCATCTTTAGGGCTTCTTGGTATGCTAAGTGGTCTCGGACTTGCGTTTGGAAAGAAAAAAGAAGACTAAAATAAGCATTTCGTTAAAGATTGAACTACTCACTGTTAAGTGAACGATGAAATAATAAAAGATCAAAAAACGACCTTGTTACTCATTTGAAGAAGTACAAGGTCGTTTTTGTATTCTTGAAAAAAGTAGGCGTCAATATTCGTACCAAGCCCCTCTCAAAATATTGTATGTCTTTAATCCTAGTGCTCAGTTTTGAAATGTTCCCAAAAGTTCTCAACCGGTGAGCGATTAGTACACTTGCCAATCTGATATATAGAGAATGTCATCAGAAAGGAGAATCTTTCTGTTTTATTTAAACAAAATATATATTAATGTATTATAGACATTCGAATATGTTTGCGCTTTATTCGAGAGATTGAATGGCTTTATGCTTGTTTAAATCAATTTAAAATGGTATAATTTGCCTGAAATAGCTATGATGTGTTAAGAGATGGTCATCATAGTAATTTTTATTGTATTATTCCCCAGAGGGAATATTGCTTCTCAATTTGATTTTGTCTTTAATATAAGGAGGAACGATGGAAAAAAAATCAAATTCACTAAGTAGAGTAAAGCGTCGACAACAGGAAAAAGTCTTACGCTTCTCTATTCGTAAGTATAGCTTTGGTGCGGCTTCAGTTGCTGTTGCAGCGCTGATGTTTTTGGGTGCGCGTGTCGTTAGTGCGGATAGCGTAACACCTGTCGACAAACCTCATGTAGAGGCTTTAACTCAAGATACTAGTCCGCTAGCATCGCAGGATAAGGAAGAGCCTGCTAGTTCTGTAAAAGTGGATACAGCTACTGCAAGTCAGCTTGTGGCACAGATCAAAGACCAGCTCCACGTCAAGGAAGCTGCTAATACAGATCTTTTAGTCCGTGCCAAGGAAGAACTTGTCAAGGCTGAACAGACTCTCGCTGATTCAAAAGTGAGTCAAGAAGAAGTGGACGCTTTAGTAGCTCGCTTGACCAATGTTTTGGACCAGCTACGAGCAGTGGAAGTATCTCAAGGCAAAGAAGATAAAAATGGTGAAAGTACACAGGAAGCAACTCCGGAAATCAAGCCAGAAGTAGTGAAGCCAACTCCAGAAATTTCAGCTAAGTCTGAGGAAACTTCAGAAAATACCAATGTTGAGCAACTGGAAAAAGCTAAAGCTAGTCTCAAAGTATCTATTGATCGTTTGGAGCAGGCTATCGCCCAAACACCTGAGAATGACTTGACACGTGAAATCTTGGAAAAAGCTATCGCCCAAGTTGCTGTAGCCAAGTCTGCATTTGGTGGTGTAGAAGTTAGCCTTCGTGATGTTGAGGATATGAATCGTGTCATCAAACGTAACGAAAGCTCTGTTATGATTGCACGTAATCGTTTGACTTCGGGGCGTAATGACGTCCGTAATGGCGCAGCTATCCCAGTTGGGACAACGCTTCGCGCTGATGCGGGGGCAACCTATGACAATGCTGTTGGGCTCTACTTCACAAAGGAAGGAGATGGCTCAGGTTATCCAGCTGGTACCATGCTCTTTAGAGACCGTAACCAAAATACTGCGGATAATCAAAGAGTTAAGGATGTCAAGGATGTCGTTAAGGTTGATGTCACTAAAAACGGAGATACATACGATTGGGTCATTGAGTTTGAAGCTAATCCTGAAAACCACCAAAATGCCCATGCTTGGTTTACCATTCCAACTGGTCATACCTTGGTAGACGACGGTTCGGCATCATTTGGTAGTTACTGGGGTGGTTCTGGTGGAAAACGACGTATTGAAACTCAAGGAAGATTACCACGAAACTTATACGACATTTTTAAAGATCAGGTTAGCTCTACGTCTAAGGATGTTAACATTGGTACCCCTGGTGGAGCTATCGAGCAGGCTTGGGGCAAAGCCGCCACTACCGATGCTTTCTGGAAAGGTGCTGATGGAGAGATTAAAACATTTGAAGAAATCATTTCAAAACCTGATACACTCTATTTTAATCGTACAGGTGGTGCCCGTACGACAACGGAGAAGGATGTTCTGGTATCAGATTATTTGAAGGATTGGTTGATCCAGCATACGCAAAGAGTCTATCATTTTGATATTGATTATCGTGGTAGAACTAAGGATAGTGCATCAAACTATATCTTTCGTTTCAAAACCAAGGCTGCTGAGGGGACTCCACTCATGTATGCAGCAGGGATGCGCTCCTATGAGTTCAGCACCCACCGAAATGATATGCAATGGTATGGTTTGCCATCTCCTAAGGTGACGGGGGCTGATCAAACTATCGAAAAAGGTAAGGAAATTCGACTTGAATTTACAACTAAAGATAATCTAGCAGGATTTTCACTTGGTGATCCAAAACTAGGTTATAATCCAGCTGATTCTATCAAGTTAGTGGATAGTAAGCTGGAACTTAAAGATCAAAAAGTTGAAGTTCAAAAAGTGAGTGATTATGAGCACAAGCTTATTATCACAGGTCGTGTTGCTTCAGATCCTGGCGACTATAAGGTCAAGGTCAAGTCTGTCAATAACGTTGGACAAAGTGCGGAGTTTACATCAACTGTCAAGGTTACACAATCTATTACACCAACATTAGAGTTGAATCAAGATCCTAAGACAGGTGACGTTACAGTAACACCGAAGAAACCAGATGGCTCAACATACCCACCAGAAACTAAGGTAGAAATCCCAGGTAAAGGTGACAAGCCAATCCCAGTCACAATCGGTAAAGACGGTAAAGGTAAAGTACCTAATAGTGATTTACCTGAAGGTAATGTCCCAGGTATAGGTAAGATTACAGAACCAGGTCAACCAACTGTTGAAGTTCCTGATGTAACAACTCCAGCTAAGATAATACCAGCTGACCAGGTAGCACCAACAATTACTAAATTAACTGATAATCGTAATGCAGAAATTGATAGTAAAAACCCACGTAAGATTATCGTTTATCGTGAAGAAGAGTTTAGCGTTGATGTGAACTTAACTGATAACAGTGGTCGCTTGGATAAGATTAAGGTTCACGACAATGCTCAAGCAGTAGCACCATCAGGTAATTTCGAAGTTACAAATGGTGGTCGTCTTGAACTTCCTGCTAATGGTACAAGTATTAACTTCACGGATAAGACAAGTAATTTAGGTCAAGCTGGCAATGCGACAGATACTAACCCATATAAAGTTAATATTTCAGGTCATGTTGGTAAAAATCAGGAAGTCAAAGCTGATGCTAGCAAAAATATCTGGAATCGTTATATTAGTGGATATGACCAAGGAGGTCTGACAAATAACAACACAAACAATAACACTGCTAATAACGCCAATATTCAGATTGAGTTCCGTAAGCAAGCTGATAAATATACACCAACAGCAGTAACAGGCTCTAAAATCGATGTAGCGACAGATGGTACAATCAGTGGTTATGACTCACCAGAGACTTATATTGCCAACAAGTCTGACTTGCCAACTGAAGGTACAACGCCAGGTGCAAGAACGACTTATACATGGAAAGATGGAGAAACTCCAACTGTTAACAATGGTCAAGTCACACGTACAGCGGTAGTTACTTATCCAGATGGTTCAACAGATGAAGTACCTGTAACCTTCACAGTTCGTGACACAGTAGCGCCAACAATTACTAGCTTAACTCCTATTAAGAATGCGGAAATTGATAGTACTAACCCACATAAGATTATCGTTTATCGTGAAGAAGAGTTTAGCGTTGATGTGAACTTAACTGATAACAGTGGTCGCTTGGATAAGATTAAGGTTCACGACAATGCTCAAGCAGTAGCACCATCAGGTAATTTCGAAGTTACAAATGGTGGTCGTCTTGAACTTCCTGCTAATGGTACAAGTATTAACTTCACGGATAAGACAAGTAATTTAGGTCAAGCTGGCAATGCGACAGATACTAACCCATATAAAGTTAATATTTCAGGTCATGTTGGTAAAGATCAGGTTATCAATACTCCAGCTAGTCGAAATATCTGGAATCGTTATATTAGTGGATATGACCAAGAAGGTCTGACAAATAACAACACAAACAATAACACTGCTAATAACGCCAATATTCAGATTGAGTTCCGTAAGCAAGCTGAGAAATATACACCAACAGCTACAAATCCTACAGTGAATCTGACTTCAAATGGAACTGTTCCAGATTTGGGATCACCAGAGACTTATATTGCCAACAAGTCTGACTTGCCGGCTACAGGAACAACACCAGGTACAACAACGACATATGCATGGAAAGCTGGAGAAACTCCAACTGTTAACAATGGTCAAGTCACACGTACAGTAGTAGTTACTTATCCAGATGGCTCAACAGATGAAGTTCCAGTAACTGTTAGGGTTGTAGATCCACGTACAGATGCAGAGAAGAACAATCCAACACCTCAAGAGCAAACTGTTAATGTAGGTGAAACTCCAGATCCTAAGAAATCAATCGGTAATGTAGGAGATCTTCCAAAAGGAACTACAGTTGAATACAAGACTCCAGTAGACACTACAACACCAGGCGATAAGAAAACAACAGCAGTTGTCACTTACCCAGATGGCTCTAAGGATGAAGTTCCAGTAACTGTTAAGGTAGTAGATCCACGTACAGATGCGGATAAGAACACACCAACAGTAGAGTTGGAACAAGATCCTAAGACAGGTGACGTTACGGTAACACCGAAGAAACCAGATGGCTCAACATACAAACCAGGAACTAAGGTAGAAATCCCAGGTAAAGATGGTAAGCCAATCCCAGTCACAATCGGTGAAGACGGTAAAGGTAAAGTACCAAACAGTGACCTACCAGATAATAAAGTTCCAGGTACAGGTAAGATTACAGAACCAGGTCAACCAGCTGTAGAAGTTCCAGTAACAACACCAGCTAAGGTAACACCAGAAACACCAGCTCAAAAGACACCAACACTAGATGTTGAACAAGATCCTAAGACAGGTGACGTTACGGTAACACCGAAGAAACCAGACGGCTCAACATACAAACCAGGAACTAAGGTAGAAATCCCAGGTAAAGATGGTAAGCCAATCCCAGTCACAATCGGTGAAGACGGTAAAGGTAAAGTACCAAACAGTGACCTACCAGATAATAAAGTTCCAGGTACAGGTAAGATTACAGAACCAGGTCAACCAGCTGTAGAAGTTCCAGTAACAACACCAGCTAAGGTAACACCAGAAACACCAGCTCAAAAGACACCAACACTAGATGTTGAACAAGATCCTAAGACAGGTGACGTTACGGTAACACCGAAGAAACCAGACGGCTCAACATACAAACCAGGAACTAAGGTAGAAATCCCAGGTAAAGATGGTAAGCCAATCCCAGTCACAATCGGTGAAGATGGTAAAGGTAAAGTACCAAACAGTGACCTACCAGATAATAAAGTTCCAGGTACAGGTAAGATTACAGAACCAGGTCAACCAGCTGTAGAAGTTCCAGTAACAACACCAGCTCAAAAGACACCAACAGTAGAGTTGGAACAAGATCCTAAGACAGGTGACATTACAGTAACACCGAAGAAACCGGATGGAACTCCATACAAACCAGGAACTAAGGTAGAAATCCCAGGTAAAGATGGTAAGCCAATCCCAGTCACAATCGGTGAAGATGGTAAAGGTAAAGTACCAAACAGTGACCTACCAGATAATAAAGTTCCAGGTACAGGTAAGATTACAGAACCAGGTCAACCAGCTGTAGAAGTTCCAGTAACAACACCAGCTAAGGTAACACCAGAAACACCAGCTCAAAAGACACCAACAGTAGAGTTGGAACAAGATCCTAAGACAGGTGACGTTACGGTAACACCGAAGAAACCAGATGGCTCAACATACAAACCAGGAACTAAGGTAGAAATCCCAGGTAAAGATGGTAAGCCAATCCCAGTCACAATCGGTGAAGACGGTAAAGGTAAAGTACCAAACAGTGACCTACCAGATAATAAAGTTCCAGGTACAGGTAAGATTACAGAACCAGGTCAACCAGCTGTAGAAGTTCCAGTAACAACACCAGCTAAGGTAACACCAGAAACACCAGCTCAAAAGACACCAACAGTAGAGTTGGAACAAGATCCTAAGACAGGTGACGTTACGGTAACACCGAAGAAACCAGACGGCTCAACATACAAACCAGGAACTAAGGTAGAAATCCCAGGTAAAGATGGTAAGCCAATCCCAGTCACAATCGGTGAAGACGGTAAAGGTAAAGTACCAAACAGTGACCTACCAGATAATAAAGTTCCAGGTACAGGTAAGATTACAGAACCAGGTCAACCAGCTGTAGAAGTTCCAGTAACAACACCAGCTAAGGTAACACCAGAAACACCAGCTCAAAAGACACCAACACTAGATGTTGAACAAGATCCTAAGACAGGTGACGTTACGGTAACACCGAAGAAACCAGACGGCTCAACATACAAACCAGGAACTAAGGTAGAAATCCCAGGTAAAGATGGTAAGCCAATCCCAGTCACAATCGGTGAAGATGGTAAAGGTAAAGTACCAAACAGTGACCTACCAGATAATAAAGTTCCAGGTACAGGTAAGATTACAGAACCAGGTCAACCAGCTGTAGAAGTTCCAGTAACAACACCAGCTCAAAAGACACCAACAGTAGAGTTGGAACAAGATCCTAAGACAGGTGACATTACAGTAACACCGAAGAAACCGGATGGAACTCCATACAAACCAGGAACTAAGGTAGAAATCCCAGGTAAAGATGGTAAGCCAATCCCAGTCACAATCGGTGAAGATGGTAAAGGTAAAGTACCAAACAGTGACCTACCAGATAATAAAGTTCCAGGTACAGGTAAGATTACAGAACCAGGTCAACCAGCTGTAGAAGTTCCAGTAACAACACCAGCTAAGGTAACACCAGAAACACCAGCTCAAAAGACACCAACAGTAGAGTTGGAACAAGATCCTAAGACAGGTGACATTACAGTAACACCGAAGAAACCGGATGGCTCAACATACAAACCAGGAACTAAGGTAGAAATCCCAGGTAAAGATGGTAAGCCAATCCCAGTCACAATCGGTGAAGATGGTAAAGGTAAAGTACCAAACAGTGACCTACCAGATAATAAAGTTCCAGGTACAGGTAAGATTACAGAACCAGGTCAACCAGCTGTAGAAGTTCCAGTAACAACACCAGCTAAGGTAACACCAGAAACACCAGCTCAAAAGACACCAACACTAGATGTTGAACAAGATCCTAAGACAGGTGACATTACAGTAACACCGAAGAAACCGGATGGCTCAACATACAAACCAGGAACTAAGGTAGAAATCCCAGGTAAAGATGGTAAGCCAATCCCAGTCACAATCGGTGAAGACGGTAAAGGTAAAGTACCAAACAGCGAATTACCAGACGATAAAGTTCCAGGTACAGGTAAGATTACAGAACCAGGTCAACCAGCTGTAGAAGTTCCAGTAACAACACCAGCTAAGGTAACACCAGAAACACCAGCTCAAAAGACACCAACAGTAGAGTTGGAACAAGATCCTAAGACAGGTGACGTTACGGTAACACCGAAGAAACCAGATGGCTCAACATACAAACCAGGAACTAAGGTAGAAATCCCAGGTAAAGATGGTAAGCCAATCCCAGTCACAATCGGTGAAGACGGTAAAGGTAAAGTACCAAACAGTGACCTACCAGATAATAAAGTTCCAGGTACAGGTAAGATTACAGAACCAGGTCAACCAGCTGTAGAAGTTCCAGTAACAACACCAGCTAAGGTAACACCAGAAACACCAGCTCAAAAGACACCAACACTAGATGTTGAACAAGATCCTAAGACAGGTGACGTTACGGTAACACCGAAGAAACCAGACGGCTCAACATACAAACCAGGAACTAAGGTAGAAATCCCAGGTAAAGATGGTAAGCCAATCCCAGTCACAATCGGTGAAGACGGTAAAGGTAAAGTACCAAACAGTGACCTACCAGATAATAAAGTTCCAGGTACAGGTAAGATTACAGAACCAGGTCAACCAGCTGTAGAAGTTCCAGTAACAACACCAGCTAAGGTAACACCAGAAACACCAGCTCAAAAGACACCAACACTAGATGTTGAACAAGATCCTAAGACAGGTGACGTTACGGTAACACCGAAGAAACCAGACGGCTCAACATACAAACCAGGAACTAAGGTAGAAATCCCAGGTAAAGATGGTAAGCCAATCCCAGTCACAATCGGTGAAGACGGTAAAGGTAAAGTACCAAACAGTGACCTACCAGATAATAAAGTTCCAGGTACAGGTAAGATTACAGAACCAGGTCAACCAGCTGTAGAAGTTCCAGTAACAACACCAGCTAAGGTAACACCAGAAACACCAGCTCAAAAGACACCAACAGTAGAGTTGGAACAAGATCCTAAGACAGGTGACATTACAGTAACACCGAAGAAACCGGATGGCTCAACATACAAACCAGGAACTAAGGTAGAAATCCCAGGTAAAGATGGTAAGCCAATCCCAGTCACAATCGGTGAAGATGGTAAAGGTAAAGTACCAAACAGTGACCTACCAGATAATAAAGTTCCAGGTACAGGTAAGATTACAGAACCAGGTCAACCAGCTGTAGAAGTTCCAGTAACAACACCAGCTAAGGTAACACCAGAAACACCAGCTCAAAAGACACCAACACTAGATGTTGAACAAGATCCTAAGACAGGTGACATTACAGTAACACCGAAGAAACCGGATGGCTCAACATACAAACCAGGAACTAAGGTAGAAATCCCAGGTAAAGATGGTAAGCCAATCCCAGTCACAATCGGTGAAGACGGTAAAGGTAAAGTACCAAACAGCGAATTACCAGACGATAAAGTTCCAGGTACAGGTAAGATTACAGAACCAGGTCAACCAGCTGTAGAAGTTCCAGTAACAACACCAGCTAAGGTAACACCAGAAACACCAGCTCAAAAGACACCAACAGTAGAGTTGGAACAAGATCCTAAGACAGGTGACGTTACGGTAACACCGAAGAAACCAGATGGCTCAACATACAAACCAGGAACTAAGGTAGAAATCCCAGGTAAAGATGGTAAGCCAATCCCAGTCACAATCGGTGAAGACGGTAAAGGTAAAGTACCAAATGACAAACTTCCTAAGAAAGATGTCCCAGGTACAGGTAAGATTACAGAACCAGGTAAACCAGCTGTTGAAGTTCCAGTAACAACACCAGGTAAGGTAACACCAAATACCCCAACAACTGAAACACCAAGTGAGATTGAAATCACACGCAAACCAAATGGTGATGCAGTAGTAACGCCTAAGAAACCAGATGGCTCAACTTACCCATCAGGCAGCAAGGTAGTGATTCCAGGTGAAAACAACACACCAATCGAAGTCACAATCGGCGACAACGGTTCAGGTGAAGTACCAAATGACAAGCTTCCTAAGAAAGATGTCCCAGGTACAGGAACAGTAACCGAACCGAACAAGAAACCATCACAACCAGTGGATGTAACAACACCAGCTCGTAAGACACCAACAGTAGAGTTGGATAAAGATCCTAAGACAGGTGACGTTACAGTAACACCTAAGAAACCAGATGGCTCAACATTCCCACCAGGAACTAAGGTAGAAATCCCAGGTGAAGATGGTCCAATCACTGTTGAAATCGGTCAAGATGGTAAAGGTAAAGTACCAAATGACAAACTTCCTAAGAAAGATATCCCAGGTACAGGTAAGATTACAGAACCAGGTAAACCAGCTGTTGAAGTTCCAGTAACAACACCAGGTAAGGTAACACCAAATACCCCAACAACTGAAACACCAAGTGAGATTGAAATCACACGCAAACCAAATGGTGATGCAGTAGTAACGCCTAAGAAACCAGATGGCTCAACTTACCCATCAGGCAGCAAGGTAGTGATTCCAGGTGAAAACAACACACCAATCGAAGTCACAATCGGCGACAATGGCTCAGGTGAAGTACCAAATGACAAGCTTCCTAAGAAAGATGTCCCAGGTACAGGAACAGTAACCGAACCGAACAAGAAACCATCACAACCAGTGGATGTAACAACACCAGGTCAAAAGACACCAACAGTAGATGTTGAACAAGATCCTAAGACAGGTGACGTTACAGTAACACCTAAGAAACCAGATGGCTCAACATTCCCACCAGGAACTAAGGTAGAAATCCCAGGTGAAGATGGTCCAATCATTGTTGAAATCGGTCAAGATGGTAAAGGTAAAGTACCAAATGACAAACTTCCTAAGAAAGATGTCCCAGGTACAGGTAAGATTACAGAACCAGGTAAACCAGCTGTTGAAGTTCCAGTAACAACACCAGGTAAGGTAACACCAAATACCCCAACAACTGAAAAACCAAGTGAGATTGAAATCACACGCAAACCAAATGGTGATGCAGTAGTAACGCCTAAGAAACCAGATGGTTCAACATACCCATCAGGCAGCAAGGTTGTGATTCCAGGTGAAAACAACACACCAATCACAGTCACAATCGGCGACAATGGCTCAGGTGAAGTACCAAATGACAAGCTTCCTAAGAAAGATGTCCCAGGTACAGGAACAGTAACTGAACCGAACAAGAAACCATCACAACCAGTGGATGTAACAACACCAGGTCAAAAGACACCAACAGTAGATGTTGAACAAGATCCTAAGACAGGTGACGTTACAGTAACACCGAAGAAACCAGATGGCTCAACATTCCCACCAGGAACTAAGGTAGAAATCCCAGGTGAAGATGGTCCAATCATTGTTGAAATCGGTCAAGATGGTAAAGGTAAAGTACCAAATGACAAACTTCCTAAGAAAGATGTCCCAGGTACAGGTAAGATTACAGAACCAGGTAAACCAGCTGTAGAAGTTCCAGTAGAAACTCCAGCTAAGGTAACACCAGTTGCAGTTAATCCGAATGTAAATCACGAAGATACTACAGCTACTATTGATAATGGAGCTAAGTCAAATGATTCTCAAAAAGTATTGCCAAATACTGGTACTGAATCAAATGCGACTCTTGCATCTCTAGGCCTTCTTGGTATTCTAGGTGGTCTCGGACTTGCTTTGGGAAAGAAAAAAGAAGACTAAAAATTTAGTCAATCACTATTCATTCTTTTGTGTTATAAAGACAAACTAGATTGGTTCTGGGAATCATGTTAGTCGTAAAATAAAAAGAATGTTTAGATAAAGAAAGCGAACAATGCTAGGATTTTGTTAAACGGAATTCTAAGTATTGTTCGCTTTTGTGGTATAATAAATACTATGCAGAAGAAACCGACATCAGCCTATGTGCATATTCCGTTTTGCACACAGATTTGTTATTATTGTGACTTTTCCAAGGTCTTTATTAAAAATCAGCCAGTAGACAGCTATCTAGAGCATCTACTGCAAGAATTTCATTCTTATGATATTCAAAAATTGCGTACACTCTATATTGGTGGTGGGACACCGACAGCCTTGTCCGCTTCTCAATTGGAAGTTTTGTTAGAAGGATTGACTAAAAAACTGGACTTATCAATGTTGGAAGAGTTGACAATTGAGGCCAATCCTGGTGATTTGGATGCTGATAAGATTGCTGTTCTGCAAAATTCTGCAGTCAATCGTGTTTCACTAGGTGTTCAGACCTTTGATGATAAAATGCTGAAAAAGATTGGGCGTAGTCATACAGAAAAGGATATTTATGAAAATATCGACCGCCTTAAATTAGCTGGTTTTGATAATATCTCTATTGACTTAATCTACGCACTTCCTGGGCAGACCATGGATCAGGTCAAGGACAATGTCGCTAAGGCAATTGCCCTTGATATTCCTCATATGAGCCTCTACAGCTTAATTTTAGAAAATCATACGGTCTTTATGAATCGTATGAGACGAGGGAAATTACCTCTTCCTAAGGAAGAATTAGAAGCAGAGATGTTTGAGTATATCATTGCAGAGCTAGAAAGAGCTGGATTTGAGCACTATGAGATTTCTAACTTTTCAAAACCAGGATTTGAAAGTCGTCACAATCTTATGTACTGGGATAATGCTGAGTATTATGGAATCGGTGCTGGTGCTTCTGGCTATGTAGACGGTGTTCGCTATAAAAATCATGGGCCTATTCGCCATTATTTAAAGGCGGTAGAAGAGGGAAGTGCTCGTATCAATGAAGAACACTTGAGTCAAAGGGAGCAAATGGAAGAAGAGATGTTTCTCGGCCTTCGCAAGAAGTCAGGAGTTTCCATGGCACGCTTTGAAGAAAAATTCGAACGGTCTTTCCAGGAACTTTATGGAGATATTGTCAAAGACTTGATTCAACAAGGTCTTATGCAGCTTGATGGCGATCATGTTCGTATGACTAAGAGAGGGCTCTTCTTAGGTGATACAGTAGCAGAACGATTTATATTGGAGTAAAATTATGGGCTTAACTTATCAAATGAAGATGAAAATTCCTTTTGATATGGCTGATATGAATGGCCATATCAAGCTACCAGATGTGATCTTGTTGTCCCTCCAGGTCTCAGGGATGCAGTCAATTGAACTGGGAGTGAGTGATAAGGATGTTTTAGAACAGTATAATCTGGTCTGGATTATCACGGATTATGATATCGATGTGGTTCGTTTGCCTCGTTTTGCTGAGGAAATCACCATTGAAACAGAAGCTTTAACTTATAATCGTCTATTTTGCTACCGCCGATTTACGATTTATGATGAAGATGGTCAAGAAATCATTCATATGGTAGCTACCTTTGTCCTTATGGATCGTGAGAGTCGAAAGGTTCATCCTGTAGTATCAGAAATTGTCGCTCCTTACCAATCTGAGTTTTCTAAGAAACTGGTCCGTGGGCCAAAATATACAGAGCTGGAAGAAGCGATAAGCAAGGACTACCACGTTCGTTTCTATGACTTAGATATGAATGGTCACGTCAATAACAGCAAATACCTGGATTGGATTTTTGAGGTCATGGGAGCCGATTTCCTGACTAACCATATCCCTAAAAAAATTAACCTTAAATATGTTAAGGAAGTTCGACCAGGTGGAATGATTACTTCTAGTTATGAATTAAATGGATTAGAGAGTAATCATAAAGTCACAAGTGATGGTGACACCAACGCTAAGGCAAGGATAACTTGGCAAGAAATTAAAAAAGATTAGAAAGAAAGATATGACTTATAAAGGATATTTAATTGATTTAGACGGAACGATCTATAAGGGGAAAGATAGAATCCCTGCGGGAGAGGCTTTTGTTCACGAGTTACAAAAAAGAGAGCTTCCTTATCTTTTTGTAACAAACAACACCACTCGTACACCTGAAAGTGTTCAAGAGATGTTAGCCAATCAGTTTAACATTGACACGCCTGTATCGACGATCTATACTGCAACTTTAGCTACAATTGATTACATGAATGATTTAGGTCTTGAAAAGACAGTTTATGTGATTGGAGAAGCAGGGCTCAAGGAAGCCATTCAAGAAGCAGGGTATGTAGAAGATAAAGAAAATCCAGCCTATGTGGTTGTAGGTTTGGACTGGCAAGTTGACTATGAAAAATTTGCTACGGCGACCCTAGCTATCCATAAAGGTGCTCATTTTATCGGCACCAATCCAGATTTAAATATTCCAACAGAACGTGGACTTTTACCTGGTGCTGGTTCACTGATTACTCTTCTTGAAGCAGCAACTCGTGTAAAACCAGTTTATATTGGAAAACCTAATGCGATTATTATGGACAAGGCTGTTGAACACCTAGGACTTGAACGTCAAGAAATTGTCATGGTGGGCGATAATTATCTTACTGATATTCGAGCTGGTATTGACAATGGCATTCCTAGCCTTTTGGTGACGACAGGATTTACAAAACCTGAAGAAGTAGCAGACTTGCCAATTGCACCAACTCATGTCCTTTCAAGTCTAGCGGAGTGGAATTTCGATGAAAACTAAGTTTACTTTTGTAGGAAGTATTCTCTTTCTCCTCTCGCTTGCTATTTTATTGACCATTTACCTAGCTTGGTTGGTCTATCTTCAGGAAATTTCTTGGTTAAACTTGACAAATCGTGTTCATTTGCAACCTCAGATAATCCAGCAGAACTTTAATATTTTGATGGATTATTTGACCAATCCATTAAATCAAGCATTGGAAATGCCAGATTTTCCTTCATCTGCGTCTGGCATCCATCATTTTGCGGTTGTGAAGGGTTTGTTCCATCTGGCTCAAGGAGTAGCACTAGTAACTCTACCGATATTCTATCTTTTTTGGAAGCAGGTCATTCAGAAAGGATTTCTATCTCTCTACCGTAGAAATCTCTTAATCATGCTCTCGCTACCTTTGGTTCTTGGTTTGGTCGGAGTTTTCATTGGATTTGAGCAGTTCTTTACTTTGTTTCATCAAATTCTTTTTGTAGGTGATGATACCTGGCTATTTGATCCAGCAAAGGATCCTGTCATTCTTATCCTACCAGAGGACTTTTTCCTCCATGCCTTTCTTCTATTTTTCTGCTTGTATGAATTGATTTTTGGATTTATGTACCTACAGAGTAGAAAAACAAATAGATAAGTGAAGAAAAGTATTACTGATTCCAAATAAAATCTAGGAAAAACTATCGTTTGTAACATGAATATTTCTATATTTAAGCGAAACATTCACATTTGATTCTAAAAAACCTATTTTTCTTGAAAAAGTAGTTTTTTTTACGGAAATAACTAGTCAAGCGCTTTATTTTTTTGTATAATAGGAATAGAAAAGTATGTAAAGAAGAGGAAAGCATGATTACACTATTTTTATCACCGAGTTGTACATCATGTCGTAAAGCAAAGGCCTGGCTCGAGAATCATAAAGTGCCCTTCCAAGAGCATAATATTATGACCAGCCCTTTAACGAGAAAAGAACTGCAACACATTCTTTCCTTGACCGAAAATGGTACTGATGACATCATCTCGACTCGTTCAAAGATTTTTCAAAAATTGAATATTGATGTAGAGAGTATCTCAGTATCGGAGTTGCTTCATTTAATTGAGCAGTATCCGAGTCTTTTGCGTCGTCCGATTATTATTGATGCAAAGCGGATGCAAATCGGTTTTAATGAAGATGAGATTCGTGCTTTTCTCCCTCGTAGTTACCGTAAACAAGAACTGAAAGAAGCTACATTGAGAGCTGGTATTAATTAGATGAATAAACAGTATAGTTACCCACTAGATTTGTCGTGGAGCACTGAAGAACTTGCTTCAGTGCTTTCTTTTTTTAATGATGTTGAAGCAGCCTATGAGACTAAGATAGAAGCAAAGAAACTATTAGATTCCTATAAGGGATTCAAAGCGGTTGTTCCAAGCAAGAGTGAAGAAAAACGCTTGGGCCGTGAATTTGAAACTGCGAGTGGTTACTCCTTCTATCGAGCTGTCCAATTTGCCAAAGAACAAGGGGAAGGGAAGATTTCGCTTGGAAAATAAATTTATATTTGCCAAAGAGATTGTCAAGGAAGCAGGAAACTATATTCTAGCTCATATGCAAGAAGAATTGCATATTGAGAGAAAATCATCCCCTACAGACTTGGTGACTCGTTTGGACAAGGAAGTTCAGAATTTTTTAGTTGATAAAATTCGTTCGCGTTATCCTGATGACCAATTTTGTGCAGAAGAGGGATGTTTACGTGCTTCAGTTGGACATGGATCTGTTTGGGTCATTGATCCCATTGATGGTACCAACAACTTTGTCGCCCAAGGTGATGATTTTGCCATTATGGTAGCTTATTTTGAAAACGGTTTGGGTCAGTTTGGGATCATTTATGATGTCATGAAAGGTCATTGTTATCATGGAGGAGGTACTTTTCAGGCCTGTCTCAATGAAGAACCCTTGCCTAATTTTAAGGATAAGCCCTTGCGAGATTTTCTAATTGCGAGTAACGCTGGCATGTTGGAAACAAACGCCTGGGGTGTGGCAGAATTGGCTAATGCTTCACTTGGTGTACGAATATATGGAAGTGCGGCTATTAGTTTTTCAAAAATATTATCTGGTCAGCTATTGACCTATATCACCTATCTCCAACCTTGGGACTATGCTGCAGCTGATATCATTGGAAAAAGTTTAGGTTATCAGATTGTAACCTTAACTGGAGAGCCGGTGGATTTTCAGACACGACAACCAATCATGATGGTTCCAACAGACAAGTTGGCAGAAATTCAATCCTATATCTATGAAAGGAAATAAACTTACATGCAATTTCCAGAAGGATTTGTAAAAAAATATGAAGAAATATTGGGAGATGAGGCAAGAGCTTTTCTTGCCTCTTTTGATGATGAGGCAGTTTCCGCCTTTCGCATCAATCCCTTAAAAGAAAGCCAGGTTTCTTTTTCAGATGCTATTCCACATACACCTTGGGGCTATTATGGCAAGGTTTCTGGGAAATCTCCTGAGCATGTAACAGGTTTAGTTTATTCACAAGAGCCTGCTGCTCAAATGGTTGCACAAGTAGCTCAACCAAAACCAGGCATGAAGGTCTTGGATTTGGCAGCGGCTCCCGGTGGGAAATCAACTCAACTGGCAGCCTATCTTGCAGGTGACGGTCTACTTGTTTCCAATGAAATTTCTAGCAAGCGAGCTAAGATTTTGGTTGAAAATATGGAGCGTTTTGGTGCAACAAATGTTGTTGTAACCAATGAATCTGCCGATCGTTTGGCTAAAGTATTTAAGGGATATTTTGACCTAATTGTCCTAGATGCACCATGCTCTGGAGAAGGGATGTTCCGAAAACAGCCAGATGCCATGGATTATTGGAGTGTAGAATATCCAAGCCAATGTGCTGACTTGCAGCGTGAAATTCTAGAGGATGCGGTCACCATGTTGGCTGATGGTGGTTGTTTGGTTTATTCGACTTGTACATGGGCTCCAGAAGAAAACGAAGAAATTGTCAAATGGTTATTGGATAGTTATGATTTTGAATTGATTCCAGTTACACATATCAATGGAATGGTTCCTGGGATTGACTTGCCTGAAACAGCTCGTATGTATCCTCACCATTTTAAGGGAGAAGGTCAGTTCGTGGCCCATCTTCAGTTTAAAGGACAAAACAAGTCAGGGAAGTTCAAGCCTTCTAAGACTAATCTCAGTCGCGAACAGTTGAGTTTATGGCAAGATTTTGAAAAAAAACATCTAAAGATAAATTTGCCAGGTATTTTACAGACTTTTGGAGACCAACTGTACCTCTTACCAGAATTCCTACCAGATTTGGGTAAACTTAGGATTGCACGAAACGGACTTCATCTTGGAACCTTTAAGAAAAAACGTTTTGAACCAAGTTTTGCTCTTGGTTTAGCCTTAAAACCAAGCCAAGTCAAACAATCAATTGAAATTCATGAAGAGGACTTTGTCAAATACGTAGCTGGTGAAACAGTTCAGCTGTCTGAAACTTTGCCAAATGACTGGTATCAAGTTTTGGTTGGTGGGAATGGTTTAGGCTTTGCAAAAGTGACCGGAAATATCTTGAAGAATTATTTCCCTAAGGGCTTGAGGTTTAAGGTAAAAAACTAGTCAAAATCAGTATTCTATGTTATAGTGGAAGTATGGATTTTTTGCATAAAACATTAGAAAATAGGGCGAAATTCCAAGCTATTCATCATTATTTTCAAGGAGACAAATAGTGAAAAAATTTAAAAAACTCACCCTCTTTCTTGCAACCTTTTTACTTGTTGGTTCACTAGCAGGATGTGCTAGTTGGATTGATCGTGGGGAGTCTATGACGGCTGTCGGTTCAACTGCCCTTCAACCTTTAGTCGAGGCGGCAGCAGATGAATTTGCGTCCGCACACGTTGGTAAAACAGTCAATGTTCAAGGTGGTGGTTCAGGTACAGGTCTGTCTCAAGTCCAGTCTGGAGCGGTAGACGTCGGTAACTCGGATGTATTTGCCGAGGAAAAAGACGGAATCGATGCCACTGCCCTAGTTGACCATAAGGTCGCTGTTGCGGGGATAGCTGTTATCATCAACAAAGAAGTCGATGTTGATAATTTAACGACCGAACAACTTCGCAAAATATTTACAGGTAAAATTACCAACTGGAAAGAAGTTGGTGGTAAGGATTTAGCCATTTCTATTATCAACCGAGCGGCTAGCTCAGGTTCTCGTGCGACTTTTGACAGCGTGATTATGAATGGTCAGTCAGCTGTTCAAAGTCAGGAACAGGATTCAAATGGTATGGTGAAGTCCATCGTTTCCCAAACACCTGGTGCTATTTCCTACCTAGCCTTTGCTTATGTTGATGATTCTGTTGGGACCATCAAACTTAACGGCTATGAACCAATTTCTGAGAATGTAACCACGAATAACTGGCCTTTGTGGTCTTATGAACATATGTATACACTTGGTGAGCCAAATGAATTGGTTGCCGAATTCTTAAACTTTGTTCTTTCGGACGAAGCGCAAAATGGAATTGTTAAAGGAATGGGCTATATTTCTGTTAAGGAAATGAAGGTCGAAAAAGATGCTGCAGGTACTGTGACAGCGATAGAAGGGAGCCAATAATGAATCAAGAAGAATTATCAAAAAAATTGCTCTCTCCTTCAAAAAACTCTCGTCTTGAGAAATTAGGAAAAGGACTAACCTTTGCCTGCCTATCTTTGATTGTTATCATTGTTGCAATGATTTTGATCTTTGTAGCCCAAAAAGGCTTTTCGACCTTCTTTGTCAATGGTGTGAATATCTTTGATTTTCTTTTTGGTGCAACTTGGAATCCGTCAGGTAAACAATTTGGTGCCCTTCCAATGATTTTAGGTTCCTTTATTGTTACCATCCTGTCAGCTCTTATTGCAACACCATTTGCCATTGGTGCAGCAGTCTTTATGACAGAGGTGTCTCCAAAAGGAGCTAAGATTTTGCAACCTGCTATTGAACTCTTAGTTGGGATTCCTTCAGTAGTTTATGGATTTATCGGATTGCAGGTCGTCGTACCATTTGTACGTAGTGTCTTTGGTGGAACAGGTTTCGGTATTTTATCAGGGATTTTCGTTCTCTTTGTTATGATTTTGCCGACTGTAACCTTTATGACAACGGATAGTCTACGTGCAGTGCCTCGTCACTACCGTGAAGCAAGTTTAGCTATGGGAGCGACTCGTTGGCAAACCATCTGGCGTGTAACCTTGAAGGCTGCTCGTTCAGGGATTTTTACAGCTGTTGTCTTTGGGATGGCGCGTGCCTTTGGTGAAGCCCTTGCGATTCAGATGGTTGTTGGTAACTCAGCAGTTGTTCCAACTTCATTGACGACACCAGCAGCGACTTTAACATCTGTATTGACCATGGGAATTGGTAATACCGTTATGGGAACTGTTGATAATAATGTTCTTTGGTCACTGGCCTTAGTATTGCTCTTGATGAGTTTGGCCTTTAACAGTGTGATTAAATTGATTACGAAAGAAAGAGGAAAGAAAAACTATGCACGCTAAGAAATTAGATAAACTTGCAACAGCTGTCCTCTATACCATCGCAGGAATCATTGTGACCATTCTTGCTTCCTTGATTCTCTATATCTTGGTTCGAGGCTTACCTCATGTTTCTTGGTCCTTCTTGACTGGAAAATCATCTTCTTACCAAGCAGGTGGAGGTATTGGAATTCAGCTTTATAATTCCTTCTTCCTTTTGGTCATCACCTTGTTCATCTCTGTGCCTTTGTCAATGGGAGCTGGGATTTACTTGGCTGAGTATGCCAAAAAAGGCCGTGTTACCAACTTCGTTCGTACCTGTATTGAGATTTTGTCTTCACTGCCATCAGTCGTAGTCGGTCTCTTTGGTTACCTCATCTTTGTAGTTCAGTTTGAGTATGGATTTTCAATTATTTCTGGTGCCTTGGCTTTGACCGTCTTTAACCTTCCACAGATGACACGTAATGTTGAAGACAGCTTAAAACACGTTCACCATACACAACGTGAAGCTGGTTTAGCACTTGGACTTTCTCGTTGGGAAACAGTTCTTCATGTCGTTATCCCCGAAGCCTTACCTGGTATTGTTACGGGTGTTGTCCTTGCATCAGGTCGTATCTTTGGTGAAGCTGCGGCTCTTATCTATACGGCAGGACAATCAGCTCCAGCTCTTGACTGGTCAAACTGGAATGTTCTCAGTGTAACCAGTCCGATCTCAATCTTCCGTCAAGCAGAAACCTTGGCCGTCCATATTTGGAAAGTCAACAGTGAAGGAACTATTCCTGATGGAACCCTTGTTTCAGCAGGTTCTGCTGCGGTGCTCCTAATCTTTATCTTAATCTTTAACTTTGGAGCTCGCAAACTCGGAAGCTACCTACACAAGAAATTAACCGCTGCCTAAAGGAGAAGCCATGTCAAAATATAACTGGGATGAAAAGCATATCATCACCTTCCCTGAAGAAAAAGTGGCCCTCTCTACCAAGGATTTACATGTTTACTACGGTAAAAATGAATCCATCAAGGGCATCGATATGCAATTCGAAAAAAATAAAATCACGGCCCTGATTGGTCCGTCTGGATCTGGGAAATCAACCTATCTACGCAGTCTTAATCGTATGAATGATACCATTGATATTGCAAAGGTTACAGGACAGATTCTCTATCGAGGTATTGACGTTAACCGTCCAGAAATTAATGTTTATGAAATGCGTAAACACATCGGAATGGTTTTCCAACGTCCAAACCCATTTGCTAAATCAATCTACCGCAACATCACCTTTGCACATGAACGTGCAGGAGTTAAGGATAAGAAGGTCCTTGATGAAATTGTAGAAACCTCACTTCGCCAGGCTGCCCTCTGGGATCAGGTCAAAGATGACCTTCACAAGTCAGCCTTAACGCTTTCAGGAGGCCAGCAGCAACGTCTCTGTATTGCCCGTGCTATTTCAGTAAAACCAGACATCCTCTTGATGGATGAACCTGCATCAGCCTTGGATCCGATTGCGACAGCCCAGCTTGAGGAAACTATGCTTGAGTTGAAGAAGGACTTCACCATCATCATCGTGACCCATAGCATGCAACAGGCTGCGCGTGCGAGTGATTACACTGGATTTTTCTACTTGGGTGACTTGATTGAGTATGATAAAACTGCAAATATTTTCCAAAATGCTAAGCTACAGTCAACAAATGACTATGTAACTGGACACTTTGGTTAGAGAGGAAATAGTATGACAGAACCGATTTTGCAGGTTTCAGACCTGTCAGTCTATTACAATAAAAAGAAGGCCTTGAATAGTGTTTCCTTATCATTCCAACCCAAGGAAATTACAGCCCTTATTGGTCCGTCTGGATCTGGAAAATCAACACTTCTAAAGGCTATTAACCGAATGGGGGATCTCAATCCTGAAGTGACGACAACTGGATCAGTGGTTTATAACGGTCACAACATCTATAGCCCTCGTACCGATACAGTTGAATTGCGTAAGGAAATTGGAATGGTATTCCAACAACCTAATCCTTTCCCTATGTCTATCTATGAAAATGTCGTTTATGGCCTCCGCATAAATGGAGAAAAAGACAAGCAGGTCTTGGATGAAGCTGTGGAGAAAGCTTTACAGCGTGCTTCAATCTGGGATGAGGTTAAGGACCGTTTGCATGACTCTGCCATTGGTCTATCAGGTGGACAACAACAACGTGTCTGCGTCGCCCGTGTTTTAGCAACTAGTCCAAAGATTATTCTTTTGGATGAACCTACATCTGCCTTGGATCCTATCTCTGCGGGTAAGATTGAGGAAACCTTGTATGGTCTAAAAGACAAATACACCATGCTCTTGGTCACTCGTTCTATGCAGCAAGCATCTCGAATCTCTGATAAGACAGGATTTTTCCTCAATGGAGATTTGATTGAATTTAACGATACCAAGGAAATGTTCCTCTATCCTCAACATAAGGAGACAGAGGACTACATTTCAGGTAAATTTGGATAAGGAGTGAGAAGATGTTACGATCTCAATTTGAAGAAGATTTAGAGAAATTGCATAATCAGTTTTATGCTATGGGACAAGAAGTTCTTTCCCAAATCAATCGTACCGTACGTGCTTTTGTAACGCATGACCGTGACATGGCTAAAGAAGTCATTGAGGAAGATGCAGAAGTAAACGAATACGAAGTGAAACTTGAAAAGAAATCATTTGAAATGATTGCCCTACAACAGCCAGTTTCACAAGACTTACGTACAGTTTTAACAGTTCTAAAAGCTGTGTCAGACTTAGAACGTATGGGGGACCATGCAGTATCTATCGCAAAAGCAACGATTCGTATGAAGGGTGAGCAGCGTATCCCTGCAGTTGAAGAAGAAATTAAAAAAATGGGTCGTGAAGTAAAAAACTTTGTTGAAGCCGCTTTAGAACTTTATTTGAATGGTTCTGTGGATCAAGCCTATGAAGTTGCAACCATGGATGAAACTATCAACCATTACTTTGATAATATTCGTGATCTTGCAACTGAAGAAATTAGAAAGAACCCAGAAGCTATCGTCACAGGTCGTGATTACTTCCAAGTCATTTCTTACTTGGAACGCATCGGTGACTATGCAAAAAATATCTGTGAATGGGTTGTTTACTTTGAAACAGGTAAGATTGTTGAATTATAAAGTATTCAAATGATAAAATTATTGTGAAAGCTTACTTTTTACTAGAGTAAGCTTTCATTGTATAGATAATTTACTTTGTCAGAGGTGAATAATGAACTACATACAGAATATAAGAAAAAAAGTTGGAAAAGATAAAATTATTTTAAATTTCACATGTGGAATATTAAGTCAATCAGGAAAAATATTATTACAAAAACGAGCAGATAAAGGAACTTGGGGATTACCAGGCGGAGCTATTGAATTAGGCGAATCGGCTGTAGAAGCGTTAGTTCGAGAGTTTTACGAAGAAACTGGACTGAAAGTGACAGTGAAAAAACTTTTAAATGTTTATACAAAATATTCAGATAGTTATCCAAATGGTGATGAGGCTCAAGTTCTTACAATTTTGTATTTAGTTGCATCTGAAACTTCTATCTCTACAAATGTTTTTACGAGTGACGAAACTTTAGAATTAGGATTTTTTGAACATAGGGACATACAAAATATCACAATTGTAAACCAGCAACATCGAGATATGATAAATGATTTTTTTGAAAATAAGTTCCCAATAGATAGATAAACTAACCACTGAATTTCTATATTTTTTAATTATATTTTATGAAAATGCAAGAAAAACTTGACAAGTATTTCTGAATAAGTTATAATTATACAAAATTAACAGAGAGGTTGTTTATTTATGAATTTTAAAAAATGGATATTTATCTTATGTAGTTTTCTTGCAAGCTTCTTATTGGTAGCTTGCCAATCGTCTAGCTCAAGCTCGCAGTCTGCAGTGGAGGCCATCAAGCAAAAAGGAAAATTAGTGGTCGCAACTAGTCCCGACTATGCACCCTTTGAGTTTCAAGCACTTGTGGATGGTAAAAACCAAGTCGTAGGTGCGGATATTGACATGGCGCAAGCAATCGCTGATGAACTTGGAGTGAAATTGGAAATTTCAAGTATGAGTTTTGATAATGTCTTGACCAGTCTTCAAACAGGAAAAGCAGACTTAGCAATTGCGGGAATCAGTGCAACTGAAGAAAGACAAGAAGTCTTTGATTTCTCAATCCCTTACTATGAAAATAAAATTAGCTTCCTTATCAGAAAGTCAGATCTTGAAAAATACAAGGATTTGGACTCTCTTGCAAGTGCTAATATTGCAGCTCAGAAAGGAACTGTTCCTGAATCTATGGTTAAAGAGCAACTTCCTAAGGCACAGTTGACTTCTTTGACAAACATGGGTGAGGCAGTCAATGAGCTTCAATCAGGTAAGGTTGATGCCGTTCATATGGATGAGCCAGTAGCACTAAGCTATGCTGCTAAGAACTCAGATTTGGCAGTAGCTACTGTAAGCTTGACTATGAAAGAAGGCGAAGCAAATGCTGTAGCTATCAAAAAAGGTAACTCAGATTTGAAGGAAGTGGTTGATAAGGTCATCCAAAAACTGAAAGATGACGGAACTTACCAAACTTATCTTGAAAAAGCTGCTAAGCTAACAGAAGTAGAACAATAAAAAATAACAGAGTTGGATTTCAGTCCAGCTCTGTTTTTAAATAGCTTAATGTTTCTTCAATATTTTCTAAAGGAACTTTTGCAAAGTGATAGGGACAAGACTCTATGTAGGATGATTCGAAAAAGTCGAGTCCTAGAGGACTGTGTTTAAGACTAGCGATGCTAGGATAGTTCCTGAGATCAAGCAAAAGCCCATCATGAAGTGGATAGCTCGGTAGGGAAATGGGATAGGTTTGTAAGAGCTGTTGGATGTGCTCCTGACTTTTTTCTTGCAGTACCAATCGTGCTAGTCTGTTTTTTTCAAAGAGTTGACTATCAATATAGAGTGATAGAGCCTTTTGCATGATAAGGTTGTTATCGTAGTCGAGAATGTTTTTATAGGTCACAAAAGCTTCCTTGATCGCATTAGGAAGAAGAAGGGCAGTAATCCGGAGGGCAGGAAATAGACTTGTAGAAAAGGACTTGATATAGATGACCAAATCATGTTGGTCCAGATAATGAAAGGTTTGTCCAATTTTAGGATCCAAGTCACCCAGGTAGTCATCCTCAACGATATAAATCTGATATTTTGCAGCTAAGTCAAGGATAGCAAGTTTTTCCTCTTCAGAATAAGAATGGCCCAGAGGATAGTGGAAACGTGGAATGGTATAGAAGAACTTAATCTTTCCACTTTTAAAATGCTCCTCAAGTTCTTTCAGGTCGATGCCATCCACCCGACGTTCAATGGTTTGAAAGGGAAGATTTTGGGCTAGCAGCAGCTGGTTCATTCGATGATAGGTCGGTTGTTCGACCAGTATTTCCTGAGCTTGACCTGGAAAATCGATCTGAGAAAGAATAAACAGTGCCTGCTGGGTTCCAGACGTCATGACCAACTGGTCTGCCTTACTATAAATCGCTTGATCAAAGAGCAATGTCTGAACAGACTCTCGTAATTCTTCTAAACCCTCTTGGTGTTCATAGTAGTTGTAGAGATAATTTTCTCGTCCAATCAAGCTTTCGTTGACACAAAGACGAAAATCATCATAGGCAGCTGCGTGTTCATCATTGACTGAGATAATTAGATCTTCATGACTGGTTTGTTGCTCCAATACATAATAACCACTTTGAGGTTTGGAGTAGATATATTTCTGGTATCGGAGTTCTAAGAGTGCGCGCTGTATGGTGTCTTTGCTACAGTGAAAATCTTGACTGAGTTTTCGGATAGATGGTAGGCGACTTCCAGTGGGAAATCTACCTGATTCTATCTCATTTTTTAGATAGTGAACGACTTGTTCATATTTGCTTTCTTGCTTCATCTTAGACCTCTCATGATTTTGTTACATTGTACCTTTTTTTTAGAAGTTTGGCAATGTTATACTCTTCGAAAATCTCTTCAAACCGCGTCAACGTCGCCTTGCCGTATATATGTTACTGACTTCGTCAGTTCTATCCATAACCTCAAAACAGTGTTTTGAGCTGACTACGTCAGTTCTATCCACAACCTCAAAACAGTGTTTTGAGCTGACTACGTCAGTTCCATCTACAACCTCAAAGCAGTGCTTTGAGCAACCTGCGGCTAGTTTCCTAGTTTGCTCTTTGATTTTCATTGAGTATTAAAAGGCAGTCTAGCATTCAATTCTAATCAGAAATGTGATATACTTAGTAAGTAAAATTTTCAAAGAAGAGTGAGATGATGAAGGTGCAAGAACCAGTTAAATTATTCCAATACAATACTTTGGGAGCCTTGATGGCGGGACTTTACGGTGGAACCATGACAGTTGGTGAATTGCTTGAACATGGTGATTTAGGATTAGGAACCCTGGATTCTATCGATGGAGAATTGATTGTCTTAGATGGGAAAGCTTATCAGGCCAAGGGTTCAGGTGAGAAACCTGAAATTGTGGAAGTTTCACCAGATGCCTTGATCCCCTATGCAGCAGTTGTACCCCACCAGGCAGAAGTTATTTTCCGCCAGCGTTTTGAAATGACTGATCAGGAACTTGAAAAACGTATTGAGTCCTATTATGATGGAGAGAATCTTTTCCGTTCCATCAAGATTCATGGTGATTTCAAGAACATGCATGTGCGCATGATTCCTAAGTCAACCTCTGAAACGAAGTTTGCAGAAGTAGCAACACATCAGCCAGAGTATAGTCGCGAAAATGTTTCAGGAACCATCGTCGGCTTTTGGACCCCAGAGATTTTCCATGGAGTTAGTGTTGCTGGTTACCATCTACACTTTATCTCAGATGACCTAACCTTTGGTGGTCACGTTATGGACTTTGTCATCAAGGAAGGTATTGTAGAAGTGGGTGCAGTTGACCAGTTGGATCAACGTTTTCCTGTTCAGGATCGTCAATATCTATTTGCTAAATTTAATGTTGACGAGATGAAAAAAGATATCGATAAGTCAGAATAAAAGGAGTCGAATATGAAAATTCATGTAATAATAACGATGCTGGCCTTGTTTGCCGTCCTCATTGCAGCAGTTTGGTACGCAAGAAAGAAATACAAGATTAATTTTGCAGTTTTGGGACTTGGTGCAGTTGCATTTTTTGCCTCATCACAGGTTTTAGAAAAAATCGTTCATTTGCTGGTTCTTCGACCTCAGAGAGATGGAACTATTACTCTCATGACAGAGAATCCCCTTCTCTATGTGATTTATGGAATCTGTATGGCTGCCTTATTCGAAGAAACAGCCCGACTAATCTTTTTCAAATGGTTGAACAAAAAAAGAGAGATGGAAGATTCAGATGCCCTCGCCTATGGTCTTGGTCATGGTGGGCTAGAAATGATTTATATCGGAATTGCTGGTTTACTCAATCTCTTTATCCTATTTTCAGCAGTTGAATCGCAAAATCCAGCTATCATGGAACTCTTACCTGAGAGTACACTTGCAACCATTCATAATTTAGCAGCTTGGCAGATTTATCTTTTGGGAGTCGAAAGAATTCTTGCCTTGATTCTTCAAGTTGGATTGACCTTCTGGGTTTTCCAAGCTGTTCGCCAAAAAAAATGGATTTATCTAGTAGCAGCTTACGGTCTGCATGCTTTATTTGATCTGGCACCGAGCCTTTCTCAAGTTGGCTGGATCTCAAATCCTCTGGTGGTAGAGGGAATCTTAGCAGTAGAAGTTTTGGCTTTCGTTTTCCTAACAAAATCAATCTTTTACAAGAAGTAGTAATATCAAGGAGGCCTAGCCTCTTTTTTGTATTGTCTCTGGTAAAAGGTGACATAATCATCGAAAAAAATCGCTAAAAATGGTATAATGGAATGAATTTCATAAAAGGATTAGAAAAATGACTGTATCAGATAAATTAAAAGAAACCTTAGAAGGAATCGATATTCGATTCGATGAACCGCTAAAAACTTATACCTATACCAAAGTTGGAGGGAAGGCAGATTATTTAGTATTTCCTCGTAATCGCTACGAGATGGCTCGTGTGGTAAAATTTGCCAATCAGGAAAACATTCCTTGGATGGTTCTTGGAAATGCAAGTAACATTATCGTCCGTGAAGGTGGAGTACGTGGTTTTGTAATCATGTGTGACAAGCTCAATAATGTTTCTGTTGATGGCTATACCATTGAGGCAGAAGCTGGAGCTAACTTGATTGAAACCACTCGTATTGCCCTCCGTCATAGCTTGACTGGTTTTGAGTTTGCTTGTGGAATTCCAGGAAGCGTCGGTGGTGCTGTCTTTATGAATGCTGGCGCTTATGGTGGTGAGATTGCTCATGTTCTCCAGTCTTGTCAAATCTTGACTAAGGAAGGTGAAATCGAAACCCTATCTGCTAAGGACCTGGCCTTTGGTTATCGTCATTCAGCCATTCAAGCATCAGGAGCAGTAGTCCTATCAGCTAAATTTGCACTATCGCCAGGAAATTATGAGACTATCAAACAAGAAATGGACCGCTTGACCCACCTTCGTGAACTCAAGCAACCTTTAGAGTATCCTTCTTGTGGTTCAGTCTTTAAACGTCCAGTGGGGCATTTTGCAGGGCAATTGATTGCAGAAGCAGGCTTGAAAGGTTATCGTATCGGTGGGGTTGAAGTTTCTGAAAAGCATGCAGGCTTTATGGTTAATATTGCGGATGGAACTGCTAAGGACTATGAGGAATTGATCGAGTCTGTCATTGAGAAGGTTAAAGAGCACTCAGGAGTTACCCTCGAGAGAGAAGTTCGAATCCTAGGAGAGCATGAATAAAATAAAAATAGCCTAGCTGCTGCTAACTAGACATGTAAAGGGGGTGAAAGCCTATCGGTAGCGAAGATGCATGCAGGAGGCCTAACTCCTTGCAAGAGGTAGTGGCGGCCTGACAGAGCCCTGATCTGTTAATCTATGAAAAAGAAGGAATTTATGCCAATTGAAAAAACCAATTATCGAATTCAGAAACGTTTCTAAAGTTTTTGAAGATAGCAACACCAAGGTTCTCAAAGATATTAATTTTGAGTTGGAAGAAGGGAAGTTCTATACACTTCTTGGTGCCTCAGGATCTGGGAAATCAACCATCCTCAATATCATTGCAGGTTTGCTGGATGCAACAACTGGTGATATCATGCTAGACGGTGTCCGTATCAATGACATCCCGACCAATAAACGTGATGTTCATACGGTCTTCCAGTCTTATGCCTTGTTCCCACATATGAATGTGTTTGAAAATGTTGCTTTTCCATTGCGATTGCGTAAGGTCGATAAAAAAGAAATCGAAAAACGTGTATTAGAAGTTCTCAAGATGGTTCAGCTAGAAGGATTTGAAAAACGTTCAATCCGTAAGCTATCTGGAGGACAACGTCAGCGTGTGGCCATCGCCCGTGCTATCATTAACCAGCCTCGTGTGGTCTTGTTGGATGAACCTTTGTCAGCCTTGGACTTGAAGTTGCGAACAGACATGCAGTACGAACTGCGTGAACTGCAACAACGCTTGGGCATTACCTTTGTCTTTGTTACCCATGATCAGGAAGAAGCCTTGGCCATGAGTGACTGGATTTTCGTTATGAATGATGGTGAGATTGTTCAGTCTGGAACACCCGTTGACATCTACGATGAGCCCATCAACCACTTTGTTGCAACCTTCATCGGGGAGTCAAATATCTTGCCAGGTACCATGATAGAGGACTACTTGGTTGAGTTCAATGGCAAACGCTTTGAAGCGGTTGACGGTGGGATGAAGCCAAATGAACCAGTCGAAGTCGTGATTCGTCCAGAGGACTTGCGCATTACCCTTCCAGAAGAAGGAAAACTTCAAGTTAAGGTTGATACTCAGCTTTTCCGTGGGGTTCACTATGAGATTATCGCCTATGATGAACTTGGCAACGAATGGATGATTCACTCAACTCGTAAGGCCATCGTGGGTGAAGAAATCGGTCTGGACTTTGAACCAGAAGATATCCACATCATGCGTCTCAATGAAACCGAAGAAGAGTTCGATGCTCGTATCGAAGAATATGTAGAAATCGAAGAGCAAGAAGCAGGTTTGATCAACGCTATCGAGGAGGAAAGAGATGAAGAAAACAACCTCTAAACTCTTTGTAGTGCCCTACATGCTTTGGATTGCACTCTTTGTTTTGACACCTTTGGTCTTGATTTTTGGGCAATCCTTTTTCAATATCGAAGGCCAGTTCAGTTTAGAAAACTATAAATCTTATTTTGCGTCACAAAATTTAACCTATCTCAAAATGAGTTTTAACTCAGTTCTCTATGCTGGGATTGTAACTCTGGTGACGCTTCTTATCAGCTATCCAACAGCCCTCTTCTTGACTCGTCTCAAGCACCGTCAACTATGGCTTATGCTGATTATTTTGCCAACATGGATCAACCTTCTCCTCAAGGCCTATGCCTTTATCGGGATTTTTGGGCAAAATGGCTCTATTAACCAATTCCTGGAATTTATCGGAATCGGTTCGCAGCAGTTGCTCTTTACGGATTTCTCATTTATCTTTGTTGCAAGCTACATCGAGCTTCCATTTATGATTTTGCCTATCTTCAATGTCTTGGATGATATGGATAATAACCTCATTAATGCTAGCTATGACCTTGGTGCAACCAAGTGGGAAACCTTCCGTCATGTCATCTTCCCTCTGTCTATGAACGGGGTGCGAAGCGGAGTTCAATCTGTCTTTATTCCAAGTTTGAGTCTTTTCATGTTGACCCGTTTGATTGGGGGGAACCGAGTGATTACCTTGGGGACTGCCATTGAGCAGAACTTCCTGACAAACGATAATTACGGTATGGGTTCAACTATCGGTGTTGTTCTTATCCTGACCATGTTTATCACCATGTGGGTGACTAAGGAAAGGAGAGAACGATGAAAAAATTATCAAATCTTTACCTAGCCTTTGTCTTTATCGTCCTCTATCTGCCAATCTTTTACTTGATTGGATATGCCTTCAATGCCGGGGATGATATGAATAGCTTTACAGGCTTTAGTTTGTCTCACTTTGAAACCATGTTTGGCGATGGAAGACTCATGCTCATCTTGGTTCAGACCTTTTTACTAGCCTTCCTATCAGCCTTGATTGCGACTGTCATTGGGACTTTCGGTGCCATTTATATCTACCAATCACGTAAAAAATATCAAGAAGCCTTCCTATCACTCAATAATATTTTGATGGTTGCACCAGACGTTATGATTGGTGCTAGCTTCTTGATTCTCTTTACCCAACTCAAGTTTTCACTTGGATTTTTGACAGTTCTGTCTAGTCATGTAGCTTTTTCAATTCCAATTGTAGTGCTCATGGTCTTGCCTCGATTAAAAGAGATGAATGGAGATATGATCCATGCAGCCTATGACCTTGGAGCTAGTCAGTTCCAGATGTTCAAGGAAATTATGCTTCCTTACCTAACGCCGTCTATCATCGCAGGCTACTTTATGGCTTTCACCTATTCCTTAGATGACTTTGCTGTGACCTTCTTTGTAACGGGAAATGGTTTTTCAACCTTGTCAGTTGAGATCTACTCTCGAGCTCGTAAGGGAATTTCTCTTGAAATCAATGCTCTTTCAGCCTTGGTCTTCCTCTTTAGTATTATCCTGGTTGTTGGATATTACTTCATTTCACGTGAGAAGGAGGAGCAAGCATGAAACGACTCTATTCATTTTTAGCAGGAATTCTAGCCATTATCCTTGTCTTGTGGGGAATTTCCTATCATCTTGATAGTAAAATCAATAGCCGTGATAGTCAAAAATTGGTTATCTACAACTGGGGAGACTATATCGCCCCTGAACTTCTGGAAAAATTTACAGAAGAAACAGGAATCCAAGTCCAGTATGAGACCTTTGACTCCAACGAAGCCATGTACACGAAAATCAAGCAGGGTGGGACAACCTATGATATTGCCATCCCAAGTGAGTACATGATTAACAAGATGAAGGATGAAGACCTTCTAGTTCCACTGGATTATAGTATGATTGAGGGAATTGAGAATATCGGTTCTGAATTTCTCAACCAGTCCTTTGATCCCAACAACCAGTACTCTATCCCATACTTCTGGGGGACCTTGGGAATCGTCTACAATGAGACTATGGTGGAAGAAGCACCTGAACATTGGGATGACCTTTGGAAGCTAGAGTATAAGAACTCCATTATGCTTTTTGATGGGGCGCGTGAAGTACTTGGTTTAGGTCTTAACTCGCTAGGCTATAGCCTAAACTCTAAAGATCCACAGCAGTTGGAGGAAACGGTAGATAAGCTCTATAAGCTAACACCTAATATCAAGGCTATTGTTGCGGATGAGATGAAGGGGTACATGATTCAGAACAATGCTGCTATCGGTGTGACCTTCTCAGGGGAAGCCAGCCAGATGTTGGAAAAGAATCCTAATCTCAAATATGTTGTACCGACAGAAGCAAGCAACCTCTGGTTTGACAACATGGTTATTCCTAAAACTGTCAAGAACCAGGATGCGGCCTATGCCTTCATTAACTTTATGTTGAAGCCTGAAAATGCTCTAAAAAATGCTGAGTATGTCGGTTACTCAACACCAAACAATGCTGCTAAGGAAATGCTCCCTGACGAGACAAAAGAGGATAAGTCCTTCTATCCTGATGCAGATACTATGAAACATCTAGAAGTTTATGAGAAGTTTGACCATAAATGGACAGGAATTTACAGCGACCTCTTCCTACAATTTAAGATGTATCGGAAGTAGGAATAAATAAACTAAAAACGAATCAGTAAAGCTGGTTCGTTTTTTGAATAGTTGTATAGTTGTGTATTTTTTCTATCCTATTTGCTTATTTTATAGCCTAGTAGTATACTAAGTTTATAATAATAGAAAGCGGTAACAAATCATGAAAATGTCTACTTTTTTCAAAAAAGTTATTGGCCAACCTTTTTGATTGTTAACGAAACAATTATACTATTCCATTTAAAGGATGGCTTGGATCAACAATACCTAACAAATGATTCCATACATTGGGTGATAGGCACCTTTATATTTGTAAATATTTTAGTGGCTGTGTTTAGTAATATGAAAATTGGAGATAAAGAAAAGTAATAGCGGTAAGAATAATATATCCTGAAAAAGTAATTAGAGATATAGGGATTTGATTATTTAAATGAGGATTATTTCCAGTTGACTCAAACTCAAAAAAACGATATAATAAGAAAGTTGAGAATTGATTTTCTCTCCATCTTAGTTCAGAGAATTGGCGGTGCTGCGAGCCATCTAAGATAGAAAGTCATGCTACTCAATCCAACAATTGCATAAGAACGAAAGAATGACAAGTTCATTGAATGAAGGTGGTACCGCGGTTTTTCGCCCTTCGTGATATGGATTTGTCTTTTATTTTTGGAGGTGCTTATGAGAAGATTTCTTGTCAAACAAAAATTTCGCCTAGGTGGTGAACGCTTTGATATCAAGGATGAGTTGGGCAATGTTGCCTATCAGGTTGAAGGTTCTTTTTTTAAGATTCCTAAAACCTTTACCATCTATGATGTTGCTGGTGAACAGGTCAGTGAGATTAGTAAGGAAGTCTTAACTTTCCTACCTCGTTTTGAGATTCAACTCAGTAATGGAGATCATTTTTATATCCGAAAGAAGTTGACTTTCTTCAGAGATAAGTATGAGTTTGATAATCTCGGTCTTCGTATCGAAGGAAATGTCTGGGATTTGAATTTTAAATTGCTGGATGATCGTGACCAAGTGATTGCTGAGATTGCCAAGGAACTTTTCCATTTAACCTCTACCTATACCGTAACCGTCTATGACGAATCTTATGCAGACCTAGTCATTTCCCTCTGTGTCGCTATTGACTATGTGGAAATGCTAGAAAGCCAATCAAATTAGTAAAAAGGAGATACATATGAAACAATTATCCAGTGCACAAGTCCGCCAAATGTGGCTTGATTTCTGGGCTACAAAAGGCCACTCAGTAGAACCATCCGTTAGCTTGGTTCCAGTAAACGACCCAACACTTTTGTGGATCAACTCAGGGGTTGCCACTCTTAAAAAATACTTTGATGGAACCATCATTCCTGAAAACCCACGTATTACCAATGCTCAAAAGGCAATCCGTACCAACGATATCGAAAACGTAGGGAAGACTGCCCGTCACCATACTATGTTTGAAATGTTGGGAAACTTCTCAATCGGGGATTACTTCCGTGACGAAGCCATTACATGGGCATATGAGCTTTTGACAAGTCCTGAGTGGTTTGACTTCCCTAAAGACAAACTTTACATGACTTATTATCCAGATGACAAGGATTCATACAACCGCTGGATTGAAGTGGGAGTAGATCCAAGTCATTTGATCCCAATCGAAGACAACTTCTGGGAAATCGGTGCGGGACCTTCTGGACCTGATACAGAAATCTTCTTCGACCGTGGAGAAGCCTTTGACCCAGAAAATATCGGTCTTCGTCTTCTTGCAGAAGATATCGAAAACGACCGTTATATCGAAATCTGGAATATCGTATTGTCACAATTTAACGCAGACCCTGCTGTTCCTCGTAGCGAGTACAAAGAATTGCCACACAAAAACATTGATACGGGCGCTGGTTTAGAGCGTTTGGTAGCAGTGATCCAAGGTGCTAAGACAAACTTTGAAACTGACCTCTTCATGCCAATCATCCGTGAAGTTGAGAAATTATCTGGTAAGGTTTACGACCAAGATGGCGATAACATGAGCTTCAAGGTCATTGCCGACCATATCCGTTCTCTTTCATTCGCGATTGGAGATGGTGCCCTTCCTGGAAATGAAGGTCGTGGTTATGTCCTTCGTCGTCTCCTACGTCGTGCCTCTATGCATGGTCAAAAATTGGGTATCAATGAGCCTTTCCTTTACAAACTCGTTCCAACTGTTGGAAAAATCATGGAAAGCTACTACCCAGAAGTGCTTGAAAAACGTGACTTTATCGAAAAAATCGTTAAGAGCGAAGAAGAGTCATTTGCTCGTACTCTTCACTCAGGTCAACACTTTGCCCAAGGCATCGTAGCAGACTTGAAAGAAAAAGGACAATCTGTTATTGCTGGTCAAGATGTATTTAAACTCTATGATACATACGGATTCCCAGTAGAATTGACAGAAGAAATTGCTGAAGAAGCAGGAATGACTGTAGACCGTGAAGGTTTCGAAGCAGCCATGAAGGAACAACAAGAACGTGCGCGTGCATCTGCTGTCAAAGGTGGATCTATGGGTATGCAAAACGAAACCCTTCAAAACATCACTGTAGAAAGTGTCTTCAACTACAATGCTAGCCAATTGTCTTCTAAGTTGGTGGCTATCGTAGCTGACAATGCCGAAGTAGAAGCTGTATCAGAAGGAACTGCGTCACTTATCTTTGCAGAAACTCCATTCTACGCTGAAATGGGTGGACAAGTTGCGGACCATGGTCAAATCTTGGATGCTGCAGGAAATGTCGTAGCTACAGTAACAGACGTTCAAAAAGCACCAAACGGACAAGCATTGCACACCGTTGAAGTTCTTGCTCCTCTTGCATTGAACCAAGAATACACTTTGGCTATCGATAGCAATCGTCGTCATCGTGTCATGAAGAACCACACAGCCACTCACTTGCTCCATGCGGCTCTTCACAATATTCTTGGCCATCATGCAACTCAAGCAGGTTCACTTAATGAAGTAGAATTCCTTCGCTTTGACTTCACTCACTTCCAAGCTGTCACTCCTGAAGAATTGCGTGCTATTGAGCAACAAGTCAATGAGAAGATTTGGGAAGCCATCGCAGTGGAAACAGTTGAGACTGATATTGACACAGCTAAAGAAATGGGAGCTATGGCCCTCTTTGGTGAGAAATACGGTAAGGAAGTCCGTGTTGTAACCATTGGTGACTACTCAGTGGAACTCTGTGGTGGTACCCACGTTGGCAACACTTCTGAAATCGGTCTCTTCAAGATTGTCAAAGAAGAAGGTATCGGATCAGGAACTCGTCGTATCTTGGCAGTGACTGGTAAAGAGGCCTTTGAAGCTTATCGTGACCAAGAAGATGCACTGAAAGCAGTCGCAGCAACCTTGAAAGCTCCTCAACTCAAGGAAGTTCCTCACAAGGTTGAAGGACTTCAAGAACAACTCCGTCAATTGCAAAAAGAAAATGCAGAATTGAAGGAAAAAGCAGCAGCAGCGGCGGCAGGTGATGTCTTCAAGAATGTTCAAGAAGCAAACGGTCACCGTTACATTGCCAGCCAAGTATCTGTATCAGATGCAGGTGCCCTTCGTACCTTTGCGGATAACTGGAAACAAAAAGATTACTCTGATGTCCTTGTTCTTGTCGCAGCTATTGGTAACAAGGTCAACCTTCTTGTAGCGAGCAAGACAAAAGATGTGCACGCAGGCAACTTGGTTAAAGAATTGGCTCCAATCGTCGATGGACGTGGTGGTGGTAAACCAGATATGGCCATGGCAGGAGGAAGCAACCAGGCGAAAATCCAAGACTTGTTGGATGCCGTAGCAAGCAAATTGTAAGAAAATAAAGATCTATCCACTCGGATAGGTCTTTTTTAATATATAAGAAAAAACTCCCCACGAATAGTGAGGAGTTCATTTTTAGAATTAAACAATCCCTTGAGCAATCATAGCATTTGCTACATTTTCAAAGGCTGCAATGTTTGCACCTGCAAGGTAGTCAGTACCAAGACCGTAAGTTTCTGCAGTTGTTTTAGCTGTGTTGAAGATGTTAGTCATGATATCTTTCAAACGACCGTCAACTTCTTCACGTGTCCATGAAAGGCGAAGACTGTTTTGGCTCATTTCAAGGGCAGATACAGCTACTCCACCAGCATTGGCAGCTTTAGCAGGTCCATAAAGAAGGCCATTTTCTTTGTAGACTTTGATAGCATCAAGGTCACTAGGCATGTTGGCACCTTCAGATACACAGATAACGCCTTGAGCAACCAAGCGTTTCGCAGCTTCACCGTTGATTTCATTTTGAGTTGCACATGGAAGGGCAATATCATAGTTACCAGCGTAAGTCCATACAGAACCTTCGTAGTAGGTAGCAGTAGATTTTTCAGCTGCATACTCAGTCAAACGAGCACGGCGTTTATTCTTCACATCTGCCAAAAGGTCAAAGTCGATACCATTTTCATCGATAACGTAACCGTTTGAGTCAGATACAGAGATAACAGTTGCACCAAGTTCAGTTGCTTTTTGAAGGGCAAATTGAGCTACGTTACCAGAACCAGAGATGACAACTTTTTTACCTGCAAAGCTGTTGCCGTTGGCCTTGAGCATTTCTTCTGTGTAGTAAACAAGTCCGTAACCAGTTGCTTCTGGACGAATCAAGCTACCACCAAATGGAAGTGGTTTACCAGTCAAGACACCTGCGTCAAACTGGTTGAGGCGTTTGTATTGACCATAGAGGTAACCAATCTCACGTCCCCCAACACCGATATCACCAGCAGGTACGTCAAGAGATGGTCCGATGTATTTTTGCAATTCAGTCATGAAGCTTTGGCAGAAGCGCATCACTTCAGCATCAGTTTTGCCTTTAGGATCGAAGTCTGATCCACCTTTACCACCACCGATTGGAAGTCCAGTCAAAACGTTTTTAAAGATTTGTTCGAATCCGAGGAATTTCAAGATCCCTTGGTTTACAGTTGGGTGGAAACGAAGTCCGCCTTTATATGGTCCAACAGCTGAGTTGAATTGAACACGGTAACCACGGTTAACTTGAACTTTTCCATCACGGTCAACCCAAGGAACACGGAAAGAAATTACGCGCTCTGGCTCAGTGATACGTGCCAAGATATTTTCTTCAATATACTCAGGGTGTTTTTCAAAGACAGGCTCCAAAGTGCTGAAGAATTCTTCAACTGCCTGGAGAAATTCAGCCTCATGCCCGTTACGAGCTTTTACAGTTTCAAACACGCTTTGGATATACTCTTTAGCAGATGTCATATCGTTCTCCTTTTTGTTGTCATATTTTATTACATGAGTCATTATAGCAGAAAATTTTTTCAGTGTAAAGAAAAAAACACAAATTTTCTAAAAATTCTTTCAATTTGACACAACTGATTCAAAACTTGCTAAAAAACGAACCTTTTCTATGGAAATGGTTTTATTGAAAAGCAAAAGTTAAAGTATGGTATAATAATAGACATAAAAAGGAATCTGGAGGAACAGAATCATGGTATCAACTAAAACACAGATTGCTGGTTTTGAGTTTGACAATTGCTTGATGAATGCGGCAGGAGTTGCTTGTATGACAATTGAGGAGTTAGAAGGTGTTAAAAACTCAGCAGCAGGAACCTTTGTCACTAAGACAGCAACCTTGGAATTTCGTCAGGGAAATCCTGAACCACGTTATCAAGATGTTCCACTTGGCTCTATCAACTCTATGGGTCTACCAAATAATGGTTTAGATTATTACTTAAACTATCTTTTAGAGTTACAAGAAAAGGAACCAAATCGTACCTTCTTTCTATCATTAGTTGGAATGTCTCCAGAGGAAACTCACACCATCTTGAAAAAGGTTCAAGAGAGTGATTTTCGTGGGTTGACTGAGCTCAATCTCTCATGTCCAAATGTTCCAGGTAAACCTCAGATTGCCTATGACTTTGAAACTACAGATCGTATCTTATCAGAAGTCTTTGAGTATTTTACAAAACCTTTAGGAATTAAGCTTCCACCTTATTTTGATATTGTTCATTTTGATCAAGCGGCAGCGATCTTTAACAAATATCCGCTCAAGTTTGTCAACTGTGTTAACTCTATCGGAAATGGTCTTTATATTGAAGATGAGTCAGTCGTGATTCGTCCTAAGAATGGCTTTGGTGGGATTGGCGGAGAATACATCAAACCTACTGCCCTTGCAAATGTTCATGCTTTCTATCAACGCTTAAATCCAGAAATCCAAATCATCGGAACAGGTGGAGTATTAACAGGACGTGATGCCTTTGAACATATCCTATGTGGTGCCAGCATGGTGCAGGTAGGAACTACTCTTCATAAAGAAGGAGTAGGTTCTTTTGAACGTATTACAAAGGAATTCAAAGAAATTATGACGGAAAAAGGTTATGAAAACCTTGAAGATTTCCGTGGGAAATTGAATTATATTGATTAAAGAAAAGCGAAACTAAAAAGAAAGGAGAATAGATGCTAGTCATAGAAGAAAGCCGAAAGCTGTCCTTAGCGAACCTTCCGAGTTTGACCCTGTTTACAGGGGGCGATCAAGGCCAGTATGACGTCATGAAAACACAGGTTCTCAAACAAATCGGCTACGATCCTGCTGATTTGAACTTTGCTTATTTTGATATGAAAGAAGTAGACTACAAAAGCTTGGAACTAGAGCTGGTCAGTCTTCCTTTCTTTGCGGATGAAAAAATTGTTATTTTAGATCATTTTCTCGATATAACAACAGCTAAAAAGCGCTATCTATCTGATGACGAGCTTAAGGCTTTTGAAGAATATTTGGAAAACCCATCTCCGACGAGTAAATTAGTTATTTTTGCTGAAGGGAAGCTGGATAGTAAGAGACGTTTAGTCAAATTACTCAAGAGGGATGCCAAGATTTTTGAAGCCATCGAGCCAAAAGAACAAGAAATACGAGCATATTTTCAAAAGTGGGCTCAGGAACAAGGACTTACCTTTGATGGAAAATCCTTTGAACAGTTACTTATCAAGTCAGGTTTTCAATTCAGTGAAATTCAGAAAAACCTGCTCTTCTTACTGTCTTATAAGGATGGTGGTCTGATAACAGAAGAAGATATTGTTGAAGCCATTCCAAAGACTTTGCAGGATAATATCTTTGACTTAACCCAGCTCATCCTAGCGAAGAAGATAGATCAAGCAAGGGACTTAGTGAAAGATTTGACTTTGCAGGGAGAAGATGAGATTAAACTGATTGCCATTATGTTGGGACAGTTCAGACTCTATACACAAGTGAAAATTTTGCAAGAATCTGGTCAGACAGAGTCCCAGATGGTCAGCAGTTTGGGTCACTATCTTGGTCGCAATCCTAATCCCTATCAAATCAAATTTGCCCTTCGTGATTCTCGAAGACTATCCCTTGATTTTCTCCAGAATTCTATTCGTTATCTCATCCAAGCTGATTATCAAATTAAGACAGGAGTTTATCAGAAAGGCTACCTGTTTGAGAAGGCTCTATTACAGATTGCTAGCCAGTCAAATTGAGCAAATAACTTGAAAAAATAGGATGATTGCGTTATCATCATTATATAGAAAGAAAAAGAGGTATTACAGATGGCTATTATCTTACCAGATCTTCCATACGCTTACGATGCATTAGAACCATACATCGATGCTGAAACAATGCACTTGCACCATGACAAACACCACCAAACTTACGTTAACAATGCAAATGCAGCTCTTGAAAAACACCCTGAAATCGGTGAAGACCTTGAAGCTTTGCTTGCTGACGTAGAATCTATCCCAGCTGATATTCGTCAAGCGCTTATCAACAATGGTGGTGGACACTTGAACCATGCTCTTTTCTGGGAATTGATGACTCCTGAGAAAACAGCTCCATCAGCAGAACTTGCAGCAGCAATCGATGAAACTTTCGGTTCATTCGAAGAATTCCAAGCAGCCTTTACTGCAGCAGCAACAACTCGTTTCGGTTCTGGATGGGCTTGGTTGGTTGTTAACAAAGAAGGTAAACTTGAAGTGACTTCAACAGCAAACCAAGACACACCAATCTCAGAAGGTAAAAAACCAATCTTGGGCTTGGACGTTTGGGAACATGCCTACTACGTGAAATACCGCAACGTTCGTCCTGACTACATCAAAGCTTTCTTCTCAGTTATCAACTGGAATAAAGTAGACGAACTCTACGCAGCAGCTAAATAATCGCATTTGATAACACCCCTTTTTAGTTGGATTTTGGGTCTAGCTTTAAAGGTGTTTTTTGTTTACTTTGCTAAGAAGTCTAGGACACATAATTTTCCTTTGTTGGATAGGCTTGATTTATGGTATAATGATAAGATAGAAATCGAAGGAGAAATCATGAATATTCAACAATTACGCTACGTTGTAGCTATTGCTAATAGTGGTACTTTTCGTGAAGCGGCTGAGAAGATGTACGTTAGCCAACCCAGTCTATCTATTTCTGTAAGAGACTTGGAAAAAGAGCTTGGCTTTAAGATTTTCCGCAGAACCAGTTCAGGAACTTTTCTTACACGTCGTGGGATGGAATTTTATGAAAAGGCACAAGAGTTGGTTAAAGGATTTGATGTTTTCCAAAATCAGTATGCCAATCCTGAAGAGGAGAAAGATGAGTTTTCAATAGCCAGCCAGCACTATGATTTCTTGCCACCAACCATTACAGCTTTTTCGCAACAGTATCCTGACTATAAGAATTTTCGTATTTTTGAATCTACAACTGTTCAGATTTTGGATGAAGTAGCCCAAGGACATAGTGAGATTGGAATTATCTACCTTAATAATCAAAACCAAAAAGGAATCATGCAACGGGTTGAAAAGCTAGGTCTTGAAGTGATTGAGTTGATTTCTTTCCAGACGCATATCTATCTGCGTGAAGGACATCCTTTAGCCAAGAAAAAAGAGTTGGTTATGGAGGATTTGGCAGATTTACCAACAGTTCGATTCACGCAAGAAAAGGATGAGTATCTTTATTACTCAGAGAACTTTGTAGATACAAGTGCTAGCTCTCAAATGTTTAACGTAACTGACCGCGCTACCTTAAATGGGATTCTTGAAAGAACAAATGCTTATGCGACTGGATCTGGATTCTTAGATAGCAATAGTGTGAACGGGATCACCGTTATTCCATTAAATGATAATCTCAATAATCGCATGGTTTATGTAAAACGTGAGGAAGTAGACTTGAGCCAAGCAGGGACTTTATTTGTAGAGGTTATGCAAGAGTATTTTGATCAGAAGAGGAAAGCATGAAAAAAAGAGGAATAATTGCAGGGATTATAGCAGCCTTGATTATCTTAGATCAATTTGTAAAGGCGTACGTCGTTCAAAATATTGCTCTTGGTGAAATCAAGTCATGGATTCCAAATCTAGTTAGTTTAACCTATCTGCAAAATAGGGGGGCAGCCTTTTCTATGCTTCAAGATCAACAGTGGTTTTTTGCAGTGATTACCTTAGTGGTCATGGTAGGAGCTATCTGGTATTTGCATAAGCATATAGAGGATTCTTTCTGGACTGTCTTTGGACTAGTTTTGATTATTGCAGGTGGCCTAGGAAACTTTATCGATCGTATCAGTCAAGGATTTGTCGTGGATATGTTTCACTTAGACTTTGTTAATTTTGCCATATTCAATGTAGCTGATAGTTATCTGACAGTAGGAGTAGTTGTGTTATTGCTTGCAATGCTAAAAGAGGAAATGAATGGAAATTAAAATTGAAACAGGCGGACTACGCTTAGATAAGGCTTTGTCAGATTTAACAGAACTGTCGCGAAGTCTCGCCAATGAACAAATCAAATCAGGCCAAGTCTTGGTCAACGGCCAGGTCAAGAAAGCCAAGTATACGGTCCAAGAGGGCGATGTCGTTACTTATCAGGTGCCAGAACCAGAGGTTTTGGAGTATGTAGCTGAGGATATTCCTTTAGATATTATTTACCAAGATGAGGATGTAGCAGTAGTCAATAAACCTCAAGGAATGGTCGTTCATCCAAGCGCTGGTCATACCAGTGGTACCTTGGTTAACGCCCTTATGTACCACATCAAGGACCTATCAGGCATCAATGGTGTCTTGCGTCCAGGGATTGTCCATCGTATTGATAAGGATACTTCAGGTCTCTTGATGATTGCTAAAAACGATGATGCCCATTTAGCACTGGCTCAAGAATTGAAGGATAAGAAGTCTCTTCGCAAATATTGGGCTATTGTTCATGGAAATCTTCCAAATGACCGTGGTGTGATTGAAGCACCAATCGGACGTAGCGAAAAAGACCGTAAGAAACAAGCTGTGACTGCCAAAGGCAAACCAGCAGTGACACGTTTCCAAGTTTTGGAGCGCTTTGGTGATTATATCTTGCTGGAATTGCAACTGGAAACAGGACGTACTCACCAAATCCGTGTACACATGGCTTATATCGGTCATCCTGTCGCTGGCGATGAGGTCTATGGCCCTCGTAAAACCTTGAAAGGACATGGGCAATTTCTTCATGCCAAAACGCTTGGATTTACCCATCCTAAAACAGGGAAAACTATGGAATTTACTGCTGATATTCCAGATATCTTTAAAGAGACTCTGGAAAAACTTCGAAATAACTAAAAAAGGACTCAAGCGAGTCCCTTTTATTTGCGTTTTTTCTTAGCTTTTTTCATTTTATTGGCCATGCGTTTCATGGATTGTTTCATAGCAAATTCCCCGATTTTGCCCTTGAGACCTCCACCGAACATCTGGCTCATATCTGGGATTCCTGCTCCGCCAAGAGCTGATAAGTCAGGCATACCACCTTGTCCCATCATACCTTCAAGGGCTGACATATCCATACCACCAGGCATATTTTTAGGAAGGTTGTTAGGGTTGATGCCCATTTGTTTCATCATCTTGTTCATGTCACCAGACATGACACCTTGCATGAGTTGTTTAGCTTGGTTGAAGTCCTTGATGAACTTGTTGACTTCGATAAAGGTATTACCAGAACCAGCAGCGATACGACGACGGCGACTTGGAGTAAGCAAGTCTGGATTTTCACGTTCTTCTGGAGTCATAGAAGAGACGATGGCACGTTTGCGAGCAATTTGTTTTTCATCCACCTTCATGTTTTGAAGGGCAGGATTGTTGGCCATACCTGGAATCATCTTGAGCAAATCTTCCATTGGTCCCATATTTTGTACCTGATCCAACTGATCGATGAAATCGTTGAAATCAAAGGTGTTTTCTCGCATCTTTTCAGCCATTTCAAGGGCTTTTTGCTCATCGTATTCTTGGGAAGCTTTCTCAATCAGAGTCAGCATATCTCCCATACCGAGAATACGGCTAGCCATACGGTCTGGGTGGAAGGTTTCAATATCGGTAATCTTTTCACCAGTACCCGTGAACTTGATTGGTTTACCAGTGATGTGACGAACAGAAAGGGCCGCACCACCACGAGTATCACCGTCAATCTTGGTAAGGATGACACCAGTGACTTCTAATTGAGCGTTAAATTCTCGCGCAACGTTAGCAGCTTCTTGACCGATCATAGCATCGATGACAAGAAGAATTTCATTTGGTTGAGCAAGTGCTTTAACGTCACGAAGCTCATTCATGAGAAGTTCGTCGATTTGCAAACGACCTGCCGTATCGATCAAAACATAGTCGTTATGGTTAGCTTTGGCTTGCTCCAAACCTTGGCGAACAATCTCAACTGCAGGAACTTCAGTACCAAGAGCAAATACGGGAACATCAATCTGTTGTCCAAGTGTTTTCAACTGGTCAATGGCAGCAGGACGATAGATGTCGGCTGCAATCATCAAAGGACGAGCATCCTCTTCCTTTTTAAGTTTGTTAGCAAGTTTGCCTGCAAAAGTTGTTTTACCAGCACCCTGCAAACCGACCATCATGATAATGGTTGGGATTTTTGGTGACTTGATAATCTCAGCTGTGTCTGAACCAAGAATTTCCGTCAATTCTTCATTGACAATCTTGATGATTTGTTGGGCTGGATTGAGGGTATCAATGACTTCATGCCCAATCGCACGTTCGCGAACTTTTTTGATAAAGTCCTTGACTACAGGAAGAGCAACGTCGGCTTCTAAAAGAGCCAGACGAATTTCCTTGGTTGCTTCTTGGATATCACTCTCTGTGATTTTTCCTTTTTTACGTAGGTTTTTAAAGACGTTCTGCAAACGTTCTGTTAAATTTTCAAATGCCATGTTTTTCTCCTATTTTTTCAATTCAGTGGAAATCGTCCGAAATGTTGCAAACACTCTAGTTCTTCGGGTGTGACTTCTTTCATGATTTCATTTGGATATTCCCAACAGCTAAAACCGATTTGCATAGCTTTGGAGATATCATTGGGCGAGATAATCTGTAGTCGTCTAGGAAATGGTTCCTCTGCAGCTAATAATTTACAGGGTATTCCTTTATAAACGACAAGATTTTCCATGATTACTCCCTATTATCAATACTGGTCAAAATCTCAATTTGCTCTTGCAGAAAAGTATCCTCTGGATAACGCTCCAAAATCTGGTCAAAAATCTGACTGCGAACAATGTAGTCAGAGTACATATGGAGTTTCATCTCATAGTCTTCCAGAATCTTTTCAGTTCGTTTGATATTATCATAAACAGCCTGGCGACTAACGCCGAACTCTTCAGCGATTTCAGCTAAACTATAGTCGTCTGCATAGTAGAGTTCGATATAGTTCATTTGCTTATCAGTCAAAAGGGCTGCATAAAATTCAAACAGAGCATTCATTCGATTGGTTTTTTCAATTTCCATAAGATTTATTATACCAAAAAAAAGCCCAATCCGCTAGCTGGGGGCTGATTTTAGCTAGAAGTTAGAAAATAAGCTTTTCACTGTTCTTTTCTGACTATGAAGCCTTTTTTTGATATAATGGATAGGATTATAATGATTTAGAAAGAGGTAGTCATGAAAGAATTAGAATCAGTGTTACAAGACCGTTTTGAACTTGTTTTTACAGATAAAAGCTTACTTGAAACAGCTTTTACCCATACCAGTTATGCCAATGAGCACCGCCTCTTAAAAATTTCACACAACGAACGCTTGGAATTTTTAGGAGACGCTGTTCTGCAATTATTGATTTCAGAATATCTGTTTAAAAAATACCCTAAAAAACCAGAAGGGGACCTGTCAAAACTACGAGCTATGATTGTCCGTGAGGAGAGTTTGGCTGGTTTTGCCCGTGATTGTCAGTTTGACCAGTTTATCAAGCTTGGTAAGGGTGAGGAAAAATCGGGAGGCCGTAACCGAGATACGATCTTGGGTGACGCCTTTGAAGCCTTTTTGGGGGCTCTGCTTTTAGACAAGGATATAATGACTGTAAAAAACTTTATCTACCAAGTCATGATTCCAAAGGTTGAAGCTGGCGATTTTGAGATGATCAAGGATTATAAGACTCACCTGCAAGAATTGCTCCAAGTTAATGGAGATGTTGATATTCGTTATCAGGTGATTTCAGAGATTGGGCCAGCCCATGATAAGATGTTTGAGGTTGAAGTCCTTGTTGAGGGACAAAGTCTAGGTTCAGGTAAAGGACGCTCTAAAAAATTGGCCGAGCAGGAAGCCGCTAAAAATGCAGTTGAGAAAGGGCTGGATTCATGTATTTAAAGGAAATTGAGATCCAAGGGTTTAAGTCCTTTGCTGACAAGACCAAGGTTGTTTTTGACCAAGGGGTGACGGCGGTTGTAGGACCAAATGGCTCTGGGAAATCAAATATCACTGAAAGCCTCCGTTGGGCACTTGGTGAATCTAGTGTCAAGAGTCTGCGTGGTGGGAAGATGCCTGATGTCATCTTTGCAGGAACAGAAAGTCGGAAGCCTCTAAACTACGCTTCTGTTATTGTTACTTTGGATAACCAAGATGGCTTTATCAAGGATGCAGGCCAGGAAATCAAAGTTGAACGTCATATCTATCGGAGTGGAGATAGTGAGTACAAGATAGACGGGAAAAAAGTTCGTCTTCGTGATATCCATGATCTTTTCTTAGATACTGGTCTCGGACGTGATTCTTTTTCCATCATTTCCCAAGGGAAGGTCGAAGAAATCTTTAACTCCAAACCTGAAGAACGTCGCGCTATCTTTGAAGAAGCGGCTGGAGTTTTGAAGTATAAAACCCGTCGTAAAGAGACAGAAAGCAAGCTGCAACAAACTCAGGACAATCTAGACCGTTTAGAAGACATCATATATGAGCTGGACAATCAAATCAAGCCTTTGGAGAAGCAAGCAGCTACAGCTCGTAAATTTATGGAGTTGGACGGTCAGCGTAAAGCGATCTACTTGGACGTTTTGGTTGCACAAATTCAAGCCAATAAGGCTGAATTGGATGTGACAGAAGGAGAATTAAACCAAGTTCAGGAACTTCTAACTAGCTATTACCAAAAGCGACAAGAGCTAGAAGAAGAAAATCAAGCTCTCAAAAAGAAACGTCATGATTTGCAGGCTGAGATGGCTAAAGATCAAACTAGTTTGATGGATTTGACTGCTCTAATCAGTGATTTAGAACGGAAATTGGCCTTGTCTAAACTGGAGACAGAGCAGGTTGCTCTCAATCAACAAGAGGCACAGGCTCGTTTGGCTAGTTTAGATGAAAAGAGAAATACTCTTATTCAGGAAAAGGAAGAAAAAGAAAACAGTCTAAATAAGCTAGAAGAAGAATTAGCTGTTAATAATAAAGAACTCAATCGTTTAGAAGCTGAATTGCTAGCTTTTTCTGATGATCCAGACCAAATGATTGAGCAATTGCGTGAGCGCTTTGTTGCTTTCTTGCAGGAAGAAGCGGATGTCTCTAACCAGTTGACACGGATTGAGAATGACCTTGAAAATAGTCGCCAACAGACTCAAAAGCAAGAAGAACAATTAGTATCCTTGAAGGAACAATTAGCTTCTGCCAAGTCTAAGGCTAGTGAGCAAGAAACTGCTCTTAAATCAGCAAAAGAAAAAGTACAGACCTTGCTTGCTGACTATCAGACGCATGCTAAACAGGAAGAAGAACAAAAGCAGGCTTATCAAAGTCAGCAAAATCAACTCTTTGACCGTTTGGATAGCCTGAAAAACAAGCAGGCCAAGGCGCAAAGTCTGGAAAACATTCTAAAAAACCATAGTAATTTCTATGCAGGTGTTAAGAGTGTTCTACAAGAAAAAAATCGCCTGGGCGGTATTGTCGGAGCGGTCAGTGAACATTTAACTTTTGATGTTCGTTATCAAACAGCTCTTGAAATTGCCCTCGGGGCAAGTAGCCAACATATCATCGTTGAAGATGAACAGGCAGCAACAAAGGCCATCGATTTTCTTAAGAGAAATCGAGCGGGTCGCGCTACCTTCCTACCCTTGACAACTATCAAAGCTCGTAGCATTTCAGGTCAAAACCAAGATGTGATTGCCTCAAGTCTAGGCTTTCTTGGCATGGCAGATGAGTTGGTTTCCTTTGATGCTAAGCTTGAAGCTATTTTTAAAAATCTACTAGCTACCACAGCTATCTTTGATACAGTGGAGCATGCGCGTGATGCGGCTCGTAAAGTACGTTATCAAGTTCGGATGGTAACGCTAGACGGTACAGAATTGCGAACAGGTGGTTCTTATGCTGGTGGAGCCAATCGTCAAAATAACAGTATTTTTATCAAGCCTGAATTGGAGCAATTGCAAAAAGAAATTGCTCAAGAAGAAAAGCTTCTGCATCAAGAGGAAGAAAATCTGAAGTCAGTTCAAGAAGCCTTGAATGCACTTAGTCAAACTTTGGAGACCATTAAGTTCCAAGGAGAGCAAGCTCGTATCCAGGAACAAGGCTTGTACTTAGCTTATCAACAAACTAGCCAGCAGGTCGAAGAACTTGAGACACTCTTGAAACTTCAGGAGCAAGAATTAACTAATCTCAGAGGTGGAGATTGGCAAGCTGAAAAAGAAAAATGCCAGGAACGTCTTGCAGTTATTGCAACCGAAAAGCAAAAGCTGGAATCTGAGATTGAAGAAATCAAGTCCAATAAAAATGCTATTCAGGAACGCTACCAAAGCTTGCAGGATAAACTGTCTCAAGAACGTCTGCTCAAAACAGAAATGATAGGGCGAAAGCGTTACGAAGTTGCAGATATTGAACGGATTAACAAAGAGCTTGAATACCTTGATATGGAGCAAGATGAAATCGAACGCCTTCTCCAAGAAAAGGTAGACAATCTTGAAAAGGTTGATACGGAACTTTTGACCAAGCAGGAAACAGAAGCTAAGAGTCAGAAGGAAGAAATCCAACAAGGGCTCATTCGTAAGCAGTTTGAACTAGATGATATTGAAGGTCAATTGGATGATATTGCTAGTCATTTAGAACAAGCTGGTCAGCAAAATGAAGAATGGATACGTAAACAAACTCGAGCGGAAGCGACTAAAGAGAAGATTACAGACCGCCTTCGCTATCTTCAAGGACAGCTTACAGAGGAATATCAAATTAGCTATACAGAAGCTTTAGAACAAGCGAACCAATTGGAAGACTTGGCTGTCGCTGAACAAAAGGTTAAGGATTTTGAAAAATCCATTCGTTCACTTGGTCCGGTTAACTTGGATGCCATTGAACAGTTTGACGAAGTACACGAACGCTTGGAGTTCTTGAATAGTCAGCGCGACGATATTCTTTCTGCTAAAAACTTACTTCTTGAAACCATTACAGAGATGAATGATGAAGTGAAGGAACGCTTTAAATCAACCTTTGAAGCTATTCGTGAGTCCTTTAAAGTAACCTTTAAGCAGATGTTTGGTGGTGGTCAAGCAGACCTAATCCTGACAGAAGGAGATTTATTGACAGCAGGTGTCGAAATCTCTGTGCAACCACCAGGTAAGAAAATTCAGTCTCTCAATCTCATGAGTGGTGGAGAGAAGGCTTTGTCAGCTCTGGCTTTGCTCTTCTCAATCATTCGTGTCAAGACTATTCCATTTGTTATCTTGGATGAGGTAGAGGCCGCACTCGATGAGGCCAACGTTAAACGTTTTGGGGATTATCTCAACCGATTTGACAAGGATAGTCAGTTTATCGTTGTTACCCACCGTAAGGGTACTATGGCAGCAGCAGACTCTATCTATGGTGTGACCATGCAAGAATCTGGTGTATCTAAGATTGTCTCTGTAAAACTAAAAGATTTAGAGAATATGGATGCTTAGTTAGTGCTCGTTACAAATTTTTAAGCTAAGCATTTAAATAACCTTCAAGAAGTCGGAAGGGTTACAAAATAATTTGAGGAGCTTATATGGATTTTGATCTATTCCTAATGATCTGTAATTATATTGGAACTATAGCCTTTGCTGCTTCAGGAGCCATCAAAGGATTTGGTAAACGATTAGATATTTTTGGAATTAGTTTATTGGCAATTGTAACGGCAGTAGGCGGAGGGATTTTGAGAGATTCTATTATCAGTCGTTTTCCTTCCTCTCTTGCTGATCCCAGCCCGATTTATGTCTCTATCCTTGTAGCGGTTATCATGTATGTCTTTGTAACTTCAAAACAAGCCAATGCTAGTCATGAAAAAAAGTTCTATAAGTGGCTGAGAGAAGCCTATCTCATCTTTGATTCGATTGGGCTTATTATCTTCTCTCTAATCGGAGCCACAGCCTTAGTGGATAGTAAGCTAAATTTGATGTCTGCAGGTCTTTTAGCCTGCTTAACGGGTGCAGGTGGTGGAATTATCCGAGACCTCCTGATTAATGAAGTACCAAGTGTTCTAAAAGAAGATATTTATGCCCTTCTATCTTTCGTAATTGGAGTTATTTATTATTGGTTGGCCTTTGTCCTTCACTTTCCAAGAATCACTGTCTTTATCATTGTTTCTATTGTTGGTTTTGTGATTCGACTCTGCATCATTAAATTCCGACTCTCTTTGCCAAATATGGATAAGAGAACCTTGAATTGATGAATGGCTGAAAGTTTGATTCTAAACCCGTAAATAAGTTTAAAATAGTCATTTTATCAGCGTCTAATCTCATGTGGATTAGGCGCTATTTGCTTTTTCTATGGTATATAGAAGATAGATTTATAACTGGAGAATATGAGTATTTATGATTAAAATAGTTGCAACAGAAATGAGGATGAACTAAATAATACAATTGAAGAAAGTAATCCCTTGAAATATAGGGATTTTTATTTTTATAACCCATATCTAAGAAGTTGTAAAAAATGGATCTGCCATGACTAAACTTTTAAATCGTTAAAATGTTAGTAATCGTTAAATCATATTTCCCAATCCAGTTAGAATTAGTCGTTAATAAGTTATTCGTACTTGATGCTGGAGAAATGATATTGTTGAAAATGATACAATTGGGGGATAAAGGGCTTATTTTTACCCAAAATTAGGATGGTTTTCCTAAAAATAGACCTTAGTGGATGCAAATGTTCTAACGATAACTTTTGGTAAACGTTAGATTATGCATCTAGCTATAAATGTTGATATAAAGACGTTTTTACTAGAACAAATTAACGAAGTATCGCTATTCAGTATAGGAAGGGGTGAAAAACCACTTGACTTTTTAATTATAAAGGTAATGACTTTTATAATGGTAAATAAAATGAAAATTTGGTATAATAGATAGCATTGAGAGGTGTAGTTATGGAAATAAAAAAAGAAAATAAAAAACCTATGGAATTTCACAATATGACTGATTTTCTAAAAGGTCAGTCATCAAAAATAATAACGAATTTATCTAATGAAGATAATACAGCTTTTGTATTGAAAAATGGAAAACCATTAGCAGTTATAATTTCAAATGAAAGATATGAACGATTATTAGAAGCAGGAATTGATATTACAGAATTTTAGTAGGAGATATATCTAAGGAGAAAATTTTAAATGGCATTTACTATTGATATAGACGAAGGAAAATGGAGCAAGAAAATTTTAGAAATTCTTCTTGTAGATAGAACAACGAATAGAAATATAATCTGGGGAACAGATGATTATGAGATATTAGGTAAAGAGTACTGTTCTCACTATCCTATTCATTTTAGCCTTATTACTGGTGATAATTTAAATGTTATTCAACCTAGGATACTAAAGACTAAGGAAAGTCAAGGGGATAGAACAAAGAAAAAAGCAGAGGTATTTACACCTAGTTGGATATGTAATGCTCAAAATAATTTAGTTGATAAGGCATGGTTTGAAAGAGAGGAAGTTTTCAATATTGAAAAAGAAAGGACTTGGGAATCTACTACTAAAAAAATAGAATTTCCTAAAGGAAGAACATGGAAAAAATATGTTGATGAAAGAAGGTTGGAAATTACTTGCGGAGAAGCACCTTATTTAGTGAGTAGATATGATACTGTAACGGGTAACCCTATAGATTTGTATAAACGAATTGGTTTTTTAGATAGGAAAATGAGAGTAGTAAATGAAAATACTACTAGTGAAGATGAATGGCTTAAATGGTCAGAAAGAGCATTTCAAAGCGTTTACGGATTTGAATTCCAAGGAGATAGCTTACTTATAGCGAGAGAAAATTTACTCGTTTCGTATTGTGACTATATGCAAGAAAAACTTAAAAGGGAACCAGAAGAGAAAGAACTTTTAAAGATAGCAAAGATAATTTCGTGGAATTTATGGCAAATGGATGGTCTAACATATACTATACCATATAGAAAACCGACCGAACCCAATGAACAGATGACGCTATTTGATTTCACGATGAAAGAAGAAAATGCTTTCTGTGTTATAAAAGACTGGCGAGCAAGAAAAAATATCACTTTTAAAGACTTGCTAAATAAAGAGGATGATGCAAATGAAAGAAAATAAGATAGAAGCTATAGATATACTAGATAAGATTATTATTGGTCGTGTAGAGCCCCATATCTATGCATTTACGACAAATACAGTACCAAATTATTTAAAGGTTGGCGATACATACAGACCAGTATCAAAAAGATTAAACGAATGGAGAGAATTTTTCCCAGATCTTGAAAAACAATATGAGAATAAAGCCACAATTGATGAAGAAACTTATTATAGAGATTATTCCATTCACCAATATCTTGAAAATGATTTAAATAAACAAAGATTAAAGCCGTATGATTTAGAAGATGGCATTTATTATAGTAGAGAATTTTTTAAAGATACTAAAATAACAGATATTGATAATGCTATTGAAGATATAAAGGAAAATTATCAAGCTAACTCAAGCAAGTATGAATATTATAGTTCTAAAAATAGACTACCTCAGACATATCATTATGAGAGGGGTGGAGATTGGGACTTAAGACCAAATCAAGAAGCTGCTGTAAATAGTTTTATACAGGCTGTGAGAAATGGACGTAGAAATATACTAATGTATGCCGTTATGCGTTTTGGAAAATCGTTTACTTCACTTTGTTGTGCTTTAGAAATGAAAGCTCAAACTGTCTTAGTAGTGTCAGCTAAAGCAGATGTTAAGGATGAATGGAAGAAAACCGTTGAAAGTGCAGGAAACTTTTCAGAGTATGTTTTTATAGAATCATCTGATTTGTTGGCTAATGAAAATGTAATATCTGAGAAGCATTCCGAAGGAAAGAAAGTCGTTATATTTCTCACGCTTCAAGATCTTCAAGGGGATAACATTAAGGATAAACATAAGGAGCTTTTTGCGGAACAAATAGACCTTCTCATTGTGGACGAAACACATTTTGGGGCAAGAGCAGCATCTTATGGAAAGATTCTAAAGAATGCTGGTTATGATAAGACTGATGAAGAGAATATCAGTAAACTTGAAGATGAAAATATAGATGTTGGTGAGGCGGATATTGAAATTAAGAAAATAAATGCAAAAATAAGACTGCATTTATCAGGAACACCTTATCGCATTTTGATGGGAAGTGAATTTGAAAAAGAGGATATTATTTCTTTTGTTCAATTTTCAGATATTGTGAAAGAGCAGGAAGAATGGGATAGGAAACATCTTAATAATGATGATGTAAATGAATGGGACAATCCATATTATGGATTTCCTCAAATGGTTCGTTTTGCCTTTAATCCTAACAAATCTTCTCGTAAAAAAATGGAAGCTTTGAGGAAAAGTGGTGTTAGCTTTGCTTTTTCAAAATTATTTGAACCGATTTCTATTAAAAAAGATGCGAGTAATCAAGGACATAAGAAGTTTAAAAACGACTCTGAAATTTTTGATTTGCTTAAGGTCATTGATGGAAGTAAAGAAGACGAAGAGTTATTAGGGTTTTTAGATTATGACAAAATCAAAGAAGGTAAGATGTGTAGACACATGGTTATGGTTTTGCCATACTGTGCTTCTTGCGATGCGATGGAAGAGCTTATTAATACAAATAAAGATACATTTAAGAACTTATGTGAATATGAAATAATAAATATTTCAGGTGTTGAGGCAAGAAGAGAATATAGTAAGCCCGACGATATTAAAAGAAAGATTAAAGAGTGCGAAGAAAACAATCAAAAAACATTAACATTAACTGTGAATAGAATGTTAACGGGTTCAACTGTAGAACAATGGGATACTATGCTTTATTTTAAAGATACAGCTTCCCCACAAGAATATGATCAATCTATTTTCAGATTACAAAATCAGTATATTAGAACATTGTCGAGTGAAAATGGATTTATCAAGGAAAACTTAAAGCCCCAGACACTGTTAGTTGATTTTGATCCGAATCGTCTATTTAGAATGCAGGAACAAAAATCTCTTATTTACAATGTAAATACAGAAGAAAATGGAAACAGTAAGCTGAAAGAAAGAATTGTGGAGGAGATTCGTATTTCTCCGATTATTATGATGAATCATAATAAAATAAAACAAGTAGATGCTACGAATATTTTAGAGGCAGTAAGTGAATACAATAATCAAAGAAGTATTTCAGATGAGGTAGTGGATATACCTGTTGATTTAGCTCTTTTAAATGATGTTGATATACGAAAGGTTATAGAAGCTCAAGCCGAGTTTAATTCAAAGCAAGGATTAACCATAGATCCAAATCAAGGTGATGGTGAAGACTTGGATATAGAAGAGCCAAAAGATGATAAAAAAGATAGTGGTGATAAAAAAGATAGTGGTGATAAAAAAGATACACCAACTGAAGATTATACTGAAACAAAAACAGATGATGAGGTTAAAAAACTAGAAAGTCAAGTTAAGACGTATTATCAAAGATTACTTTTCTATTCTTTCTTAACAAAAGATAAGGTATCTTCTTTAGATGATATTTTAAATACATTGGAAAGACATGATAACCAAAGAATTGCAAGTAACCTATATTTAGATAAAGTTGTTCTGCAAAAGATTAGCGATATGATGGATCCGTTTAAGAGAAGTAGTTTGGATTATAAAATTCAAAATATATCTATGCTTGCATCAGATGAAAGACTTACTCCTCTTGACAGGGCGATGACTTCAATTAAAAAATTCAATAGGATGTCAGAATCTGAGGTCATAACACCATCAAGAGTATGTGATGAGATGGTTGTATTACTACCAGAAGAAGGCTTAAGAGAAATGGTAGATAAGCAGGATAAATTACTGGATATTGCAAGTAAATCAGGAGAATACGCTGTAGCTCTTTATAAAAGATTAACAGCTGAACTTGGATATGCTCATAAAGATATAAAAGATATAATTTATTCAATTCCAACATCATCTATAGCATATGAATTTACAAGAAGGTTCTATGAAATATTGAATTTGAATGTGAGTAATATATCAAGCGAGTTTAATGCGTATGATTTGATTGATGTGAGAAATGGAAATGGAGAAGTAGACAACACAAAAATTAATAACTTGCTTAAACAAGATAAAAATTTTAGTGAAATTACTTTAAATGATGAGATAGAGGTAGGTGATAAGAAAGTGAAATTTGGCGCAATAGTTGGGAATCCACCATATCAAGAAATTATTAGTAAATCTAAAGGAAATAAATCACTAGGAAAACAACTTTTCCCAAACTATATAAAACTAGCAATGGATGTTACAGATGCATATGCAACATTAATAACTCCATCAAAATGGTTCACTGCAGATGCACAAGATAATTCCTTCCCTAAGCTAAGAGAATATGTAAAGAGAAACAATCACTTTAAAAAAATAAAAACGATGGTTAATGGTGCATCGGTTTTTGAAGGAACAGAGTTAGGATCAGTAAATTATTTTTTATTTGAAAAACAATATACTGGCAATACTGAATTTATACATGATAAAGAAGAAAATAGTGCATTTAGACCATTGTTTGAAGAAGACATGGAACAAATAATATCTATGAATTCTATGGTATCCATATTAAATAAAGTCAGAAATCATAAAGATTTTAATACATTGATGACGATTACAAAAGGAAGAAATGCTTTTGGTATTACAGGTAAGGAGGTTAATAGCAAGACTTCTGAAACCTATTTTGATGGTTCATATTCAGTAAGGTGTTCTTATGATAGGATAAGATACACAAAAGAAGAAGAAATCACAAAGAATAAAGACCTAGCTAACAGATATAAAGTGTTTATGTCTAAGGCTAACGGTGCTGCCGGTGTTTTGGGTGAGAAAGATGCAGTTGCAATATTAGGAAGGCCATATATTGGTTCTAATCGTTCTGTTTGCACAGATTCTTTAATTCCTATTGGAGATTTTCCAACTGAACAAGAGGCTATTAATTTATCAAGGTATTTATTAACCAAATTTTTAAGATTTATGGTTGGCATTCTAAAATCATCTCAAAATATTTACCAAATTGTATATAAATTTGTACCAATGCAAGACTTCACTAATCAGTCCGATATAGATTGGTCAAAATCAATATCTGAAATTGATGAGCAATTATTTGATAAGTATGGGCTAACAAATGAAGAAAGAGAACATATAAAATCTTCAATTAAGGATATGTAGGTGAAAATAGATGACTAAAAATAATGAGCTAAATTCCCAAACTAAGTTCCACTGGTTTTACTAATGCTTGATTTCATCGCTTTTGTAGCCAAAATGAATCGAAAAAAGAGTGCACAAAATCTCCTCATCTGAAAGCGTTTCAGATTAAGTTCCGCTATGGTGGAAGTTAGGAGTTTTTACAGGCGAAATGCCAGCTGTAAATCAGATTGAACTAAATCCATTCCATCAACAAAAAGAAAAAGTTGTGATACTAAAAGAAGAAAATGTTACGTTAGAGGCGTGGGCACCCTTTGCAGAAGGTAGAAACAATATCTTTTCGAATCCAGTATTAGAGAAAATAGCTAAAAAACATAATAAGTCAGTTGCACAAGTCATTATACGTTACTTTGTAGAACAAAATATTGTCGTGTTAGCGAAAACTACAAAACAAGAACGTATGAAAGAAAACTTAAATGTATTTGATTTTACTTTAGACTTAACAGATAAAGAAGAAATTGCAGCGCTAGATCTAAAAGAAAGTCAGTTTGTAGACCACGCTTCTCCAGAACGTATTCGCCAAATGGCAAAATACAAACTAAATTTAGAATAGTAAAACTACATAACAAATGTAAGCAATGTTATTTTGTAAATTTACAAAAATAGAAGTCCACTTCAAAAATGGTCAGGTCATAGAAATATGATCTGACTGTTTTTATGAATGGAATGAGACATTCATTTTATGATATAATATAAAGGATTAACAGAGATGAGAAATGATGGGGATTGCCTAAATCGTTAAAAATGCGACACGAAATTGTTATAGGCGAAAGTTCTAGCAGTGAAGTTAGTAAGGGAACTAGCTTGACCACTAAATAGTGGCAAGCGTATGAGATTGAGATGATTTATCATCCAATCGAATTGTTCCGTTGCACACCCTAAATGCCCTTTGCACACCCCTAATTCAAAAAAAGGAGATAATTGTATGATAAAACTCATTGCCACAGATATGGACGGGACTTTTTTGGATGAAGCTGGCCAATTTGATATGGAGCGCTTAAAAGCTCTTCTCTCATCCTACAAAGAGAGAGGAATCTATTTTGCTGTAGCATCAGGACGTGGTCTTTTGTCCTTAGAGAAACATTTTACGGATGTCAAAGATGAGATTATTTTTATCGCCGAAAATGGGAGTCTCGTTCGTTTTCATGGACAAGACCTCTATGAAGCGACCATGCCTAGAGATTTTTACCTATCAACTTTTGAAAAGCTAAAGACTTCACCTTATTTTGATGAAAAGAAGATGCTCTTGACAGGTAAAAAAGCATGCTATGTTCTAGATACGGTTGATGAAACCTATCTCATGTTTAGTCATCATTACAATGAGAATATTCAAAAAGTAGCTAGTCTAGAAGATATTACCGATGAGATTTTCAAATTCACAACTAACTTTACAGAAGAGACAGTAGAAGCTGGCGAAGCTTGGGTCAATGAACATGTTCCTGGTGTTAAGGCAATGACGACAGGTTTTGAATCCATTGATATTGTTCTTGATTATGTGGACAAGGGAGTTGCGATTGTCGAATTAGCTAAGAAGTTAAATCTGAATATGGATCAAGTGATGGCCTTCGGTGACAATCTCAATGACCTTCACATGATGCAAGTTGTAGGGCACCCAGTCGCACCTGAAAATGCTCGCCCAGAGATTTTGGAACTTGCCGAAACAGTTATCGGTCACCATAAAGACCAATCAGTTATCGCTTATATGGAGGGGTTATAATGGCAGATATTAAATTAATTGCCCTAGACTTAGATGGAACCTTGCTGACGACAGACAAGAAATTAACTGATCGTACCAAGGCAACTTTAAAGGCTGCGCGTGAACAAGGGGTCAAGGTAGTCCTAACAACTGGACGTCCTCTCAAGGCCATGGATTTCTTCCTTAAAGAACTTGATACAGATGGTCATGATGATGAGTATACTATCACCTTTAATGGTGGATTGGTTCAAAAAAATACAGGTGAAATCCTCGATAAGACAGTATTCTCCATTGATGATGTGACACGTATTTATGAAGAAACTGAAAAACTAAATATTCCCTTAGATGCAATTTCAGAAGGAACAGTTTATCAGATTCAGTCTGACCAAGAAAGTTTATATGCTCAGTTTAACCCGGCTCTAACTTTTGTTCCAACTGCTTTTGAAGATTTGTCTAGTCAAGTAACATACAATAAATGTGTGACTGCCTTTCCTCAAGAACCTTTGGATGCAGCAATTGCTAATATTTCACCAGGCTTGTTTAACAACTACGAAATTTTTAAATCTCGCGACATGCTTTTGGAATGGTCGCCAAAGAACGTTCATAAGGCTACTGGATTAGCTAAATTAATCGACCACCTAGGAATTGACCAAAGTCAGGTGATGGCTTGTGGAGATGAGGCCAATGACCTTTCTATGATAGAATGGGCAGGACTCGGCGTTGCCATGCAAAATGCTGTGCCTGAGGTCAAGGAAGTTGCAAATGTAGTAACCCCTATGACCAATGACGAGGAAGCTGTTGCCTGGGCCATTGAAAAATATGTACTGAAGGAGAACTAAAGCATGGGATTATTTGACCGTTTATTTGGTAGAAAAGAAGAACCAAAAATCGAAGAAGTTGTTAAAGAAGCTTTGGAAAACTTGGATCTGACAGAACCTAGCGAGGAAGTTGAAGCACTTGGAACTGAAGAAGTTGAAGTGAAGAATACTGAAGAAACCGACCAAAGTTCAGAATTTGAGGAAACTTATTCTAAAGAAGCTAGTGAGTCGGAAGAACCAGTAGCAGAAACTACTCTAGAAACAGTTGAAGCAGAAACCACCCCTCAGGAAGAAGAGACTCAGTTTGAAGAGGAAACTGAGTGTCATTGTTGTCAGGAAGAGTCAGAGTCAACAGAAGTTGAAGAAAGAGCTCAAGAGGTAGCAGAGTTTGTAGCAGAAGAACTTGAGTCACCAGTCGAAGAAGTACCTTCAAGTGATAGCGACGATGAAGAAGCTAATCAAGCTCAATCAGACGAAACGGAAGCAGACACTTCTGAAAAAGTGGAAGAAGATCTAGTAATCGAAGAAATTCCTCAAGTTCAAGAGACTGTACAGGAAAAATATGACCGCAGTCTCAAGAAAACTCGTACGGGCTTTGGAGCTCGTTTGAATGCTTTCTTTGCTAACTTCCGCTCTGTTGATGAAGAATTCTTCGAAGAACTTGAAGAACTCTTAATCATGAGTGACGTTGGTGTACAGGTAGCTTCAAATCTCACTGAAGAATTGCGCTATGAAGCAAAACTTGAAAATGCCAAGAAACCAGATGTCCTCCGTCGTGTGATCATCGAAAAATTGGTAGAGCTTTACGAAAAAGATGGACAGTACAATGAAAGCATTAACTTCCAAGATGGTTTGACAGTCATGCTCTTTGTAGGTGTTAATGGTGTCGGGAAAACAACTTCAATTGGTAAATTAGCTAATCGATACAAACAAGCTGGTAAAAAGGTTATGCTTGTTGCTGCAGATACCTTCCGTGCTGGTGCGGTAGCTCAGCTAGCAGAATGGGGTCGTCGTGTAGATGTTCCTGTGGTTACTGGACCTGAAAAAGCAGATCCAGCGAGTGTGGTTTTTGATGGGATGGAACGTGCGGTGGCTGAAGGTGTTGATATTCTCATGATTGATACAGCTGGCCGTTTACAAAATAAGGAAAACTTGATGGCAGAGTTGGAAAAAATTGGTCGTATCATTAAACGTGTTGTGCCAGAAGCTCCGCATGAAACCTTCCTAGCTCTGGATGCCTCAACAGGTCAAAATGCTCTTGTACAAGCCAAAGAGTTTTCAAAAATTACTCCTGTTACAGGAATTGTCTTAACCAAAATTGATGGAACTGCCCGAGGTGGTGTCGTTCTGGCTATCCGTGAAGAACTCAATATTCCTGTTAAGTTGATTGGATTTGGTGAAAAAATCGATGATATCGGTGAGTTTAACTCTGAAAACTTTATGAAGGGCCTTCTAGAAGGTTTGATATAAAAGAAAATCCTGCAAGAATTCTTGCAGGATTGTTTTTGATTATTCTAGTCTACCATCTTTACGATAGGCGATATCTGGTTGCCAAGTCCACTCAGCACCGTATTTTTCAAGGAGTTCAAAGCTAGCTTGAGGTCCCATGCTACCAGCCTTGTAGTCATGGAGTGGAGCACCGTTTTCAGCCCAAAGCTTTTCAATACGGTCAATCAATTTCCATGAGGCACTCACTTCATCCCAATGGCTAAAGTTAGTTGAATTATTGTTCAAAACATCATAGATGAGTTTTTCATATGGGTCTGGCGAAGCACCTGTTGCAGTTGCATCTGTTCGATAGTCAAGAGAATTTGGCGCAAGGCTAAACTCTTCCCCGACCTTTTTACCGTTAAGACTGAGAGAGAATCCTTCAGTTGGTTGGATGTAGATAGTAAGCACATTCGGTGCTAGTGGTTCTCCGAAAATGGAATCCATTTGCTTGAAAACAATGTTCACATGTGTTCCTTTTTCTGTTAGGCGTTTCCCTGTACGGAAGAAGAAAGGTACATCACGGAAGCGATCAGTATTTACAAAGAAGGCACCTGAAGCAAAGGTTTCTGTCATAGATTCAGGGTTAACATTTGGTTCACTACGGTAAGAGATGTATTTCATGCCATCAACTTTACCAGAACGATATTGACCACGGATGAATTGTTCTTTAAGTTCCTCATCTGTAGGGTGGTAGAGGTTCTTAAATACCTTGATTTTTTCAGCTCGAATATCATCCTTTGTAAAGCTTGCAGGTTTGTCCATAGCAAGGAGTGATAGGAGCTGGAGGGTATGGTTTTGAACCATGTCTCGAAGGGCACCAGACTCATCATAGTAGCCACCACGTTCTTCAACACCTAGACGCTCTGCAAAGGTAATCTGTACGTTATCGATGTGCTCACGATTCCAAACATTTTCAAAAATCATATTTGCAAATCGAATGGCAAAAATACTTTGAATCATTTCTTTACCGAGATAGTGGTCGATACGATAGATTTGCTCTTCGTTAAAAGTAGCTAGGAGTTCTTCGTTTAGTTTGCTTGCAGTCTCATAGTCTGTTCCAAAAGGTTTCTCAACGATCAAACGTTCAAAGCCTTTACCATCAACAATTTGCTCTGATTTGAGGTGTTTGGCGATGGTACCAAAGAACTGAGGTGCCATTGAGAGGAAGAAGAGTTTGTTGTGCTCAGTCTGATATTTTTCGTTTAATTCAGCTTGAAGCTTGCGTAATTCGATATAGTGCTCAGTGTCATTAACATCGTGGCTTTGATAGTAAAAATGACTCGCAAATGCTTGAGCTTCTTCCACACTATCTGCCAAGTCTAAAATAGATTCGACAACGACAGATTCGAAATACTCCTTACTCCAAGGTCTACGAGCAGTTCCAATAACAGCAAAATGATCAGAAAGATTACCTGATTTATAAAGTCTAAAAAGTGAAGGGTAGAGCTTACGTTTGGCCAAATCCCCACTTGCACCGAAAATTGTAACAATAACTTTTGATGACATCTAGCTACCTAATTTCTATTTTGTTTCCTAGTTAAACTAGGCATGAGGAGTCCCCATTTTTCATATCCTTTATTTTATCATAATTTTCTAAAAAATCCAAAAATCCAATACGTCTATATTAAGAGTCTGGGCATAAACTTAATTTCATACTCTTCGAAATTCTCTTCAAACCACGTCAGCGTCGCCTTATCGTATATATGTTACTGACTTCGTCAGTTCTATTTACAACCTCAAAACAGTGTTTTGAGCTGACTTCATCAGTTCCATCTACAACCTCAAAACAGTGTTTTGAGCTGACTTCATCAGTTCTATCTACAACCTCAAAGCAGTGCTTTGAGCAACCTGCGGCTAGCTTCCTAGTTTGCTCTTTGATTTTCATTGAGTATTAGGAGAAACCGAAGTAAATTCTCCCACAATAAAACGCATAATATCAAGTTTTTTATACCTGATACAATGCGTTTTTTTGATTATAAAGACTTTTTGCCTAACTGTACTGATCCCAAAAAGTTAGACAATTAATTTAAGCAAAGGATTTAGTTCTGTATTGTACAGGACTAAGTCCTTTTAGTTTTACCTTAATTCGTTTGTTGTTGTAGTAATCAATATAGTCTACAATAGCTTGTTCCAAGTGCTCAAGTGACTGAAACGTATTCTCATAACCATAAAACATTTCAGTCTTAAGAATGCCAAAGAAAGATTCCATCATACCGTTATCTGGGCTATTCCCCTTACGTGACATAGATGGTTGGATTCCCTTATTCTTTAAAAAATGATGATAAAAATCGTGTTGGTATTGCCATCCTTGGTCACTATGGAGAATCGTATTCTCATAGTACTTCTCTGTGAAGGCCTGGTTTAACATAGCTTCCACTTGTTCTAAGTTTGGTGAAGTTGAAAGATTATAGGCGATAATTTCGCTATTAAAGCCATCTAAAACTGGTGATAAGTAGAGTTTTTGACTGCTTGCTGGAATGGCAAATTCTGTCACATCTGTGTAGCACTTTTCCATTGGTTTGGCGGCTTCAAATTGGCGTTGAATAAGGTTATCTGCTTTCTTACCAACGTCTCCTTTATGAGAAGAATATTTTCGTTTCTGTCGCATTTTAGCTTGTAAATTGAGTACTTTCATCAAGCGTTGAACTCTTTTATGATTTACCAGATAACCACGATTTCTTAGTTCTAAATGAATCCGACGATAACCATAATTTCCCTTATGTTCGATAAAAATGGATTGAATTTCAGCTTTAAGCTCTTGGTCCTTATCTGGTTTGTCTAGCTGTTTCAAGTGATAGTAGTAGGTCGAACGAGCTAGTTTAATGGCTTTTAGAAGAATATCTAACGAAAACTCAGTCATTAATTCTTGAACAATTTCTGTCTTTCTTCTTTCTCTTTTTCCTCCTTCAATCGGAGTTCTCTCAACTTTTTTAGGATGGCATTCTCCGCTCTCAGGTACTCATTTTCTGCTTGAAGACGTTCTAATTCTGTCCTCTCTTCAGGTCTCGTTTTTAGCTTACGTCCCATTTTAGTTGGTCTCCCTCTTGTTTTCTCAACAATAGTATACCCGTTTTTCTTGTATTGTGCTAGCCAATTAAGAAGTATCGTACGACTTGGGAGGCCGTATTCAAGAGAAACTCTATCTTTAGTCCAGCCTTCATGTAAGACTTTATGAATCATTTCTTGCTTTAAATCAGGAGAATAGTAACGATTTTTTCCTTTTTTGACGAACTCTATTCCGTAACGATCAATCAATTTAATCATGTACCTAATATTAGAATTGTTGATCCCAAATTTATTTGAAAGCTTCTCTATGCTATATCCTTGTTTTCTAAGTTCATAGATCTGAACTTTATCATCATAAGTTAATTTCATAATAAAAATACCCCAAAAGTTAGATTTTTATGTCTAACTTTTGGGGTGCAGTTCAAACTTCTTCTAGGCGTTTAGAACCTTGTCTAAAAATTCTTTAAGACGAGGATGTTGTGGGTTATCAAAGATTTGGTCAGGTGTACCGTCCTCAAGGAATTCACCATCTGCAGTAAAGATAACACGATTGGCAACCTTGCGGGCAAATCCCATTTCGTGGGTTACGATGATCATGGTCATGCCTTGTTCAGCCAATTCCTTCATAACGTTAAGAACGTCACCGACCATCTCAGGGTCAAGGGCAGAAGTTGGTTCGTCAAAGAGCATGATATCAGGGTTCATGGCTAGACCGCGAGCGATAGCCACACGCTGTTTTTGACCACCTGATAGGCTTTCAGGATTTGCATTAGCCTTATCAGCCAATCCAACTTTTTCAAGGAGTTCCATTCCCAATTTTTCAGCTTCGGCCTTAGTCATTAACTTATGCTCTACTGGTGCGAAAGTGATATTTTCCAATACCGTCATGTGAGGGAAAAGATTGAAGTGCTGGAACACCATTCCGATATTTTCACGAACGTGGTCCACGTTGGTTGCTTTATCCGTCAAATCATAGCCATTAACTGTGATGTGACCTTTTGTACCTTCCTCAAGGAGATTCAAGCTACGCAAGAAAGTTGATTTACCTGAACCAGAAGGTCCAATGATACAAACAACATCTCCTTCATAGAATTTTGCTGAGATTCCTTTAAGGACTTTGTTTTTACCATATTGCTTATGTAAATTATCGACATCGATTTTTAATTTAGACATTATTGAATCCTCTTTTCTAAGCGTTTTGCAAGTCTAGTAAGAAGAGTGATAATCACAAGATAGAAGACTGCGAGAATTGCATACATTTTGAAACTTTGGTAGTTACGAGCAATGATAATCTTACCAGTCTGGAAGAGTTCGACCAAACCGATTGCAGATACGATAGTTGTATCTTTCAAAGCGATGACAAATTGGTTGACGAAGTTTGGAAGCATGAGTTTGGTTGCTTGTGGCAAGACAATCTTACGCATGGTTTTACTGTAAGAGATACCAAGGCTTCGACTAGCTTCCATTTGTCCGATAGGAACAGCCTTAATACCACCGCGAACAATTTCAGCGATGTAGGCAGCTGAGTTTAGCGAGAGGGCGATTGTACCAGCGACAAAGTCATTGATTGGACTCTGTTGGCCTGTAAGAGATTCAATAAAGTTAGGAACTCCCCAGAAGATAAAGGCAGCAAGAATCATCAATGGAATACCACGAATCACATCGACAAAGATTTCTGAAATAAGACGAAGTGATTTATAAGGACTAACGCTAAACATACCAAAGATAATCCCGATAACAATCGCAATTGCAAAGGAAATCAAAGCTAGAGAAAGGGTAATTCCAAGTCCACTTAGGAGTTGTTTGTAGTTGTTTTTCAACAAGCCCAAGATAGTAGTTTCGTCAACAGTTGATGATTCACTTGTTGAATCAGTTGCAAGGTATTTATCAAGAATCTTTTGGAATTCACCACTTGCTTTAAGATTTGCAAGACCATTGTTGAACATTTCAATCAATTCAGGATTGCTTCCCTTTTTAACTGCAAAAGCAGTTTCACCGATTGGAGTACCTTCGATTGGTGTTTTTAATTTTTGTCCTTGGCTAATAGAGTATTTAAGAACTGGTTCGTCATCCATCACGGCGTCAATTGAACCTGTGTTCAAGCTGTCATACATAGATGAACCGTCTGCAAAGGTTTTAATTTTATAACCATATTTGCTTTGATTTTCAGTTAGGAAGGTTTGAGAAGCAGTACCGTTTTTTACACCAACGGTTTTACCATTCAAATCTTCATAAGATGAAATAGTACTTGATTCCTTAACTCCAAGAATAGTATTAGCTGTATAGTAAGAATCAGAGAAATCAAAGGTTTCTTTACGAGCGTCTGTAACAGACATACCAGCAATCATACCATCGGCTTGACCAGATTGGACCGCGTTAATAGCAGCGTCAAAACCTGGGTTAGTGATTTCAATTTCAAAACCTTGGTCTTCGGCAATAGCCTTGATCAAGTCCATATCAATACCAGTGTACTGGTTGCTTGAGTTTTGGAAAACGAATGGTGCAAATGAAGAATCACTTGCGATAACGTATTTTGATTTGACTGGAGTAGCTTTTTGCCCTGCGCTTGTAGTAGAAGTGAGAGAAGTTATTTGTGAACTAGTTTTAGAAGAATTTGTCCATTTATTGATAATTTTGTCCAAGCTACCATCTTTTTTCATCTGAGCTAAAGCTTCGTTAAATTCTGTAACCAGGTATTCGTACTTGCTACCCTTTTTAACTCCAAAAGCAAAGCTTCCAACGGCTTCTCCGTCCATGTTGATACTGAGATCTTGCCCTTGGTTAATAGCGTACTCGATGACTGGTTTGTCATCCATGATGGCATTTACAGCACCTGTACTGAGACTGTTATTCATCAAATCACCAGTATCAAAGGTTTTGATAGTGAAACCATATTTATCTTTGATGCTTTCTAGGAAACGTTGTGCGGCAGTACCGTTTTTAACACCAACAGTTTTACCACTGAGTTCTTCATACTTAGTGATTTTGTTAGACTTAGTCGTTGCGATGACAACTTTTGTATCATAGTATGTATCAGACATGGTAAAGACGTTTTCACGTTCTTTGGTTTTTGTCATACCAGCCATGATTGCATCTGCTTGCCCTGCTTGGACCGCATTGACAGCAGCATCAAAGCCTGGATAAGACATTTGGATATTCCATCCTTTTATCTCAGCGACTTTATTGATAATGTCGACATCAATTCCTTTATAAGTCTGGTCTGTATCTTTAAACTCAAAGGGTGCATAAGCTGTATCACTAACAATCTTGATAGTGTCCGCATTAGCATAGCCTAAAGAGAATAAGGGAAATAAAAATAATAAAAATGTAAGGATTTTTTTCTTCATGTTTAGTCTCCTTTTCAGAATATTTACCCATTATAGCAGAAAATAAAAAAGTTGGCAAATATTTAGTGTTTTTTATGTGAGAAGATATGACATAAGATGCTAAATGGCAAGAAGTTGAGAATCAGTAAGTCGATCCTTTTTATGGTAAAATAGAAGGATAGAAAAGATGTATGAGGCAATTATGATCAATAGAATTACAGACAACAAATTTAAACTCGTATCTAAATACCAACCGTCTGGGGATCAACCGCAGGCTATTGAGCAGTTGGTAGATAACATTGAGGGTGGAGAAAAGGCCCAAATCCTGATGGGGGCGACTGGTACAGGAAAGACCTATACTATGAGCCAGGTGATTTCCAAAATTAATAAACCAACCCTAGTCATCGCCCACAATAAAACTCTTGCAGGCCAGCTTTATGGGGAGTTCAAGGAATTTTTCCCAGAGAATGCCGTCGAGTACTTCGTGTCCTATTACGATTACTACCAGCCAGAAGCCTATGTTCCCTCTAGTGATACTTATATCGAAAAAGATAGTTCAGTTAACGATGAGATTGATAAACTCCGTCACTCCGCTACATCAGCGCTCTTGGAGCGTAACGATGTCATCGTTGTAGCATCCGTATCTTGTATTTATGGTTTGGGTTCCCCTAAAGAATATGCTGATAGTGTAGTAAGTCTGCGCCCAGGACTTGAAATTTCTCGTGATAAACTGCTTAATGAATTAGTCGATATTCAATTTGAACGCAATGATATTGATTTCCAGCGTGGAAGATTTCGTGTACGTGGGGATGTGGTGGAAATTTTCCCAGCATCTCGTGATGAGCATGCCTTCCGTGTTGAGTTCTTCGGAGATGAGATTGATCGTATTCGTGAAGTCGAAGCTCTTACGGGGCAAGTTCTGGGCGAAGTGGATCATTTGGCTATTTTCCCAGCTACTCACTTTGTGACCAATGATGACCACATGGAAGTAGCTATTGCTAAGATTCAGGCGGAGTTGGAGGAGCAGTTAGCTATCTTTGAAAAAGAAGGCAAGCTCCTCGAAGCGCAACGCTTGAAACAACGGACAGAGTACGATATCGAGATGTTACGTGAGATGGGGTATACCAATGGTGTCGAAAACTACTCACGTCACATGGATGGACGAAGCGAAGGAGAACCACCTTATACGCTTCTTGATTTCTTCCCTGATGATTTTCTAATTATGATTGATGAAAGTCACATGACCATGGGGCAAATCAAAGGAATGTATAATGGTGACCGTTCACGTAAGGAAATGTTGGTTAACTATGGTTTCCGTTTACCGTCTGCCTTGGACAACCGTCCCCTCCGTCGTGAAGAGTTTGAAAGTCATGTCCACCAGATTGTCTACGTTTCAGCAACGCCTGGTGATTACGAGATGGAACAAACGGACACTGTTATTGAGCAAATCATCCGTCCAACTGGTCTTTTGGACCCAGAAGTGGAAGTGCGCCCAACCATGGGACAGATTGATGACTTGCTTGGTGAAATTAATGCTCGTGTTGAAAAGAATGAACGCACCTTTATTACTACCTTGACTAAGAAAATGGCAGAAGACTTGACTGATTACTTCAAGGAAATGGGTATCAAGGTCAAGTATATGCACTCGGATATCAAGACTTTAGAGCGGACAGAGATTATTCGTGACCTGCGTTTGGGTGTTTTTGATGTCTTGGTAGGAATTAACCTCCTTCGTGAAGGGATTGACGTTCCAGAGGTGAGTCTAGTTGCTATTCTCGATGCTGACAAGGAAGGTTTCCTCCGTAATGAACGTGGTCTTATCCAAACAATCGGTCGTGCAGCCCGTAATAGTGAAGGTCATGTGATTATGTATGCTGACACTATGACCCAGTCTATGCAAAAAGCCATCGATGAAACAGCTCGTCGTCGTAAAATTCAGATGGCTTATAATGAAGAGCATGGCATCGTCCCACAAACTATTAAGAAGGAAATCCGTGACCTTATCTCTGTCACAAAAACTGTGGCTAAAGAAGAGGATAAGGAAGTTGATATCAATAGCCTCAACAAACAGGAGCGCAAAGAACTAGTCAAGAAACTGGAAAAACAAATGCAAGAAGCCGTCGAAGTGCTTGACTTTGAATTGGCTGCTCAGATTCGTGATATGATGTTGGAAGTAAAGGCGTTGGGGTAGAAAAGAAATATTCATAAAACAGGAGATTATAAATGATTAATAAAGTTAATAAATTAGCGTCGTATGCTATGTACCGTCAATTATACAATGATGGAAAAAAAGATACTTACTTCATAATATCAAAGTTTATTGAACATATAATAGTGACTAATAAATTAAATAGTTTTGATGTTGAAAAAATATCATTGTTATTAAATGAAAATTTTGGATTCTGTATCCCTAGTTATGTCATTCAATCGGCGATAAAAAGAATAGAATTTGTATCCAAAAAAGACGGGCAATTTTTAGTTAGTAGAAAGGATATCTCTTTAGATAGCGAAATTACTCAAGAATTAGAAAAATCTGATTTAAAAAGTCGTGCGTTGATGTCAAGGCTTATAAAATATGTTAAGGATAAAAACCGAGAAATAAATGAGGAAAAGCTGACAAGAGAATTCACATCATTTTTGTTAGATGATTCGTTTAATGGGGACTATTCAAGCATTATTAGTGAGTTCATTATTGAGAACAATATCGATAGTGATTTTCTTAAAAATATTAATCAAATAAAAGAAGGTGCGGTTTTATTTTCAGGAATTAATTATACTAGTGATATTAGTAAATTAACATGGAAAAATAATATAAATTTATATGTTGAAACAGAAATACTATTTCATTTAGCTGGATACAATGGTATTTTCTTCCAGAAATTAGCTAATGATATGTTTCAATTAATTAATGAAATGAATCAAAAAAGCAACAAACGAATTATTTCAATACGGTATTATAAAGAAGTTAGCGAAGATATAGACCATTTCTTCGGAACTGCAGAAGAAATAGTCAAAGGTAATAAAATTGTTGATATTGGAAATGTTGCAATGGATGAGATTGTAAGAGATTGTTCAACTCCAGCTGATGTGATAAATAAACGTGCAAAATTTACTAATATATTGAAGCGACATTCTATTTCAGAAGCCGATTCATTAAATTATTATTCTCCAGAGTATCATAATTTTAATATTGAGAGTCAAGAAATTGTCGAGAAGTATGGTTTAGCTACTGAGAATAAGGAAAAATACTTAAAACACTTAAACTACACAAATATTTTAAGAAAGAAGGATGATATTAATTCTGAAAATTTATCTTTGAAAGAATCAAAGCATCTAGTCATCACTGAAGTTGGAAAAATTTTACAAATGGCTAATGATTTTAATAAAGAGAATGAAGATTTTAATGCTCCTCTCGCAATTAGTATGTCATCATTAACTAATCGCTTATGGTTTGACTTAAATAAAGGATTTGGTTCTGAGAACTTGCCTTCGACATTTAATATATTAGAGAAGTCTAGATTGGTATTATCTAATATTTTAACTCAAACAGTCGCTAAACAATATGATAAAGTAAAAGAAAGTTATAAAAATGGAGAGTTGTCAGAAGACGACTTGAATGAAAATATTATTGAACTGCGTAAAAAAATGATGAAACCCGAGGATATAGATCGGGAGCAATTAAATAACATTGACGATATTATTAAGCCAAATGGATTAGAAATATATAAATCAGGAAAGGAGAGATTAGAAAAGAAAGTAAAAAAATTGGAACATGATAATAAGGTTAGAGAATTAGATAGACAAAAGGTAGTTGAAGAGAAAAAGCGTGCTGAGAAAGAAGTGGAGAACAGTAAGAAAGAAATTACTAGAATTTCTAATGAGAGAATAGAGCAAATCCAGAGAAGCATTAATGATATAGAGACTAGAAAAGATAATGCTGATAAAAGGGTCAAAGGATGGATTAAGTTCATAAGAGGATTAATAACAATAGGTTTGTTTTTAATAGTTTTATTAGTTTTGTATATAGGTAAAAATTGTAATTTTGATATTTTAACATATATATTAAGTACGATAATTCCAATAATATTTCTTACTATATCAGTATATACTGGAGAAAAAATCAAATATCTCAATTGGTTTAATATAAAGATTTATAAGATTGAAGAAAAGATTAGAAATTTCTTTTATTCGGAGTACTACATTAATTTAGAAGAGTTAGAAAAATTAAAAAGAGATTTAATGGAAATCGAAAGTTAAAAACAAATTTTAAAATGAAGATTAACATTATGATTTAACTAATTTAGTTATTATAAAACAAAAAATTAAAACCGATGAAGATACATTTTGAAAATTGGAAATAAAATTTTATGAATCATTCAAGCTTTAAAAATATATTGAAAAGGAGTCAATCATGATGAAACATCTAACTGTATTTAGGTTTATTTATCTTTTGTGCCTGGTATTCGCCCTGATTCATTTTATCTTAGGATTGTTTGGCTTAGCTTTTACCCCAGTCTTGTGGAATTTCTGGTTCTTTGGTCTTTGTTTAACCCTATTTATCCATCCGTGGACTATCTTTTATAAATCTAGAATCTTTCAATGGCATCATCTGATTTTTCAAGCTCTCAGTGGATTCGTTGCTCTCATAATCTGGTTTATGATATTTTTATTTTTTTCCACGGTTCCAGATTCATCTATGCCTATCAATTTAGACTACTATGTGATTAGGGAAAAAAATGAAATAAGAATCATCAGAGGATTCTTACTCCATGAAATTCATGAATATCATGACTTAGTTAATCCTTTGATTATGAAGTCTAAAGTTAAGTATGTAGAAAAAAATTAAACATTAGAAAGTGAGTCCTATGTCTCGAGCACAATTAACCATTCTAACTAATATTTGTCTAATAGAAGACCTTGAAAATCAGCGCGTGGTTATGCAGTATCGATCGCCTGAAACAAACCGCTGGTCTGGCTATGCTTTTCCAGGAGGTCATGTGGAAGATGGTGAGGCCTTTGCAGAATCTGTTATTCGTGAAATATACGAGGAAACAGGTCTGACGATTCAAAATCCTCAACTTGTCGGCATTAAAAATTGGCCACTAGATACAGGTGGCCGCTATATTGTCGTTTGTTATAAGGCGACTGAGTTCTTTGGTACCCTTCGTTCTTCAGATGAAGGAGAAGTTTCTTGGGTGCAAAAAGACCAGATTCCAAACTTGGATCTGGCCTATGATATGTTACCTTTAATGGAGATGATGGAAAATCCGGATAAGTCTGAATTTTTCTACCCTCGCCGTACAGAAGACGATTGGGAAAAGAAAATCTTCTAATCCTTTACCAAATAACCTAACTTGTCCAAGGCCTTTTCGATATAGAGGAGGTCTTGTTCGTTTTCAGCTTCGACTAGGTGATAATGGACGCCATCTGTTAATTCAGAAAGTGGTCTAAAGTCAGACCGTTCGACTTGCTCTAAAAAATGCTGAACGTCACGGCGACAAGAGAGTTTGAGCAAGGTTTCAATTTCTCCGTAGACAGGATGATCAATCAAGGTATTCTGGACACGTCCGCCATTATCGACGATAGCTAGAAGTTCTTGCCCGATTTCTTCCATCTCGTGCTTTACTTTAAACAGTTTGTGAACATACGGATTGGTCTTGCTTTCTTTATAAATATAGCCACGATTGGTTGATAAGATCGGAGCACCATCAGCACGCAGGACTGCAATGTCCTGAACGATAATCTGGCGAGTGACATGAAAATGTTCTGCTAAGCTTTTTCCGTTTAGAGGTTTTTGAGCTTTTTCTAAGAGTTGTAGAAGGGCTTCTTTTCGATTTTTTGTCATATTCTTCTTTCTTAACGCTTAACGGCGTTTTTTCAATGCTTTATAAACAGCCAAGGCTAAGTAATAGTCTACCATACTATGAATAATAGTACCAAATCCAACTAATACAAACAAGACATAGAACATATTTTTTAAGTCAGTTCCAGTACTAGCATAAAAAATCACACAAGCCAAAACTTCAGCAATAGCATGAACCAAACCAAGTACAAAGTTAAAAATCAAAGAAGATTTCTTATTGTCCAAGGTTTGAGGATGTTTTTGAAGATAGAAAGCACCCAGACTTCCAAAAAAGATATGGGAAAAGGCACGAAGTACGATAACAATCGGATACCCAGCCATGAGAAATCCTAAACTAGAAGCTATAATAACAAAGATAGCCATCCATGGCGAGAGAAACATAGCGATAAAAATAGCAACGTGACTTCCTAAAGTGTAGGAAGCGGGAGGAATGACAATTTTAAAGGGCATCACCAAAGGAATCAAAATAGCGATAGCTGTTAGCAATGCGGTCAAGGTCATGAATTGTGTTTTCTTTTGTGTATTCATAATAACTCCTTTTTCTGTATATACAGTTGTATAGTACAATAAAAAATCAAACAAGTCAAGAAGCAAAATTGATTTTTGAGGAGATTATCTTGAAATAAGGTTAAAAAATAAATAAATTTTTTAAAAAATAAGAAAAAAACTCTTGCACTAAACAAAGTAGTATGGTATACTTATATACGGTTTGAAAAAACTGCCTAAGACAGTAGGGGAGCTCGACTCATAAATATCCTACCGAGGACAAAACGTATCATGTAAAAAGAAGCGTATTGTACTTTCGTGTCTAGGTTTGGGCGCGTTTTTCTTTTGGAAAAATTCCCCAAGCAAAATAATTACGGAGGTGAACACACTAATGAGTGAAGCAATTATTGCTAAAAAAGCGGAACTAGTTGACGTAGTAGCTGAAAAAATGAAAGCTGCTGCATCAATCGTCGTTGTAGACGCTCGTGGTTTGACAGTTGAACAAGATACAGTTCTTCGTCGTGAGCTTCGTGGAAGCGAAGTTGAGTATAAAGTTATTAAAAACTCAATCTTACGTCGTGCAGCTGAAAAAGCTGGCCTTGCAGAACTTGCATCTGTATTTGTTGGACCATCTGCTGTAGCATTTTCTAACGAAGATGTTATCGCTCCAGCGAAAATCTTGAACGACTTTGCTAAAAACGCTGACGCACTTGAAATCAAAGGTGGTGCAATCGAAGGCGCTGTCGCATCAAAAGAAGAAATCGTTGCTCTTGCAACTCTTCCAAACCGCGAAGGACTTCTTTCTATGCTCCTTTCTGTACTTCAAGCGCCAGTGCGCAACGTTGCTCTTGCAGTCAAAGCGGTTGCAGACAACAAAGAAGACGCAGCTTAATCTTAAGCTACGCAGCGTAGCCTAGCTACAAAAATATAAACATAAAATATAAACTTATTTGGAGGAAATAACAATGGCATTGAACATTGAAAACATTATTGCTGAAATTAAAGAAGCTTCAATCCTTGAATTGAACGACCTTGTAAAAGCTATCGAAGAAGAATTTGGTGTAACTGCAGCTGCTCCTGTAGCTGTAGCTGCTGCTGGTGGTGCTGAAGAAGCTGCTAAAGATTCATTTGACGTTGAATTGACAGCTGCAGGCGACAAGAAAGTCGGCGTTATCAAAGTTGTACGTGAAATCACAGGTCTTGGTCTTAAAGAAGCTAAAGAACTTGTTGATGGTGCACCAGGTGTCATCAAAGAAGGCGTTGCAGCTGCAGAAGCTGAAGAAATCAAAGCTAAATTGGAAGAAGCTGGAGCTTCAGTTACTCTTAAATAATAGAGTTTCCATGAAAAACGACCGAAGCTTAGGCTTCGGTTTTTTTATTGGTTGGGATATATAGTGAAATGAAATAGAATATGAACAAATTTACCAGAGCAGTTGAGTCAATTTCTAGCATTTTTTAAAATTCACAGTGTACCGTTTTGTATAGTGGATTGAATTTAGAATAGTACGCTATGGATTCTAAGAAATCAATTTGACTATCCTAATCTCTTTGTTCACATCTTATTTCAATCCACGATATAAAGGTAATAGATTTGAGTAGTTTGTCTTGTCTGATTCAAGTTAAGAACTAGCTAACATAAATAGAGGTTATAAATGTGAGTAATAAAGGAATGGGATTAGGTGCTTCAATAGTATCTAATAATATTTTAAAAAATAAGGCCAATATAAAATGGATATTACGTGAGAACAGTGTTAATGAGTTAGATAACGGATGGCGTTTTTTATCCGAAATAGATACAGAAGAATATCTATCACATGCTGAAAATATGTCGATATGTGACTGGAGTACAATTGTTGAAATAGAACCAGCAGTATTATCAATTTTTAACATGCCTATTGGAACAGAACTCATACTTATTTACGAAGGTGAGAAGAAGTATTTCATAGATTCAAGTAGTGGTCAAAAATTATCTTACTAGGGTATTGAAGCTGACTTCATCTACTTACGATTTCATAGAATCATGAGTGCTATGAAGCGAAAATAAATTCTATATAGATTTGGTCTAACCATATCTGAGAAATATTCCTACTAAAGGATAAGTTTGAGAGAAAGCTGAACTTGACAATTGAAGCACAAGCTATTATGATAGTCAGAGAACGGTTTTAAATATTAAAACATCAGATAATTAGCAGGAATGATGATTGGAATATAAAAATTAGAGTTGTGATGATAGTTAATCTTAAAGAAAAACAAGTATAATTTTTCCAATCCCAATTGCAAATCTACAAAGCCACTAGCCAGTGTTTTTTTGACATAAAAGGAACAACACAATTTTAAAATAGAGTTTCAATGGTCCTTCTTATAGCTCTTAGTTTCCAATGATTATGTTCTTTAGCATTGAAGTAAAGGTATCCCAAAATGGTAACTTTTCTGCTTAAACTAATCTCCGAGTTCATAACTAAAACTCATTTAAAATTAAAAAGAGCAGAAATGTTTACTTTGACAACAAATATATTCTAGTTCTTTGTTAGAAATTCTTTCTTTACTTTCCTAAAATACTGTAAGATTCATTGATTAGTTGGTAATTTCTAAGTTAATAACTGGATTAGGATATTTATTAAGTAGCCTGTCACCAAAAAATGTACTTTGATTTCAATGGAGTGTTAATAGAAAATCCAATTGGTAACTCAAATAAATTGAATAAGATCAACAGCATTAGTCAAAAAATAAATTTCATGATGAGGCTATTATGTGGGCTCAAAATAATAAATAGGAGGAGACTATGATTTTTAATAATTTGATAAAAGAAAGAAGAGATAAAAAAATTAATAGTCTTCCAAAAGAAGTACAAAGAAAATTAAAAAAGTTTGAAGAGCTTGATTCGAGTGATTATCAACTCCAAGTAATAAAACCTAGTAATGATTTGCCTAAAGAAGGGGATCTGTTTGTTTTATCCCCCAAAAAAGGATATTATTTTTTGGGGAAAGTTATGGAATCAAACATTGAATCAAGCAATAGCCTGATGAGTGTAAGCCATGTTGTCGTAATATTTTCAACATGTTTTAATACTATGGATATAGAAACATTTAAACCTAACTATCATGAATTGTTGACGGATCCTTTTATTGTCAGTAATCAATATTGGGAAAAAGGTTACTTTTACGTAATTAAACATTCTCCTCTCAGTGAAGAAGAGAAAAAACTGGAGATAGGATTCTATAAGATTCATCCTTTAGGAGATTCATTTTATACTTCAAGTGGAGAGCGTTTAGAACATGAACCTCAGATTTTAGGAATGTACGGACTTTGTACAATTACAGGAGTAGCTGCTGAGATTAACCGTTCATTAATTATGAATCCATCTATCATTCCTAATTTTGTATTAAAGAATGATAATCTGTCTACAAAAAAATTGATAGTTTCATAAAAAATGATGAAGGTATAATTACGATAGATATTGGAGATAAACTGGTTAGAGAAATTTCAAATTATATTGAAGTACATTTTGGAATTTACATGAATGGTTATAATTGGAAAAAATTTTTAGATTCTTACTTCCGTAAAAGTAATATGAAGAAATTTGAAGATTTAGAAATGAATACGGATGCTGAAACCATTGAGTTACACTTTTTAGATGGGAATTTCGTCATGAATAAAGATCTATATGACCAGATTGTTTATTTATTTATGAATCCACAAGTAATCTATTCTTTTATAAGTAAATATAATGACGAAACTATGTGGGAATGACACTGTCTCGTTAAACTCTTTAGCTTCTACTTTTTGTGAGCTGTTTTTTACACATTACGTAAATACAGATGGAATTTTAATTATACTGAAGAACCAATAGTTGTTTTTTATAAAACCGAATTAGGGACTTGACGTGAAGAACAATGTATCAACTAATTTTTAAATATCTCACATCATATTGTTTATTACATGGAGTAATGATGAAATAGTGGAGTGGACAAATGATTTGAGAAATATTATATATTTTAAAAAAGGATTACTGACTGAATAAGTAGTACAAAAGACGGTGAAGAGTATCTTAGAATTATTAAAAGTGGAAATTAGAATGTTGTTACCTTTTCAGAGAATACTAAAAGTAGTTAACATTTCATTCTAAAATGGAGTGATACAGTAGGTGAAACAATAAGTGATGCGACTCAAAAGGAATTCATTATAAAAGAGAATAGGGTAAGAAATGGCGGAGTAGTTCGTTCAGACTTACCTGTAGAAATTTTATATAAACCTCAAAAAGCTGGTAAACACAACGAGTGGCAAGTAGATCATGTTATTCCTAAAACCAAATGTGGTTCTAATAGCTATGCTAATGCACAGTTTTTTCCTAGATTTGAGAATAGAATGAAATCTGATGATGATTCAGGAGGTGATTGAGATGTCTTATGATGTAAATGTAAAGACTTTATATGAAGGATGTTATTTAGCAAGTATTTCTTGCGCAGTTATGTCCGCCAAATTTCCAGAACTATCTTTTGAGCACTCTTGGGACGGGACTAGTTATTCCGTTCAGGATGGTTTTGGCAGTCGAGGAACTGTTACGTTTCAAAATGATGTTTGTGTATGTGCTATTCGGTCTGATAATAGTGAACGTTTAAGATATTTCCTTCCTTATACATACTATTTTGAAAATTGTCCAGTTCAAAATTTTCGATTGGCTGAGGAAGAGACCTTGCAATATCTATTGGATGAAAGGAATGGAGAGATTCTGCCAGTTATTACAGCTAGTTTCTGGAATAACGGGAATGAGTTAGAATCTAATGATAGTTGGAAGGATATATTCTCTAACGGTGGAGATATTTTGATTCCTCAACTCTCTTCTTTTGAAATTGGTTTAGAGCATTGGAAAAATTACTATGATATGAATACCGCGGAGTTGAATTTAGTTGTAAAGTTATTCAAAGAAAAATTGTCTAATCCGCAACAAGATATCAGACTGGCTGATGATGTAGAAATCTTATCTAAATATGGATTAGAGGGCTTAAAGGAAGCTAAGGGATTATTAGAAAGCATGTGCATTTATGTGGATTAGTAAATAATGTGTTAATTAACATTAATAAATCTCTTGAAGAATTTCTTCAGGAGATTTTACTTATGGTGCACTATAAAGTTTACTACTAGCTGACTATGTTGATATAAATATCTCTTTTGAGAAGAACTCAGAAAAGCTAGACTACATCTACGATACAGAGAACCGCTTGCTTGCGATCAAGGACAAGAAGGGTCTTCTCATGGCTGCACTTTACGACGGAGATGATAATCGTGTCTTCACTGCTAGTCGCAAGGAAGGCAAGAACACCTATCAGCTCTTCCAAGGCAAAGCCAAGGATGCTCAATCTGGGGATCAGGTATCGCATGCAGGTAGAGACAAGTCAGGTCGTAAGTCGCCATACACAGCCCCAAGTGGGGAAGAAAACTCCCTCTTCTGGTATGGCTTTAGTCAGAATGTCCTCCAAGCCCTATCCACCCTACCACAGACAGTAGGAAGCATCTGGCACAGCATCTTTGACGATGTGTCGACAGCCTATCACCAGAAAGTGGCTAAGGATCGAGCAAGTAAGGAAGGAATAGCCGTCAATCCACCAGAACTTGGGAACCTACCTGGACAGGGAGAAGTAACCTATGCCAGTCAGGTTCAGGATGTCCGCATCCCTTATACCACACGAGAGGATACCTACAACTACTACGAGGAACGCAACTATGTCAATGATATCAATCGTGAACATACAGAAGTCCTTGAAACCTATGACCATGATGGCAAGGCACGAGAGAACTATAGTTATGGCAAAGATCGAGCTAGCTACCTCAACAACCAAACAGGTGACAGCTACAACTACTTGGAAAACAGTCGGGATCTGTGACAGGTTTGACCAAGGATGGAAAAGCCGTCGCATCAATCAGCTATAATCTCTCTGGGGCAAGAAAGACAAGCACAGACCCAACAGCTCAGCCGTTTGCCTATAACGGCGAGGATTGTGATGATACTGGACTTGACTATTTACGAGCAAGATATTATGATAGTCAGGGAGGTACTTTCTTAACTGAGGATAGTTACTCATATGAGGACACAGATCCCTTCTCAGCCAGAACCGTTACAGTTATGTGCAGAACAACCCCGTCAACTACACTGTTCCGAGTGGGCACTTCTGGAACAGTATCAAAAAAGCTGGAACTATGTTAAAAAGACAGCCTCTAATGCATGGAATGGTGAAAAATATCTTAATGGAGGAAATTAATAATGAATACAAATCTAATAGCTTTAAGAAGAAAAAAACGTTTTGAGAGTTTAAATTTAGAAATTCAGAAGGAGTTAGAGAACTTTTATGATACAAAGGCAGCTACTCATCAACTAAAAGTGATTAAAAAAAGTAGGTCAATTCCAAAAGTGGGAGATGTATTTCTTGTGTCTCCTAGGGAGGGAATCTACTTTTATGGTAAAGTGCTGGTTGCTAATATAGTTAGAAAAGTTCCGGATTCTTTTGTGGAAGGAAAACATGTTGTATTTATCTTTAAAGGAATTACTCATGAAAAAAATATTGATAAATACAAGCCAGATTATTCTAACTTGTTAATTTCACCTGCTATTGTAGGTGATGCATATTGGAAAAAAGGATATTTCCATACTATCGCTAATATTCCCTTAACAGAGGAAGAGAAAAATCTGGATTTTGGCTTTTATAAACTTCATTGTAAAGGTAACTTTTTTTGTAAAGAGACTGGAGAATTATTGGATAAAGAGCCTAAATTATTAGGGATGCATGGAATAACGACTATCAGTGGAATAGGATGGGACATTGAAAGAGAATTAATTATTAATCCTTCCTTATTAGAAGAAACTGAGTAGTTTGAACTTTGCGATAATCATTAAAAACTCTCGAAGAAATTTTTCATCGAGAGTTTTATACTATCACCATCGGCTATAACTTCTCTGGGACAAGAAAGACAAGCACAGACCTAACAGCTCAGCCATTTGCCTATAACGGCAAGGATCGTGATGATATTGGACTTGACTATTTACGAGCAAGCTATTATGATAGTCAGGGAGGTACTTTCTTAACTGAGGATGGTTACCCAGGTGAGAACACAGAACCTCTCAGCCAGAACCGTTACAGCTATGTGCAGAACACCCCCGTCAACTACACAGACCCGAGTGTGCACTTCTGGAACAGTATCAAAAAAGGTTGGAACTATGTTAAAAAGGCGGTCTCTAATGAATGGAATGGTGAAAATATCTTAATGGAGGAAATTAATAATGAATACAAATCTAATAGCTTTAAGAAGAAAAGAACGTTTTGAGAGTTTAAATGTAGAAATTCAGAAGGAGTTAGAGAACTTTTATGATACAAAGGCAGCTACTCATCAACTAAAAGTGATTAAAAAAAGTAGGTCAATTCCAAAAGTGGGAGATGTATTTCTTGTGTCTCCTAGGGAGGGAATCTACTTTTATGGTAAAGTGCTGGTTTCTAATATAGTTAGAAAAGTTCGGGATACTTTTGTGGAAGGGAAACATGTTGTATTTATCTTTAAAGGGAATACTCATGAAAAAAATATTGATAAATACAAGCCAGATTATTCTAACTTGTTAATTCCACCTGCTATTGTAGATGATGCATATTGGAAAAAAGGATATTTCCATACTATCGCTAATATTCCCTTAACAGAGGAAGAGAAAAAGCTGGATTTTGGATTCTATAGTATTCATTTTAAAGGTAACTTTTTCTGTAAAGAGACTGGGGAATTATTGGATAAAGAGCCTAAAATATTAGGGATACATGGAATAACAACCATCAGTGGAATCGGAATGGCAATTGAAAGAGAATTAATTATTAATCCTTCCTTATTAGAAGAAACTGAGTAGCTTGAACTTTGCGATAATCATTAAAAACTACAGACACGACAGGGAATCCATTCGCCTAATGAATCTTCTCTTGATATAACAAATCGTATTGTAAATTATGGTGAAAATTAGGAGGAAGCTAATGAAATATTATAGAACTTATTGGGAGCAGTCATCTCTTGAATATGCAACATGGATATTTTCAGAAGTTGATAATCAGGGGTATGAGATTAGAAAACTAGAAATTTTTTTAGATGGAAAAATTAGTTATTATGATGCTAATACTCCCTTTGAGTTGGGTGAATTTCCTACCGATGAAGATTTAGAATCTATCAACGATAGTGAGGAAATTACCGTAATAGAAATTTCAAAAAATGATTTTGAAAAAACATTACAACTTTTTAATGATAAAAATCAGACGGGGGGCCAATAATGGAATACTATCGAACTTATTGGTAACATGATGATGATTATCCTGTTTGGATTTATTCTGAAATTGATAATCATAGATACGATACTAGAAGAATTGAAATATTTCGGAATGGAAGTGCCAAATATTTTGATAATAGAACTCCATAGAACGCTTTGATATATATGTGTGATTATGAGAGTGAGACTGTCGGGTAATGGTCAGTAGTGGAGTAGTAATATTCAAATAGTTGAAGCTCCTTAGGCTGATATTGCGATGACGAAGCATCTACCAATGACAGTAGAAAATTTCTAAATGTTTGCGGTTAATCGTGTACTTTAATATCTAAAGCACGATATTGGAAAAATAAATTATCTGCTGCAGAATATAGAATTTAGAGATAATGCTCCTCCATATCAGATCTTTGAATGAGAGTCAATAAAGGGATTGGTCTGCCGATGAATGATTTTACAATACCAGGAAATGTCATTACTAAGAAAATAGAATCTGATCATATATTCCCAAAGAAAAAATTTGTTACTTTGGAGGGATTTGATAAGAAAAGAAGTAATCTTAGAAAGGAAACTTCAGAGCATGATAGATAACTTTATCTATGATAAATAAATTGGAGGTAGTTTATGAATAAAAAATTAAATTTTTTAAAGAAATATGTGCCATCTGGAGAGATGGTCGAGATTTTATCTAATTTTGAAAATCTGTCCAATCATCCTATTCCACAATATTGGCGGGATGCGTTTCAAACATCAGATTTTTCTAAAAGAAAACAAATCATCCTAGGAGAATGGAAAAAATATCTAGCTGAGGAACTCAGCAATACAATCTCATATCTAGAGGAATTTTCAGAAGATATAGATCTTATCAAAATTGGAAACAATTACTCATTGCTTTATTCGATTAGAACGTATCAAAGCAATAGCTTGGTTTTTTATGAGGGCAAAATGCCGATTTCGGACCAAGAGTTTACAGATCACTTTAATCAGTCCAAACTAGAACTTGACGGAAGTATCCGTGATTTCTATACACATATTCATGCAGGTTTTAATGATTTTACCAGTAAAAGCATGGGCTTAGACGATCTAGATATGATTGAACCAATAGCTGATTATGATTGGGAATTTGAGGAACAGTTAACAAATGACATTTCCAGTTATTACAATTTTTTTAGCAATGGTATGGGAACGTATCTCGTATTAGACTTGTCTAAACCAATAGATGAAGGAGGTGTATTTTGGTCAAAGGATGAGTTGCCAGAATATCCGATACCTTTTTGGGATTATGTAGATGAATGGATAATTATCGGTTTAGATTTTTGATGACATAGGATTATGAGTTAAATCAATCTAAAATCTCTTGAGGAATTTATTCTTCAGGAGATTTTTTTACTTATGGTGTCATATAAAGTTTACTTATAGCTCAGATAGAATAAGTTTGAGAGAAAGCTGAACTTGACAATTGATGCACAAGCTATTATGATAGTCAGAGAACTGATTTAGGTTTTAAAGCATCAGATAAAATAGCAAAATTGACGATTGAGATATAAAAATGAGATATTGAGGTATGAAAGTGTGTAGAGTAATAAAGTTATTTACGGATAAGATTTCTTCAGAGCACTTGGATTTTTCTTTTCAGATTGCTCATGAAACTCAAGAGGCAGATATCGTTCAGATATTTGATGGAACCCAGACATTCAATTTATCAGTTAATTATATTAAGTATCTATCGTTTGTTAGTAAAAAGTATAGCGAACTATATAATAAAGAATATGAACTTGATGGCTGTGGAATCTACCAAGTTTTTGATAGTAAATTATCGAAAGAAGTTAGTTATCGATCTTGTGGTATATGGTCAGCTGATGATTTTAATCATTATGTTTTCCTTTCTAATAAAGGCATGATGGAAATACTCATAAATGTTTCCTTGACATTTAAATTTGAAAAAACAGCTATTGAACTGCAAAAAATATCGGGCGTCCCCTTGAAAATAAGTGAAGTAGAAAACATCGAGGAAGGTTTATATTATGTAGAAGCTAGTTTAATCAATGATGGTGAACTCTATTTGAAAATCAGTGATAAACTTATAAAATGTGACGATTATGTTGCTTTTAGATTGATTGATGAAGGACTGGATTTACGTTCAATTGAATCGGAATATGAGTTAGATATAGCTACTATTCATCCCGAAAATCATTTTGTTTATCAAGTTTTAAATGGTGGATTTATGGGGCTTGCCCAATCTATTTTATCGAGTTATAAGGTTATAAATACTTTGAATTACAATGCCTATTTATTAGTTTATGAGAGCGCTACTTAAGACTGTAAAAATTGTAAAAGAGTGGTGATCCTAGTAAAGGACTTGCCTACTTTAGAAAATTCATCCAATACCCCAACAAATCCTAACAGCCAAAAACTTTATCGATATACATATTAATAAGCATATCAAGGTTGTAGTAAGAGTTGAAGAATAGCTAATCGATTCCTAAAGGCCTCTTTCGTTTATCAAAAGTAAACCATTAGATTATGCCCAAAAATGTATAAAGTAATGCTTGAATGGAAATGGAGAAAGGCAAACAAGAACTACTAGAGTTGCGAAGTGCTGGATAAAAAGTGATACTAGTATGAATTTGAAAAAATTTTTAAACAGTTTATGAAGGGGAACTTTAAGTGAATGTTTATAGAAGAATAACAAAGTTAGAGAAAAACTATTTAATGGTTAAGTGCTTGAATGATTTCAATCTAAATATTGATGGAAAAAAAGTACAAAGTGAAAGAGATGCGATAGAGATATTAGCCAAAAGTTTTAATATTGATGATCTCCAAGATGGTAATTGGGATGCATTATCTGATCGACTCCAGCGTTCTAATTATATACATCCAGAGAGGATTAATATTTTTATAAACAATTCAAGAGATCTTTTTATCAAGGATGAAAGGTCTAAAAATATATTTTTAGAAATATTATCTGATACAGTTTCATGGTGGGAAGAAGATGTTGAAAGATACATAGTTGATGGAAAAAGAAAAACATTCAATGTATATCTGCTAGATTAATACTAATTGTTTGATATGATATAAATACAAGCATTTCTGTGAGGAAGATAATAGCTAGACAGGTTGGACAAATACTAATAGTTATAAATTTTTAATAAATAAAGGTGGATTATGATTGATGAATTAAAAAAGAAGATTGCTTCTACTGATGGTGTGGGCTTTGGACCATTTGGAGAGGGGATTTCTGATGAATGGATTACAAAAGCTGAGGAAAGATTACATTTTATTTTTCCTGAAAGCTATAAATGGTGGCTAAAAAACTATATGGGTGGAGAAATTTATGGAGAAGAAATATTCAGTATCTATGGATTAGATTTTGATAGAGTTGTAGGCGGGGATATCGTATACATAAATGAACTGAACCGAGAAGAAGGGTTTAGTAATTCTGAACAATTAGTCATCTGTGAAGGGGAAGATGGCATGTTTTATTTTCAAAAACAGGAAAGTTTGACCGATGAGTTAGCAGTTTTTAGAGATGGAGAATACTATGCTAGCGATTTTATTGAATTTCTCATAAAAAGAATAGACGGCTAGTGAATCTATTGAGCTAAAAAAGTAGGGATTATGCTCAGTAATGATAGATAGGAATTCTAAAAAACATCAGTCGATAAGATTTTGTTTTGGCTATGTAGATGATGTGGTAACTATTAGACTTCCTGCGAAACTAGAATCCTAGTTCACGATTGATAATGCCAGTAATCAAATTCATTCGTAATCCAAACCGTTTGCGTCGATTTCGATAGGTTGTTGAAAATATTTTAAACGTTTTTACTTTGGCAAAAATATTCTCAACCTTGATTCTCTCTTTAGATAGCGCATGGTTATAGGATTTATCTTCAAGAGTTAGTGGCTTAAGTTTGCTTGATTTCCTCGGAGTTTGCGCTTGTGAATACATCTTCATGAGTCCTTGATAACCACTGTCAGCCAAGATTTTACCAGCTTGTCCGATATTTCTGCGACTCATTTTGAACAATTTCATATCGTGGCAATAGTTCACTGCAATATCCAAAGAAACAATTCTCCCTTGGCTTGTGACAATCGCTTGAGCCTTCATAGCATGGCATTTCTTTTTACCAGAATAATTGGCTAGTTGATTTTTTTAGGACGATTTATTTTTACCTCTGTTGCATCCACAATCACCGTATCCTCAGCACTAAGATGAGTTTTTGAAATCGTAAAGCCACTTTGAATAAGAGTTGATTCAACCCATTGACTCCGACGAATTAAGTTGCTTTCGTGAATGCCAAAATCAGCCGCAATTTGTTCATAAGTACGGTATTCGCGCATGTATTGAAGAGTAGCCATGAGGAGATCTTCTAAGCTTAACTTAGGGGTCCGTCCACCTTTTGCGTGTTTACGTTGATAAGCTGTTTTTAATACGGCTAACATCTCTTCAAAAGTAGTGCGCTGAACACCAACAAGGCGTTTAAAGCGTGCATCAGTTAATGGTTTACTTACTTCATAATTCATAGTTTTATTGTATCATATTTTGTTTCGCAGGAAGTCTATTATTTCCGGTACGACACTATTAAGGAGGTATTTAGTTAAGGATTTGTTACCTGAACTTCCAAATGTAGCAGCAGTATCGAAATTCGGTTTATTATTTATAAGCTTATTCTTCGTGTTGGGGTTTAGATTTCAATATTCTCATAAAAAAAGACTTTCACTCGACTATGAAGGTCGCCCCTATGTATTTGTCAAAATGTCGCCTGCTAACTGGAAAATGGCAGTTGGTAAAATAATGGGTTATTTCATCCTCTTATTTCTACTCTTGTGGTGTGTTTATACTATTGTGGTAACAGATGAAGTTGATTCTTTTATTATATTAGGAATAACTCCGTTTTTATTATTTTTACTGATGTTCGCCAATATTTCTTTTTGGGATTTAAAGGAATATCAGATAGTTTTAAAATCCGAGTAAAAATTCCATCTAATCTTTAAAATTACTAGTACGATGCTAGTGGTTACAGTTGAAAATATTAGAGGAAGTTTAAGAGATAAATTAGTCAGACACGACCAAAGTAATCAACAATCTTATTTATCTGTAAACATGCTCTCCTAGGAAATCAAAGGAAATTAAAGATTGAATAGGATATTTACAATTAAAGCACAGATGTATAAAAGTTTGATCTCGACCATAAAGATTGGAAAGACAATTTGCTAGAGATAGCGCATAATAGATAGAAAAAGGGGATAGCATTTGCTAATCTTCAGTAAACAGATGATTTTATTAACAATAATAGGACATCTGTTGATGTAGAAGTAATATTTAAGAATAATTTGGAGGTGGATTTTATGTCTGTAGGCTTAATGGTAGGTTATAATTGGTGGACAGTAGGAGAAGGGAGCTTTTTTAATTCATTATTTTCGACTATATATGTTCAGTTAGAGAATAATGACTGGGGAAGTAAGTACCCCGTTATCATGAATAAACTTTATTTTGGCGATATTCCTTTGGAAGATATTGAGAGTGGAATAGCAGAGTTGTTATCTATTCAAGAAGAGTTGAAAAAATTTCCACCTCACGACATCATATGGGATTTTGAAGATTTGTCAGTCACTCCTCCTTGGGGTAATCATATTGCTTCTCATATCACAAATTTATCTCAATATTTCATAACTAGTTCAGGAAGTGATTTATTTGAAGTTATGTTGACTTGTTTTAGATTTGCACTCGAGGAAGGTAAAAATGTAGTTGTAAAAAGTATCTGAAGAAGGATTTTCTAAAAATTTTTTAAATCCAATGAGCCATTAAAATTATTGAAACACCGATTTTTATTATTTCATATAACTCTAAGGTGTAAAAAATAAACTGATTTTGTAGATTTTTGAAATGTCATCATTTTGAATACAGCCGTAAATAAAATCTGACTTATTAAACTATCATGGAAACTATTTGTTTAAATGCTAAACGCTAAATCACCTATCTATGGTCATATTTTTATTGTTAAATTTTATAATATAGAGTGATGTGTTATATGTAATTGTGTAGAGGAGGGAAAAAACTGGATAATATAGTACTACGAAGTGAGTGGTTCGATGAATCGGAAAAATTTTGCGAAGTTAGGCTTACTTGTGAAACAAAGTTTCTAACAATTTATCAAGTATGCTATCTCTTTGAGGATGAGATGACGAAGGTATTACTGACCATGGATGACTATATAGAAAATCCTAATCTAGTAAGAAAGATCATTTTTGGAGATGATAGGGGTGGTGGAAGTGGTTATTTTGTTTTCACTTTTGCACCTATTAATGTAAGAGAAGAGTTAAATATTGAAGTGGATATGGAAGTAGCAGATAATGACGAGGGGCTCCATCGATGTCAATTCTATGTCAAAACTCAATTGGAAAATCTAAAGCATTTTAGAAATCATTTGCCTAGAATTTTTTCAAAAGACTATAAAAGGGCAGTAACATTACACGATGAACAAACTAGAAATGTAATGATTTAGCAAGCGTTTCTCGTTTATTCTATAGATGTATGCATTTTTAATTAGATTATAATTAAAAAAATTGAAGGGGAGGGACTTGTGGATATTTTAAAGCTAGAGGAAGAGATTAAGGGGACGAACTACTGGGACGCCTATGCATTAGATTTTAGAGCTTCATTTTTTGGAGATGAATGTAGACTCTATATTGAAGTTGAAAATGGTAAATCGGATCAGTATTGCTGGGAGATAGTCTTCTATCGTTGTTTTAAGGTTAACTATGAGACGGACGCGGGTTGGACATGTTTTGAAAGTGAAACTGGCACAAGAAATTTCAATATGAAAGATATTCCTTTTGAAAATCTCATGTCTCACACTGTACATGACATTAGACTTATTGAAGCGAAAAATAATATGATACAAGCTACAATTACTTTATCAAGTATGTTAATTGACATTGTATGCCAAGATATTCAAGTCTCTAAAGTTATGGTGAGTGAACAGAACTTCTTTTGGAAGGTTTAGTTTTGCTAATGATAAATGTTTAAACTAGAAAAACTCTAAGTTAAAAACTTTTTGCAGAAATCATTAAGACTGGCCCTTCAGTCAAAATCGGTATATGAAGAAAACTGGATGAATAGAATTAAAATCGTTCAAGAAAATGGAGCTTATCATATGCATACAAGGGATGAAGAAATTTTGTTATTGAAAAAAACGATAGCAAAAGATAAATTTCCGATTGTTGTCTATTCTGTAAGTAATTTTTCAGTCGCAAGAAAGAGAAATATTTCCCTCTGTACTGGAAATACTGAAAAAATCGATATTTTACTGCTCTTTTATGCAATCCAGTATATTAGTGGATTTGACTTTTTAGACATCAATTCCTTAGCTACCTCTTTTACCAATTTAATCATCGTTTTTCAATAAGGAAGAAGTATTTAGAAATGCTTCTAGAAAGTAGAAGATCATATCGTCTAAAAGCAATTATCTTGTATTTTTTATCAGCCCTTCTTATAAAAATGTGTCATTGAAGTTTGTACTTTTAGTTTCAGGAATACGATCGGTGAATGCGATTGATAATATTCTAAAGAATTGGAAAGATTAGTAAGAATTAATACTGAGAAAAATACAAGAGTGATGATAAAATAATTTTACTTTTCAATTCCTTTTTGTTATAATAGACAACAAGAAAGAATATCTTATCAGTAAATCCCAAGCGAGCCTGTGGTAGTGAGAGTCAGGTGATTGAGAGATGAGTGTGGCGCTTTTGGTAAATTTAGAAAAATAATGAAGTAATAAATTAGGGTGGAACCGCGTTTCTGACGCCCCTAGGTCACTTGACTTAGGAGCAAAGACACGGTTCTTTTTGTATTCTAGGTCGCAAGAAATTATAATAAAGGAGTAAAATATGTCCAAAAAATTGACTTTCCAGGAAATTATCCTTACTTTGCAACAATACTGGAATGACCAGGGTTGTATGCTCATGCAGGCTTATGATAATGAAAAAGGTGCGGGAACTATGAGTCCTTACACTTTCCTTCGTGCTATTGGTCCTGAGCCATGGAATGCGGCTTATGTAGAGCCTTCTCGTCGTCCAGCAGATGGTCGTTACGGGGAAAATCCAAACCGTCTCTACCAACACCATCAATTCCAAGTGGTCATGAAACCATCACCTTCAAACATCCAAGAGCTCTACCTTGAGTCATTGGAAAAATTGGGAATCAATCCATTGGAACACGATATTCGTTTCGTTGAAGATAACTGGGAAAACCCATCAACTGGTTCAGCAGGTCTTGGTTGGGAAGTTTGGCTTGACGGTATGGAAATCACTCAGTTCACTTACTTCCAACAAGTCGGTGGCTTGGCAACTGGTCCTGTTACAGCTGAAGTTACTTATGGTTTAGAGCGTTTAGCTTCTTATATTCAGGAAGTAGACTCAGTTTACGATATCGAGTGGGCTCCTGGTGTTAAATACGGTGAAATCTTCCTTCAACCAGAATACGAACACTCAAAATACAGCTTTGAAGTTTCTGATCAAGATATGCTTCTTGAAAACTTTGAGAAATTCGAAAAAGAAGCAGAACGTGCTTTGGAATTGGGACTTGTACACCCTGCCTATGACTACGTTTTGAAATGTTCACACACTTTCAACTTGCTTGATGCTCGTGGAGCAGTATCCGTAACAGAACGTGCTGGTTATATCGCTCGTATTCGTAACTTAGCCCGTGTCGTAGCTAAGACATTCGTAGCTGAACGCAAGAAACTTGGTTACCCACTTCTTGACGAAGCTACACGCGCTCAACTCCTAGCAGAAGAGGAATAATAAAAAGAGTTACAAGAATAGAAGAAGGGCGAACAAAGTGAGCCCGTATGGCACTCAGAGACAAGTCGAAGACTTGCTAAAGGGATAGGCACCGCCGTACTGATATCTGGGGATTTTTGAAACTTTAGGTTCAAAAATCAGTTGCCTAAATCCACTTTGATGAGACTGTGGGGAAATCTTTGTCAAGAAGACAGAAGATTTCTCCACAGACTCACAAAGTTAGTTAGCAACGTCCCCAGTACCTAAGGTGCCTATCAAAAAGAAGAAATTTTGTAAAGGAAAAAACATGGCAAAAAATTTATTAGTAGAACTAGGACTCGAAGAGTTACCAGCCTACGTTGTCACACCAAGTGAAAAACAACTAGGTGAAAAAATGGCAGCCTTCTTGGATAATAACCGCCTTTCATACGAAGGAATTCAAACTTTTTCAACTCCACGTCGTTTGGCTGTTCGCGTACTTGGCTTGGCAGACCAACAAACGGATTTGACTGAAGATTTTAAAGGACCTTCTAAAAAAATTGCTTTGGATGCAGAAGGAAACTTTTCTAAAGCAGCGCAAGGGTTTGTCCGTGGTAAAGGCTTGACGGTAGATGATATCGAATTCCGTGAAATCAAAGGTGAAGAATATGTCTACGTAACTAAGCATGAAGCTGGAAAACCAGCTGAGGAAGTTTTGACTGGAATTCCAGAAGTATTGGCTAGCTTAAGCTTCCCAGTAAGTATGCACTGGGCAAACAATACCTTTGAATATATCCGTCCAGTCCATACGTTGACAGTTCTTTTGGATGATGTGGCACTCGATATGGATTTCTTAGATATTCATTCAGGAAGAGTTAGCCGTGGACATCGTTTCCTTGGTCACGAAGTAGAAATTCAGCATGCTGACAGCTATGAAGAAGACCTGCGCAAAGTTTATGTTATTGCAGATAGCACTGAACGCGAAAATATGATTCGTGAGCAAATTAAGGCTATTGAAGCTGCAGAAGGTGTTCAGGTACAAATTGATGAAGGACTCTTGAATGAAGTTCTGAATTTGGTTGAATATCCAACTGCCTTCATGGGGAATTTTGATCCTAAGTACCTAGAGGTTCCAGAAGAAGTCTTGGTCACTTCAATGGAAACTCATCAACGTTACTTTGTAGTACGTGACCTTGATGGAAATCTAAAACCAAACTTTATTTCTGTTCGTAACGGAAATGCAGAGTATTTGGATAATGTCATCCGAGGAAATGAGAAAGTCTTGGTGGCGCGCCTTGAAGATGGTGAATTTTTCTGGCGTGAAGACCAAAAATTGAAGATTGAAGATCTTGTAGCTAAATTATCACACGTAACCTTCCATGAAAAGATTGGTTCATTACGTGAACACATGATTCGTACCGGGCAAATTGCTATCCTTTTGGCAGAAAAAGCAGGCTTATCGGTAGATGAAACTGTTGACCTTGCTCGTGCTGCAGCCATTTATAAGTTTGACCTCTTGACTGGTATGGTTGGTGAATTTGATGAGCTTCAAGGGATCATGGGTGAGAAATATGCCCTTCTCGCTGGTGAGAATGCAGCAGTAGCACAAGCTATTCGTGAACACTACCTTCCAGATTCTGCAGATGGTGCTCTTCCTGAGTCTAAAGTCGGAGCTATCCTTGCACTAGCTGATAAATTGGATACTCTCTTGTCCTTCTTCTCTGTTGGCTTGATTCCATCTGGTTCAAATGACCCTTATGCTCTTCGTCGAGCAACACAAGGGATTGTCCGTATCTTGGAAGACTTTGGCTGGAATATTCCAATGGACGAATTGATTGCTAGCCTGTATTCCCTATCATTTGAAAGTCTAACTTACGATAATCAAGAAGAAGTGCTTAACTTCATCAAAGCTCGTGTTGATAAGATGATGGGGTCTACTGCAAAAGATATTAAGGAAGCTGTTCTAGCAAGCTCAAACTTTGTTGTTGCAGATATGATTGAAGCAGCAGAAGCACTGAAAGAAGCATCTCTAAATAGTGACTACAAACCAGCTGTTGAATCCTTATCTCGTGCCTTTAACCTAGCGGAAAAAGCAGAAGGTTCAGTCAAAGTTGATACTAGTCTCTTTGAAAATGAACAAGAAAAAGAACTAGCTCAAGCAGTCGAAAATCTTGAATTGAAAGGTTCAGCTAACGATAAATTAACGCAACTATTTGCTCTTAGTCCTGTTATTGATGCATTCTTTGACAATACAATGGTTATGGCAGAGGATGTTGATGTTAAGAATAATCGCCTAGCTATTCTAACTGAACTTGTGAATAAAGCAAAAACTGTCGTTGCTTTTAATCTTCTTAATACAAAATAGAAATTAAAAAGTAGATTGGAGGTTCAAATATGACACCAGAAAAAATCGCTCGTATTAATGAGCTTGCGAAAAAGAAAAAAACTGAAGGCTTGACTGCAGAAGAAAAAGTAGAACAAGCTAAACTTCGTGAGGAATATATCGAAGGCTATCGTCGTTCAGTTCGTCATCACATTGAAGGGATCAAAATCGTAGATGAAGATGGAAATGATGTGACTCCTGAAAAACTTCGTCAGGTACAACGTGAAAAGGGTTTGCACGGACGAAGTTTGGATGATCCAAATTCATAAGCTAAATAAAATAAATTCTCGGTTTGTATGTGTGCGAACCGAGATTTCTATTATAAAAAAGGAACCCAAAATGGTTCCTTTTTTGTTAGTTATTAGTTACTTGCCCCGGAAGTAGCATCCGCATCTCCATGGCCTCCGTCAGCTGAGTCAGAAGCACCAGAAGTAGCATCTGCGTCACCGTGGCCTCCAGCAGGAGCAAAAGGACCGCTTCCTCCTACCAAGCGTTGACCAGTTTCTTTCAAGTACCAGTCAAGCCACGGTTGGAAGTTAAATACAATTTCATTGATACCAGCATATGATCCGTCAGGATAGTACATAGCTTGGTAGTTGTGAGTGTTGATAACACCAGCAGGTGAACCTGGAACAATTGTACGAACGTATTCTTGGTTACCGTTTCTAAGAGTTCCGATAACCCACTCAACATTTTTCATACGTGCTGGTGGAAGTGAACCGTGAACTGTTGACATACGGCTACCAGATTGAGATGGTACACGTTTTGCAAACATTGTATCAGGATCTTGGTGAGCATTGTTGTAGTAGAGGAATTGGTTGTTATCGTCAGCGTATGTCAACTCAAAAGGCATAGCTTTCAAGAACATATCGATTTGGTTAACTGTAAGGATACCATGGTCAAGTTTAACGTATGTATCACCAGATACAGCTCCTGTGATTTCAGCGACTTTTTCTACCCAGTTTGGATCATCAGGGTCAACTTCTGTAATAGTTGTAGCGATTGGTTTTCCACAATCCAAGTCTTCTGGTTCAATTGGTTTTGGTTTTTTCAATTTAGAAACGACTCCTACGTATTTGACAAAGTTATCTAAACAAGTTTCAAGGAATTTAACAGTTCCTTCGTTGATAATATTTCCGTTAGCATCAAAAGCTTCTTTAGCTTTTCCAAGAAGGAATTCATTACCTGGTAATGTGTAGGCATTCACCCCTGGTGCGTCAAGGATTTTACGAAGGTGAACTTGAGCACGAGAAGTTCCTTGGTCGTAGTAAGAAGCACCCACGATCATCACTGGTTTGTTTTCGAATGGATGTACTTCATATGAAAGCCATTCAAGAACTGACTTGAGTGAAGCAGAAATTGTATGGTTGTGCTCAGGAGTAGCAATAATCACACCATCAGCACGAGTAATTTTATTGTAAAGAAGGCGTAATTGGAAGCTTTCGTCCCATTTTTCGTCTTGGTTAAACATTGGAACTTCATCGATTTCAAGAACTTCTAATTCAAATTTCAGTTTGAAGTTACGACGGATGAATTCCAAGAGTTTGCGGTTATATGATTGGTCGTAGTTTGATCCAACAAGTCCAACAAATTTCATTCTTTCAATCTCCTATCTTACAAATTTTCCCAGTCAAATTCTTCTGCATCTTTACGAAGAAGTTCTTGTGCGTTACGCAATTTTTCAGTCACTTTAACAAAGATACGGAAGTCATCAAAGATGGCATCTAATTTCTTGATTACATCAAGATCTACCAAGTCACCATTCTTATCGAATGATTGAAGAGAATGAGAGAGCAAGAACTCATCTGGGAGAACATTTGCTTTGATTTCTGGTGCATTCAAGATTTGACGGAGTTGCAATTGAGCACGTGAAGAACCGAGTGTACCGTATGAAGCGCCTGTGATCATCACTGGTTTGTTAAGGAGTGGAAATACTCCATAAGAAATCCAAGCAAGAGCGCTCATAAGAACGGCAGGAATTGAGTGATCATATTCAGGAGTACCGATAATCACACCATCAGCTGCTTCGATTTTTGCAGCGATTTCCAAGGCTTCTGCAGGAATAAGTTTATCTGCAGGTTTGTTGAAGACTGGTAGGTCTTTAATTTCTACCAATTCGATTTCTGCTTTATCAGCAAAGTGTTTTTGCATATATTGAAGCAGTTGGCGGTTTGTGGAACGTTTAGAGTTAGTTCCTACAATAGCAATAAGTTTTAGCATGAGCTTTCCTTTCTCTTTTTGCATTATTTATTATTTATCTTTAGATACCGGATGAACAAGCGATATGTCCATCTTTATCAATAAGGATGGCTTCGATTCCATCGATATTTTCGATTTGCCACATGATAGAAGCGCTACGTTGGCCAAACAATCGTGTGGTCCATATCTCACCATCAACTGAGCGGTCAGATATAATCGTTAAACTAGCCAAATCCGTTTCAATAGGATAGCCAGTTTCACTATCGAAAATGTGATGATAATCCTTTCCATCAATTTCAAGATGCCGTTCATAAATTCCAGATGTAACAACAGATTTTCCAGTAATAGATAAGGTCATCAGGTGATTACCACGTGGATGATTAGGGTCTTGAATACCAATTTGCCAAGGTTGTCCATTTCTGGCTTGGTTATTACCAATGGTAAGGATATTTCCTCCAAGATTGATAAGAGCAGAAGTGACACCATTTTCTTTTAAGAAAGTAGCAACCTTATCTGCGCTATAGCCCTTCGCTAGACAACCTAAATCAATTTTCATTCCTTTCTTTTCTAAGAAAACAGTAGAAGCAATTGAATCAAGTTTGATAAAACGGGGATCTATCAATGGTAAAACCGAAGAAATTTCTTCCGGACTAGCAACTTTTGCATCGGAAAAACCAATACGCCAGGTTTGTACCAAGGGACCAATGCTGATATTGAGATGACTTCCAGGAGCTAGACTGTGTTCTAATCCTAAAGAAATCAGTTCAAACAGATCAGGGTGGACCTTAACTGGGGCAATTCCTGCCTGATAGTTAACTTCCATCAATTCCGATTCGATACTATTCGCATTAAATCGAAATTCAAGTTCCTTGAGCAAATCAAAAGCTTGACGGAGAAGATTGTCCGCTTGTTCATGTACCAAGGAAATAGTAATCGTAGTTCCCATTAACCGTTCAGATAATGAACTGAGAGGCAAAAAATCAACTCCCTTCAAATCAATTGGAAATAGTTGTAAATCCAGATATGAAAGCAATCTGAAGATTTATATTTCATTTCCATATAAATAGAATATCATAAAGTCAGCGTTTTCACAAATTGTTTTTTACAAAAAGTCAAGAAATATGCTCAAAAAAACTATATTTCCTTAAAATTTAATTTGAAAACACTGAAAAGAAATTAATATATGTTTCTAGTATTTTCAAAAATAAGGGAAAACAAGTAAAAAGCTTGTAAACGCTCACAGAAAATGATATACTAGAAAAGTAAATAAAAAATTAAAGGTAGGAATTATCTTATGAGTAAAATCGTAGTCGTGGGTGCTAACCACGCTGGAACAGCTTGTATCAACACTATGTTGGACAATTTTGGAAGTGAAAATGAAATCGTTGTTTTTGACCAAAACTCAAACATTTCATTCCTAGGATGTGGAATGGCTCTTTGGATTGGTGAGCAAATCGATGGTCCAGAAGGTCTCTTCTACTCAGATAAAGAAAAATTGGAAGCAAAAGGTGCTAAAGTTTATATGAACTCACCAGTTCTTTCAATTGACTATGATAACAAAGTTGTAACTGCTGAAGTTGATGGAAAAGAACACAAAGAATCATACGAAAAATTGATCTTTGCGACTGGTTCAACTCCAATCTTGCCACCAATCGAAGGTGTTGAAATTGTGAAGGGTAACCGCGAATTCAAAGCAACTCTTGAAAATGTACAATTCGTTAAATTGTACCAAAATGCTGAAGAAGTGATCAACAAACTTGCTGACAAGAGCAAACATCTTGAACGTATCGCTGTTGTCGGTGGTGGATACATCGGTGTTGAGCTTGCTGAAGCATTCGAACGTCTTGGAAAAGAAGTTGTCCTTGTTGATATCGTAGACACAGTCTTAAACGGTTACTACGATAAAGACTTCACGCAATTGATGGCTAAGAACTTGGAAGACCACAACATCCGCTTGGCACTTGGACAAACTGTTAAAGCTATCGAAGGTGACGGTAAAGTTGAACGCTTGATCACTGACAAAGAAAGCTTTGACGTTGATATGGTTATCCTTGCAGTTGGTTTCCGTCCTAACACAGCTCTTGCTGATGGTAAGATTGAACTTTTCCGCAACGGTGCCTTCCTTGTTAACAAGAAACAAGAAACTTCACTTCCAGGGGTATTCGCTGTTGGTGACTGTGCGACTGTTTATGACAACGCTCGTAAAGACACTAGCTACATCGCTCTTGCATCAAATGCTGTACGTACTGGTATCGTAGGTGCTTACAATGCTTGTGGACATGAACTTGAAGGAATTGGTGTTCAAGGATCAAACGGTATCTCTATCTACGGTCTTCACATGGTTTCAACTGGCTTGACTCTTGAAAAAGCTAAAGCTGCAGGATACAATGCTGTCGAAACAGGCTTCAACGATCTTCAAAAACCAGAATTTATGAAACATGATAACTATGAAGTAGCAATCAAGATTGTCTTTGATAAAGACAGCCGTGAAATCCTTGGTGCTCAAATGGTATCTCGTGATTCAGCAATCAGCATGGGAATTCACATGTTCTCATTGGCTATCCAAGAACATGTTACAATTGAAAAATTGGCCTTGACAGACCTATTCTTCTTGCCACACTTCAACAAACCATATAACTACATCACAATGGCTGCACTTACAGCTGAAAAATAATGATTTGTAAAACGGAAGATTTGCTTCTTCCGTTTTTATCATCAAAAAAAATAGTAACTTCAAATTCGAAGTTACTATTTTTGTTGTCTATGTATTAGGAAGTTTCTTCTTTTACAAAGGTGAAGCCTTCTCCAAGAATTTCGTGAGCTTCAGTGATGGTGATAAAGGCTTTAGGATCAATCGTATGAATCAATTCTTTCATCTTAATCATTTCATTTCTTGCTACGATACAGTAGATAATTTTTAAATCTTTTTGACTGTAGTAACCTTGTCCAGATATGAAGGTGACACCTCGACTTAACTCTTCATTGATTTTATCTGCCACTTCCATAGGCTTTTGAGTGATAATCATAAAACCTTTTCCAGCATATCCGCCTTCACCAATCAAGTCAATAACTCTTGAAACGATGAAGTCAAATAGAAGTGTATAAGTAACGAGACGAAGGTCTTGGAAGATAATTAAAATGAGCATTAAGATGAGGAAGTCTAGTGCAAAGAGTAATTTCCCTACGGAGATATTGGTGTACTTGTTCAGGATTCGAGCAACGATATCTGTCCCTCCAGTGGTACCACCAGCATTGAAGATAATACCTAGACCAAGTCCTAAAAGAACACCCGCAACTAAAGCAACGATGACCAGATCTCCCTCAAGATTAAAGCTGAGAGGAATCTTTTCAAAGATTGCTAACCAAATGGATAAGGAAATGGTTCCGAGTAGGCTGCTGTACAGGGTCTTCGCACCAAATATTTTCCAGGCTAGAATGAATAATGGGATATTGATGATGAGGTTCATCACGGAGATAGGGATGTTAAAGAGATAATAGGTAATCAAGGTGATTCCTGTTGCTCCACCCTCGAATAAGTGGTGGGGCACAACAAAATACGTGAGTCCGAAGGCATAAATGGCAGCTCCGAATATAATAGTTAAAATAGATTTGATATGCCGTAGCATTGAACACACCTCCCATTTTTATTTGAGTCTATAGCAGTAACAGCCCACCAGTATACAAGACTTTATTTGATTTTCATGGACTGAATCTTTTCAGGGTCTGGTGTGACACGGAGGGTCTTTTGTCCAGTATAGGTGACAAAACCAGGTTTTCCACCAGTTGGTTTGTTGAGTTTTTTAACTTCAATCATATCTACCTGAACGAGATTTGAGAGACGTCCCTTAGAGAAGTAGGCTGCAAGTTCTGCAGCGTCTGTTTTTACCTCATCAGTCGGATTGAGATTGCCTGAGATAACAACATGACTTCCAGGGATATCCTTAGCGTGGAACCAGAGTTCTTCTTTACGGGCCATTTTAAAGGTCAATTCCTCGTTTTGTAGGTTATTGCGCCCTACATAGATGATCGTTTTTCCATCACTAGCTAGATACTGCTCAGGTTTCTGTCGTTTTTGGATTTTTTCCCTTTGTCTTCTGCGGATAAATCCTGTTTGGATTAATTCTTCTCTAATTTCAGCAATTTCATCGAGTCCGGCTTGATTGAGTACCGTTTCGACACTTTCTAGATAGAGAATGGTTGCCTTGGTTTCTTCAATCAGGTCAGTCAGGTATTTAACAGCTTCTTTTAATTTCTGATAGCGTTTGAAGTAGCGTTGAGCATTTTGGTTTGGCGTTAATGCCTTATCAAGTGCAATCGTGATAGGCTGGTTGGTGTAGTAGTTTTCTAAAATGACCTGATCTTGGTCATTGGGAACTTGATGGAGGAAAGTGGTTAGTAACTCACCTTTTTGACGAAATTCTTCTGCATTTTCGGTAGCCAGAAGTTCTTTTTCCTGTTTCTTTAGTTTTTGACGATTCTTTTGTAGTTCGTTTTCGACGCGACGTATGAGTTCACTTGCCTGTTGTTTCACACGGTCACGTTCGGCTTTATCCTTGTAATAGACATCAAGTAATTGTGAAAGACTGTCAAAATTCTCCGCTGTTTTACTAGAAAAAGGCACACAAGAAAAGGATTTATCTGTTAGGCAAGGTTTGGTTTCTTGTCCAAAGAAGTGCCGGAAAGTGGCTAGTTTATCATTAAGCAGTTGTCTTTCTAACTCGGTTGCTGTATCTCTTCCCAAACCTTGAAAGAGGTTTTGAAGATTTTTAGCAGTTAACTCTTGGGTTTGCAGAATTTCAAAGAGCTTTTCATCCTTGATAGTAAAAGGATTGAGAGATTCGGTGCTTGGTGGAGCGATATAGGTTGATCCTGGAAGCAAGGTGCGGTAGCTATTTTGAGAGAAACCGATATGCTTGATAACTTCAAGGATTTTGTGACTAGACTTATCTACAAGTAGAATATTACTGTGTTTGCCCATAATCTCGATGATGAGAGTGGCCTGGATATGGTCCCCAATCTCGTTTTTATTGGAAACTGTGATTTCTACAATACGGTCGTTCTCAATCTGCTCGATTGACTCGATAACTGCTCCTTGAAGATACTTTCTCAATACCATAATAAAAGTAGATGGCTGAGCAGGGTTTTCAAATGTTGATTCTGTTAACTGGATGCGTCCAAAAACTGGATGGGCAGACAGGAGCAAACGATGACTTTTACGATTGCTACGGATTTGCAGGACCAATTCTTGGTCAAAGGGTTGATTTATCTTTTGGATGCGACCATTTAGTAGTTCAGTTCGCAATTCCTCAACCATGTGGTGTAAAAAAAATCCATCAAATGACATGGTTCTCTCCTCGTGAATGTATTCCATAGTATTATATCAAAAAGGTAGAATAAAATCATAGAAATGTGATATAATAAAGCCAAGTAAAGAGAATCGAGAAGCACATGTATATTGAAATGGTAGATGAAACTGGACAAGTTTCAAAAGAAATTTTAGAACAAACACAGGAAATTTTAGAATTTGCTGCAAAAAAAATTGGAAAAGAAGACAAGGAAATGGCGGTCACATTTGTGACCAACGAACGAAGCCATGAACTCAATCTAGAGTTTCGTGATACCGATCGTCCAACAGATGTTATCAGTCTTGAATATAAGCCGGAGTTAGAGATTGCCTTTGATGAGGAAGATCTGGAAAATGATCCCGACTTGGCAGATATGATGTCAGAATTTGATGCTTATATCGGTGAGCTTTTCATTTCCATTGATAAGGCACATGAGCAAGCTGAGGAGTACGGTCATAGTTTTGAACGTGAAATGGGCTTCTTGGCAGTGCACGGCTTTTTACACATTAACGGCTATGATCACTACACTCCCGAAGAAGAAGCGGAGATGTTCGGTTTACAAGAAGAAATTTTGACAGCCTATGGACTCACAAGACAATAAACGAAAATGGAAAAATCGTGACCTAATCTCCAGTTTAGAATTTGCCATTACAGGAATTTTTACTGCGATTAAGGAAGAACGTAACATGAGAAAGCATGCAGTGACGGCTCTAATAGTTGTACTTGCAGGTTTTGTTTTTCAGGTGTCACGAATCGAATGGTTATTTCTACTTTTGAGCATTTTCATGGTAGTAGCTTTTGAGATTATTAATTCAGCTATTGAAAATGTAGTAGATTTGGCTAGTCACTATCACTTTTCTATGTTGGCAAAAAAAGCTAAAGACATGGCGGCTGGAGCCGTACTTGTAGTCTCTCTTTTTGCCGCTTTGACAGGTGCACTCATCTTTCTCCCACGGATTTGGGATTTATTATTTTAAACAGTAAGAGGAAATTATGACATTTAAATCAGGATTTGTAGCCATTTTAGGGCGACCAAATGTAGGGAAGTCAACTTTTTTGAATCACGTTATGGGGCAAAAGATTGCTATCATGAGTGATAAGGCGCAGACAACGCGAAATAAGATTATGGGGATTTATACGACGGATAAGGAACAGATCGTCTTTATCGATACCCCAGGAATTCACAAACCAAAGACAGCGCTTGGAGACTTCATGGTAGAGTCGGCCTATAGCACCCTTCGAGAAGTGGATACCGTTCTCTTTATGGTGCCAGCAGATGAGGCTCGAGGTAAGGGTGATGATATGATTATCGAGCGTCTTAAAGCTGCTAAAGTTCCTGTAATTTTGGTGGTCAATAAGATTGACAAGGTTCACCCAGATCAACTTTTGGCTCAAATTGATGATTTCCGTAATCAGATGGACTTTAAGGAAATTGTTCCTATTTCAGCTCTTCAGGGAAATAACGTGTCTCGTCTAGTCGATATTCTAAGTGAAAATCTTGAGGAAGGTTTCCAATATTTCCCTGCGGATCAAATTACTGACCATCCAGAACGATTCTTGGTTTCTGAGATGATTCGTGAAAAGGTCTTACACTTAACTCGTGAAGAAATCCCACACTCAGTTGCAGTAGTGGTGGACTCTATGAAACGAGACGAGGATACAGACAAGGTTCATATCCGAGCAACTATCATGGTCGAACGTGACAGCCAAAAAGGGATTGTCATCGGTAAAGGTGGTGCCATGCTCAAGAAAATTGGGACTATGGCTCGTCGTGATATTGAGCTCATGCTAGGAGACAAGGTCTTCCTAGAAACATGGATCAAAGTTAAGAAAAACTGGCGCGATAAAAAGCTAGATTTGGCTGACTTTGGCTATAACGAAAAAGAATATTAAGAAGAGGTGGGCAGTAGCCTGCTTCTTGTTTTTAGAGAAGGAGGAGCTATGCCTGAATTACCTGAGGTCGAGACAGTTCGTCGTGGCTTGGAAAAATTGATTCTGGGGAAGAAGATTACAAGCATTGATATTCGTTATCCCAAGATGATTAAGACAGATTTGGATCAGTTTCAGAAAGAATTGCCTGGTCAAGTTGTTAAATCTATGGGGCACCGTGGTAAATATTTACTTTTCTATCTAACAGACAAGGTCTTGATTTCTCATCTACGGATGGAAGGCAAGTATTTTTATTATCCAGGTCAAGTCCCTGAACGTAAGCATGCCCATGTTTTGATTCATTTTGAAGATGGTGGAACTCTTGTTTATGAGGATGTCCGCAAGTTTGGAACTATGGAATTGCTTGCTCCTGAACTCTTAGATGCTTACTTTGTATCTAAAAAGCTTGGACCGGAACCTACTGAACAGGATTTTGATTTAGGAAGATTTAAACGAGCCTTGAAAAGGTCAAAAAAACCTATTAAATCTCATTTACTTGACCAGACGCTAGTTGCAGGATTGGGAAACATTTATGTAGACGAAGTACTCTGGAGGGCCAAGGTTCACCCTTCTAGACTTTCTAACAGTTTAACTGCTCAAGAGGCTAGAAAAGTCCATGATCAAACCATTGAAGTCTTGGGGCAGGCTGTCGAGAAAGGCGGTTCAACCATTCGCACCTATACCAATGCATTTGGCGAAGATGGGACCATGCAAGAGTTTCATCAAGTCTATGATAAAGCTGGACAAGCTTGTTCACGTTGTGGATCCATTATCGAAAAAATTCAACTCGGTGGTCGTGGAACCCATTTTTGCCCAAAATGTCAAAGGAGAAAGTGATGGGAAAAATTATTGGAATCACTGGTGGTATTGCATCCGGGAAGTCCACCGTCACAAATTTTCTAAGACAAAAAGGGTTTGAAGTGGTAGATGCGGATGCGCTTGTTCACCAACTTCAAAAACCTGGTGGTCGCCTTTTTCAGATTTTAGTAGAGTATTTCGGTGAAAAAGTCCTTCTAGAAGATGGGGAACTGAATCGACCATTACTTGCCAGTCTGATCTTTTCTAACTCTGAGGAGAGAGAATGGTCTAAACAGACTCAAGGACAAATTATTCGTGAAGAATTGGGCTCTTTGAGAGACAAGTTATCTCAGACTGATGACGTATTTTTCATGGATATTCCATTGCTTTTTGAACAGGACTATGCTTCATGGTTCGATGAAACTTGGCTAGTTTATGTAAGGCGAGATACCCAGCTGGATCGCTTAATGAACCGTGATCAGTTATCCAAAGAGTCAGCTGAAACTCGTTTAGCTTCACAGTGGCCTTTAGAAGAAAAGAAGAAATTTGCTACTTATATATTAGACAATAATGGCAGTCGAGAGCAGCTTTTGAGTCAAGTAGTGACTTTACTTGAAGGAGGCGATGCTCATGCAAGAGATTAGTTGGAAGGATAATCTTCGTATTGCTTGGTTTGGTTGTTTTTTAACAGGAGCTAGCATTTCTCTCGTTGTTCCTTTCATGCCTATTTTTGTCGAACAGTTAGGAATTGAAGGAGATCAAGTTGCCTTTTATTCAGGTTTAGCTATATCAGTCTCAGCCATTTCTGCAGCCTTTGTATCACCAATTTGGGGTATCTTAGCAGACAAGTATGGTCGAAAACCCATGATGATTCGTGCAGGGCTAGCCATGACTATTACTATGGGAGGTCTGGCCTTTGTTCCAAATGTTTTCTGGCTCTTGTTCTTAAGGTTTCTTAATGGAGTTTTTACAGGATTTGTACCCAATGCGACAGCTTTAATTGCTAGTCAAGTCCCCAAAGATAGGTCAGGATACGCTCTAGGGACTTTATCAACTGGTGTTGTCGCTGGAACTTTGACTGGTCCCTTTGTCGGTGGTTTCATTGCCGAAATTTTTGGCATTCGGAATGTCTTTTTATTGGTTGGTAGTTTCCTGTTCTTGGCAGCTATCTTAACCATTCTTTTTATCAAAGAAAACTTTCAACCAGTGCCAAAAGAAAAAGCACTCCCTACAAGAGAGCTCTTTACTTCTGTTAAATATCCTTTTCTCCTGATAAATTTATTTCTAACTAGCTTTGTGATTCAATTTGCTGCCCAATCTATTGGTCCCATCCTTGCCCTGTATGTACGAGACCTTGGACAGAAAGAGAATCTTCTCTTTGTCTCTGGTTTGATTGTATCCAGCATGGGATTTTCAAGTATGATGAGTGCAGGTATCATGGGTAAATTAGGTGATAAAGTGGGCAATCATCGACTCCTTGTCGTAGCTCAGGTATATTCAGTTTTCATATATCTATTATGTGCAAATGCGACTAGCCCATTCCAATTAGGCTTCTATCGTTTTCTATTTGGTCTGGGGACAGGAGCTCTGATCCCTGGTGTCAATGCTCTCCTAAGCAAAATGACTCCTAAAGTTGGCATTTCAAGGGTATTTGCCTTTAATCAAGTCTTCTTTTATCTAGGAGGAGTGATAGGTCCCTTAGCAGGATCAGTAGTAGCGGGACAATTTGGCTATCACTCAGTATTTTATGCAACAGCTCTTTGTGTAGCTCTCAGTTGTTTATTTAATCTTATCCAATTTAGAACATTATTAAAAGTGAAGGAAATCTAGTGCGAGTAAAAATCAATCTCAAATGCTCCTCTTGTGGCAGCATCAATTATCTAACCAGTAAGAACTCCAAAACCCATCCAGACAAGATTGAGGTCTTAAAGTATTGTCCTAAAGAAAGAAAAGTGACTCTACATCTTGAATCTAAGTAGAAATTATGGTAGAATAATAGGGATTTTAAGGAGTTTGATATGTATAACCTATTATTAACCATTCTATTAGTATTATCTGTTGTGATTGTGATTGCAATTTTTATGCAACCAACTAAAAACCAATCTAGCAATGTATTTGATGCCAGTGCAGGTGATTTGTTTGAACGTAGCAAAGCGCGCGGTTTTGAAGCTGTGATGCAACGTTTGACAGGAATTTTAGTCTTTTTCTGGCTAGCCATTGCCTTAGCATTGACGGTATTATCAAGTAGATAAGAAAATAATGGGCGGGACTAGGTCTTTGCCTATTTTTATTTTTAAAAGTGGTCACACCTAAGTTATAGTTCAAAATGAAAATAAAAAATCTAGAAAGAAAACATGAAAGATAGAATAAAAGAATATTTACAAGAAAAGGGGCGGGGCACAGTAAATGATTTGGCTCAAGCTCTCGGAAAGGATGGTTCTAAGGACTTCCGTGAGTTAATCAAAACCCTTTCCTTGATGGAACGTAAGCACCAGATTCGCTTTGAAGAAGATGGTAGTTTAACCCTAGACCAGAAGAAAAAACATGAGATTACCCTAAAAGGAATTTTCCATGCCCATAAAAATGGTTTCGGTTTTGTGAGTCTTGAAGGCGAAGAAGACGATCTTTTTGTTGGAAAAAGTGATGTTAACTATGCCATTGATGGCGATACTGTTGAAATTGTCATTAAGAAGGTTGCAGACCGACAGAAAGGAACTGCTGCAGAAGCAAAGATTATCGATATTTTAGAACACAGTTTCACGACAGTTGTCGGGCAAATTATTCTTGATGAAGAGAAACCAAAGTATGCGGGTTATATCCGTTCTAAAAATCAAAAGATTATACAACCGATTTATGTGAAAAAGCCATCTCTCAAACTGGAAGGGACAGAAGTTCTCAAGGTCTTTATCGATAAGTATCCAAGTAAGAAACACGACTTCTTTGTGGCGAGTGTCTTAGATGTTGTCGGACATTCAACGGATGTAGGGATTGATGTCCTCGAGGTCTTGGAATCAATGGACATTGTATCCGAGTTTCCAGAAGCTGTTCTCAAAGAAGCGGAAAATGTACCAGATGCTCCTTCTCAAAAAGATATGGAAGGACGATTGGACCTGAGAGATGAAATTACCTTTACCATTGATGGAGCTGATGCAAAAGACTTGGATGACGCAGTTCATATCAAACCATTAAAAAATGGAAATATCGAACTAGGAGTTCATATCGCGGATGTTTCATATTATGTAACGGAAGGTTCTGCCCTTGATAAGGAAGCCCTCAATCGTGCGACTTCTGTTTATGTGACAGATCGTGTAGTTCCAATGCTGCCTGAGCGTCTTTCAAACGGCATCTGTTCTCTTAATCCTCAAGTGGACCGCTTGACCCAATCGGCTATTATGGAGATTGATAAAAATGGCCGTGTTCGTAATTATACGATTACGCAGACAGTTATCAAGACAAGTTTCCGAATGACCTATAGTGATGTCAATGACATTTTAGCTGGTGACGAGAAGAAGAGACAAGAGTATAAGAAAATTGTTCCTAGTATCGAACTTATGGCCAAGCTTCATGAAATTCTTGAAGGTATGCGGATTAAGCGTGGAGCTCTTAATTTTGATACCAATGAAGCTAAAATCTTGGTTGACAAGCAAGGGAAACCAGTAGATATTGTTCTTCGTCATCGCGGTACTGCAGAACGTATGATTGAGTCCTTTATGCTGATTGCAAATGAAACAGTTGCTGAGCATTTTAGCAAACTTGATTTACCTTTCATCTATCGTATCCATGAGGAACCTAAAGCTGAAAAAGTTCAAAAGTTTATTGATTACGCTTCTAGCTTTGGATTACGAATCTATGGAACTGCGAGTGAGATTAGCCAGGAAGCACTCCAAGACATCATGCGTGTTGTTGAGGGTGAGCCTTATGCGGATGTTCTCTCTATGATGCTTCTGCGTTCCATGCAGCAGGCTCGTTATTCTGAGCATAACCATGGTCACTATGGCCTAGCAGCGGACTATTACACACACTTTACCAGTCCGATTCGCCGTTATCCGGACCTCTTGGTTCACCGTATGATTCGTGACTATGGACGTTCTAAGGAAGTGGCGGAGCATTTTGAACAGGTTATTCCAGAGATTGCGACCCAGTCTTCTAATCGTGAGCGCAGAGCTATTGAGGCAGAGCGTGAAGTTGAAGCCATGAAAAAAGCTGAATACATGGAAGAGTTTGTGGGTGAAGAGTATGATGCAGTCGTTTCAAGTATCGTCAAGTTTGGTCTTTTTGTTGAATTACCAAATACAGTTGAAGGCTTGATTCACATTACAAATCTTCCTGAGTTTTACCATTTCAATGAACGTGATTTGACTCTTCGTGGAGAGAAATCAGGGACAACCTTCCGTGTGGGACAACAGATACGCATTCGTGTCGAAAGAGCCGATAAGATGACTGGCGAGATTGATTTCAGCTTTATTCCAAGCGAATTTGATGTGATTGAGAAGGGGTTGAAACAGTCTGGCCGTAAGGATAGAGGTCGTCGTTCGGATAAGAAAGAAGACAAGAGAAAAACTAGCCGCTCAAATGATAAGCGTAAGCATTCTTCGAAGGACAAAAAGAAAAAAAGCAAGAAACCTTTTTACAAAGAAGTAGCAAAGAAAGGAGCTAAGCATGGCAAAGGGCGAGGGAAAGGTCGTCGCGCAAAATAAAAAAGCGCACCACGACTATACTATCGTAGATACGCTAGAAGCAGGAATGGTTCTAACTGGTACAGAAATCAAGAGTGTTCGAGCAGCCCGCATCAATCTGAAAGATGGGTTTGCTCAGGTTAAGAATGGGGAAGTTTGGCTGAGCAATGTCCATATCGCTCCTTATGAGGAAGGCAATATCTGGAATCAGGAACCAGAACGTCGTCGTAAACTTCTCCTTCATAAAAAGCAAATCCAGAAGTTAGAGCAGGAAACAAAAGGAACGGGGATGACGCTGGTTCCTCTTAAAGTCTATATCAAAGACGGCTATGCCAAGCTTCTTTTAGGGCTTGCTAAAGGAAAACATGACTATGATAAACGTGAGTCAATCAAACGTCGTGAGCAAGATCGCGATATCGCGCGTGTTATGAAAGCAGTTAACCATCGATAGAAAGAGTGAAGTAAATGGAAAAACTAGTTGCCTATAAACGCATGCCTGTCTGGAATAAAAACACCATGCCAGAGGCTGTTCAAAGAAAACACAATACTAAGGTCGGAACCTGGGGCAAGATTACCGTATTAAAAGGGGCTCTTAAGTTTATTGAATTGACTGAGGAGGGGGAAGTTATAGCTGAGAACCTCTTTGAAGCAGGTGCTGATAATCCTATGGCACAACCTCAAGCCTGGCACAGAGTAGAAGCTGCCACAGATGATGTAGAATGGTATCTGGAATTTTATTGTAAACCAGAGGATTATTTCCCAAAGAAATACAATACCAATCCAGTCCATTCGGAAGTCTTAGAAGCTATGCAGACGGTCAAGCCATGTAAGGCACTGGATCTAGGATGTGGTCAAGGAAGAAATGCCCTCTTTCTCGCTCAACATGGATTTGATGTTACAGCAGTTGACCAAAATGAGCTATCCCTTGAAATTTTGCAAAGTATCGTAGAGCAAGAAGATTTAGAAATGCCTGTTGGTCTCTACGACATCAATTCAGCTAGCATAGGCCAAACTTACGATTTTATCGTATCAACGGTTGTGCTCATGTTTTTACAAGCAGAACGTATTCCTGCTATTATCCAAAACATGCAAGAACAAACCTCTATCGGTGGCTATAATCTTATCGTTTGTGCCATGGACACGGAGGATTATCCTTGCTCAGTGAACTTCCCATTCACCTTTAAAGAGGGAGAATTGGCCAATTACTACAAGGATTGGGAGTTAGTGAAGTACAATGAAAACCCTGGTCATTTACACCGTCGTGACGAAAATGGCAATCGTATCCAACTACGCTTTGCAACCATGTTGGCTAAAAAAGTAAAATAAAAATCTTAAAACGAATAGAGAAGCTATCAATTTCTATTCGTTTTTTTATATAAAGACTTGAGGGCCAATCAACTGAATTATGCTATACTAGATGTGTAGAAAATGCTTAAGACAATCTATTAACCCATATTTCTATGAAGTTTATAATAAGAAATTTTGAATTTTCCATATAACTAGCAAATTTTTAATAGGGAGGTAGCGCCATGCCTAGTCTTTTAGTCGAACTTTTTGATCATCACACTATCGAGAAAAATGTTTATCAGACTTTTATTTGTGATTGTGATGAGGTTTTATTTCTCTCCCTGAAAAAAATTACAGAAGATGAAAGATTGGCCTTGAAACATTTTTTGTTGGATCAAGTTTCCCATGTAAAGCAAGTGCATTTTAGGCAAATAAGTCTAAATAAGATTACGGATGATTTGAATCTTTTCTTGACTAACTATGATTCAGTGACCTTAGATGTTTTTGGAGGAGATTCGATATTAGCTATTTTTATGTATCAGTATGCTTTGGACAGAAAGATACAACTTCTTGCGATGGATGTTGACCATGGTCTACAGTATGACTGGAAGCTTGGAAAATTGGAGAAAAAGAACCTGGTGGTTCCGACTCTATCCATCCAGCAGTTGATTGCCCTACGTGGTGGTAAACTACTAAAGTCCAAGCAACCTTTCCATACACCTAAACAGATTGCTGCTATCAAAAAACTGGCAAATTTTGCCCTTACAAATCCTGAAGAGTGGTTAAAAGTAACACAATTTTTTGCTTCGGCAAGGACAAGTAATCTTCATTCTGAAACAGGAAAAGAGCTAGAGAATAATGGGAAACGTTATTCTTACCCTAAATCTATCATTTCCCTATTAACAGATGCTGACTTGCTCCATATTGAAGAGGAAACTTCTAAACAGGTTAGTTATACTTTTTCTACCCCCGAGGCCCAACTGCTTTGTCGGAGCAAAGGCCATATTTTAGAACTCTATCTTTACCTTCTAGCGCTAGAGTCAGAGTATTTTGATGAATGTATGATAGGGGCTGAAATTGATTGGAATGGTATTTTCCCTGAGGCTGATAATGTACAAAATGAGATTGATGTTGTCCTTCGTAAAGGTAGGTCCATTGTTTTTATTTCCTGTAAAATGACAGACTTATCAGTAGAGGCTATAAATGAATTAGAACTTTATGCCACCCATTTTGCCGGGGAAAGTTGTCTAAAACTAATTGTTTGTTCTGGGAAAATAAATCCAGTATACATCAATCGTTGTCATGAATACGGAGTCTTGGTCATAAAAAATGATCAGATTTCTAACATCATCCCTATGTTGGAAAAGAAATTAAAAAGAAAAAGGGGATAAGATTCCTCTCTTAATTCGTTAAATAATCCATGAGGCTGGTTTGCTCAGCCTTTTTCTTATCCTTTTCGAATAAAGTAGTAAAGGGGGTATAAATGTTTTTAGCCAGAGATGAAAAAGGAAGCTTAGTCAATGCCTTGGAGGATAAATTAGTCAAACAGAGCTATACTTGTCCAGCTTGTGGAGCTTTGCTTCGATTAAGAAAAGGGAAGAACCTACGGACGCATTTTGCCCATGTATCGCTCAAACAGTGTGATTTTTACTACGAAAATGAGAGTCTAGAGCATCTGGAAAATAAGGTTGCCCTTTTTAATTGGGCTATGAAAAATGACAAGGCCGAGCTTGAATGTCCCATTCCCCAACTAAAACAAATTGCAGATATTTTAGTCAATAAACAGCTTGCCTTAGAAGTTCAGTGTAGTTCTATTTCTCGCCAACTTTTGGAGGAAAGAAGTCTGGGCTATCGAAAAAATGGCTACCAAGTACTTTGGCTAGTAGGTCAAAAACTTTGGTTAAAGGAACGTTTGACTCACCTCCAAAGAGACCTGCTTTCCTTTAGTCAAAATATGGGCTTTCATCTATGGGAATTAGATCAGCAAAGGGACATACTTCGCTTGAAATACATGATCCATCAAGATTTGAAGGGGAATCTTTATTATCAAATAAGGGAGTTTCCTTATGGGCAAGGCAATCTCATAGAGATTTTACGGCTTCCCTATCAGAAGCAAAGAATAGCAAGTATGGATGTATCACAAGATGAAACAATTTGCGACTACATTCGCCAACAACTTTACTATAAAAATCCTTACTGGATGAGGAAACAGGGGGAGGCTTATGCTCAGGGAAAGAATCTACTGAATTTGGATGTTCAAGATTGGTTTCCCCAAGTAAGGCCTATAGAAAATGGTCGATTTTGCCAGATAACTATAGATTTGCAGGACTATTACGACAATTTTCAGGCTTATTATCAACAAAATCCCAAAACTGATACACAAAAGCTCTATCCCCCAGCTTTTTATCAGCAATATTTCTTAAAAAATGTGGTAAAATAGAAAGGATGGAGGAAACTTATGGTATTACAACGAAATGAAATAAATGAAAAAGACAAATGGGATCTATCAACGATCTTTGCTACTGATCAGGCTTGGGAAGATGCCCTCAACCAACTGTCAGAGGAAGTGGAAACAGTTGACCAATATGTAGGTCATCTTTTAGACAGCGCTCAGAGCTTGCTTGAAATCACTGAACGTTCTCTAGAGTTAGAACGCCAGTTGGAGAAGCTTTATGTCTATGCGCATATGAAAAATGACCAAGACACGCGCGAAGCTAAGTATCAAGAATACTATGCTAAGGCTATGACGATTTATAGCCAGCTTGATCAGGCACTTTCTTTCTACGAGCCAGAGTTTATGGAGATTACTGAGGAACAAATGACTGCTTTCTTGGCTGCTGAACCTAAACTTGAGCTCTATAAACACTTTTTTGATCAGCTCTTACAAAAGAAAGATCATGTTCTTTCACAGCGTGAAGAAGAATTGCTTGCAGGAGCCAGTGAAATCTTTGGATCGGCAAGTGAAACCTTTGCTATCCTAGACAATGCTGACCTTACTTTCCCTTACGTTTTGGATGACGAAGACAATGAAGTGCAACTCTCTCACGGAACCTACATACGTTTGATGGAATCAAAAAATCGTGAGGTACGTCGTTGTGCCTATGAAGCACTTTATGCAACTTACGAGCAGTTCCAACACACCTATGCTAAGACTCTACAGACCAATGTCAAAGTCCAAAACTACCGTGCTAAAGTTCGCAATTATGAGAGTGCTCGTCAGGCTGCTCTTGCGGCTAACTTTGTACCAGAAAGTGTCTATGACAATCTAGTGTCAGCAGTTCGCAAACACTTGCCACTTTTGCATCGTTATCTTGCACTACGTTCAAAAATCTTGGGAATTCCTGACCTCAAAATGTACGATGTCTATACACCATTGTCTTCAGTGGAATACAGCTTTACTTATGAGGAGGCCTTGAAGAAGGCAGAAGAAGCTTTGGCAGTTCTTGGTGAGGATTACTTGAGCCGAGTTAAACGTGCCTTCAACGAACGTTGGATTGATGTTTATGAAAACCAAGGCAAGCGTTCAGGTGCATATTCTGGCGGTTCTTATGATACCAACGCTTTTATGCTCCTTAACTGGCAGGACAATCTAGATAATCTCTTTACTCTTGTACATGAGACTGGTCACAGTATGCATTCTAGCTATACACGTGAAACCCAGCCATACGTTTATGGAGACTATTCAATTTTCTTAGCAGAAATTGCTTCAACTACTAATGAAAACATCCTGACAGAAAAATTATTGCAAGAAGTTCAAGATGATGCAACACGCTTTGCAATCTTAAACAACTTCCTAGATGGCTTCCGTGGTACAGTCTTCCGTCAAACTCAGTTTGCTGAATTTGAGCATGCCATCCACCAAGCTGACCAAAATGGTGAAGTCTTGACCAGTGAATTCTTAAATGAGCTTTATGCCGACTTGAATGAAACTTACTATGGTTTGAGTAAGGAAGATAATCCTGAAATTCAATATGAATGGGCCCGTATTCCACATTTCTACTACAACTACTATGTGTATCAATATTCAACAGGTTTTGCAGCAGCTTCAGCCTTGGCTGAAAAGATTGTACATGGTAGCCAAGAAGATCGTGATCGCTATATCGATTACCTCAAAGCAGGGAAGTCAGACTATCCACTTAATGTCATGAGAAAAGCAGGCGTTGATATGGAGAAGGAAGACTACCTCAACGATGCCTTTGCTGTCTTTGAACGTCGTTTAGATGAGTTTGAAGCTCTTGTTGAAAAATTAGGATTGGCATAAGGCAGATGGTAAAGTCTTATAGTAAAAATGCCAATCATAATATGCGACGTCCTGTTGTCAAGCATGAGATTGTTGAGTTCATGCGTCACAGACAAAAGCAAGTGACTGGCTCACTCAAGGAATTAGAGAAGTTCGCTCGTAAGGAAAATATTCCCATCATTCCTCATGAAACGGTTGCTTATTTTCGTTTCCTTATGGAAACCATGCAACCGAAAAACATCTTGGAGATTGGCACAGCAATTGGATTTTCAGCACTTTTAATGGCAGAGCATTCACCTAAGTCAAAAATTACCACTATTGACCGAAATCCTGAGATGATTGGTTTTGCCAAGGAGAATTTTGCCAAATTTGATCAACGCAAACAAATCACTCTTTTAGAAGGTGATGCGGTAGATGTCTTGTCAACGTTGACTGAGACCTATGATTTTGTATTTATGGATTCTGCCAAGTCCAAATATATCGTCTTTCTACCAGAAATCCTCAAACACCTCGAAGTAGGTGGAGTCGTTGTCTTGGATGATATTTTCCAAGGAGGAGATATTGCGAGGGATATTATGGAAGTCCGACGTGGACAACGGACGATTTATCGTGGCTTGCAAAGACTATTTGATGCAACCTTAGACAATCCTGGTTTAATCGCTAGCTTGGTTCCACTTGGAGACGGAATTCTCATGCTGAGAAAAAATGTGGAAAATGTAAGTTTACCAGAAATGGAATAATTTTAAAAAATCGTATAATCCTTCTGTATCAAAAACAGGAGGATTTTTATGTTTCAAACCACCATCAATATAGGCTATGCTCGCGTTTCTACCCACAAGCAAGACTTGGGCTTGGAGGTGCAAATGGAGGCTCTTAAGCACTGCGACCAGCTCTTTATCGAACGTGAATCTGGTTCAAACAATGCACGCCCAGAACTCGAAAAAGCCTTAAAATTGGCTTGTGACCTTTCAAAGGAAGGCAAACAGGTCACTTTTACTATCTATAAGTTAGATCGCCTGACTCGCTCCATGTTCAGATTACTAGAGCTGATTGAACAATTTAATGATTTGGCTATTCAGCTAGTCAGTTTGCATGAAAAACTGGAAACCGACTCGCTCATCGGTAGGTTACTTTGCATCATTTTAGGATTTGTGGCAGAAAGTGAACTGGAAAATCTGCGATTTCGTACCCGTGAAGGACTTCGGAAAGCCAAGGAAAATGGTGTCAAACTAGGTGCCAAGCGAATGTCAAGAGATAAGGAAGAGAGAATTATTGAGCAGTATTTGGCAGGGAAATCAAGCATCAGAACAATAGCAAAAACAGAACGAATTTCGACCTCAACCATCTATAAAGTCTTGGAACGAAACAAGGTAGCCATCAATCGTAAAAATATTTCGCAAAATTCTTGCTAAAAACAAGATAAAATGCTACAATGAAGGCGTAAATATATTTCGATTAACGACCGTTTGGCGAAACATTCAAAATAACAATGTGAATATTTCAGAAAATACGAATTTAACAAGGTTTTGAGCCTATGTTAGATTGGTATTTTTTTGTTTTTTAAGTGTATCGTTTAACGGTCGTTACGCGATACACCAAAACCCTTGTCGCTCAAGCGCTTGAGGTGTATTTTCGAAATACTAAAATCAAAAAAATTAGGATTTTGTAGTATTTGCCCACCTAAAAAGTAATTCTACATTCCTAAGGAGGAAATGATGAAAACAAATAAAGTGACCAAACTTGGTGTTTCTTTGCTATCTGTTGCTGCTCTTGGGGTTGTTGCTCCAGCTTTGACTGATGTGCCTGTTTTTGGGACTACTGTCGTAAAAGCTAAAGAAAGAGGTCCGTTAGAATACACTATCGCATATTATGATAAAGATACCGGGGAGGAAATAGCTCCAAGAAAAACTGGAACTATAAATCCTGGTGAAAGTGTCAATATTTATAGAGATATTGATGGCTATCAGGTGGTCTCGAATTTTGATGAGTGGATGCCCGGTTTTAATGCGACCTACCGCATAGTAAGCGAAAACTTTGGGTTTTCGGACGGGCGTCTATTTATGGATCTATCGTATAAGAAGGTAAATGCGGATGCCAAACCATCAGAAGAAGTAAAACCGGAAACTAAACCATCTGATACACCAAAACCAGAAGTAAAACCTGAGCCTAACCCTTCAGAAACTCCGAAACCAGAAGTTAAGCCAGAACCTAAACCTTCTGATACTTCAAAACCAGAAGTTAAGCCAGAACCTAAACCTTCTGATACACCGAAACCAGAAGTTAAGCCGGCACCTAAGCCTTCAGAGACACCTAAACCAGAAGTTAAGCCAGAACCTAAGCCTTCAGATGCTTCAAAACCAGAGGTTAAGCCGTCAGAAAAGCCTGTTGCTGAAGCTGAAGAACAGCAGAAACCGTTAAAATACCGTATTGATTATCTCGAAAAAGGTTCAGGAGGAAAGAAGGTTGCTGCGTCAGAATTTGGGGTTCTGAATCCCGGTGAGACAGTTAATATTTATAAAGATATTGAAGGTTTCGAGGTGGTTTCACATTATGAGTGGCTACCTGGCTATAACATGGATTATGATACATTAAGCACATATTCTGGTTCTGTGGATGGATACAACTATATGTATCTATTTTACAAGAAGGTAAAACCGGCACCTAAACCTTCTGATACTTCAAAACCAGAAGTTAAGCCAGAACCTAAGCCTTCAGAAACACCGAAACCAGAAGTAAAACCGGAACCTAAGCCATCAGAGACTCCGAAACCAGAAGTAAAACCGGAAACTAAGCCTTCAGAGACACCAAAACCAGAAGTTAAGCCAGAACCTAAACCTTCTGATACTTCAAAACCAGAAGTTAAGCCAGAGCTTAAACCACAAACTAATTCGAATACTGCTCCAACAGCTCCTGTGAAACCTGTTGGGCAAACTTCAAACTCTAAAGCTGACAAACCTACTTCGAAAAAAGAAACTCCAGCTTTGCCAAACACGGGTGAACAAAGTTCTTCACTTTCTCTATTTGGCCTCCTACTTGCAAGTATTGGTCTAGCTGGTCTGACTTACAAAGGACGTCACTAAAAAATTAACTCACGATAAACAAGAACTTGAACTGTTGTTCAGGTTCTTTTTAGAATAAGAAAAACTGGAATCATTTAAAATTTAAAAGCTAGTATTTTTAGTCTTATTTAAGTTATCTGCTTTAAAATATGGTATAATGATTGAGTCGGTCTAAAGAAATTTTCGACCGTTTTTAGAAAAAGGAGTAAACATGAAGAAAAAACTAATGGCAGGAGCCATCACCTTGTTGTCAGTAGCTACTTTGGCTGCTTGTTCAAACAGTTCTGAAGGAACTGACTTGATTAGCATGAAAGGCGATGTTATTACTGAGCATCAATTCTTTGAAGAAGTCAAAAATAATGCGACTGCTCAACAAGTCTTGCTGAATATGACCATTCAAAAAGTTTTTGAAAAACAATATGGTTCAGAAGTAAGTGATAAAGAAGTAGATGATGCAGTTGCAGAAGAACAAAAGAAATACGGTGATAGCTATCAAACGATTCTCGCCCGTTCAGGTATGACTGCAGAAAGCCGTAAAGCTCAAATTCGTACAAGTAAATTAGTTGAGTATGCTGTTAAGAAAGCTGCTGAAGCTGAATTAACAGATGAAAACTACAAAAAAGCTTTTGAAGAGTATACTCCAGAAGTAACGGCTCAAATTATTAAACTTGACAGTGAAGATAAGGCTAAGGAAGTTCTTGCCAAAGCAAAAGAGTCTGGAGCTGACTTTGCACAACTTGCAAAAGACAATTCTACAGACGAAAAGACAAAAGAAAATGGTGGAGAAATTACTTTTGACTCTGCATCAACAGAATTACCAGATGTAGTTAAGAAAGCAGCTTTTGCTCTTGATGTCAACGGAATTTCAGATGTTATCACTGCTCCAGGAACTCAAGCTTATACAAGTAGTTTCTACATTGTTAAGTTAACGAAGAAGTCAGAAAAATCTTCAAACTTGGATGATTATAAAGAAAAACTTAAAACAATCATTTTGACTCAAAAACAAAATGATGCAACCTTTGTTCAAGGTGTTATTAGTAAAGAATTACAAGATGCCAACATTAAAGTTAAAGACCAGGCCTTCCAAAATATCTTTACACAATACATCAAAGGCGAAACAACTTCTGACAGCAGCAGTAGCGCCTCAAACTAATCATAACCACCCGTCTAACGGGTGGTTTGCACCAGGGCTATAAGCCCAAATTACCAGCCAGCGCCTAAAGACGCTGGCTTTCACGTTGTTCAAGCCTCATTGCTCTTGACTCGTCACTTGCCTCTTAAAGAGGCGTGAGTATTACTTGCCACTATCCCTAAAGGGATCCTCATATTCTTTTACACTTAATTTATCTAGTGCTATATCATGCTTTTCCTGATCTTGTATGTATTTCCTTATCGTGGCTTCATTAAGCCCTACTGTACTCACATAATAACCTTCTGCCCAGAAATGCCGATTCCCAAACTTATATTTCAAATTGGCGTGTTTGTCAAACATCATGAGTGCACTTTTACCTTTTAAATAACCCATAAAACTCGAAACACTTATCCTTGGTGGAATACTTACTAACATATGTACATGGTCTGGCATTAAGTGACCCTCGATAATTTCAACTCCCTTATAACTACACAAGCGATGAAATATTTCACCTAAACTACTCCGATATTGATTATAGATGACTTTTCGTCTATACTTAGGGGTGAACACAATGTGATACTTACAGTGCCACTTTGTGTGTAATAAACTATGAGACTTTTGTACCATGGTTTTCTCCTTTCGCTTTACAATTGGCTTGAACACCTTTATTGTATCGCGTTTGGAGTTTTTTTGGTATAACCTTCGACGCGCACCCGCATAGCGGGTGGTTTATTTGTCTCGCACCTCACGGAGCGAGACGGACTAATAGTCACATAATAAAAAAACTATCTATCTTTCTTTTTTAGAAAGTAGATAGTTTTTTTCTATTGGACTTCTTTCAGAATTAGCAGTAGTGCATCTAGTACACGAGATCTTTGTTCTGTAGGAAGAAGTTTCAATTCGTCAATCAGACGGGATATTTTGGGGTCTTCTTCTTTCAGTTGGATATCAAAGAAAGTGTCTAAATCTACTTCTAATGCTTCCATGACTTTTTCTAGAGTTTGAATCTTTAAGTTTGTTGATAGATTTTCTAATTTGTAAACATAATTTGTTCCTAAGTCAGCCATTTCCTCTAATTGTTCTTGGGTATATCCTCTTTCTATTCTGAGTAAACGGATGCGTTTAGAAATGTAGTCTTGCAAATTACTTTTATTTTTGACCATGTAGTACCTCGCTACTTACATGATACAGTCAAACGACTGCATTTTTTAGACTTCAAATAGTTATATTTTAATAAAATGACTTTAAAAAGTTGTATATTGTGGTATAATGAAGGTATAAAAAAATAAAAAGGGGAAACCTATGAAAAAAGAATTGATTGCTTTGACTGCCATAGCAGCAACGGGCCTTGCAACAACTGTAAGTGCAAATGAGGTAGCTGAACCCAATGTAGATAATGCAGGTGGTGTTCGTACTGCTCAAACTGAGCCAGCGTTTAACATTACAGATGCTAAAAACGAACCAGCTTTAGTAGAGAAAGAAGCGCCTAAGAAAGTGGAAGTGAAAACTCCGACTAAGGAGGAAGTCGCTGAACTTGGTGCTACTGCTAAACAAACTCAAGAAGATGCAGATAAGGCAAAAGAAGTCTTGGATCAAGCGAATGAAAATTCTGATAAGGCAGAAAAGAAAGTCGCTGACTTAAAACAAGCTAAAGACGATGCTCAAAAGACTGCTGACAAAGCAACACCTGAAGTTATCAAAGATGCTGAGAAGAAAGTGGAAACTGCTAAAGCAAAAGTTCCAACTGCTGAACAAGGGGTATCTTCTGCGCAAACTGAACAAGATGATGCAGACCGTAATGTTGCTATTCAAGGCAAAACTGTTGGAACTAAACAAGCAGAAGTGACTCAAGCAGAAAATGGAGTAGCTGATGCTAAAACTACCGTTAAAAATGCAGAGGACGCTTTGAATGGTGTTGGTCTTGCTGATGCTAAAGAGAAACAAGACGCAGCAATTAAAGAAGAAGCTACAAGCAAACAAGCACAAGAAGATGCACAAGCAGCTCTTGATGAAGCTAAGAAATTGGATGGTGAGCTTGCTGACCAAATTACTAAAGCTGAAACAACTGTTAAAACTGCTACACAAGATGTAGAGCGTACTGAAAACGAAGCTAAAACTGCGAAAACTAACCGTGATAACGCTCTTGCTATTTACAACCAAGCGGTATCTGTGCTTGACGCACTTCAAGATAGCTCTAAGAAACAAACGATTACTCTTTCACCAGCTTTCATTCAAGCAGTGAAAGATGAAATGGAGTTCCTTCGTCAAATCCGTTCAGGTGTCGAAATGACTGAGGAAGAACGTGATAAACGTACTATGGAGCTTTACGATAAAATCGTAAATGCACAAGTAGAACACAAGAAACTCAACAAATATGTTCCAAGCAAAGCAGACCAAGCAGATGAAACTCGCTACGATATTAACAATCTCCCACAAGCGATTAAAGATGAGTTGAACTATTACGTGGTTGACCTTATCAACCAAATGCGCCATCAACTTGGACTCTCAGACGTTGTTCTTTCAAAAACTTCTCTTGAATTTGCTGATAAGGTTGCAAAAGAATATTTGAAAGCAAACTTCTCTAAAGCTATGAAAGATGACTACCGTGCTAAGGGTGGTGTCGGACACTATGCTAAAGGTGTTAATAAAGTTGCCAAAGAATATGGTATGCCTACGACAGACAAAGAGGAAGAAAACAAGGGTGAACAGTATTATGAAAATACTGTAACCACTTATGTTTTCCATGATTTTGACGATGCTGACGGAGTTTATCGTAAAACTCTTGGCGAAATGAAAGAGCAGTTATATAATGATCTCATCATGCTTGTGTCAACTAAAGGTGACTATGCACACACTCAGGGTATCCTCCAATTCGACTATGCTCATGAAACCATCTACTTCGGTGGTGTAGCACAAAGTAAAACAGACGACTTTTACACTACTCACTTCTTGACTGCTATTCGTAATGAAGAAGTAAAGGACTCTAAATGGGATAAAACACCTATTGCTAACCCACTAAGTAACGAAGCGATTGAGCGTAAATTGAGCGAAGCTCGTCAAGCGCTTGCTGATGCTATGACTGCTCGTGATAACACACAAGCTACGTTTGAAGCGAAAACAAAAGCAGAGTCAGATGCTAAACTTGCTCTTACAAACGCTGAAGCTAATTTGACTGCTTTGAAAAATGGTGAAAGCCCACTTGCCAACGCACAAAAAGCTTTTGATAAAGCAAAAGAGCGTCATGATATGGCAGTAGTTACTCTTTCTAATGCTAACGCTCTTGTTAACACTTTGACTGCTACACAGTCTGTAAAAGAAGAAGCTCTTAAAGATGCGCAAGCCAAATTGAAAGACGCTGAGAAAGTTCTTAAAACTGCACAAGAAGCGCTTAAAGCAGAAGAAGGCAAGATGAAAGAACTTGAAGCGATTGCTACAAGCAAAGCCCAAGCGGTATCTCTTGCTAAGAAAGCCCTTCAAGATGCACAAAAAGAAGTTAAACAAGCCGAAAAAGAGCTTGCAGACCTTAACGGTGCGAAAGCTCGTTTGAAAGAAGCGAAAGCAGAGCTTGAAAAAGCTGAAACTGAGCTTAAAGATGTGTATAAGGCGCAAAACAAAGCTAAATTAGACTACGAAGTTAAGAGCCTTGCAGCAGACCAAGCTCAAACTGCTTACGAAACTGCTAAAGCGAAGTTTGAAGAAGCTGAAGCAAAACGTTTGGCTGAACTTGCAGATGCTAAACGTAAAGAGCTTGAAAAAGCTGGCTACCAACCAGTCCCAGTTTTGGATGAAAAGGGTAATATTGTTGATTACACAGTAGATCAAGTTACTGTAGGAACTAAAGACGATAAAACCTATCAAGCGCCTGCACAAGCTACAAATGCAAAAGCAGAACCTAAGAAACAGCTTCCAAATACAGGAACGAAAGAGTCAGGACTTTTAGCATTGCTTGGAGCAAGTGTTGGACTACTTGCTTTAGCTGGAAAACGAAAATATAGATAAAATAGAAAGGGCGTTACTGCCCTTTTTATGCTATATTTGAGTAAAATTCGAATGTTTATACTGTAAGAGTTTTTTTCTAGGCTAAAAAATGGTATAATAGCATGTAAAACTAGAAATAATAAGGGAAAATAAAAATATTTTTCCGAAAGATAGGTGACATATGAAAATAAGTAAAAGGCACCTGCTGAATTATTCAATTTTGATTCCTTATCTACTTTTATCCGTTTTAGGATTGATTGTAGTTTATTCGACAACTAGTGCGTCCCTCATCCAGGAAGGAAAGAGTGCATTATATCTAGTGCGAAATCAGGGGATTTTCTGGATAGCCAGTTTATTCTTAATAGCCTTAATCTATAAATTAAAATTAGGATTTCTCCGTAATGAGCGCTTGATCTTTATCGTCATGTTTGTCGAGCTGATACTTCTAGCTCTGGCACGGTTAATAGGTACTCCCATCAATGGAGCCTATGGCTGGATCAAGGTTGGCCCGGTCACGATTCAACCAGCAGAGTATCTAAAGATTATTATCATTTGGTACTTGGCTCAGCGTTTTTCAAAACAACAAGATGAGATTGCGGTTTATGACTTCCAAGTTTTAACCCTTAATCAGTGGTTGCCAAGAGCCTTTAATGATTGGCGTTTTGTCCTCTTGGTCATGATTGGTAGTTTGGCAATCTTCCCTGACCTTGGAAATGCAACCATCTTGATTTTAGTATCCTTGCTCATGTATACCATCAGTGGAATAGCTTATCGTTGGTTCACAACTATTTTGGGACTGCTGGCTGGAACATCCATTTTTTCCTTGACTGCCATTCGGTTTATCGGTGTTGAAAAATTCTCAAAAATTCCTGTATTTGGTTATGTTGCCAAGCGTTTCAGTGCTTTTTTCAACCCCTTTAATGACCTAGCAGGATCTGGACATCAGTTAGCTAATTCTTATTATGCAATGGTTAATGGTGGCTGGTTTGGTCTTGGTTTAGGAAATTCCATTGAAAAACGAGGTTATCTACCAGAAGCCCATACAGACTTTGTCTTTTCGATTGTGATAGAGGAGTTTGGATTTGTAGGAGCTAGTCTTATTTTGGCTCTTCTATTCTTCTTGATTCTTCGTATTATTTTGGTAGGTATTCGAGCGAGAGATCCTTTCAACTCAATGGTGGCAATCGGTATTGGTGGAATGATTCTGATACAGGTATTCGTTAACATTGGCGGTATATCAGGCTTGATCCCTTCAACAGGGGTAACCTTCCCCTTCCTATCGCAAGGAGGAAATAGTCTCTTGGTGCTATCAGTAGCCATCGCTTTTGTGTTGAATATTGATGCCAGTGAAAAACGTGCCAAACTCTATCGCGAATTAGAAGCGCAACTCTAAGACATAATATAACAAGGAGAAAAAAATGTCTCTTCAAAAGTTAGAAAATTATAGTAACAAAACGGTCGTACAAGAAGAAGTGCAAATCTTGACAGATATGCTGGAAGATATCACAAAAAATATGCTTCCTGCTGAAACCTTCGATAAGATTATGCACTTGAAGGAACTTTCTTCAAAACTTGACTATCAAGGGCTAGATAAAGTAGTAACAGGGCTTTCAAATGATGAGATGGTCTACATTTCTAGATACTTCTCTATTTTGCCTCTTTTAATTAACATCTCAGAAGATGTTGACTTGGCTTATGAGATTAACCATCTAAATAATGTCGATCAAGACTATCTGGGTAAATTGTCAACAACTATTAAAATGGTGGCTGAAAAAGAAAACGCTGCTGAGATTCTTGAACACTTGAACGTGGTGCCAGTTTTGACAGCCCATCCAACTCAGGTTCAACGTAAGAGTATGTTGGATTTGACCACTCATATCCATACCCTTTTACGTAAATATCGTGACGTGAAAATGGGACTCATTAACAAGGAAAAATGGCATAATGATCTTCGTCGCTATATTGAAATCATCATGCAGACAGATATGATTCGTGAGAAGAAACTAAAAGTAACCAACGAAATCACTAATGTGATGGAGTACTACAATAGTTCCTTCCTACAGGCTGTTCCTAACTTGATGCTAGAGTACAAACGTCTAGCGAAAGAGCAAGGAATTGATCTTAAACAAGCAAAACCTATTACTATGGGAATGTGGATTGGTGGAGACCGTGATGGAAATCCTTTTGTAACTGCTGAGACACTTCTGCGTTCTGCTACCATTCAAAGTGAAGTGATCTTGAACTACTATATTAGCAAGATTTCTAGTCTCTATCGTACCTTCTCTCTCTCGACTAATTTATCAAAAACTAGTAAAGCTGTTGAAGAAATGGCTGCTCAGTCTGGAGATACATCAGTCTTTCGTGAGAAAGAACCCTATCGCCGCGCCTTTCATTTGATTCAATCCAAATTGATTCAAACACTCTTGAATTTAAAAGAATGGTCTGTTGTTGGCTCGTCAGCTGATGAACGTCATCCTGTTGAACGTCTTCTAGGTACTCAAGGACATCAACAAGGAGTGATTACAGACTATATTAGTAATCGACTTTCAGGAGCTATTCAAGAGCTGGCTGAAGATCGTCCACCATTTTACGAAACAGTCGAAGAGTTCAAGCAAGATCTATACATTATTAAGGACTCATTACTTGAAAACAAGGCAGAGGCCTTACTCACAGGTGAATTTGCAGAACTTTTAGAAGCTGTAGAAGTCTTTGGTTTCTTCTTGGCTTCCATCGACATGCGTCAAGATTCAAGCGTCCACGAAGCCTGTGTAGCAGAATTGTTGGCATCTGCTGGAATCAATGACCACTATAGTGATTTATCAGAAGATGAAAAATGTGACTTGCTATTGCATGAATTATTAGAAGATCCTCGAATCTTGTCTGCAACTCATGCTGAGAAGTCTGAACTTCTCGAAAAAGAACTGGCTATCTTCCAAACTGCTCGTGAATTAAAAGACCGTTTGGGAGAAGATGTCATTCGTCAAACGATTATCTCTCATGCAACTAGCGTGTCAGATATGCTGGAGTTGGCTATCATGCTTAAAGAAGTAGGACTAGTTGATGCTGAAAAAGCGCGTGTTCAGATTGTTCCCCTCTTTGAGACGATTGAAGACTTGGATCATTCAGAAGAAACAATGAGAAAGTATTTCTCTCTACCACTTGCTAAGAAATGGATTGCTTCTAAAAACAATTACCAAGAAATCATGCTTGGCTACTCTGATAGTAACAAGGATGGCGGTTATCTATCATCTTGTTGGACACTCTATAAGGCACAACAACAATTGACTGCTATTGGTGACGAATTTGGAGTCAAAGTAACCTTCTTCCATGGTCGTGGTGGTACAGTTGGTCGTGGTGGTGGTCCTACTTATGATGCCATTGCTTCTCAACCGCTCAAGTCAATTAAGGATCGTATTCGATTGACAGAGCAAGGAGAAGTTATCGGCAACAAATACGGAAACAAGGATGCAGCCTACTATAACCTTGAAATGTTGGTTTCAGCAGCTATCAACCGTATGATTACCAAGAAGAAGAGTGATACCAATACGTCAAATCGTTATGAAGCAATCATGGATCAAGTAGTAGAACGTAGCTACGATATTTATCGTGAACTTGTATTTGGAAATGAACATTTCTATGATTATTTCTTTGAATCTAGTCCAATCAAGGCTATTTCAAGTTTCAATATTGGTTCTCGTCCAGCAGCTCGTAAAACAATTACCGAAATCGGTGGTCTACGTGCTATTCCTTGGGTATTCTCATGGTCACAAAGTCGTGTCATGTTCCCAGGTTGGTATGGAGTTGGTTCAAGCTTTAAGGAATTTATCGATCAAGATCCTAAAAATATTGAATTCCTTCGTGAAATGTATCAAAACTGGCCATTCTTCCAATCACTCCTATCCAATGTCGATATGGTCTTGTCAAAATCAAATATGAACATTGCCTTTGAATACGCTAAACTGTGTGAAAGTGAAGAAGTACAAGCAATTTACTATACCATTTTAGATGAATGGCAGTTGACTAAGGACGTTATCTTGGCTATTGAAGGCCATGAGGAGCTCTTGGCAGAAAATACCTATTTGAAAGACAGTCTCAACTACCGCATGCCTTATTTCAATATCCTTAACTATATTCAGTTGGAATTGATTAAGCGTCAACGCCGTGGTGAGTTATCTTCAGATGAAGAAAGATTAATCCATACAACTATCAACGGAATTGCTACAGGATTACGTAATTCAGGTTGATACAAGTTAGATTTTATAAAAAACGTGGGGATTTTTGTTAATATTTAAAATATTTTATGAAAACCCTTGACAAGTTTTAGTAAAATGATATAATTTAAGCATTCAGAAAGTAATCATTGAAATTTTTTAGAGAGTCTGTGGTTGGTGGAAACAGATAGGTGGAAGTGATGAAAATTGGGCTGAATGTTATTAAGAATTTGAAATCATAAGAATTCGGTGAGCACACCTTACAGTGCAACTCGTGAAGCGAGTAAGAGCGATAGGACTAGTTCCTATAATTGAGGTGGCACCGCGCATCGACGTCCTCACACAAGTTTTTTGTGTGAGGACTTTTTCTATGGGGAGGAAAAAATTATGGAAATCAAACGATGGCGTCGCTTGAATAAGTGATTGAATAAAAAAATAATAAGTTAAGAAGAAATAAGGAGAAAATTATGAAAAACAAACGTCTACTCGGTATTATCGTAGTATTAGCACTTGTAGTTGGTGGAAGCTTGGTATATTCTAGTTTAACGAAACAAGAAACTAAAACTGAGACAGCTAATAAAACAGCTAAGGTTGGTGTTCTTCAGTTTGTAAGCCACCCATCGCTTGACTTGATCTACCAAGGTATCCAAGATGGACTTGCTGAAGAAGGTTATAAAGGTGACCAAGTCAAAATCGACTTTATGAACCCAGAAGGTGACCAAAGTAAGGTTGCGACAATGAGTAAACAATTGGTGGCAAATGGAAATGATGTCGTTGTCGGTATTGCAACACCAGCAGCTCAAGGTCTTGCAAGTGCAACAAAAGACCTTCCTGTTATCATGGCAGCTATCACAGACCCAATTGGTGCTAACCTTGTACAAAACTTGGAAAAACCAGGTGGGAACATCACAGGGGTATCTGACCACAACCCTGCTGAACAACAGGTTGAATTGATCAAAACTTTGACACCTGATGTCAAGACGGTTGGAGCGCTTTATTCAAGTAGCGAAGATAACTCTAAATCACAAGTAGAAGAATTCAAAGCTTACGCTGAAAAAGCTGGTTTGAAAGTAGAAACATTCGCAGTTCCTTCAACGAACGAAATTGCTTCAACAGTGAACGTTATGACTGGTAAAGTAGATGCAATCTGGGTTCCAATCGATAACACAATCGCATCTGCATTCTCAACTGTCGTTTCAAGCAATCAAACAGCTAAAAAACCAATCTACCCAAGTGCGACTGCCATGGTAGAAGCTGGAGGTTTAGCATCAGTCGTTGTTGACCAACACGATCTTGGTGTTGCTACTGGTAAAATGATTGCCAAAGTCTTGAAGGGGGAAAAACCTGCAGATACACCAGTTAATGTCTTCTCAACTGGTAAATCAGTGATCAACAAAAAAGTTGCTCAAGAACTTGGAATCACTATTCCTGAATCAGTTCTCAAAGAAGCTGGTCAAGTGATTGAATAAGAAAACGGGAGGAGTTGGATACATCTCCTCCAATTTTTAAAAGAAGGAAATGAATGTAACATGTTAATATCGATTATTTCACAAGGATTTGTCTGGGCTATCCTTGGTTTAGGAATCTTTATGACCTTTAGAATTCTAAACTTCCCAGATATGACAACTGAGGGCTCTTTCCCATTGGGAGGAGCGGTAGCAGTGACTCTCATTACCCAAGGGGTTAATCCTTTTCTTGCTACTTTAGCGGCTATAGGGGCAGGATGTCTTGCTGGTTTAGCAGCGGGGTTATTATATACCAAAGGGAAAATTCCAACTCTTTTATCAGGAATTTTAGTCATGACTTCTTGTCATTCTATCATGCTCATGATTATGGGACGAGCTAACCTTGGGCTCTTAGGAACAAAACAAATCCAGGATGTTCTTCCATTTTCATCAGAGGTTAATCAATTACTGACAGGTTTAATCTTTGTGACTTTGGTTATCCTTCTCATGCTTTTCTTCCTAGATACCAAACTTGGACAGGCCTATATCGCTACAGGGGATAATCCAGACATGGCTCGTAGTTTTGGTATCAATACAGGACGTATGGAGCTTATGGGCTTGGTCTTGTCAAATGGTGTAATCGCACTTGCTGGCGCACTTATCGCTCAACAAGAAGGTTATGCGGATGTCTCTCGTGGTATCGGTGTTATCGTTGTTGGTCTTGCCAGCTTGATTATCGGTGAGGTTCTCTTTAAGAGTCTTACCTTAGCAGAACGCTTGATTACTATTGTAGTTGGTTCCATCAGCTATCAATTCTTGGTATGGGGAGTCATTGCTCTCGGCTTTAACACTAGCTACCTCCGTTTGTACAGTGCCCTTATCCTAGCAACTTGCTTGGTAATTCCAACCCTTAAGGATAAATACTTGAAAGGAGTCAAGTTAAGCAAATGACAGCAATTGTAGAATTAAGAAATGCCACAAAAATTGTGACAAATGGCTTTGACGAAGAAAAGATTATTCTAAACGATGTTTCACTTGATATTTATGAACATGACTTCATTACAATCTTGGGTGGAAATGGTGCAGGGAAATCAACCCTCTTTAATAGCATTGCAGGAACGCTACCCTTGACTAATGGTAGCATTCGTATCATGGGTGAGGATGTGACTCATTTCAGCCCTGAAAAGCGTGCCAAGTATCTTTCTCGTGTTTTTCAAGATCCAAAGATGGGGACAGCTCCACGTATGACGGTTGCAGAAAATCTTTTGATTGCCAAGTTCCGTGGAGAAAAACGTGGACTTTTCCCAAGAAAACTCTCAGCATATAAAGAAGAATTTCAAGAAACTATTGAGAAGGTGGGAAATGGTCTAGAAAAACACTTGGATACACCGATTGAATTCTTGTCAGGTGGACAAAGACAGGCCTTGAGTCTATTGATGGCAACCTTGAAGCGCCCAGAACTCCTTTTGTTAGATGAGCATACAGCTGCACTTGACCCTAAAACAAGTGTTGCCTTGATGGAATTGACAAATGACTTTATCAACAAGGACCATCTAACAGCTTTGATGATTACTCACCATATGGAAGATGCTCTCAAGTATGGAAATCGCTTGATTGTTATGAAAGATGGACAAATCATCCAAGATTTGAATAAGGATGAAAAAGCCAAGATGAAAATTTCCGATTACTATCAACTTTTTGAGTAGATAATTTTTAAATCAAGCATCCTTAAAAACTTAGAAGTAGGCTTTTGCTTCTAAGTGTTTTAGTTGTTTTTAAATATTATTTATATTTCTCTTTTCGTCTGTTTTCCTTTATAATATAATCAATCTAAGAATCTTAAATTTTGATAATAGTAAGGAGATAAAAACATGGTATACACACAAGAAGATTTTCAGGAATGGATTTTTCAGATTGGATTTAAGATGGACTATTTTACTAGGGAGTTTGCTGAGGAACAAGGCCTTCATTTAGACTATAGCATGCAGTCTTTGGATGATTTGGAGGCTTGGATCTTGGCTCACTACGATGACCACCATGCTTTGATAGCAGACCGCAAGATGTTGGATTATTTGACCGTTTATATCGGTGAAACCTTCCGTAAGCACCTAGGAGGTAAATGGTTTATTGATCTTAATAATAAAAAGAATGCCTATTATTCTATGCCTGTATTGACCGACCCATCATATAGAGGAGAAGTTTATATAGCACCTATGACTTTTGCAACGGCTTGTATTAGTAGAAAAGATGGTCAGTATATTAGCAGAATATTGAAAAATAATCTCGAAGATCAAGTGAAATAGGATTTTATTTCTTTTGTTTTTCTTTCAAATATTAGAATGATTTGCTCAGAAGATTCAGTTTTTCATGATAGCTGGAAACTTATGAAATAGTCTCATGTAAAGTGTATGAAATGGTTTACTTTTTTTCAGAAATAAGCTATACTAGTTAGAGTAAACTGTGATAAAATGGAGGTATTGTCTATGGTTGACAAGAGACTCATCGAAGAGATCAAAAACAATACCAATATTGTCGAAATCATAGGAGAAGTGATTTCTTTACAAAAATCTGGACGGAACTTTTTAGGGCTCTGTCCTTTTCATGGTGAAAAGACCCCTTCCTTTAACGTGGTCGAGGATAAGCAGTTTTACCACTGTTTTGGTTGTGGACGTTCTGGAGATGTTTTTAAGTTTATCGAGGAGTATCAGCAAGTAACTTTTGCGGATGCGGTGAGGATATTAGCTGAGAGGCTTGGGATTCAGATGGCAGCCCCTGTTCAAAGTTCTGTACAGCCTAGGTCTCCCCATCAAAATCTCTATGATATGCATGAGAAAGCTGCTCGTTTTTATCATGCCATTCTCATGACGACGAAGATGGGTGAGGAGGCGAGAAACTATCTCTATAAACGTGGCTTAACAGATGATGTTCTCAAGCATTTTATGATTGGTTTAGCTCCAGCAGAACGCTCTTATCTATATCAGCGTTTAGCAGATGATTATAGTGAGAAGGACTTGCTGGATTCGGGTTTGTTTTATCTATCTGAGAGTAACCAATTTTTTGATACCTTTCATAATCGCATTATGTTTCCTCTTTCAAATGATCAAGGAAAGGTGATTGCCTTTTCTGGTCGTGTATGGCAAGAGACTGATTCTCAAACTGGAAAGTATAAAAATAGTCGAGCGACGGCAATTTTTAACAAAAGTTACGAATTATATCATTTGGAGAGGGTAAAAAAAGGATCGGGCAAGGCTCCTGAAATCTACCTGATGGAAGGGTTTATGGATGTCATTGCGGCTTATTGTGCTGGTATTGAAAATGCAGTCGCTTCTATGGGTACGGCACTGACGAGTGAACATGTGGAGCATCTGAAACGTTTTACCAAAAAAGTGATCGTTACCTATGACGGAGATAAGGCTGGGCAAGCTGCCACAGCTAAGGCCTTGGATGAACTTAAAGATTTACCTGTCCAAGTAGTCCAGATTCCTGACGCGATGGATCCGGATGAATATTTGCAGAAAAACTCTCCTCAAGACTTGGCTTATCTCTTAACCAATACACGCATTAGTCCTGTTGAGTTTTACATTCATCATTTTAGACCGGAAAACAGTGAAAATCTACAAGCTCAGATTGAATTTATAGAGAAAATTGCTCCCTTAATCGCCAAGGAACCCTCTATCACAGCTCAGAATTCCTACATTCACATTTTGACGGATCACTTGCCATCTTTTGACTATCAGCAAGTCGAACATATTGTCAATGAAAGTCGTGTCAGACAGAGAAAGGAGAAGGTCAAGGAGACCTATAGTCCTAGTCCTGTCACCATGTCTGTCACAAAGCAACTGACAGCAGTGATGAGAGCAGAGGCCCATATCCTCTATCGAATGATGGAACATCCCTTGGTGCTCAATGACTACCGCTTAAGAGATGACTTTATTTTTGAAACTCCAGAGTTTCAGACCTTGTATGGACTCTTGATTGATAATGGAAGTATCTCATCTGAGGATTTGGCTCATCAGACCAGAGAAGTGGAGAGTGCTTGGTATCAAGTCCTAGCCTTAGATTTGCCACCTGAGATGTCCCCTCACGAGTTAGCTGAAGTGGAAGAGTCTCGAAAAAGAGCTCTTTTGAATCAGGAAAATCTGCAAATTAAAAAGAAAGTTCAGGAAGCTAGCCATGTCGGTGATACAGACACCGCATTAGAAGAGCTAGAACGCTTAATTGCCCAAAAAAGAAGAATGGAGTAAGAATGGCAACAAAACAAAAAGAAGTAACAACCTTTGACGTCCAAGTAGCGGAATTTATTCGCAATCATAAAAAAACTGGTACAGCAACAGATGACGAAATCAATAACGCCCTAGTAATTCCCTTCACTTTAGACGTGGAAGGTATTGAGAATCTTTTGCAACGCATTCAAGATGCTGGTATCTCAATTACGGACAACGAAGGAAATCCAAGTGCGCGTGTTTTGAGCACTGAGGAAGAACCAGAGTTGACTGATGAAGATTTGATCGGTTCAACCTCTGCTAAGGTCAATGACCCTGTCCGTATGTACTTGAAGGAAATCGGGGTTGTTCCTCTGCTTACAAATGAAGAGGAAAAAGAATTGGCTCTTGCTGTTGAAGCGGGTGATATCGAAGCTAAACAACGCCTTGCAGAAGCGAACCTTCGTTTGGTAGTATCTATCGCTAAACGTTATGTTGGACGTGGAATGCAGTTCCTTGACTTGATCCAAGAAGGAAACATGGGCTTGATGAAGGCCGTTGATAAATTTGACTACTCTAAAGGGTTCAAATTCTCAACTTATGCGACTTGGTGGATTCGTCAAGCCATTACTCGTGCAATTGCTGACCAAGCTCGTACCATCCGTATCCCAGTTCACATGGTGGAAACAATTAACAAGCTTGTTCGTGAACAACGTAATCTTCTTCAAGAGTTGGGACAAGATCCAACTCCTGAACAAATCGCTGAACGCATGGATATGACACCTGACAAGGTTCGTGAAATTCTCAAGATTGCTCAAGAGCCAGTTTCTCTAGAAACACCTATCGGTGAAGAGGACGACAGCCACCTTGGTGATTTTATCGAGGATGAAGTGATTGAAAATCCAGTGGACTACACAACTCGTATCGTCTTGCGTGAGCAGTTGGATGAAGTCTTGGATACTCTTACAGATCGTGAAGAAAATGTCTTGCGTCTCCGTTTTGGTCTTGATGATGGGAAAATGCGTACCTTGGAAGATGTTGGTAAAGTCTTCAACGTGACTCGTGAGCGTATCCGTCAGATTGAGGCAAAAGCTTTGAGAAAACTTCGCCAGCCAAGTCGAAGCAAACCACTTCGTGATTTCATTGAAGATTAAGTTGAGGGAGAGTGAAGATGGCTTACACAGAAGAACAAATCGAAAATATCAAAACACGTATTTTGACAGCACTAGAAGAAGTGATTGACCCTGAATTGGGGATTGATATTGTCAATCTAGGCTTGATCTACGAGATTCGTTTTGATGGCGATACAGGTGAGACTGAAATTGATATGACCTTGACAACCATGGGTTGTCCCTTGGCAGATCTTTTAACTGACCAAATCTATGATGCTATGACAGATGTTCCAGAAGTTACTAACGTTGAAGTCAAATTAGTATGGTATCCAGCTTGGACAGTTGAAAAAATGAGTCGTTACGCTCGTATCGCTTTAGGTATCAAGTAAGTATATTATGAAAAGAGAAATAGTGTAGACGCCAGGAATTCCCAGCTTTTATGCTATCTCTCTTTTTATTTGCTGATTTTATTTGAAGAAAATGGTATAATGGTTACTATGGAAAAAGAGAAATTACGCATCAACATGCTAAGTTCAAGTGAAAAAGTGGCAGGCCAAGGTGTGTCTGGCGCTTATCGTGAACTGGTGCAGCTTTTAAAACGAGATGCGAAAGACCAACTGATCGTAACAGAAAATCTTCCAATCGAAGCGGATGTTACTCATTTTCATACGATTGATTTTCCTTATTACCTCTCTACCTTTCAGAAAAAACGTTCTGGACGTAAGATTGGCTATGTTCACTTCTTACCGGATACCTTGGAAGGTAGTTTGAAGATTCCATTCTTCTTAAAGGGGATTGTCAAACGCTATGTATTTTCTTTTTATGACCGTATGGAGCATCTGGTTGTGGTCAATCCTACCTTCATTGAGGATTTGGTTGCTGCTGGAATTCCACGTGAAAAAGTGACCTATATTCCTAACTTTGTCAACAAAGAAAAATGGCATCCACTTCCTATAGAGCAAGTTGTACAACTTCGTAAAGATATGGGGATTGATGAGAATCAGTTTGTAGTCGTTGGTGCAGGTCAGGTTCAGAAGCGTAAAGGAATAGATGACTTTATCACTCTAGCTGAGGAATTACCTGATATCACTTTTATTTGGGCTGGTGGCTTCTCTTTTGGGGGAATAACCGATGGATATGAACGCTATAAAAAGATTATGGATAATCCTCCAGAAAATCTAATTTTCCCAGGGATTGTTGATCCAGAACGGATGAGAGAACTCTATGCCTTGGCTGATCTTTTCTTGCTTCCAAGTTATAACGAGCTCTTTCCAATGACTATTCTAGAAGCTGCGAGTTGTGAAGCACCCATTATGCTTCGTGATCTAGATCTTTACAAGGTCATTCTCGAAGGAAATTACAGACCAACAAGTGATGTAGAAGAGATGAAAGAGGCTATCTTGGAATATCGGGAGCATCCAGAAGAACTAAAAGAATTAAAAGAAAAGGCTAAGGCCATTTCAAGAGAATATTCAGAAGAGCATCTTCTTGAGATCTGGCTAAAATTCTATCGGGAGCAAGCAGCTTTAGGAAAAAAATGAGGTAGTATATGCGAATTGGATTATTTACAGATACTTATTTCCCGCAGGTCTCGGGTGTTGCGACCAGTATTCGAACCTTAAAAACAGAACTTGAAAAGCAAGGACATGCCGTCTTTATCTTTACAACAACAGACAAGGATGTTAATCGTTATGAAGACTGGCAGATTATTCGCATCCCTAGTGTTCCTTTCTTTGCCTTTAAAGATCGTCGTTTCGCCTATCGTGGATTTACGAAAGCTCTTGAGATAGCAAAACAATACAAGCTGGATATTATTCATACGCAGACTGAGTTTTCTCTTGGTTTATTAGGGATTTGGATAGCGCGTGAGTTGAAGATTCCAGTCATTCATACCTATCATACCCAGTACGAGGATTATGTCCACTATATCGCTAAGGGGATGTTGATTCGTCCTGGTATGGTCAGGTATCTTGTGAGAGGCTTCCTTCATGATGTTGATGGTGTGATTTGTCCGAGTGAAATTGTGCGAGACCTTTTATCAGATTATAAGGTAAAAGTTGAAAAGCGTGTTATTCCTACAGGGATTGAGCTAGCCAAGTTTGAACGACCAGAGATTGGACCAGAACATATCGCAGACTTACGGGTTAAACTAGGTATTAAGGAAGATGAAAAGATGCTTCTTAGTCTTTCACGTGTTTCTTACGAGAAGAACATTCAAGCCGTTCTGGCAGCATTTCCAGATGTTCTAAAAGAAGAGCAAAATGTTAAATTAGTCGTAGCTGGAGATGGTCCTTTTCTGGAAAATCTCAAGGAGCAAGCAGCAGATTTACAGATTCAAGATTCTGTTATTTTTACAGGGATGATTGCCCCAAGTGAGACCGCACTTTACTATAAGGCTGCTGACTTCTTCATTTCAGCTTCAACTAGTGAGACGCAAGGCTTGACCTATCTTGAAAGTCTTGCAAGTAAGACTCCGGTAATAGCTCATGGAAATCCTTATCTAGATAATTTGATTAGCGATAAGATGTTTGGAACTCTTTATTATGAAGAGCGTGATCTATCAGGTGCTATTTTAGAGGCTCTTATTGCTACGCCTGACATGGATGAAAACCTTTTGGCTGATAAATTGTATGAAATTTCAGCTGAGAATTTTGCTAAGAGAGTCCATGAGTTTTATTTGGATGCTATCATCTCAAACAATTTTGAAAAAGAATTGACTGCAGATGAACCTGTTACGAAACGTATTTTAAAGACAGTATTTTATATACCACAACAGGCAGTTTCAGTTCCAGTCAAAAGTTCTAAACGAATGTTAAAGGCATCTAAGAAACAGTTGAATGATTTGAGAGATTATTGGAATGACTAAGATCATCGAAGAAAGGAAATGAAGAAATGAAAAAGAAATTTATGAGAAGTAGTCGAGATCAAAAAATCGGTGGAGTATGCGCTGGTCTAGCTAATTATTTTGATATTGATCCTACGATTGTACGTGTAATCTGGGGAGTTCTAGCTTTTTGTTATGGTAGTGGACTGATTGCTTACTTAATTTTATGGGCAATTGCTCCAGTTTCGGAAGAATATTAAAAATAGGGAATTATAGAAAAGGAGAAAATAATGGCATTTGGTGATAATGGAAAACGTAAAAAAACATTTTTTGAGAAATTGACACTATTCGTCGTTTTGATTATGTTGTTTGTAACCTTAGCAGGTATCTTTGCTACAGCCATTGGTGTATTTAGCAGATTTTAAAATGCTAGATTTTCTAGCAAGTAGTAATAGTTGGTGACTGGGATTTCCCAGCCCTTTTTAGAGTGAGAAAAGAATATGAGTATGTTTTTAGATACAGCCAAGATCAAGGTCAAGGCTGGAAATGGTGGCGATGGGATGGTTGCCTTTCGCCGTGAAAAATACGTCCCTAACGGTGGACCCTGGGGGGGTGATGGAGGTCGTGGTGGTAACGTTGTCTTTGTTGTAGATGAAGGTTTACGTACCCTAATGGACTTCCGTTACAATCGTCATTTCAAAGCCCAATCGGGTGAAAAAGGGATGACCAAAGGAATGCATGGTAGAGGAGCAGAGGACTTGATTGTTCGAGTGCCTCAAGGTACAACTGTACGTGATGCAGAAACTGGAAAAGTTATCACTGACTTGATTGAGCACGGCCAAGAGTTTATCGTTGCTCACGGTGGTCGAGGTGGCCGTGGAAATATCCGTTTTGCGACACCCAAAAATCCTGCGCCAGAGATCTCTGAGAATGGAGAACCTGGTCAGGAGCGCGAATTACAGTTAGAACTTAAAATTCTTGCTGATGTTGGTTTGGTTGGATTCCCTTCAGTTGGAAAATCAACTTTGCTCAGCGTAATTACCTCTGCAAAACCTAAAATTGGTGCCTATCACTTTACAACAATCGTTCCAAATCTTGGTATGGTCCGTACCCAATCAGGTGAGTCCTTTGCAGTGGCAGACCTTCCTGGTTTGATTGAAGGAGCAAGTCAAGGTGTGGGCTTGGGAACTCAATTCCTTCGCCATATTGAGCGTACTCGCGTTATCCTTCACATCATCGATATGTCAGCCAGTGAAGGTCGCGATCCTTACGAAGATTATCTAGCTATTAACAAAGAGTTGGAATCTTACAACCTTCGTCTAATGGAGCGTCCCCAAATCATTGTTGCTAATAAGATGGATATGCCAGAAAGTCAGGAAAACCTTGAAGAATTCAAGAAAAAATTGGCAGCTAACTATGATGAGTTCGAGGACTTACCAGCCATCTTCCCAATCTCAGGTTTGACTAAGCAAGGTCTTGCACCTTTACTTGATGCAACAGCCGAGCTTCTTGATAAGACACCAGAATTCCTTCTTTATGATGAGTCAGAAATGGAAGAAGAAGTTTATTATGGCTTTGACGAAGAAGAAAAACCATTTGAAATTAGTCGTGATGACGATGCAACTTGGGTACTTTCAGGTGAAAAACTCATTAAACTCTTTAACATGACTAACTTTGATCGTGATGAGTCTGTCATGAAGTTTGCTCGTCAGTTGCGCGGTATGGGAGTTGATGAAGCTCTCCGTGCCCGTGGTGCCAAGGATGGAGATCTGGTTCGTATCGGTAAGTTTGAATTTGAGTTTGTAGACTAGGAGATAGCTATGGGAGATAAACCGATATCTTTCCGAGATGCTGATGGAAATTTTGTTTCTGCAGCAGACGTCTGGAATGAGAAGAAGTTAGAAGAACTGTTTAATCGCCTCAATCCAAATCGTGCTTTGAGACTAGCAAGAACTAAAAAGCAAGCTGAAAATAGCAAATCATAAAATAATCCCGTGATGATAGTCATCACGGGTTTTTGTTACCGATCAAAAAATAGAGGTGGTGCAAATTGTTTGAGGCGTTCAAAGCAAGATTGAGCTTGTTCCTTATCCTCGCAGATAACCAAACAGACATCATTTCCACAGATAGTAGCCACTATTTCAGGGAAGTTTAGGGCGTCCAAGATAGATCCGAAGGATTGTGCCAAACCTGGATAGGTTTTGATAACAACCTGGTGTTGGACGGGTTGCATCATGTAGAGTGCTTCCTCCATATAGACTTCTAGCCGTTTTTCCCACTTGGATGTAGAGTCAGTGTTGATTGAATAATAGGAGTGTTCACCTTCACGAATCTTAGAAAGATTCATCAGGTTAATGTCTCTTGAAAGTGTTGCTTGTGTGACCTGTACTCCGTTTTCAATCAGTAGTTCTTGTAATTCAGTTTGGGTATGAATTTTTTGTTTAGTGATTAAGGCTCGGATGAGCTGGTGTCTTTGCTCGGCTTTGTTCATCTACAGTTACCTCCCTTTGAAAAGGTATCTCAAGATTGGACTGTTCAAGGTCGACAGTCAAGTGATAGTCTGTATTGTCACGTACAGTAATCTCAAAGTCTGTTGTGTAAAGAACGAGACGTACTGTATCGCCTTCTTTTAGTTTGTAAATAGTTGGTTGGAGTTCAAATTGAAATTCCATCCATTCATCAGGCTTAACTTCCTCAATTTTCAGTAAATCATGACGATTTTGAAGATTGAGATAGCCTTTGGTGATAACGCGCTGTGCATTTGGGCTAAACGGTAGCTCGCAAAGATTTTCCAGCATGTGGTAACGACCATTATCAATCGTACGAGCAGACAAGACTCCTGGATACGGTTGTAGGTATTTCTTTTGACCAAGTTCGAGAAGTTGGGCAGATAGTAAGCCTTTGTTTGTACTTGATTTGAGACGGAGGTTTAGTTTAACACGCCCATTGAGATGAAGTTCTTCTGTCACTGGCAGGTCAATCGTAACTTGATTGACTTTCCCTTGATAGAGTTCATTATTAAAGGTTTGGTAAGTTTTTCCAAATCGTTCAAAATCAGAGTCTTCATAGTGGTTTTGAATGACAGCTTCTTCAGTACCTAATGTGAAAGTTTTGTGGTCAGTTTGATTTCCAAAATCTTCAAGAGTCATCCATGTTTGAGGAGCTGTATTGTCTTGCCAAACGATTCTTGGAAGTCGGTAATCAGTTTCATGCCCCAATAATTTCTGTGTCAAAAGAGCATTCATGGATTCACGGAAATCAATAGACTGCCAGTTGTTCATATAAACATGGGCCCCGTTATGATAAAAGAGGTGTTTATTAATATGACTTGGAAGAGCATTAAACATTTGATAGACGTGAAGTGGTTTGACATTCCAGTCTTGCGAACCGTGGGTAAAGACAACTTCAGCCTTAACTTTTTCAGCATTAAGTAGGTAGTTTCTGTCATGCCAGAATTGGTTATAATCTCCAGTTTTACGGTCTAGATTTTTCTTGAGTTCTTCTATAGACTCTTTATGAGCTTCGTTTCCACGAATATAGTCACCAGCTAAGAGATTACGAGAATAAGTTAATTCATCTAATGAATCGAAGTCCTCCCCTGGATAGCCACCAGGGCTTGTTACCAGACCATTTTCTCGATAATAGTTGTACCAAGAAGAAATACCGGCTTCAGCAATAATGACTTCTAAACCATCAACTCCTGTAGTTGCAAGACCATTAGACATTGTTCCTAGATAAGAAAGACCAGTAGTGGCAACTTTTCCATTTGACCAGTCAGCCTTGACCTGACGTTTACGACTGTGGTCTGTGAAGGCACGACAACGACCATTGAGCCAATCAATAACATTTTTATAGGCTTCAACTTGGCGGTAATCTCCGTTGGTCATTTGACCTTGAGAATCCTTGGTTCCAAGACCAGATACGTAGATATTTGCAAATCCTCTTGGAAGGAAGTAGTCGTTAAGTGTGTAGCTGCTATTGATATGAGTCAGTTTTTCTTCAGCTTCTGGAACGAGTTCTGCTTGGCCAACTGGTTCAACCAAGTCTAATGTTGGTTTTTCTAGAGAAATTTCATGCGGTTCCTTGACTTCTAGCTCAACTTCCATTTTGTAAAGAGCTTTATCGCTTGCTTTATCATTGGTTCCTTGATGGTAAGGACTTGCCGTCATAACAGCTGGAATTTTGCCGTGGTAAGATGGACGAATAATGTTTACCTTGATAAGATCTGGCAGTCCATCATTATCAGAATCAACTCGACTTTCCACATAAACAACTTCCCGAATAGCATTGTTTGCAGAGAAGGTTGCCAAGCTCTTACCATTGAAGTAGTGGTAATCATTGTTCTCAGGGATAAGACCATCGCTAACCAATTGATCGATCAAGGTATTTCCCTTTTTAGTGCGCGTGTTAAGGAGTTGATAGAGATTGTCAATCAAATCTCCGTATACAATTGGGAATGCCGTTTCTTTGTGAAAAACAAGACCATCTTCAAAGTCCGTTAAGTAGCTGAAACCAAGCAACTGAAAGGCAACAGTATAGAAAATTTCTGCAGTTAATTCACGATCAGAGTTGAAGAAAGTGAGCAGATCAGTTTCTTTATCAACCGCTAAAGTTGAGAGGGGATAATCCGTATTTTTGTAATTGAAAAAGCAAGTTCTAACAAAAGCTTCAAACAGTTCTTTATCAGAATTTGATTGGTCAAGCTTGAATCCAAGGCTGGATAATTCCCGTAAAGCTTGTTGCTGGCTTACAGGATAGTAACTGAATTGATTAAAACGCATAGATGCCTCCTTTGAAGAATCATTCTAAATTTATTATATCAAAAAAGTAGGGGAAATGATAGAAAATACAAGTAACTGTTATAATAAACTAAAAAGGATGACTTCGTGAAATGGAATATAAAAAGACAGATTCGAGGAATCTATTAAATTAAAAATACAGAAATCATAGATTTGAAAAATAATTGAAATATTTTAGATTGCACGCTTAATATAAAATAAAAAACTAGCCATGGAATTAGTAGTAGCTACTAAATTCTATGACTAGTTGTAGAGTTTAAGGTTTTGACTTGATAATTTTAGTTTGTTTAGACAGTGATTGGAGTGTTTGGTCACTTAATTTTGAATCCGTTATAATGGTGTCGATATCTGAGATATTGTAAAATGTGAAGAAATCAAATTTATCAAATTTGCTATGGTCAGCTAGGAGATATTTTTTGTTGGCGTTTTCAAGTGCTAATTTCTGCGCTTCACCTTCGTCTTCACTAAAAGTAGCGATAGCTTGATCCTTGATACCATTACAACTAACGAAGGCTTTTGAAAATTGCAAACTAGCGATATCTTGAAGAGTGAGAGTACCGACAAAAGCTCCTGTAATTGAACGATAATTACCACCGATTAGAATGAGATCAGTTAGCTTACGCTCGTTTAGAATAAGAAATACAGGCAAACTATTGGTAACAACACGAATGTTATCGATAGGAAGCTCACGCGCAAAGAATTCTAATGTGGTACCTGGACCAATGAAAATAGTTTCTCTTTCTTCAACTAAGTGACCTGCAAAGCGAGCAATTTCTTGTTTTTCTGCTGTTTGTAGCCCTTGTTTTTCAACGTTAGAACGCTCATTATTTAATAAGGAACCTGTTCGAAGTTTTTCAGCTCCTCCATGAACTCGAACCAGTAAATCCTTATCCGCTAACTCTTGTAAATATCGTCTAGCTGTCATATCGGAAATATCAAGGCGATTCATAATCTCTTTAACAGTGATAGTTCCTTTTGTATTAACAATTTCTAAAATAGTATCTAATTTTTCTTGCTTCAGCATTGAACCACCCCCAAATCTAATATTATTTTATCATATTTTAAACAGCTAAGCAACTTAAAGAAAACAAAAATAAACAAAAAAAAACATCTGGTTTGTAATTGAACTGCACCCCAAAAGTTAGACATAAAAATCTAACTTTTGGGGTATTTTTATTATGAAATTAACTTATGATGATAAAGTTCAGATCTATGAACTTAGAAAACAAGGATATAGCTTAGAGAAGCTTTCAAATAAATTTGGGATCAACAATTCTAATATTAGGTACATGATTAAATTGATTGATCGTTACGGAATAGAGTTCGTCAAAAAAGGAAAAAATCGTTACTATTCTCCTGATTTAAAACAAGAAATGATTAATAAAGTCTTACATGAAGGCTGGACTAAAGATAGAGTTTCACTTGAATACGGCCTCCCAAGTCGTACGATACTTCTTAATTGGCTAGCACAATACAAGAAAAACGGGTATACTATTGTTGAGAAAACAAGAGGGAGAATACCTAAAATGGGACATAAGCTAAAAACGAGACCTGAAGAGAGGACAGAATTAGAACGTCTTCAAGCAGAAAATGAGTACCTGAGAGCGGAGAATGCCATCCTAAAAAAGTTGAGAGAACTCCGATTGAAGGAGGAAAAAGAGAAAGAAGAAAGACAGAAATTGTTCAAGAATTAATGACTGAGTTTTCGTTAGATATTCTTCTAAAAGCCATTAAACTAGCTCGTTCGACCTACTACTATCACTTGAAACAGCTAGACAAACCAGATAAGGACCAAGAGCTTAAAGCTGAAATTCAATCCATTTTTATCGAACATAAGGGAAATTATGGTTATCGTCGGATTCATTTAGAACTAAGAAATCGTGGTTATCTGGTAAATCATAAAAGAGTTCAACGCTTGATGAAAGTACTCAATTTACAAGCTAAAATGCGACAGAAACGAAAATATTCTTCTCATAAAGGAGACGTTGGTAAGAAAGCAGATAACCTTATTCAACGCCAATTTGAAGCCGCCAAACCAATGGAAAAGTGCTACACAGATGTGACAGAATTTGCCATTCCAGCAAGCAGTCAAAAACTCTACTTATCACCAGTTTTAGATGGCTTTAATAGCGAAATTATCGCCTATAATCTTTCAACTTCACCAAACTTAGAACAAGTGGAAGCTATGTTAAACCAGGCCTTCACAGAGAAGTACTATGAGAATACGATTCTCCATAGTGACCAAGGATGGCAATACCAACACGATTTTTATCATCATTTTTTAAAGAATAAGGGAATCCAACCATCTATGTCACGTAAGGGGAATAGCCCAGATAACGGTATGATGGAATCTTTCTTTGGCATTCTTAAGACTGAAATGTTTTATGGTTATGAGAATACGTTTCAGTCACTTGAGCACTTGGAACAAGCTATTGTAGACTATATTGATTACTACAACAACAAACGAATTAAGGTAAAACTAAAAGGACTTAGTCCTGTACAATACAGAACTAAATCCTTTGCTTAAATTAATTGTCTAACTTTTTGGGATCAGTACAAATTAAACTTAGATGTTTTTTTAGGTTAGGTATTAATTTAGTCCATAGTTATAGTCATCATCCTGCATAGCTTCAACTTCACCAAGTAGATAGCCATTACCAACTTGAGAGAAGAAGTCGTGGTTGGATGTACCAGTTGAAATCCCGTTCATAACGATAGGGTTGACATCGTCAGCTGAATCAGGGAAGAGAGGATCTTGCCCCAAGTTCATAAGAGCCTTATTAGCATTGTAGCGAAGGAAGGTTTTAACCTCTTCAGTCCATCCGACTTCGTCATAGAGGCTCTCTGTGTAGCCTTCTTCATTCTCATAAAGAGTATAGAGAAGGTCGTACATCCATTCTTTGAGTTTTTCTTGCTCATCTTCAGGTAATTCGTTGAAACCAAGTTGGAATTTGTAGCCGATGTAGGTTCCATGAACTGATTCATCACGAATAATCAATTTGATAATTTCTGCCACGTTGGCCAACTTGTTGTTTCCAAGATAGTAGAGTGGTGTGAAGAAACCAGAGTAGAAAAGGAAGGTTTCAAGGAAGACACTCGCTACTTTCTTTTCAAGAGGAGTTCCGTTTAGGTAGATTTCATTGATAATTTCAGCTTTTTTCTGAAGATATGGATTGGTATTAGTCCATTCAAAAATTTCTTCAATTTCAGACTTGGTATTTAAGGTTGAGAAGATAGAAGAGTATGACTTAGCATGAACAGATTCCATAAATTGGATATTGTTAAAAACAGCTTCCTCGTGAGGCGTACGAATATCAGCACGAAGGGCTTGAACACCAGTTTCTGATTGCATGGTATCAAGAAGGGTCAAACCTCCAAAAACTTTACCAACAAGGTCTTTTTCCTTATTAGAAAGCTTTCTCCAGTCGTCTAGGTCATTTGACAAAGGGATACGCGTATCAAGCCAGAACTGCTCAGTCAGCTTTTCCCAGGTTGATTTGTCAATGACATCTTCGATGGCATTCCAGTTAATGGCTTTGTAGTAAGTTTTCATTTGAAATCTCTTTCTGTGTGTAGTAATGCGATAACATAATCATTCTTATTTTATCATAATTCTATGCTATAATCGAACAAAAAGTCGGTAGCCCGACTTTTATGTTCTTACATGATTCTATCAGCAAAATACGTTTCGTTTAATGGATTAAGTAAATGTAATTTTTTTGAGAGTTGAATTAAATCACACAGCTCTCGCATTGGTTAGCACCGACTTCTCCACCATCATCTGTAAAGGTACGGACGTAGTAGATAGACTTGATACCTTTGTTGAAGGCATAGTTACGAAGGATAGACAAGTCACGTGTCGTTTGTTTGTTTTCTTTCTTCCATTCGTAAAGGCCTGTTGGAATATCACTACGCATAAAGAGTGTGAGTGAAAGTCCTTGGTCCACGTGCTCAGTCGCAGCAGCATAAACATCAATGACCTTACGCATATCCATGTCATAAGCAGAAGTGTAGTAAGGGATTGTTTCTGTTGACAAACCAGCAGCAGGATAGTAAATCTTACCGATTTTCTTCTCTTGGCGTTCTTCGATACGTTGCGTGATCGGGTGGATAGAAGCAGATACATCGTTGATATAGCTGATAGAACCATTTGGCGCTACAGCAAGGCGGTTTTGGTGGTAAAGTCCATCTGCTTTAACTTTATCACGAAGTTCAGCCCAGTCAGCAGCAGTAGGAATAAAGATATCTTTGAAGAGTTCTTTAACACGGTCTGATTTTGGAACAAACTCGCCTGTCACATACTTGTCAAAGTAGCTTCCGTTAGCGTAGTCTGATTTTTCAAAGTTGTGGAAGGTGATACCACGTTCGCGGGCGATATTGTTTGACTCAACCAAGGTCCAGTAGTTCATAAGCATGAAGTAGATGCTTGTAAATTCAATTGACTCAGGTGATCCGTATTCAATCAATTGTTGGGCAAGGTAGCTGTGAAGTCCCATGGCACCAAGACCAAAGGTATGAGCTTGACTATTTCCGTGGTCGATAGTCGGTACAGCAACGATGTGTGAACTATCTGTTACGAAAGTAAGGGCACGAACCATAGCACGGATAGAACGACCAAAGTCAGGTGACGTCATCATGTTGACTACGTTTGTTGAACCAAGGTTACATGAGACATCAGTCCCCATTTTAAGGAATTCTTGAGCATCGTTGATAAGACTTGGTTCTTGGACTTGAAGAATCTCAGAACACAAGTTACTCATGATGATCTTACCATCAACTGGATTTGCACGGTTGGCTGTATCAATGTTGACCACATAAGGGTAACCAGATTCTTGTTGCAATTTAGAAATCTCAGTTTCCAAATCACGCGCCTTGATTTTTGTCTTACGGATGTTTGGATTTGCTACTAATTCATCGTATTTTTCTGTGATGTCGATGTAGTTAAATGGCACGCCGTATTCAAGCTCTACAGAGTAAGGGCTGAAGAGGTACATTTCTTCATTTTTGCGAGCCAATTCGTAGAATTTATCTGGTACAACAACACCAAGTGAAAGGGTCTTGACACGCACTTTTTCATCCGCATTTTCCTTCTTAGTTGAAAGGAAGGCGATGATGTCTGGGTGGAAGACATTGAGATAAACAACCCCAGCACCTTGACGTTGACCGAGTTGGTTAGAGTAAGAGAAGCTATCTTCGAAAAGCTTCATAACTGGTACGACACCAGAAGCAGCACCCTCATAGCCTTTAATAGGAGCTCCAGCTTCACGAAGGTTACTGAGGGAAATTCCGACACCGCCACCGATACGTGAAAGTTGAAGAGCTGAGTTGATAGAACGTCCGATAGAGTTCATATCATCTGTTACCTGGATCAAGAAGCACGATACCAATTCGCCACGACGCGCACGACCTGCATTCAAGAAAGAAGGAGTAGCAGGTTGATAACGTTGGTGGATAATTTCATTAGCGATATCAATAGCAATCGCTTCATCACCATCTGCGAAATAAAGAGCGTTAAAGAAGACACGGTCTTCCATGCTTTCAAGATAGTATTCCCCATCATTAGTCTTCAAAGCATATTGATTATAGAATTTATAGGCAGCCATGAAAGACTTAAATTGGAAGTTTTGATCTTTAATAAATTGAGATAGTTCTTCCAAAAATTCTGGACGGTATTTCTTGATAAATGCTGTTTCAATATAGTTATGTTCAATGAGGAAATTAATTTTATCCGTAATTGAATGAAAAACCATTGTATTAGGTACAACATTTTCTTTAAAGAAAGCTTCTAAAGCTTCCTTGTCCTTGTGAAGCATGATTTGTCCATTAACAGGACGGTTAATTTCATTATTAAGACGGAAGTAAGTCACATCTTCAAGTTGTTTTAATCCCATAAAAAATCCTTTATCTAATTACAAAAGAAAGGCTTCTAAGGTAGACATAGAAGCTTTTGTCCTGATTCTTAAGCAAGTTGTTTAAGTTTACCTGGTTGGAAACCAGAGAAAACTTCTGTCGGTGTCTGAATAATAGGAGCAGCACTAAAGCCAAGCTCTTTTACTTGATCAATGTATTCAGGTTGTTCATCAAGATTGATTTCTTTATATTCAACATTATTACTGTCTAAAAAACGTTTCGTCATTTTACATTGGACACAGTTGTTTTTAGAATATACGGTTACCATTTCTGTAACTCCTCTTTAAAAATTTATTACTTTCTTAGTATATCAGAAAAAAAAACTTTGTCAACTTTCTAAAACTAAATCTTGTGTACTTATTTTACTGATTTTACCAACAAACACAATATATAGTGTAGTATTAAAAAATAATTACAGAAAAAGCAATGATTTCATTATAGGTGTCTCGACAAAAACTACATACTGTGTTTTGCTAAATTTAATAGAAGATTTTCAGCAAGTTATCTGAAAGGAAATTGAAGAAAGTCCATAAAATACTTGAAAAATATCAATGAAGGTGATATAATACTAAATTGTAAGGGTTATCAGATATGTAACTCAACAAGAAAACTATTAAAGGAGAGTCAAACTATGGCTTCTAAAGATTTCCACGTAGTGGCAGAAACAGGTATTCACGCACGTCCAGCAACATTGTTGGTACAAACAGCTAGCAAATTTGCTTCAGATATCACTCTTGAGTACAAAGGTAAATCAGTTAACCTTAAATCTATCATGGGTGTAATGAGCCTTGGTGTTGGTCAAGGTGCTGACGTTACAATCACTGCTGAAGGTGCAGACGCTGATGACGCTATCGCTGCAATCTCAGAAACAATGGAAAAAGAAGGATTGGCATAAGGAAATGACAGAAATGCTTAAAGGAATCGCAGCATCTGACGGTGTTGCAGTTGCAAAAGCATATCTACTCGTTCAACCGGATTTATCATTCGAGACTGTTACAGTCGAAGATACAAATGCAGAAGAGGCTCGTTTGGATGTTGCTCTTGAAGCTTCTCAAAACGAGCTTTCTCTTATCCGCGAGAAGGCTGTAGGTACGCTTGGTGAAGAAGCGGCACAAGTATTTGACGCCCACTTGATGGTTCTTGCTGACCCTGAATTGATCGGTCAAATCAAAGAAACTATCCGTGCTAAGAAAGTGAATGCAGAAGCAGGTCTGAAAGAAGTTACAGACATGTTTATCACAATCTTTGAAGGCATGGAAGACAACCCATATATGCAAGAACGTGCAGCGGATATCCGCGACGTAACAAAACGTGTATTAGCTAACCTCCTTGGTAAAAAATTGCCAAACCCAGCTTCTATCAATGAAGAAGTAATCGTGATTGCTCACGACTTGACTCCATCTGATACAGCTCAATTGGACAAAAACTTTGTAAAAGCTTTTGTAACAAACATTGGTGGTCGTACAAGTCACTCAGCTATCATGGCTCGTACACTTGAAATCGCTGCAGTTTTGGGTACAAATAATATCACTGAAATCGTTAAAGATGGTGACCTACTTGCCGTTAATGGTATTACAGGTGAAGTGATTATCAACCCTACTGAAGAACAAGCGGCTGAGTTTAAAGCAGCTGGTGAAGCTTACGCTCAACAAAAAGCTGAATGGGCACTCTTGAAGGATGCTCAAACAGTTACTGCTGACGGTAAACACTTCGAATTGGCTGCAAACATTGGTACTCCGAAAGACGTTGAAGGTGTTAATGATAACGGTGCAGAAGCTGTCGGTCTTTACCGTACAGAGTTCTTGTACATGGATTCTCAAGACTTCCCAACTGAAGACGAGCAGTACGAAGCATACAAGGCTGTTCTTGAAGGAATGAACGGTAAACCAGTTGTTGTCCGTACAATGGATATCGGTGGTGACAAGGAACTTCCTTACTTCGATATGCCACATGAAATGAACCCATTCCTTGGATTCCGTGCTCTTCGTATCTCTATCTCTGAAACAGGAGATGCAATGTTCCGCACTCAAATCCGTGCTCTTCTTCGTGCTTCTGTACACGGTCAATTGCGTATCATGTTCCCGATGGTTGCGCTTTTGAAAGAATTCCGTGCAGCTAAAGCAGTCTTCGATGAAGAAAAAGCTAACCTTCTTGCTGAAGGTGTTGCAGTTGCGGATGACATCCAAGTTGGTATCATGATCGAAATTCCTGCAGCAGCTATGCTTGCAGACCAATTTGCAAAAGAAGTTGACTTCTTCTCAATTGGTACAAACGACTTGATCCAATACACAATGGCGGCAGACCGTATGAACGAACAAGTTTCATACCTTTATCAACCATACAACCCATCAATCCTTCGTTTGATCAACAACGTTATCAAAGCAGCTCACGCTGAAGGTAAATGGGCTGGTATGTGTGGTGAAATGGCTGGTGACCAAACAGCTGTTCCACTTCTTGTCGGAATGGGCTTGGATGAGTTCTCTATGTCAGCAACATCTGTACTTCGTACACGTAGCTTGATGAAGAAACTCGACACTGCTAAAATGCAAGAATACGCTAACCGTGCTCTTACTGAATGTTCAACAATGGAAGAAGTTCTTGAACTTTCTAAAGAATACGTTAACTTCGATTAATCAACTACAAATCCTTGTAGCTTCTGGCTATGAGGATTTTTTCTTCTATTTTGTAGAAAACTCCATCTGTAAAATTTATCAAAAATATGGTAAAATAGACAAGGGAAAAAACAAGGAGGCTACAATGCAAAATAGACCAATCATTATCGGAGTAACAGGTGGATCTGGAGGAGGAAAGACAAGCGTATCTAAAGCAATCTTGTCGCATTTTCCAAATGAAAAAATCTCTATGATTGAGCATGATTCCTACTATAAAGATCAATCTCATCTAACCTTTGAAGAGCGTATTAAGACCAACTATGACCATCCTTTTGCTTTTGATACTGATTTGATGATTGAGCAAATCAAAGAATTGTTGGCAGGTCGTCCTGTAGACATTCCTACCTATGATTATGCTGCCCACACCAGAAGTTCTAAAACTTACCGTCAAGAACCTCAAGATGTTTTTATCGTTGAAGGAATCCTGGTTTTGGAGGACAAACGACTTCGTGATTTGATGGATATCAAGATTTTTGTAGATACAGATGATGATGTTCGTATCATTCGCCGTATTAAACGTGATATGGAAGAGCGTGGTCGTAGTCTGGATAGCGTTATTGACCAGTATCTTGGTGTGGTAAAACCCATGTATCATCAATTTATTGAGCCAACAAAGCGTTATGCAGATATCGTTATTCCAGAAGGAGTGACCAATACAGTAGCTATTGATTTGCTAACAACAAAGATTGAAAAGATTTTAGAAGAAGCACGTCTTGCCCAATAATAAGTAGATAAAAGGCTGTGGGAAAGTAAAGATTTTATCAAGTTTGAACCTTTTTCTCATATTCGTTAATCTTCACAATTATGCTTTTAGATAGAGAAAAATATTGTTTCAAAGGCTTTTTTGACTCTTTAAGATTCACTAAATGCTGGAGCAGATCTTCAGCGCAAATAAAAATCGAGGTCGGGATTTTCCCGACCTCTTATTTTTTGATTTTTTCAAGTCTCGGAACAATAACTAGGGTGAGTATTGCTGAGATAATCAGTTCTGCGATAGAGTTTGTTGAGATAACAGTAGCTAATAGTTTTTGGATATTTCCATCAAAAACATTTCCAAAGAGGAAGAAGATTCCGCCTAGTACAAATACAGTATTAGTAAGTGAACCGAGAGCTCCCGCAAAGATAAGCCCCGCCTTGTTTCTGAGGAGTTTATAGACAAAGTATGGAGTTAAACCAATAAGGATGCGTGGTACAATCGCAATAACTAGGGAGTAGATGTTACCGTTTGGTACAAAAGGAGAGAAGAGGTAGCTAGTTGGGAGAATCGTGATTGTATTGACTGTCAAGCTAATCATCCCCATCAAAAAACCTAAGATGGCACCAATTCGTGGCCCGTAGATGATACTAGCAATGATGACTGGAATATGGACAATGGTTGGTTTAATTGGAAATGGCAAGACATTAAAGACAATAGAACTCAGCAGATGAATGACGATCATGCTGGCAAAAAAGATAGCAATTGGAGCAATATTAGAGCGTTTGTTCATGAAGTTTTTCCTTTATCTGTTGTAAAATAGTATCAAGATCAGCAAGAGCACCGCGTCCTACATCGCCACAGGCCAGTAGGGACTCTTTTGGAGCAATAATTGTATAACCATAAGTTTCTAAAGTTTTTAAGTTTGTTTGAGTTGCTGGATGGTCATACATTTTGGTATTCATAGCAGGTGCTACTAGTTTTGGAACATAGGGTGGCAAGGCAAGAGCAGTAGCAGTAACCATATTGTTGGCAAAACCGTGCGCGACTTTCGCAATCGTATTAGCGGTCGCAGGGGCAAGGATAAATAAGTCTGTTTTTTTGCCAAGCTCGATATGATTGACTTTATCAGGATAAGGTTCCTGCATAAGATCGAGATGTACGGTATTTTGAGATAAGACTTGAAGGGTTAAAGGTTGGATAAAGGCAGTCGCAGCCTGGGTCATAAGTACAGTAACAGAATGTCCTTGTTTCTTCAAGCCACTTACCAAATCAGCAGCCTTGTAAGAGGCGATAGAGCCTGTCACAGCGAGTGTAATACGAGCCATAATTTTCCTTTCTAACGATCAAATCCCTGAATTTTTTTCACTAATAAGTCAGCAATTTCTTGTTTGCTAGCAGCAATCTGATAATCTTTTTCCTCTACTAGATAAGCCAGATGTTGATCAGCATTAATCTGAGTGAGGTCATTAGCGACAATCAAATCAGCTTGATTCTTTTCAAGACTTTCTCTAGCGATTTGAATCAGATGCTCCTTAGTAACATCGACAAGCAGTTTAAAGCCAATGAGATGAATACTTGGATTCCATTCTTTAACAAGAGAGATGATCTTTGGATTTTTCTTAAGAAATAGGACTTGCACCTCATCCTTAGAGGAGATCTTTGATTCCATATTTTTCTTATGCAAAAACTCACTTAAATCTTGACTTGCTTGAACTTGATCAAGACCTGTCATGTAAACTGGGCTGTAGTCAGAAACAGCTATTGAATGGATCAAGACTTGATAATCAGGGACAATCCGTTTCATCTCTTGGAGTAAATCGGAAGTGTTTTTGATTTCGATAACGGATAAATTCGAGTGTGATGCTGGTTTTAGAGCTTGTTGCGTAGTAATCAGGCAAACTTGGTGACCAGCTTTTAGTAAAGTCTCAGTTATAACTTTACCAAGTCTACCAGTAGAGTGGTTGGTAATGGAGCGAACTCGATCAATGGCTTCGCTTGTACCACCAGATGTAACTAAAATTTTCATAGAACTATTGTACAAAAAAATGAACAGTAAGTAAAATGAAAGCGATAAAATATTATGTGAAATCTAAGCTTTCAACTATAGTTAAAACCTATAAAGGCATATAAAAATTTAAAAAGAAGCCAAGAAAGTCTGAAGTGTTGTGATATTTACGAACGTTACCAAGCTTTATGACTGTTAAAAATCTTATTTTATGATATAATGAATTAACACATTTGAGGTAGAGGAGTTTGTTATGAAAACAGATATTGAAATTGCACAAAGTATCGAATTAAAACCAATCGTTGAAGTTTTTGAGAAACTTGGTATTTCATACGATGATTTGGAGTTGTATGGAAAATATAAGGCTAAGCTGAGCTTTGATAAGATCCGTGAGGTTGAAAGTAATCCTGTCGGTAAATTGATTTTAGTTACTGCTATCAATCCAACACCTGCTGGTGAAGGAAAATCAACTATCACTATTGGACTTGCTGATGCTTTGAATAAGATTGGTAAGAAAACCATGATTGCTATCCGCGAACCTTCTCTTGGACCAGTCATGGGGATTAAAGGTGGTGCAGCTGGTGGTGGTTATGCCCAAGTTTTACCAATGGAAGACATCAACCTTCACTTTACTGGAGATATGCACGCTATTACAACTGCAAATAATGCTCTCTCTGCCTTGATTGACAATCACTTGCACCAAGGAAATGAGCTTGGAATCGATCAGCGTCGTATTCTCTGGAAACGTGTGGTTGACTTGAACGACCGCGCTCTTCGTCACGTAACTGTTGGACTCGGTGGTCCGCTTAATGGTATTCCACGTGAAGATGGTTTTGATATCACTGTCGCATCAGAAATCATGGCCATCCTTTGCTTGGCAACTGATATTGAAGATTTAAAACGTCGTTTGGCCAATATCGTCATTGGTTACCGTTATGATCGTACACCTGTTTCAGTAGGTGATCTACAGGTTGAAGGTGCCTTGGCATTGATTTTAAAAGACGCTATCAAACCGAACTTGGTTCAAACCATCTATGGAACACCTGCCTTTGTACATGGTGGCCCATTTGCCAATATCGCACACGGATGTAACTCTGTCTTGGCTACAACTACTGCCCTTCACTTGGCAGATTACACAGTAACAGAAGCAGGTTTTGGTGCAGACCTTGGTGCTGAGAAATTCCTGGATATCAAAACTCCAAACTTGCCAACTGCGCCAGATGCAGTAGTTATCGTTGCAACCCTTCGTGCTCTTAAGATGAATGGTGGAGTTGCCAAGGATGCTTTGACAGAAGAGAATGTAGAAGCTGTTCGTGCAGGATTTGCAAACTTGAAACGTCACGTTGAGAATATCCGTAAGTTCGGTATTCCAGCAGTTGTTGCTATCAATGAATTTGTCTCTGATACCGAAGCAGAAATCGCAGCCTTGAAAGAACTTTGTGCTTCAATCGATGTTCCAGTCGAACTAGCTAGCGTATGGGCTGATGGAGCAGAAGGTGGAGTAGCCCTTGCTGAAACGCTTGTCAAGACTATCGCTGAAAATCCGGCAAACTACACACGTCTCTATGACAACGATCTTTCTGTCCAAGAGAAGATTGAAAAGATTGTCACTGAAATCTATCGTGGTAGCAAAGTAAACTTCGAGAAGAAAGCTCAAACTCAAATCGCTCAAATCGTTCAAAATGGTTGGGATAAACTACCAATCTGTATGGCTAAGACTCAGTACAGTTTCTCAGATAATCCAAACGCACTTGGAGCACCTGAAAACTTTGAAATTACCATTCGTGAATTGGTACCAAAACTTGGTGCAGGCTTTATCGTTGCCCTTACTGGTGATGTCATGACCATGCCAGGACTTCCAAAACGACCAGCAGCTCTCAACATGGATGTTGAAAGTGATGGAACTGTTCTTGGATTATTCTAATTAAACAACAAAAAGACAAGCTCAAAATCGAGTTTGTCTTTTATATTAATACTAAAAAATCTCCTAGAATGTGACTAGGAGATTTGTATTTTATTTCATAGTTGGGAAAAGAAGCACATCACGGATAGTAGTTGTATCAGTGAGGAGCATGCAGAGACGGTCGATACCGATTCCCAAACCACCTGTTGGTGGCATACCGTATTCAAGAGCTTCAATGTAGTCATAGTCGATTCCTGTCGCTTCATCGTCACCAAGTTCTTTGGCTTTGGCTTGAGCTTCAAAACGGCTAAGCTGGTCGATTGGGTCGTTCAACTCAGTAAAGGCATTTCCGTATTCTTTAGTCATAATGAAGAGTTCAAAACGGTCGGTAAAGCGCTCATCTTCAGGATTTTTCTTAGCAAGTGGAGATACAGCTACTGGATGACCATAGACAAAGGTAGGTTGAATCAAAGTTTCTTCAACAAATTCTTCAAAGAAAGCATTGATGATATGACCAACTTCAGTGTAGTGTTTTTCAACTGGAACTTTCTTCTCAGCAGCGATTGCCTTAGCTTCTTCTAAAGTCATATCTTTCCAGAAATCAACACCTGTAATTTCCTTGATTGCATCAACCATGTGTACACGTTTAAATGGTTCATTGATCTTGATCTCGGTTCCTTGATAGTTGACTGGACCATCACCTTTAACTGATTTAGCAGCGTGTTGGATAATGCCTTCAGTTAAGTCCATAATGTCTTGGAAGTCTGCATAAGCTTGGTAAACTTCGATAGAAGTGAACTCAGGGTTGTGGGTAGCATCCATTCCTTCGTTACGGAAGATGCGGCCAATCTCATAAACACGTTCCATACCACCGACGATAAGACGTTTTAAGTGAAGCTCAGTCGCGATACGAAGCACCATATCAATATTTTGAGCATTGTGGTGAGTGATAAATGGACGCGCAGATGCTCCACCAGCCTCATTGTGAAGAACAGGTGTTTCCACTTCAAGGAAGCCTTTTTGGTCAAGGTAACGACGGATTTCAGAGATGATTTTTGAACGAGTAACAAAGCGTTCAAAGCTTTCACGGTTTGAAATTAAATCAAGGTAACGTTTGCGGTAGATGGTTTCAACGTCAGTCAAACCGTGGAATTTCTCTGGAAGCGGACGAAGGGCTTTGGACAAGTGAGTAATATGTGTAGCCTTGATAGAGAGTTCTCCCATATCTGTACGCATAACTTCACCTTCGACACCAAGGAAGTCTCCTAAGTCAGCCTTTTTAAAGATTTCGTAGTTTTCTTCACCGACAGCATCTTTACGAACATAGATTTGGATTTGACCTTCGCGGTCTTGAAGGTGGGCAAATCCAACCTTACCCTTACCACGTTTGGTAACAAGACGACCTGCAATAGTAGCAGTTTCGTTCAATTCATGTAGTTGTTCCTTATCGAGGTCAGCATATTTATCTTTTAATTCTTGTGAGTTAGCAGTGCGTTCAAATCGTTTACCGAATGGATCGATTCCTTGTTCGCGGAGCGCAGCCATTTTTTCACGGCGAACGATCTGCTGGTCATTTAGTTCTTCCATATGTTCTGTTGACATTTTTTCCTCCTAGTTTTTACTCAATTCTTGATACGATGAGTCTTTTTGCGATACTCCCATTTTATCATAAAAGTCAAATAAATTCACGGATATTCTACAAAATCTAAAAAGAACTTAACAGTGATTGCTAAGTTCAGTTATTATCTTGGTAAGAAGTGTCATTCCAGACTATAAGATTGAAGTTTTCAAAGTCAGATGTTTCAAGAACAGTAACACTAGCATTTGCTAGACCGCCATCTTTTCTAAGTAGTGGAGTATCATAGCCTAGAAGAGTTCGAATACTGGCTGTGAGATTGGCACCGTGACCAACAATCATAACATGTTCAAAAGGTTTGAACTCTAATGATTTGATAAATTGAATGGTTCGTTGAGTTGTTTGATAGACAGACTCTGCTCCAAACATAGTCGAATCGAATTTTGCTAGATTGGTACGAAAAGCTTTTAATTGCTCGGGATAGATGGCTTCCAAGGTTGCAAATTTTGCACCTTCAAGTTTTCCAAGTTGCCATTCTCTTAGTGAGGGTATCTCTTCTAATGGACAGCTGATTTTCAGTTGACTTTGGATAATCTGAGCAGAAGTTACGGCACGAGGAAGATCACTAGAATAAATCACATCAAATGGAATTTCCTGTAGATACTGGCCCAATTGTTTTAAGGTCTCAATGGATTTCTCAAGGAGTGGTGAGTCACCACTTGCCCCTTGAAAACGTCCTTCAAGATTCCAAAGAGTTTTACCGTGGCGAACAAAGTATAGTTTCATTGATCATTGTCCTTCTAAAATATCTGCAAAGTCTGCTTTAACAAAGCTTGCAAGGTCTTTTGGGTTGATAATAATACTATGCCCAACTTCACCTGCCGAAACGATCATTTCTTCAAGCTCAAGTGCACTTTGATCGATAAAGATAGGGTAGTTATGTTTTTGACGAATTCCAACTGGATTATTGGCGCCATGGATATAGCCTGTTGTTTTTTCTAGGTCTTTTTGTGGAATCATGCTGACTTTCTTATTACCAGAAATCTTAGCTAGTTTCTTTTCAGAAAGATGTTCAGTGATAGGAAGGATGCCGATAATGGGTCCAGTCTTATCTCCCAGAAGTGCTAGAGTCTTAAAAATCTGACTCTTTTCATAACCTTGAGGCATCTCACCTTCCAGGGCATTAATTTGAATACCTGTATGGTTTATTCCTGCCTTGGTTAAAATTTGTTGGACCAAGGTTTTTTTGACTTTTACTTTTTTAGCCATTATTTGTATTTATCCTCCAATTGACTCATCCAAATACCTAACCAAATACCTAGAGCGAAGAAAAAGGCAATGATGACATAAGACACAAGAGATAATCCACTATAGCTGATGCTTTCAGCATTACCAGCATTTGGAATGAGGATTAAGATTGTACTTGAAAGAACAATTCCGATGATAAAGTGGTAAACACGAGATTGATAGACACGGAGAGCGTAGTCCATAAATTTTGAAAAAATGACAAGAGTAGCAAGTGCTCCAATTCCTATTGGAAGAAAGGTTCCGAATAAATCAAAAGTCTTAAATCCTGTTAGCATTGGACTATAAAGACCAAGGATTAAAAGTAGATTAGAAGGGCTGAGTCCTGGTACTAAAATTCCAAGTGCCAGTAAGCATCCAGCAAGAGTAAAGTTAAGGAAACTAGCTGACAACGATCCGACGACAAAATTTAAGGCGTAGAGGGCAATACCTGAAAGGATAAAAGTTGCCCAAAACCAAATGAGATCAATCTTATCTCTCTCGGAATCACGGGTAGATTCTTTGACAAGACTTGGAATGGTACCGATGATGGCACCAGCAAAACTCCATAACACATATACTTGATAATTTTCGAGAAGGTACTCAATAGGATATGAGAAAAGGCCGATACCTAGGAGCATTCCAATACCGACAGGTAGGAAAAAGAGTAGATCTTCTTTTAAATTCTTAAAAGGATGGGCAAGGAAACGAATCATTCTCTCATAAATTCCCAAGATAGCGGCAAGAACGCCACCAGAAATCCCTGGTAGAATGAAACCGAGAGCAATAACAATTCCCTTAATAATTTTTGATAGCCATGATAACATAGAAGTCCTCCAAAATTCAGTGTATATTATAAAGATAAAACAGTGGTTTAATATTGAAAAATAAAGAAAAGCAAGCAGAAAGCAATGTCTGACTTGCTTATGGCGATAGTAATTAAGGATTTAAAAACAATTTTCTAAAGGTTTCTTCCTTGTTTTTTGTGGAAGAAATAAGGTTCAAATCCAGATGATTTTCAAAGCCTCCAAGGCTTCCATGAGAGGTGTATTGGTGAAGATCATAGTTAAGATCTGTATTGGGAGCACTCTCGTAGTAACCCGAGTTGGTTCCATAGGACGGTATCCAGATTGCTGAGAAATTCTCCGTACTGATACTATGCTCCTCCATAAAGTAGACACCAACATAGATGCCAATATTTTTAGCTCCCAATGAAGCTAATTTAGCGCGAAAGGCCTCAACCCCCTTGTTCATGTCAGACATAGTCTTGTCTTCAACATCCAACCAATAGTAGCTAGGATTATAGGGAGAAGCAGCATTATAGAATACTTCAGCAGCTTTTTCCATTTCTTCGACATTTTTACCAGCTACATAGGCATAAACAGCGACTGGAATATTCCGTTTTTGAAATTCTGTGATGTGTTCTTTATAAGCCTTATCAACCCCATTTTTAAATGAAGCATCGTTTTCAACAGAAGCTTGAGCCCCACTATGAACCCGAACGATTGCACCTGAAATATTTTGAGTTAAGGTGTCATAATTGATCTCTGATGGTCTTTGCCAGCCAGAAACATCAATAATCGGCTTGTTGATATTATGTAAAGCTTGAGTTTCTACTTGAACTGGATTTTGCTTTGTTTTGACTGGATGGTCTTCGAACTTGGGTCTATTGATGATTAAAATACCCACGAGAGTAGCTAATACAGTAAAAATAAAAACAGGATTTATTTTCTTTCTCATACTTTTATAGTGTATCGTAAATGGTGAAAAAAATCAAAAAAAATACTCGAAATCATCTAGAGAATGCGATGTTTTAAAGCATTTGCCCTCTTTTGTGTTTGAAAAAGCAAATTTATGATATAATATAAGGGAATTTCTATAGAAAAGAGAAAAATATGGCAAATTATGCAGTTATTTTAGCAGCGGGTAAAGGTACTCGTATGAAATCAGATCTACCAAAAGTCATGCACAAGGTTGCAGGAATTTCAATGCTTGAGCATGTTTTTCGTAGTGTAGGGGCCATCAAGCCTGAAAAAACAGTAACGGTTGTTGGACATAAGGCAGAACTTGTGGAGCAAGTTTTAGCTGGTCAAACTGATTTTGTAAGACAGTCTGAGCAATTAGGAACTGGTCATGCGGTTATGATGGCTGAGCCAATTCTTGAAGGACTTTCTGGTCAAACATTGGTCATCGCTGGTGATACACCATTAATCACTGGGGAAAGTCTTAAAAATTTGATTGATTTCCACATAAATCACAAGAATGTAGCTACAATCCTTACTGCAGAAGCTGAAGATCCGTTTGGTTATGGGCGTATTGTTCGTAACGAGAATGCTGAAGTGCTTCGTATCGTGGAGCAGAAGGATGCGACTGATTTTGAAAAACAAATCAAGGAAATCAATACAGGAACCTATGTCTTTGATAATGCTCGTCTCTTTGAAGCTTTGAAGAATATCAACACCAACAATGCCCAAGGCGAATACTACATTACTGATGTCATCGGCATTTTCCGTGAAGCTGGAGAAAAAGTCGGAGCCTATACTCTGAAAGACTTTGATGAAAGTCTCGGAGTTAATGACCGTGTTGCCCTTGCGACAGCTGAAGGCATCATGCGTCGTCGTATTAATCAAGCGCATATGGTCAATGGAGTTAGCTTTGTGAATCCTGAAGCTACTTACATTGACATCGATGTTGAAATTGCTCCAGAAGTTCAAATAGAAGCAAATGTAACCCTCAAAGGTTCTAGTAAGATTGGTGCTGAAACTATCCTGACAAACGGAACTTATATCGTTGATAGTAGCATCGGAGCAGGAGCAGTAATCACCAATTCAATGATTGAGGAAAGCTCAGTTGCTGATGGTGTTACAGTTGGACCTTATGCTCATATCCGTCCAGGATCAAGCCTTGCAAAAGATGTACATATCGGGAACTTTGTTGAAGTCAAAGGTTCTAGCATTGGGGAGAATACTAAGGCAGGTCATTTGACTTATATTGGTAACTGTGAAGTTGGTAGTGATGTCAACTTCGGTGCAGGAACCATTACTGTAAATTACGATGGTCAACACAAGTTTAAGACAACTATTGGTAACAATGTTTTTGTTGGATCAAATTCAACCATCATTGCTCCAGTAGATCTTGGAGATAACTCTCTTGTTGGTGCAGGTTCAACCATTACTAAGGATGTTCCAGCTGATGCCATCGCTATTGGACGAGGTCGCCAAATTAATAAGGACGAATATGCAACTCGCCTCCCTCACCATCCTAACAATAAATAGGAGCTAACGATGGAATTTGAAGAAAAGACGCTTAGTCGTAAAGAAATTTATAAAGGACCTATTTTTCAGCTAGTTCAAGATCAGGTTGAACTACCTTCTGGAAAAGGTAGAGCGCAACGTGATTTGATTTTCCACAATGGAGCAGTTTGTGTCCTTGCAGTCACTCCAGAAAATAAGATTGTCCTTGTTAAACAATATCGCAAGGCGATTGAAAAAGTCTCTTATGAAATTCCTGCAGGTAAACTGGAAATTGGGGAGAATGCAGATCCAGAAGCTGCAGCACTTCGTGAATTAGAAGAAGAAGCAGCCTATACTGGCAAATTAAGCCTTCTCTATGATTTTTACTCAGCGATTGGATTTTGTAACGAACGCTTAAAACTTTACTTGGCAAGCGATTTGACAAAAGTTGAAAATCCTCGTCCGCAGGATGAAGATGAGACTTTGGAGTTACTTGAAGTCAGTCTTGACCAAGCTAAAGAACTGATCCAGTCAGGAGATATTTGTGATGCTAAGACTATCATGGCTATTCAGTACTGGGAATTACAAAGAAATAGTGGAGGAATCCATGGGTAAACCTTTATTAACAGATGAAATGATCGAACGTGCCAATCGAGGAGAGGACATCTCAGGTCCTCCCTTGCTAGATGATGAGGAAACTAAGATTTTACCGACTTCTTCTCAAAATTTTGGCTATTCACGAACCAGAGATCATGGTTTTAGCCAGGATACACTGACCATCGAAGTTGAACCTTCTATTCACAAAAGTCGTCGGATTGAAAATACCAAGAGAAATGTCTTTAATTCTAAATTAAACAAGATTCTTTTTGCAGTTATTTTTCTCTTGATTTTGTTAATTTTAGCAATGAGATTTATTTAAGGAGTCTATCATGAAAATTGGAATTATTGCAGCTATGCCAGAAGAGCTAGTTTACTTGATTCAACACTTGGACGAAGCCAGTGAAGAAAAGGTTCTGGGACATAGCTATCATACTGGTAAGATTGGTTCTGTTGAGCTTGTACTTGTAGAGAGTGGTATTGGTAAAGTCATGTCTGCGATGAGTGTCGCTATCTTAGCGGATCACTTTCAAGTCGATGCAGTGATTAATACTGGTTCTGCTGGTGCAGTGGCAAGTGGAATCGCAGTAGGGGATGTAGTGATTGCAGACAAGCTTGCCTACCACGATGTTGATGTGACTGCCTTTGGCTATGATTACGGTCAAATGGCTCAACAGCCTCTCTATTTTGAATCAGACAAAAAGTTTATCAGTTTGATTCAAGAGAGTTTGTCTAAACTGGACCAAACTTGGCATTTAGGTTTGATTGCGACCGGAGACAGTTTTGTTGCTGGAGAAGATAAAATCAAGGCCATTAAAGAACACTTCCCTCAAGTTCTTGCTGTAGAGATGGAAGGAGCAGCTATTGCTCAAGCAGCTCAGACTTTGAACCTTCCTTTCTTAGTCGTTCGTGCCATGAGTGACAATGCCAATCATGAAGCATCCGTTTCCTTTGATGAATTTATCGTAGAAGCAGGACGTCGTTCTGCCCAAGCCCTAATGACGCTTTTGCAGTCTATAAAGGACTAATAGAAGAATTACTGAGAGTGGGACGACGAAATCGGTAATTCGTTAGAATTCGATTTCGTCGTCCCACCTCCGCACAGTTGAGTAGGGCTGTAAAAGCTGATGAAATCAGCGTAGTAGAGCCCACTCAACCACTGCGTCTTGCTCGACAATCAAAAGAGAATTGAGAGGCTAGGACTTTTGTCCCAGCCTTTTCTTGTCTTGCCAACTAAAATAATCAGAAGGCTCCTAAGAAAAGTTATTTTCAAACTTTTTTGATATAATAGAAACATTGACTTGAAGAATAAGGAAGAGAAAATGAACGAATTATTAAAGGGAATGAATGACCGTCAAGCCGAGGCCGTTCAAACCACAGAAGGACCTTTGCTGATCATGGCGGGGGCGGGATCTGGTAAGACTCGTGTTCTAACCCACCGTATTGCCTACTTAATTGATGAAAAGATGGTCAACCCATGGAATATCTTGGCCATTACCTTTACCAATAAGGCTGCACGTGAAATGAAGGAGCGTGCTTATGGACTCAATCCAGCTACTCAGGATTGTTTGATTGCGACCTTTCACTCTATGTGCGTGCGTATCCTACGTCGCGATGCGGACCACATTGGCTATAATCGCAATTTCACGATTGTGGATCCTGGAGAGCAGCGAACGCTCATGAAACGCATTCTCAAGCAGTTGAACTTGGATCCTAAAAAATGGAATGAACGCACTATTTTGGGAACCATTTCCAATGCTAAGAATGATCTGATTGACGATGTAGCTTATGCTGCCCAGGCAGGAGATATGTACACGCAAATTGTAGCTAAGTGTTATACAGCCTATCAGAAAGAACTTCGTCAGTCAGAGTCAGTGGACTTTGACGACTTGATCATGTTGACTTTGAGGCTCTTTGACCAAAATCCCGATGTTTTGACTTATTACCAACAGAAGTTCCAGTACATCCATGTTGATGAGTATCAAGATACCAACCATGCTCAGTATCAACTCGTTAAACTCTTGGCTTCTCGTTTCCAAAATATCTGCGTAGTAGGGGATGCTGACCAGTCTATCTACGGTTGGCGTGGTGCTGATATGCAGAATATCTTGGATTTTGAGAAGGATTATCCTCAAGCCAAGGTTGTTTTATTGGAGGAAAATTACCGTTCGACCAAGACCATCCTCCAAGCTGCTAATGACGTTATCAAAAACAATAAAAATCGTCGTCCTAAGAATCTCTGGACTCAAAATGCGGATGGGGAACAAATTGTCTACTATCGTGCTAATGATGAACAAGACGAGGCTGTCTTTGTCGCCAAAACCATTGATGAACTTGGTCGAAGTCAAAACTTCCTTCACAAGGACTTTGCAGTTCTTTACCGTACCAATGCCCAGTCTCGTACAATTGAAGAAGCTCTGCTCAAGTCTAATATTCCTTATACTATGGTCGGTGGAACTAAGTTCTATAGCCGTAAGGAAATCCGTGACGTTATTGCATATCTGAATCTCATCGCCAATTTGAGTGATAATATTAGTTTTGAGCGGATCATCAATGAACCTAAACGTGGCATTGGCCCTGGAACAGTAGAGAAAATTCGTGATTTTGCTAATATGCAAAACATGTCTATGCTAGATGCTTCAGCTAACATCATGTTATCAGGGATAAAAGGTAAGGCAGCTCAGTCGATCTGGGATTTTGCCAATATGATTCTTGATTTGCGGGAGCAACTAGACCAATTAAGCATCACCGAACTTGTTGAAGGGATATTGGAAAAGACAGGCTACGTGGATATTCTCAATGCTCAGGCAACCTTGGAAAGCAAGGCGCGGGTTGAAAATATCGAAGAGTTTCTTTCTGTTACCAAAAACTTTGATGATAATCCAGATAATCAAGAAGAGGAAACTGGCTTGGATAAGCTCAGTCGCTTCCTCAATGACTTGGCCTTGATTGCAGATACAGACTCTGGCAGTCAGGAAACATCAGAAGTAACCTTGATGACGCTCCATGCGGCTAAGGGACTAGAGTTTCCAGTTGTATTCTTGATTGGAATGGAGGAAAATGTCTTTCCACTTAGTCGTGCAGCAGAAGACATGGATGAACTAGAAGAGGAACGCCGTCTAGCCTATGTCGGTATCACGCGCGCAGAGAAAATCCTTTATCTAACCAATGCTAACTCCCGCTTGCTGTTTGGTCGAACGAACTATAATCGTCCAACACGCTTTATCAATGAGATTAGTTCAGATTTGTTAACTTATCAAGGTTTGGCGCGTCCTGCTAATAGTAGCTTCAAAGCATCCTATAGTAGTGGAGGTGTCGCCTTTGGTCAAGGCATGAGCCTAGCTCAAGCTCTACAAGATCGTAAACGCAACGCAGCTCCAAGATCAATTGAATCAAAAGGACTACCTTTTGGACAATTTTCAGCTGGTTCTACATCGACTTCTAGTGAGACAAGCTGGTCTATTGGTGATATTGCCCTTCATAAGAAATGGGGCGAAGGAACTGTTCTAGAAGTTTCAGGAAGTGGATCTACTCAGGAATTGAAAATCAATTTCCCAGAAGTCGGCCTCAAAAAACTCCTAGCCAGTGTAGCACCGATTGAGAAGAAGTAAGTTTAGTTTCTAAACGAAAAAGAACCTGATATTCCCATGGTAGCATCTAATGAGCCAGGTATTGTTTTAGGGATTATAACCGCACTAACAGCATTATTTTAAACAAAAAAAAGCAACTCTCAGAATAAACTGCTAGTTGCTTTTTTAATTTTACAAAATATATTTCTCAATAGCGCGTGCAACACCCTCTTCTTCATTGCTGGCAGTTACGGCATCCGCGAGAGATTTGACATAGTCGCTAGCATTTCCCATGGCGATCCCAAGCCCTGCAAATTCTAACATCTCAATATCGTTATTGGCATCACCCATTGCCATGATTTCAGAAGGTTGGATATCTAAAATCTCAGCCAAGCGAGAAAGAGCAGAAGCCTTGGTTGTACCGAGTGGCATTGCTTCATAGATAACTGGTTGTGAACGAACTCCGCTAAATCTCTGACAAAGTTCATCAGCAAATCGTTGTTCAAAATCATCTGTTTGTTCTTTTGTACCTAAGAACATACCCTGGAACATGCGATATTTACCACTGGTAGCTTCCTCTAGTGAAATTTCAGTCAGGTCAGAAAAGACAAGTGTCGCATCGTATTTTACGATAGGATTTGGTTCGCCCCCTAGAACGAAGTAGTGTTCCTCGTCAAAGAGAGTCAACTGAACCTCACTATTTTCTGCAAGTTCATTCAGGTATTCAATGTCTGATTTGCTAAGTTCTCGCCAGTCAACAAGGCCCCAGTCACTAGTTTGGTGGGTAGAACATCCATTGTTGACGATGACGTATTCATTCTGCAAATCAAGACCAAGTTTCTTATAGTAGGGAAGAACTCCAAAGAGAGGGCGACCAGTACAAAGAACAAGTTTGACGCCTTTGTCGACAGCCTTATGAATGGCATTAATATGAGCCTGAGGGATTTCCTTGGCTTCGTTGAGTAGAGTTCCATCCATATCAAGAGCAAGTAATTTAATCATAGTATTTCCTTTTCACGTATTTTGTCTATATTATAGCATATTTTGGATGAAATAAGGATTACTATGTCAATTTAGGACGTTTCAATTACAATTCATGATTTGACAAGGGGAGTTTAAAAAGATATGCTATACTAAACTTGTAAAATACTGATAATGGATAAAAAGCAGAGGACTTATCATGAAAAGAAGAACAGTACAGATTTTACTAGCCTTGTTTCTAATCATTTATAGAAAGACATGGTTTTGGTGGATTTTTAATCATTTTGCAGGTAGGCTTGTACCTGCTAGTAGAGAATTTTTTCAAATTCTTGCTTTTTTAGAGCTCATCGTTACTTTTATAGCTATTCTTTATTTACTAGTATTCGAAGGTAGAAGAATTCTTGAGTTAAAGTGGAAATGGAGATATCTAGTTTATTTGCTTCTTGCTTATGGAGTCAATTATCTTTCAGATACTGTGTTTTCTTTTTTAACACCAGCCACATCCAATCAAATGTCTTTAAATGAAATGATTGAGATGACAGGGCGACAAGAGTTGCTATATTTTTTGCTTATTACTTGTCTGCTAGGACCAATTTCAGAAGAATTGATTTACCGAGGTGTTCTGATGAATACATTTTTGAAAGATTCACCTTGGTATGGAGATATTTTACTATCAGCCTGTATCTTTGGCTATGTGCATGTCAGTTCAGGTTTAACACCACTCGCCTTTTTCACCTATGCAAGTAGAGGAGCAATTTGTGCATTCCTCTACCGAAAAACTCATTCTCTCTATTACCCTATTTTACTTCATATCATGATCAACATTACTGCATTTTGGGAATTATGGGTACTCTTGTTTTCTGGTAGTTAATAACTATAAAAGGTCGGATTTTATTCCGACTTTTTTGATATGGGACAGGTTAAAATTAGGGCTTTATATCAATCTGTTTTTACTTAAAAAATGATATAATAAAAGGTAATGACAAAAAACAAACGAGGCAGAGATGAAACTACTTTATACCGATATTCGGACTTCTTTGACAGAAATCCTAACCAAGGAGGCTCAAGGACTGGTTGCCCAAGGCAAACGAGTCTTTTATATCGCCCCTAACTCTCTTTCTTTTGAAAAGGAACGTGCCGTGCTGGAGTGCTTGAGTCAGCAGGCTTCTTTTGCTATCACAGTCACGCGCTTCGCTCAAATGGCTCGTTATCTGATTTTAAATGATATTCCTGAGAGGTCAAGTCTCGATGATATCGGTCTTGGTATGGCTTTCTATAAGTGTCTGTCTGAGATAGACGCTAAGAATTTACGTGTTTACGGGGCTATTAAACAAGATCCGCAATTCATCCAGCAACTGATTGAGATTTATCATGAAATTTCAACTGCAAAGATGAGTTTTTTGGACTTGGAAAGTTTGACAGATGCTGATAAACGGTCTGATTTAATCTTGATTTTTGAAAAGATAACAGCGCATTTAAATCAAGGTCAAGTTTCACAAGGAAGTCCATTATCCTATCTGATCAATGCTATCGAAAAAAACATGGTAAGTAGTGATTTTAGTAAGATTGCCCTAGTCATTGATGGTTTTACCCGTTTTTCTGCAGAAGAGGAACACCTAGTGGATTTGCTTCATCGTAAGGGTGTTGAAATTATCATTGGTGTATATGCGACTAAGAAAGCCTACACTAGCTCTTTTAGTGAAGGGAACCTATACCAAGCCAGTGTTGAGTTTTTACGTCATTTAGCTTTTAAATATCAGACCAAGGCAGAAGATGCCTGTCAAGAACATGAAAATCTTGATGCTTTTGCCAAGGCCTCAAAATTACTGGAAAGTGCTTATGATTATTCTGAAATCAGTTTAGAAGTGGATGCTAAGGATAGAGAAGACTTGCAAATCTGGTCTTGTCTGACACAAAAAGAAGAGCTGGAACTCGTTGCTCGTAGTATTCGCCAGAAATTGCACCAAGAACCTGAACTAAGCTACAAAAATGTTCGTATCTTACTAGGAGACGTAGAGTCCTATAAACTGTCCTTGCAGACAATTTTTAATCAATATCAGATTCCTTTCTATCTCGGGAGAAGCGAGTCTATGGCTCATCATCCTTTGACTCAATTTGTAGAATCCATCGGACGCCTCAAACGGTACTATTTCCGTCAAGAAGATTTGATTAACCTCTTACGAACCGGCTTATATACCGACCTTACTCAAGAAGAAATCGATAGCTTTGAACAATATATCCGCTATTTGGGTATTGATGGTCTTTCAAACTTTAAACAAGAATTTACAAAAAATCATCACGGGAAATTTGATTTAGAGAAATTAAACGAGCTGCGTGTCCGTGTCCTAAACCCACTAGAAACTTTATTATCCAGTCGTAAGCAAAAGACTGAGAATATCCTTGCAAAATGGAATAACTTTTTGAAGGACGCATCTGTTACCAAGCAATTACAATCCTTATCTGAAACGATGGATGCGGCAGAACAAGAAAGACAAGAGGAGGTCTGGAAAGCATTTTGCCACGTAATGGAGCAATTTGCGACCGTATTTGAGGGGACTCAGGTCGCTTTAGATGATTTCTTGGTTCTTCTTCATTCAGGTATGTCCTTATCAAATTATCGTACAATCCCAGCAACGGTAGATACGGTTCTGGTGCAAAGTTATGATTTGATTTCGCCTTTGACTTCTGATTACATCTATGCACTTGGCTTAACCCAGGATCATCTACCTAAAATTAGCCAAAATACTAGTCTTTTGAGTGATGAAGAAAGAAAAGTTTTAAACCAAGGAACTGAAGATGGCTCTCAATTATTGATTGCTAGTCATGAAAATCTTAAGAAGAATCGCTATACCATGCTTTCTTTGGTAAATTCTGCCAAGAAAAAATTGGTCTTATCAGCGCCTAGTCTACTCAATGAAAACGAGAGCAAAGAGTCAGTTTATCTGAAAGAATTGCAGGATTTTGGTTTTAGCAAGATTGAAAAGAGAATCGATCGAAGAAACCTATCAAAGGATGATATTGGTTCTTATCACAGTCTTTTGTCTAGTCTTGTTGCTTATCACCAACAAGGTGAGTCGGAGACAAGTGAGCAGGACTTAACCTTTATTAAGGTTCTAGCTCGTGTCATGGGGAGAAAATTAGAAGATCAAGGTCTTGATAATCCTGTCCTACCAACAAGTCCAAAAAGTAAGACTTTAGCTACTGAAACTTTGGAAGCCTTGTATCCTCAAGATCAAGATTTTTATCTATCTACTTCTGGACTAACGGAGTTCTACCGTAATGAATACAGTTACTATCTAAGATATGTTTTAGGTTTGCAGGAAGAATTGCGTCTCCGTCCTGATGCAAGAAGTCATGGGAATTTCTTGCATCGTATCTTTGAGCGGGCATTGAAAATGCCGAGCGATGAATCCTTTGATCGTCGTTTAGAACAAGCTATCTCTGAAACCAGTCAAGAACGTGAGTTTCAAGCTATTTATCAGGAGAGTTTGGAGGCTCAATTTACTAAGGAAGTCCTCTTGGATGTCGCACGCGCTACTGGACATATTCTTAGACATAATGCGGATGTTGAAACGATTCAGGAAGAAGCTGTCTTTGGTGGCAAGGACCAAGCCTTTATTCAGCTAGATAATGGACGAAATGTCTATGTCCGTGGTAAGGTTGACCGAATTGACCGTTTGAAAACTTCTGATGCTATCGGTGTTGTAGATTATAAGTCTTCTTTGACTCAGTTCAAGTTCCCTATGTTTTATAATGGTCTTAACTCGCAATTACCAACCTATCTAGCTGCCCTCAAGCAAGAAGGGAATACGGATTTCTTTGGAGCTATGTACCTAGAAATGGCTGAACCAATTCAGTCATTACAAACTGCTAAAACTCTTTCTAAGGCAGTAGCAGAAACGAATAAGACTATGAAATACCAAGGCCTCTTTCTTGAAAAAGAGATAAAAAACCTTGGAGAGTTTTACAATAAAAATAAGACTTACCAGTTGTCTGATGAGGAATTCCAGTTATTGTTGGACTATAATGCCCTTCTCTACAAAAAAGCGGCAGAGAAGATTTTATCTGGTGAATTTGCGATCAACCCTTATACAGAAAACGGTAGAAGCATTGCAGCCTATGTGCAACAATATCAAGCTATTACAGGTTTTGAAGCCAATTATCATTTAGGTCAGGCGAGATTTTTAGAGAAAGTTGCCAAGAGCAATGCCAAGGAAACTTGGTTTAATAAAATCAGAGAGGAGTTGGAGCGATGAAATTTTTATCTCAAGAAGAGATTGCAGCCTTGCAAGTAGCAGAAGCTCAGTCTAACAAGAAACCTAAGAAAACAGCTGAACAAATTCAAGCTATTTATAGCTCTGGTCAAAATATTCTGGTCTCAGCATCAGCTGGCTCAGGGAAAACCTTTGTCATGGCTGAACGAATTCTTGATCAGTTAGCGCGTGGTGTAGAAATTCGCCAACTCTTTATCTCAACCTTTACAGTCAAGGCAGCAACTGAGTTAAAAGAACGCTTGGAAAAGAAAATCAGCCAACAAATCCAAGAAACGCAAGATGTGGAACTAAAAAAACACCTCGGCAGACAATTAGCTGATTTACCCAATGCCGCGATTGGGACCATGGACTCTTTTACCCAGAAATTCCTGACCAAGCATGGTCATCTCCTTGACCTCTCTCCAAATTTTCGTATTCTTCAGAATGAAAGTGAGCAACTTCTCTTAAAAAATGAGGTCTTTCGTCAAGTTTTTGAAAGTCACTATCAAGGTAAAGAACAAGGCAAGTTTAGTCAGCTAGTTAAGAACTTTGCAGGTAGAAGCAAAGACGCGCGTGGTTTGCGTAAACAGGTCTATATGATTTATGACTTTTTGCAATCTACCAGCAATCCTCAGGCTTGGCTAGAAGATTCCTTTCTAAAAGGCTTTGAAGAGGCTGATTTTACCGTTGCTAAAGAAAACCTTGCAGAGGATATAAAAGAAAGACTTTGGGATTTAGAAAGCTTTTTCCGTTACCATTTGGATAATGATGCCAAGGAATTTGGCAAAGCAGCTTACCTAGAATCTGTCCAACAAGTTCTTGACGAGATCAGTTCTTTAAGCCATGAATCAACCTTTGACAAATACCAAAAAGTGCTAGAACGAGTTGTTAGTATCTCTAAGGATAAAGGTGGTCGTGCTCTTACAAATGCTAGTCGTAAGGCCGAACTGCAAGACTTGAAAGAAACCTACAACCAAGAGAGAAAAGCAAAATTTGAAAAGCTAATTGCACTAAATGACCAAATTACTTTACTAAAATTCCAGGAAAAATATCATCAAGAGTCTTGGGACTTAGCAAAGACTTTTCAAGTTTTTATGAGTGATTTTGTTGATGCCTATCGAAAGCGTAAACGCGAAGAAAATGCCTTCGAATTTGCGGATATTAGCCACTATACCATTGAGATTTTGGAAAACTTCTCTCAGGTTAGACAAGAGTATCAGGAACGCTTCCATGAAGTCATGGTAGATGAGTACCAAGATACTAACCACATCCAAGAAAGAATGTTAGAACTCCTATCAAACGGTCATAATCGTTTTATGGTTGGGGATATCAAGCAGTCTATTTATCGTTTCAGACAGGCAGATCCCCAAATTTTCAATGAAAAATTTCATAGATTTGCTCAAGATGACAAAGAAGGTCAATTAATTCTACTTAAAGAAAATTTCCGTAGTAGTTCAGAGGTTCTAGATGCTACAAATGATGTCTTTAAGCATCTTATGGACGATGAAGTTGGGGAAATTTCATACGATGGTATGCATCAACTTGTTTTTGGAAATACTGATATTCAAGCAAATCCTGAAAACAAGGCAGAAGTTCTCTTATATGATAAGGATGATAGCGATTCTGATGATGAGGAGGAACTTGCAACCAACAAATTAACTGGTGAAATGCGCATGGTGCTTAAGGAGATAATTCACCTTCATAATGATAAGAGTGTACCTTTCAAGGACATGGCTCTCTTAACTGCCAGCAGAAGTCGTAATGACCAGGTCCTACTTGCCTTGTCTGAGTATGGTATTCCAGTCAAGACAGACGGCGCCCAATCAAACTATTTGCAATCCCTAGAAGTGCAGGTTATGTTGGATACTCTTCGTGTCATCCACAACCCTCTTCAAGACTTTGCTTTGGTTGCTCTAATGAAATCTCCGATGTTTAGCTTTGATGAGGATGAATTGGCTCGTCTCGCACTTCAAAAATCTGAGGATAAGGTTCAAGAGAACTTTTATGAGAAACTAGTTAATGCTCAGAAGAAAATTGGTCTTCAAAAAGATTTAATCAAAGCTGAATTACAAAAGAAACTAAGCTTTTTCATGGAAACCGTCCAGGCTTGGCGTTTGTATTCTAAAACGCACTCACTTTATGATCTCATTTGGAAAATCTATAGCGACCGTTTTTACTATGACTATGTTGGTGCTTTGCCAAATGGTCATGCTAGACAGGCTAACCTCTATGCCCTTGCTTTAAGAGCAGATCAGTTTGAAAAGAGTAATTTTAAGGGATTATCTCGCTTTATTCGAATGATAGATCAGGTCTTGGAAGCCCAGCATGATCTTGCCAATGTTGCTGTGGCACCACCTAAGGATGCAGTAGAACTTATGAGTATTCATAAAAGTAAGGGCCTAGAGTTTCCTTATGTCTTTATCCTTAATATTGATCAGCAATTCAACAAGCAAGATTCCATGTCTCAAGTCATCCTAAGTCGTAAAAATGGCCTTGGTCTTAAGTACGTAGCTAGAGTTGCTACAGATGATACAGATTCCAAAGAGGAATACGTTCCATCTACTATTAAATTATCTATCCCTAGCTTGACCTATACGCAAAATGAAGAAGAACTCCAATTAGCAAGCTATTCTGAGTTGATGCGTTTACTTTATGTAGCCATGACTCGTGCTGAGAAAAAAATCTATCTAGTCGGAAAGGGATCAAGGGAGAAGTTGGAGTCTAAAGAATACCCGACAAATGGGCAAGGTCTTTTGACTCGAGAAACTAGACTAGATGCTAGTAATTTCCAAGATTGGATTTGGGCCATTTACCAAGCTTTTTCTAAAGAGGACTTACACTTTAGTGTTCGTTTCGAGGGTGAAGAACAACTGACAGAAGAAGCTATCGGAGAATTGGAAAATAAAAGCCAGCTCCAAGACCAATCCCAAGCAGACAACCGTCAATCTGATGCCATCAAGGAAGCTTTACAAATGCTGAAAGAAGTGGAAGTCTATAACCAAATCCACCGTGCAGCAATCAATCTTCCAAGTGTACAAACTCCAAGTCAGATTAAGAAGTTGTATGAACCAGTTATGGATATGGAAGGTGTAGTAGTAGCTGGTCAAAGTCAACTAAAAGAAAGCACTGTTCAATTCAATCTTCCTGATTTCTCTAAAACTAAGAAAGTTACTGGTGCTGAGATTGGTAGTGCTACCCATGAACTCATGCAGAGAATTAATCTAGCTAAGAAACCCACTTTAGAGACTTTAACAGAGGCTTTAGAGCAAGTTCAAGTAAGCTCGGATGTCAAATCCAAAATCAATCTAGTAAAGATTTTGTCCTTCTTTGATACGGCTCTAGGTCAAGAGATTCTTGCAAACCAAGATAAACTCTATCGAGAACAACCTTTCTCAATGTTGAAAAGAGATGCTAAGAGTCAGGAAGATTTTGTTGTCCGTGGAATCTTAGATGGATATCTCCTCTACAATGATAAGATTGCTCTCTTTGACTACAAGACAGACCGTTATGAGCATGCTAGTCAGCTTATTGAACGCTATCGAGGACAATTAGACCTCTATGCAGAGGCTCTATCTCGTTCTTATCAGATAGAAACAGTTGAAAAATATTTGATTCTACTTGGTAAAGACCAAGTAGAAGTCGTTAAACTTTAAAAAGAAAGGAGGCATCATGTCCATTCCTGTTAGAAAAAACTTATATGATGCAGTTTTAGAGGCCTCTAAAGCCGATACTTGGGAACAAGCTACCAAAGAATGGAGTGAAGTTTCCTTGATTTTTAATGGAATCGGTCGAAGCAATTGTGTCTGCGGTAATGCTATTAAGTATGCTTATGAACTTTTTAACGGAGTTACTGGCAAACGACTTTTTCCCATTGGGAGTGACTGTGTGCGTCATTTCCAAAGAATTAGCCTAGATCAACAGCTAGAAGAGGAAGAAAAACTTCTCAGAAAGCTTGAAAATCTAACCAGAAAGGCTCAGAAAAAAGAAGCCATTCGAGTTAATAAAACGGATTTTGATGAGCGACTGATCAACTGGCTATGGGAAAAGGGAGCTTTTAAGTCAAATCGAGGTAATCAATTCTCACCAGAAAAGGATTATCAACTCTTTTTAGAGGTATTTCAAGGTGGAAGTTGGAGTAAGGCAGAGCCTTTGAAGAAAGCTCGTATGGAAGAAGTCCTTGAGAAATTTATCAAACCCTTTCTACTTGGAAAATCTGACGATCAGCTCTATCTTGTTAAACTAGGAAAAGAAAAAATTGACTATGAGCAGGAACTTCGCATCAAGGCTGAAAAGGAGCGAAAGAAGCGGGACAAGATTGCTAAACAATATGCGGATAACCTGGTTCTAGCAATGGGACCAGCTGAACGTGCCTATCAGGATTACTTTGGATTGAGCGAAACACTGACACTAGAGGAGCGCCAGTGGGAAAAAATTCTCTTTGGTAAAAATCGTGCAGAACGTTCTATCAAATCAAAACAGTACCAAAGAGAACTTGAAAAGGATCAACGCATTGCTAGTCAAGACCCTCTTGAAAGAAAACAAAAGCAAGTCTGGTTGCTTAACTCTTATTTTAAGGATATACCCGAAGAAAAAGCTCGCTTTTCCCGACTTCTAATCATGTATCGAAAAACTGGAGAAATTCCATTTTCAACTGACTATCTCTCTAACACTTTGTTGGACTTTTTCTACAAAATGAAGGCTTTTGAATTTGAAATAGCACCTGATCAGGTACGTGATTTTCTAAAGGAATGTTTAGATGCGGAGAATCTATCGTCCGCACAAAAATCTTGGATAGAAGGCATTTTAACCAACTGCATCAAACCTTTTTTAGAAAGAATGATAGTATGGCGGTAGTTTTCGTCCTGCATGGAGAAACTCATTATTGTTAAAATTATGTCTCTAAATAATTTTACATAATTTTATTTATGTATAAAATAAAAATGTTTGTATCAACATTAAAAATTAGAAAGAAACTATGTCAAAAGAAATCGATATCGAATATTATCACCAACTAGCCTTGCAAAAACAAAAAGAGCATCGTAAGTTTTTAGGAAATCTAAAGAAGAAAGCGCCTAAAAATTTAGATAAAATTGCGCTTGAAATCCATCAAGAAGTTTTTAATGAAATTGATTGTACAGCATGCGCTAACTGCTGCAAGAGTCTTGGTCCAGACTTTAAAGAAGCAGATATCACACGTATTGCCAAGTATTTTAAAATGAAATTGCCAGCCTTTGAAGCTGAGTTTTTGCAAGTGGACGAGGATGGAGATAAGATCTTCAAATCGATGCCCTGTCCATTTCTAGGAGGCGATAATCTCTGTTCCATCTACGATGTCCGTCCCAAAGCCTGTCGTGAATTTCCACATACTGACCGTAAGAAGATTTACCAAATCAATAATCTTACTATTAAAAATACTCTAACCTGCCCCGCAGCCTATCTCTTTGTTGAAAGATTAAGAGAGAAAATAGACTAAGTACTCTCATTGTATGATAAGATACATCCTCAAATACAGTTGCTATTTGAGGATTTTTGTATATTTATTTTTATCTGAAAATTCAAACTAAATTTCTTATTAAGTGATAAGTCCTTTTTAAAGCTTAAAGTTTTTTAAACTTTTTCTTAAAGAAAACTGATATAAGGTATCTTTAAGCGATGTTCTGTATAGTTATACCATCATCAAAGAAAGAGGTATCGATATGAACTACATAGTCATTCCAGCTTATCAACCAGATAAGCAACTTATCAAACTCATTGAAAAAATTCACGAAAAGAGTGATTTTCATATCTTAGTCATAGAGGACGGCAGTTCATCAGAGTGCCAAAAAATCTTTGATAAAGCAAAACAATTTGCTACTGTCATTCGTCACCAAGTGAACCAAGGTAAAGGGCAGGCTCTAAAAACAGCCTTTACTTATATTCAAGAACAAAACATTTATGGTACGGTTGTCACAGCAGATGCGGATGGACAGCACAAGGTATGGGATATTTTCCGCACGGCTAATAAAGCTTCCGAAAATCCAAACAAGCTAATCTTGGGTGTACGTGCCTTTTCTGGAAAAGTTCCCCTTCGTAGCCGTTTTGGTAACAGCTTAACTAAAGCTCTCTTTAAGCTTCAAACAGGAGTAGGAGTAACAGATACGCAAACTGGACTTCGTGCATTTACGACAAACTTGATACCGTTTATGCTTAAGATTGAAGCTCAACGTTATGAATATGAAATGAATATGTTGCTCGAAGCAACAAAAGAATACGAGATTCTAGAAGTGCCTATTGAAACTGTCTATATCAACGATAATGAGGCTTCACACTTCCGTCCAATCCAAGACGGGCTCATGATTTATAAAAATATCTTTAAATTTGCCTTATCATCTCTCAGTAGCTTTGTTGTAGACTATGTCGTTTACGCCCTAGCAATCTTGATTTTGCCGACAGTTCCGACGAGTCTACGAATCTTTCTAGCAAACGGAGTTGCTCGTGTGACTAGCTCTATTTTCAACTATTCTACAAATAAGAAACTAGTCTTTAAAAATGACGATAGCCTTGTGAAAACAGGGATGGGATACTTTGGTCTAGCAGTTGGACTCTTTGTCTTAGACACGCTACTGATTCGTCTCTTCTTTACAGTCTTTGGTATCAACCTTCTGATTGCTAAAGTTATCGTCGGCATTCTTCTCTTCACTGTCTCTTGGACAGTGCAGAAGAAATTCATCTTTAAGGAAAGGACATCAACTGTATTATGAAATTTTTAAAGAAACGCTATGCTTACGCCTCAGTTCTTGGTCTACTCTTGACAGGATCCTTTAGTTACTCAATGCTAAAGACCTTTGTCCTTGCTGAAACTATCTCGACAGTTGCCACAACGAGCACAAGTTCCAATGCTGCAGCAGCAAGTCAAGCTGCTAAAACGGCTACTGTCACTGACTCTAGATATAAAGATGACAATATTTCTGTTAATTTGTCTGAAACGACAGTCAATAATACCCAAGTCTACGTTGCTGATATTACTCTGAGCTCATCGGATTATCTGAAAACTGCCTTTGCTCAAAATGCCTACAGAACTAACGTAACTGCAAAAACCTCTGTTACCGCAGCTGACAACAATGCCATTTTAGCGGTAAACGGGGACTACTATGGTGCTAACTCTACAGGTTATGTTATCCGTAATGGAGTAGTTTATCGTGATACTGTTCGTGAAGATTCTAGTAATGGGGACTTAGCTATTTATAAAGACGGCTCTTTCAAGGTTATTTACGAAGATCAGATCTCAGCTGAGCAACTAGTAAATGATGGTGTCGTCAATCTCTTGGCTTTTGGACCAGCCTTGGTCGAAAATGGTGAAATTGCAGTTGATACCAATACAGAAGTAGGACAGGCCATGGCTTCAAATCCTCGTACAGCTATTGGTATTATCGATGAAAACCACTATATCATCGTGGTTTCAGATGGACGTACCTCTGAAAGTGAAGGTCTCTCTCTTTATCAGCTCGCTGAGGTCATGAAATCTTATGGAGCAAAAACAGCCTACAACCTTGATGGTGGTGGATCATCTACACTTTACTTCAACGGTCAGGTTATCAATAAACCAACGACTGGAGGAAACAAAATTTCAGAAAGGGCGGTGAGTGACATTGTCTACATTGGTTACTAATTTTAGCAAAAAACGATTTAAAAAAACGGTCATTTCTTATACACTAATCACTATTTTCTTCTTTGCATTTTCTCGAATTTACGAAGCTTTTAGTTTTGGAGAAACTTCTGTCCATATGCACTATTTGTTTGCAGTACCTCTTGTCGGGGGAATTCTACTTGCAATCTTTCTCAAAGTTCTTCCACATTTCTCTCGTATTAGTCTAAATCTATGGAATTCGGCAGTAGCGATTATTATAGCGGGTACACTTTTCCGTGGGATTGTCAACCTTTCAGGACGCTCAACAACCTTGGATGCACCCTACTGGTATGTTGGGATTGGTTTTGCAATACTAGCGATCGTCACTATTTTCATCAATCCAAACCTTTGGAAGAGTACTAGCAAAGTAACTAAAACGAATCGCAAAGAAGTCTATGGTCAGGCATAATGTTATAAAAAAGTAGTCGTTCAGCTGATGTTCGACTACTTTTTATTAACTTTTATTTCTAAAATATTTTAAAAATATTACAAGTTCTTTTCTTCTGAAAGATACTACTTTTATATTTAACAGAATATTGTATAATAAAATTGATAATTAGCGATTTTAATATAATATTTAGGAAAAACAAATCCCAATCTTGGTATTTACTAGGAGAAAAGAATGAAAAAAATATTGCTGGCAAGTACGGTTGCCCTCTCTATGGCATGTTTTGCAAAAACAACCGTCTATGCCGAGGATTCTCAAGCTACCAATAATATTCAATCATCAGAAAGAACTTCTTCGAATACAGTAGGAAATGAGAAGAAACATCAAAACGAGGCTGAAAAAGCAACCTCTCAAACTCCTGATACACACGAACAATCTTCAAAAGAAGCAATAGTAGAAGTAGTTAACAAAGAAGGTTGGCAAAAAGAAAATAACCAATGGCGTTATTATGAGAATAATCAACCAGTTTCGAATTGGAAAAAAATAGCTGGTGTTTGGTACTATTTTAATCAAGATGGCATCATGCTTAGTAACGCTATCTTTAATGATTATCTATTGAATAATAGCGGTGCTTTGGCAGAATCTTCTTGGGTAAAAATTGACGATCAATGGTATTATGCCAATGAGGACGGGAAAATTACTCGTAATACTTGGAAAAAGATAGCTGGTGTTTGGTATCGATTTGATGAATCGGGCACAATGTTAAGCAATACTATTTATAATGATTATCTTCTCAAAAGTAGTGGTGCTATGGCAGAAAATGCTTGGGTGAAAATTGCTGATAAATGGTACTATGCCAATGAGGACGGGAAAATTACTCGTAATACTTGGAAAAAGATAGCTGGTGTTTGGTATCGATTTGATGAATCTGGCACAATGTTAAGCAATACTATTTATAATGATTATCTTCTCAAGACTAGCGGTGCTATGGCAGAAAATTCTTGGGTAAAAATTGCTGATAAATGGTACTTTGCTACAGAATCAGGAAAAATTATTCGCGACAAGTGGGAAAAAATCAACGGTACATGGTACTATTTTAATAAAGATGGTGACATGCTAAGTAGTCAATGGAAATCTAAATACTATCTAAAAGATAGTGGAGCCATGGCTGAGAATGAATGGATCTTTGATAAGAAATATAATAGCTGGTTCTACCTCAAGTCGGACGGTGCTTATGCTGAAAATCAATGGCAGGGTGCTTACTATCTAAAATCTGGTGGCTATATGGCTAAGAATGAATGGATTTTTGATAAGAACTATGATGCTTGGTATTACCTCAAAGATGATGGGGTATATGTAACAGGGACTTTCAAAATCAAAGGTAAAGACTATTCATTCCAAAGCAATGGAAAATGGATTTCTGATCCATCATCCTATTATAAAGTAACACCAATTACAGCTTATGTATACAGTGCTTCTGGTGATAGACTCAGCTATATCTCACAAGGTAGCATTGTTTCGGTTACTGGGGCTGAAGTTCAAGGTGGTCGACTTCCAGTCAAAATATCAGGACTTTCAGGATATATGAACAAGAGTGATCTAGTAGCGGTCAGCACAGATAGTGAATTCATTCCTCACTATACTACGGATGGTCGTTATCTTTACCATGAGTTATCACCTTACGCAAGTATTCGTGTAGCACCTCATAATTCATCAATGGCCATTGGCAAAAAATACTATTCAGCTGATGGTATTAACTTTGAAAACTTTACAGTTGAAAATCCTTTCTTATTTAGAGATTTAAGAAAACCAAGCAATTACACAGCTGAAGAATTAGATAAAGTCTATTCTCTTATGAATATCAAGGGAAGTCGTCTGGCAGGTAAGGGTGCAATCTTTAAAGAAGCTGAAGAACGTTATAAAATTAATGCCCTCTACTTGATTGCCCACAGTGCTCTAGAAAGTTCATGGGGACGTAGCCAGATTGCCAAGGATAAGAATAACTTCTTTGGTATCGCTGCTTATGATACAACGCCATATGATTCAGCTAAAAGCTTTGACGATGTTGATAAGGGTATCTTAGGTGCAGCCAAGTGGATTCGCGAAAATTACATCGATAATGGGAGAACATACCTAGGAAATAAATCATCAGGTATGAATGTCCTTTATGCTTCAGATCCATACTGGGGAGAAAAAATTGCAAGTATCATGATGTCAATTAACAGCAAGCTTGGTGAAAAAGATTAAAATTCATTAAAATCGATAACGACTGTGTAGTGGTTATCGATTTTGCTTATCAAGAGAAACTTAAGGAATTAACTTTATGAAACAGAATATTGAGAATATAAATAAAAGAGGAATTGATCTACGTGACTTAGGGATTGATGCATACGCTTATGATTATTCAGCAATCCCAGACTTACTTGCTATTATCCAAGCAAACAATCTGACAATATTAGGTGGAGATGTGTTTTGCTACAAGAATGGCCAACTGACACATACTTATGATAATTGGTATTACGAGAAACAAGATCCAACTATTGATAGCAGTAAATCCATTTTTCAAACAGAAAAGTATATCAGCAACTATGTTAAAAATTATGGTGAACACTATTATTTTTCAATCGTTTTAGACAATGAGGAATTTCATTTGTGACTGATTTACTTAGAAAACATTTTACAATCGGCATTGAATCAAGCGTCAAATACGAGAAATCATGTTATAATAAAAGATAGTGATTTATTTTAGAAAAAGGATATCTATTTAATTTTTGAAACTGGAAAAATAAATACAAATCCAATAAGAGAAAGGAATTTTACAGAATGGCAACTATTCAATGGTTTCCTGGACACATGTCCAAGGCAAGAAGACAGGTTCAGGAAAATTTAAAATTTGTTGATTTTGTGACGATTTTGGTGGATGCCCGCTTGCCCTTGTCTAGCCAAAATCCAATGCTGACTAAAATTGTAGGAGATAAACCAAGACTTCTGATTTTAAACAAGGCAGATCTTGCAGACCCAGTTCAAACGAAAGAATGGCGTCAGCACTTTGAATCACAAGGAATTCAAACCCTAGCTATTAACTCCAAAGAGCAGGTTACAGTTAAAGTTGTGACAGATGCAGCAAAAAAGCTTATGGCAGATAAGATTGCTCGTCAAAAGGAACGTGGGATTCAAATCGAAACCTTGCGTACCATGATTATCGGGATTCCAAACGCTGGTAAATCGACTCTGATGAACCGATTAGCTGGTAAGAAAATTGCTGTAGTTGGTAACAAGCCAGGTGTGACAAAAGGCCAACAATGGCTCAAAACAAATAAGGATTTGGAAATCTTGGACACTCCAGGGATTCTCTGGCCAAAATTTGAAGATGAAACTGTCGCCCTTAAACTCGCATTAACTGGAGCTATCAAAGACCAATTGCTTCCGATGGATGAAGTGACGATTTTCGGTCTTAATTACTTTAAAACCCATTATCCCGATAAGCTTCAAGAACGTTTTAAACAAATGAATCTGGACGATGAAGCTCCTGAAATTATCATGGACATGACTCGTATCCTTGGTTTCCGTGATGATTACGATCGTTTTTACAATCTCTTTGTCAAAGAAGTTCGTGATGGAAAACTTGGTAATTACACATTAGATACATTGGATGATCTCAATGGCAACGATTAAAGAAATAAAAGAAGAATTAGCAAGGATAACTGAACTTAGTAGTCCTCTGTTTAAGGAATTTGAAAAAGATTCTCGTTCAGGTGTCCAAAAAGAAATTCAAAAGCGTAAGAAAGCTATTCAAGCTGAAATTGATGAAAATCTGCGCTTAGAAGCCATGCTTAACTATGAAAAAGAGCTTTATGCTCAAGGTATTAGCTTAATTGCAGGTGTAGATGAAGTTGGACGTGGGCCTTTAGCTGGTCCTGTCGTTGCTGCAGCAGTCATTCTTCCCAAAAATTGTAAAATAAAAGGCTTGAATGACAGTAAAAAGATCCCCAAGAAAAAACATCAAGAGATTTTTCAAGCTGTTAAAGATAAGGCTCTAGCAATCGGTATTGGGATTATGGATAATCAAGTCATTGATCAAGTCAATATCTATGAAGCAACTAAATTGGCCATGAAAGAAGCTGTATCGCAGCTGGACCCGCAACCTGAGCACTTATTAATCGATGCCATGAAGTTGGATTTGCCGATTTCTCAAACATCCATTATCAAAGGAGATGCTAATTCTCTATCCATTGCAGCAGCATCTATCGTTGCGAAGGTTACAAGAGATAAGATCATGGCTAACTATGACCAAGAATTTCCAGGCTATGATTTTGCTCAAAATGCTGGCTATGGAACTGCTAAGCATCTAGAAGGAATTGAAAAGCACGGTGTCACACCTATTCATCGCACCAGTTTTGAACCGATTAAAACGATCGTTTCAGAAACTAGTAAAAGATAATTAAAGGAGAGAATTATGGAGGAACAGTCGCAAATACTTAGTTCCAAGAAAGAATTTGCCTTCGCGTCAAGTACAATTCTATCTCAAGTAGGGCGAGGAATTATCGTTGGATTAGTCGTAGGCCTTATTGTTGGGTCTTTTCGGTTTTCTATTGAAAAAGGATTTCATGTCATCCAAGGGCTTTATCATGATCAAGATAATCTTGTACGTAATCTGTTGATTATCTCCTTGCTTTATCTTGTTATTTGCTGGCTTAGCGCCAAATTAACACGCTCGGAAAAAGATATCAAAGGTTCTGGTATTCCTCAAGTTGAGGCAGAGTTAAAAGGTCTCATGTCTCTCAACTGGTGGAGTGTGCTATGGAAGAAATATGTTCTTGGTATTCTCGCAATTGCAAGTGGACTCATGTTAGGGCGTGAAGGTCCAAGTATTCAACTAGGTGCTGTTGGAGGTAAAGGAATTGCTAAGTGGCTCAAGTCTAGCCCTGTCGAAGAACGTTCTTTAATCGCGAGTGGAGCTGCTGCTGGACTTGCTGCTGCCTTTAATGCGCCGATTGCAGGGTTATTATTTGTAGTAGAAGAAGTCTATCACCATTTTTCAAGATTTTTCTGGGTTTCTACCTTGGCAGCCAGTCTGGTAGCAAACTTCGTTTCTCTTCTCATCTTTGGCTTAACACCTGTACTTGATATGCCGGACAATATCCCTCTCATGAACTTGAGCCAATATTGGATTTATCTGGTGATGGGAATTTTTCTAGGACTCTCAGGTTTTCTCTATGAAAAAGCCGTTCTTAACGTTGGAAAAGTATATGATTGGATTGGTCAAAAGGTTCATCTGGATAAGGCCAATTATCCTATTCTAGCCTTTCTTCTTATCATTCCAATAGGAATCTTCCTGCCACAAATACTTGGTGGGGGAAATCAAATTGTTTTATCTTTAACAGAACAGGATTTCAGTTTTCAAATTCTCTTAATTTACTTTATCATTCGCTTTATCTGGAGCATGATTAGTTACGGAAGTGGACTGCCAGGTGGTATTTTCTTACCGATTTTAGCATTAGGATCCTTACTTGGTGCCCTAGTAGGCGTTATTTGTGTCAATCTTGGCCTTGTTACCCAACAGCAATTTCCTATCTTTGTTATCCTTGGAATGAGTGGTTATTTTGGGGCCATCTCAAAAGCACCTTTGACAGCTATGATTCTTGTGACGGAAATGGTTGGTGACATCCGCAATCTAATGCCTTTAGGGATGGTAACCCTAGTTGCCTATATTGTTATGGATCTGCTCAAAGGGGCGCCCGTCTATGAAGCCATGCTGGAGAAAATGCTACCTGAATCAGTAACTGATGATGGAGAAGTTACCCTCATTGAAATTCCAGTTTCAGATAAAATAGCAGGGAAACAAGTACATGAACTCAACTTACCACATAATATCCTCATCACAACTCAAGTCCATAATGGCAAGAGCCAAACCGTTAACGGTTCAACCAGAATGTACCTCGGTGATATGATTCACCTAGTTATTCCAAAAAGTGAAATTGGAAAAGTAAAAGATTTGCTTTTATAGCAGTATTAATTTACATAAATTTTATTACGTTATATCTGATCCATGATTTAAGAAAAAGATTTTCAGATTTATTTAATCGGCGGATTCATATAGATGAAAACAATATAAAAACAAAAACTCGGTCCCTAAAAGATGGAATCGAGTTTTTATATTTAACTTAAAAAACTGTAGAAGTTTAAAAATTTTAAAAATATAAGTTCAATGAAGCAATGATTTACCAAATTATAAGCGCTTTTTTCCATTATATAGCTTACTTAGACAATCCTATATAACTCCTATAACATCTTTCCGAAAAACTATAATTTTCTTGAAAAATATAACTAGCTATGCTATACTACTAGTATAGAATATTTGGAGAAAAACATGAAACGCGAGATCTTATTAGAACGGATTGATAAACTCAAACAAGTTATGCCCTGGTACGTTCTGGAATACTACCAATCAAAATTGGCCGTTCCCTACAGTTTTACGACATTGTACGAATACTTAAAGGAATACGATCGATTTTTCACCTGGGTTTTGGAATCTGGTATATCGGATGCTGATACTATGGCAAATATTCCTTTGGATGTTCTGGAGAACATGACTAAGAAAGACATGGAATCTTTTATTCTTTACTTACGTGAACGTCCTTTGCTTAATGCTAATACAACTAAAAATGGTGTCTCCCAAACAACCATTAACCGTACTTTATCAGCTCTTTCTAGTCTTTATAAGTATTTAACTGAGGAAGTTGAAAACGAGCAAGGGGAACCTTATTTCTATCGTAATGTCATGAAGAAGGTTGCTACCAAGAAAAAGAAAGAAACCTTGGCTGCACGGGCTGAGAATATCAAGCAAAAACTCTTTTTAGGTGATGAAACAGAAGGTTTTCTGACTTATATCGACCAAGAGTACCCACAACAACTCTCAAATCGTGCTCTATCATCGTTTAAAAAAAATAAGGAACGTGATTTGGCCATTATCGCCCTTCTCTTGGCATCTGGTGTCCGTTTATCTGAAGCTGTTAACCTAGACCTTCGTGACCTCAATCTTAAGATGATGGTCATTGACGTCACTCGAAAAGGTGGGAAACGCGATTCGGTAAATGTAGCCGCCTTTGCTAAGCCTTATCTGGAGCAATATCTTGCTATTCGAGACAAACGTTATAAGACAGAAAGGACTGATACAGCTCTCTTTCTGACCTTGTATCGAGGTGTTCCAAACCGTATCGATGCTTCTAGTGTCGAAAAGATGGTGGCCAAGTATTCAGAAGACTTCAAAGTTCGGGTAACTCCCCACAAACTACGCCATACGCTTGCAACTCGTCTCTATGATGCAACCAAGTCGCAGGTTTTGGTAAGCCATCAACTGGGACATGCCAGCACACAAGTTACTGACTTGTATACCCATATTGTCAATGATGAACAGAAAAATGCTTTAGACAGCTTATAAACTACATAATATAATTTATGTAAATAATAGCTACAAAAAAAGAAGCTGGGAAAAACCAACTTCTTTTTGCTTTATTCAACCACTGCCTCAGCAATTTCTTCTGCAGTGATCCCTGCGAAGTAACGGCCTAAGTTAATGGTTTGAAGGGCTTTAAGAACATCTTCACGTTCGTATTTAACGCCACGAAGAACATCTTCCACGGCTGCAACATCTTCGATACCGAAGAAGTCACCGTAGATCTTGATGTCTTGGATTTTTGATTCAATGACGTTAGCGAAGATTTCAACCTTACCACTTGGGAATTTTGTTCCACGGCGGACATTGTATTCAGGTGATTTCCCATAATTCCAGTCCCAAGTTCCAAACTTAGTTTCTTTGATTCGATTGATTTCAGCCAATTCTTCATCTGAAAATACATATTCTGTCATTTCAGGATATTCTTTTTTCATGTATTCCAAAAGTAGATCACGGAATTCTTCAACAGTGATTTTTTCTGGCAACTCATCGATAATATTAGTTACTCGAGCACGGACTGATTTAACCCCTTTTGATTCAAACTTATCTTTAGACACTTTAAGTGCGTTAGCTAGGACTGACAAGTCCACGTCAAAGAGAAGACAACCATGGTGCATAATACGGCCATTGATATAGGCTTGGGCATTGCCACAGAATTTTTTGCCATCAATCTCAAGGTCATTACGGCCTGTGAACTCAGCTTTAACGCCTAGTTGAGCTAAGGTATTGATAACTGGAGTTGAGAAGCTCTTGAAGTCAAAGGCCTTGTTTTCATCTTCTTTTGAAATGATGGTGTAGTTGAGGTTGTTTAAATCGTGGTAAACAGCTCCACCACCACTGATACGGCGGACCACCTCAATACCATTTTCTCGAACATAATCACGGTTAATTTCTTCAATAGTATTCTGGTGACGACCAACAATGATAGACGGTTTGTTAATCCAAAGAAGGAAGATTTGATCCTCGTCCAAAAGGTGTTTAAAAGCATATTCCTCTAAAGCGATATTAAAGGCAGTGTCGTTTGAATGATTGATAATATATTTCATGATATCCCTTTATACGATAGAGACTGGAAAAAAATTCCAGTCTAAACTATCTATCTTTATTTTTTCTTAGGTGAATGGATGGCCATTCCAAGAACATCAGCAAATGCTTCGTACATAACTTCAGAGTATGTTGGGTGTCCGTGGATTGTCTTAAGCATTTCTTCAACAGTGATTTCCATTTCGATGATACTTGACGCTTCGTTGATCAACTCTGCAGCAGCAGGACCAATGATATGAACACCAAGGATTTCACCATATTTCTTGTCTGCAATGACTTTAACAAATCCTTGAGCAGCATCTGATGCAATTGCACGTCCGTTTGCAGCAAAGTTAAATTTACCAATTTGAACATCGTATTTTTCACGAGCTTGTTCTTCAGTCAAACCAACAGCTGCTACTTCAGGAAGTGTATAAATAGCTGCAGGAGTCAAGTTCAATTTGGCAACAGCGTGGTTTCCTTTAAGCGCATTTTCAGCCGCAACTTCACCCATACGGAAGGCAGCGTGAGCCAACATCTTAGTACCGTTGATATCACCTGGTGCGTAGATACCTGGAACAGAAGTTTCCATGTATTCGTTAACCTTGATACGGCCACGTTCTAATTCAAATTCAACTTCACCGATACCTTCAAGGTCTGGAACACGTCCGATTGATAGAAGAGCTTTGTTAGCAATGATATCATTTTTTCCTTCAACCTTGATACGAAGTTTGCCATCTTCTTCAATGATTTCTTGAAGTTTAGTGTCTGTCAAGATAGTCATACCTTTACGTTCAAGGATTAAACGAAGATTCTTAGATACTTCCGCATCCATAGCTGGAACAATACGGTCCATCATTTCGATAACGGTAACTTTTGAACCGAACGTCATGAAGGCTTGTCCAAGTTCGATTCCGACAACACCACCGCCAATGATCACAAGGCTTTCTGGTACTTCGTTCATTTCTAGGATGTCGTCACTCGTCATCACAAGTGATGATTCCATACCAGGAACGTTGATTTTGCTTACTTTTGAACCACCAGCAAGGATAATCTTCTTAGTTTCAAGCAATTCAGAACCATTTACCAAGACATTCTTATCTTTAGTGATTGTACCGATACCCTTATGAACATCAACTCCGTAACTACGAAGGAGTCCTGCAACACCACCAACAAGAGTATTAACAACTTTAGATTTTGTTTCTAAAAGTTTGTCCATATCAACTGTGAAGTTAGGATTTTCTATCACAATACCACGATTTGCTGCATGACCGATATTTTCGATGATTTCAGCATTGTGAAGGTAAGTCTTAGTTGGGATACATCCGCGGTTCAAGCAAGTTCCACCAAGTTCAGATTTCTCAACAAGAGCCACTTTACCACCTAATTGAGCTGCTTTAATAGCAGAAACATAACCAGCAGGTCCACCACCAATAACAACGATATCGTAAGCATCATCGCTCTTACCATCATCGTTTGAAGCGCTGACTGCAGGTGCTGGACTAGCTTCTGGTGCAGGAGCTCCAGCTGATGGGATGTTTTCACCTTCCTCACCAAGATATCCGATAACTTCAGTAACAGGAACAGTCTCGCCGTCACCTTTGAGGATAGCGATCAAGTAACCGTCTTCTTCTGCTTCCAATTCCATGCTGACTTTGTCAGTCATGATCTCCAAAAGGATTTCTCCTTCTTTAACAAATTCTCCGACTTTTTTATTCCATTGGACGATTTGTCCTTCTGTCATATCCACGCCGGCTTTTGGCATAATTACTTCTAAGGCCATATCTTACTTCCTTTATCTATATTTCTAAAAATAAATTCTCTAAACCAACATTGAGATTGGGTTTTCAATCAAGGCTTTCAAGTCTTTCATAAACTTAGCACCAGCCATACCATCTACGACACGGTGGTCAATTGTTAAACCAAGACTCATAATTGGACGAATCACAATTTCACCATTAACTACAACAGGTTTCTCAATTGTCGAGCTAACTCCAAGGATTGCTGAGTTCGGTTGGTTAATGATTGGACCGAATGATTGAACACCAAACATTCCCAAGTTACTGATGGTGAAGGTAGAATTCTGCAATTCGCTAGGAGCTAGTTTACCATCCAAAGTACGCCCGATAACATCTTTGAAGGCAACTACCAGCTCAGACAAACTCATTTTTTCAGCATTATAAACAACTGGCGTCATCAATCCATTGTCCATTCCAACTGCCATCGCAAGGTTGACATAATTGTGAGTGATAATTGTCTTACCATCTTCCGTCAATGAAGCGTTGATGTATGGGTGTTTCATAAGAGTCTTAACAACCGCAAGTGAAAGCAAGTCTGTAACAGTAATTTTCTTACCAGTTGCTTCCATGATTGGATCAAGGACTTTCTTACGAAGGGCAAGCATTTCAGACATATCGACATCGTAGTTAAGCGTGAAGGTTGGTGCAGTCAAGTAAGATTCAACCATACGTTGAGCAATAACCTTACGCATCGGTGTCATTGGAATACGCTCGATTTCACCGTAAGGTGTTACGTTGTCTGGAGTTTCTTCCACTTTCTCGATTTGAGCAGGAGACTTAATCGTATCGTTTTCGATATTTTCAGGAAGGAAAGCTAAAACATCCTTCTTCATAATCTTACCACGGTGACCAGTTCCTTGGATTTCCTGCCATGCAATGTTATGTTCAAGGGCAATTCGTTTTGCAAGTGGTGAAATGCGAACCACATTAGTGTCTTTAAATGTTTCCACGTCTTCTTTGTGGACACGACCGTTTGCGCCTGAGCCAGAAATATCGTAGAGATTAATTCCTAAATCATCCGCTAATTTTCTAGCTGCAGGAGTCGCTCTTAGCTTATCATCAGCCATGACCTCTCCTATTCTATTATAAGATACTAAGGGCATCAAAAGTCACAGTGAAAATAGGAAACTTGACGAAGAAACTTTAGTTTCTAGGAAAGTTTCTCTTTTTCACCCAGACTTTAGCCCGTGCTCTAATCTAAGATATCAAGGACGTAGAGGATAAAGAAAAAATAGGAGATTGACGCTGTGTTCGATGAACACAAGGAAATCTATCTTTTTTTCACAGTCCTCCGTCCGGATTCAATTCTACAAGCAACTTGGATACACACGTATCTCAGGTTGCTACGGTTGCCGCTATCAGGCGGTCAACCTAGTAGATTTACTAATTCGTTCGTCGAATAGAATCGATTCGACTCACTCATGTCGCATTTTATCTATTTCAAAATGAAAGATAAAATCACGAACAGGTTACATAATTTATATTATGTATTATTCTTTGTTGTACGTTTTACGAATGACTTCTTTGATACTTTCAACTGTTGGGATCATTGCATTCTCAAGATTTTGTGCGTAAGGCATTGGCACATCTTCCCCCGCACAACGACGGATAGGTGCATCCAAGTAATCAAATGCTTCTGATTCAGAAATGATAGCTGAAATTTCACCGATATATCCACTTGTTTTGTGGGCGTCATTGACAAGGACGACTTTTCCTGTCTTCTTAACAGAATTAATGATGATTTCTTTATCAAGTGGAACCAAGGTACGTGGGTCTACTACTTCTACTGAAATGCCTTCTTCAGCTAATTCTTCAGCTGCCTGAATAACCCGACGAAGCATTTTCCCGTAGGTTACGACAGTGACATCAGTTCCTTCGCGTTTGATTTCTCCGACACCAAGCGGAATCGTATAGTCCGGATCAACTGGCACTTCCCCTTTTTGGTTGAATTCTGATTTGTACTCAAGAATGATAACGGGGTTGTTATCGCGAATAGAAGACTTGAGAAGTCCCTTCATATCCGCTGGCGTACCAGGAGCAACAACTTTCAAACCAGGAATATGAGTAAACCATGATTCCAAAGATTGGGAGTGTTGGGCTGCAGATCCAACTCCATTCCCAGCAGCACAGCGAATGGTCATCGGCACTTGACCTTTTCCACCAAACATGTAGCGAGTCTTAGCAGCTTGGTTGACAATAGCATCCATGGCAATCACAGAGAAATCCATGAAAGTCATATCAACGATTGGACGAAGTCCGGTCATGGCTGCACCAGCTGCTGCACCTGAAATCGCAGCCTCAGAAATCGGACAGTCACGGACACGTTCTGGACCAAACTCTTCCAGCATCCCTACAGAGGTTCCGAAGTCTCCACCAAAAACTCCGACATCTTCTCCCATCAACAATACATTTTCGTCGCGACGCATTTCCTCAGACATAGCAAGGATAATGGTATCGCGGAAAGACATTAATTTAGTTTCCATAATTCTCTACTCCCCCTTAGTCTGCGTAAATATCTTCGAAAGCTGATTCGAGTGGTGGGAATGGGCTTTCTTCCGCAAATTTTACTGAAGCTTCAACTGCTTCTTTTACTTCTTCTTGGATCTGATCCAATTCTTCTGCGCTCGCAATATCATTCTCGAGCAGATACTTACGAAGGTTTTCAATCGGATCTTTCTTCTTCCACTCTTCGACTTCTTCACGGGTCCGGTATTTACCAGGGTCAGATGAAGAGTGACCAAGCCAACGATAAGTGACACTTTCAATCAAGACAGGTCCTTTTCCAGAGCGGACGTGTTCAACAGCTTTTTGGAAGCCTTCATAGACATCAATAACGTTGTTCCCGTCAGGAATAAACATTCCAGGAATGCCGTATGCAGCACTACGCTCATGAATGTGCTGAATATTGGTCATTTTCTTGATATCAGCAGAGATTCCGTAACCGTTATTGATACAGTAGAAAATTACTGGCAGATTCCAGATCGAAGCCATATTGACCGCTTCGTGGAAGACACCTTCGTTGGTTGCACCATCGCCAAAGAAGCAGACGACAATCTTACCAGTCTTATGCATTTGTTGAGTAAGGGCTGCACCTACGGCAATTCCCATACCACCACCAACGATCCCGTTAGCACCAAGGTTACCGGCATCTAGGTCAGCAATATGCATGGAACCACCTTTCCCTTTACAAGTACCAGTATATTTCCCTAGGATTTCTGCCATCATGCCATTCAAATCGATTCCTTTAGCAATGGCTTGTCCGTGTCCACGGTGGTTTGATGTCAGCAAATCATCGTCGTTTAAAGCCAACATTGCTCCTACGTTAGCCGCTTCTTCCCCAACAGAAAAGTGCGTCATTCCTGGCACTTTCCCTTTTTTTACTAATTGAGCAATTTTTAAGTCCATACGACGAATTTCTTCCATCTTACGGAACATCTCAAGCAAAAGATTTTTATCTAAAGTTGACATAATCTTGCCTTTCTAAGTTTAAATTCTTATAGTTCTATTTTACTTTATAGGTTAATTAGTGTCAAAAAATATGCTTGCAATTTTTCACAATATAAAAAAAGAAAAGTCAGTAAAATCAAGACTTTTCTTTATATAAAATACAAATTTCACAAGCTGTTTTTTCATCATTTTTCAACAAATTATTTGAATTTTTTCATAATAACTTGTAAACGCCACTGATAAAGAATTCCACTAATCACCAGACTAACAATTAAACCAATCCAATAAGAATAGGCACCTAATCCTGTCCAGTAATCTAAGACTATTCCCAGTGGAATAGCTATGCCCCAGTATCCGAGAAGACCAAGGCAAAAAGGAACAATCGTATCCTTGTAACCTCTTAAAATTCCTTGCAAAGGTGCCGCAAAGGTATCAGCTAACTGGAAAAACAAGCTATAGGTCATAAAAGAAGCTGTTAGTTGGATAAATTCTGGATCTTGACCATATAGTCTGGCTACATTTTCACGATAGATGTAAAGAAAACTAAGTGTTAGAACTGCAAACACCATAGCTGTTAAACGACCAATATGGATATACTGTTTTGCATCGTCTAATCGTTTAGCTCCTACCTCATAAGAAATCACAATAGCCATAGCAGTTGAAATACTCATAGGAAAAGCGTACATGAGAGATGAAAAGTTCATGGCAGACTGATGACTAGCTATTATCAATGATGAAAACTTCGCCATAATCAAGCCAACGGCTGAAAAAATAGCAACTTCTGCAAATACAGTTCCACCAATTGGTAGACCAAGATAAATAGCTTCCTTGATTTTTTTGATTTGTAGGGGCATAGGTCTTTGGAGTTGATATTCCTTGAGCTTTTTATGCTTTAACAAGACCAAAAACGAAATCAGCAACAAAGCCCAGTAGGCAAGGGAAGTTCCCAGACCTGCTCCTGCACCTCCTAACTCAGGAAAACCAAAAGCTCCATATATTAGTAAATAGTTAAATCCACTATTTAAAGGAAGTAAAAGAAGCATGAGATACATAGACAATTTTGTCAGTCCTAGCGTATCAAGTAGCGAACGAATAACACTAAAAAGTAAAAGAGGAATAATACCGATTGCTAAGAGCCATAGATAGCGTATGGCAACGCTGGATACAGCCACTTCCAGTCCCATGAATTGTAACACAATTGGTGCTAAAAAGAAAACCAAGCCAAAAAGTACGATAGATAAGGCTAAAGCCAAATAAAGAAATTGATAAAAATCCGAAGAAACCTCTTTCTTTTTTCCTTGTCCCAAATGGTGACCAATAATAGGGACCAAGGCTGAGACAATTCCAGTCAAAAAGGTAAAGAAAGGATTCCATAAACTAGTCGCAATGGAAACACCCGCTAGATCGAGAGTATTATATTGGCCCGTCATCGTGGTATCGACAAAAGATGCGGAATAATTAGCGAATTGATAAATTAAAATAGGAAAGAAAATTTTTAAAAATAAGATGATTTTGCCTTTAATAGTTTCTGTTGAATGCATACCTACTCTTTCTACTCCTTTTCATCCAAGCCAAAAAGCTTTAATCCGTATTTTCTCAAGCTCAAAGGTGGATTACTAGTTTTTGATGTCGTGTGCCAGCAATTACATGAGGCGCAATAATAGCTTCTAATCAAGCCACCATTATCATACTCTACAGCATGATCAGCTTTTTCCTTGGTTTCATACTGAATTTTAGCACGGTTAGCAGCTGGACAATATACTCCATGGCAAGCATTTCGTTTACGATTTCTAAATTTACGAAAATAATTCATCCTCAAGCTCCTAATCCGCTTGATAAACGATTTGGCCCTTACAGATGGTGTATTTGACCTGGCCTTTTAAGGTTTCACCGATAAATGGTGAATTAGATGATTTAGAAGCAAAATGTGATCCTATGATCCGGTCTGCCTTAGCGTCAAAAATGGTAATGTCTGCAGGTCCATTTTCAGACAAATAACCTGCTTCAAAATTATAAAGTTTTGCTGGATTATAGGTCATTTTTTCTAGCAATTGCATTAAACTCAACTCGCCAGCTTCCACCAAATAGGTTAAACCTAGTGACAAAGAAGTTTCCAAGCCTGTCATACCTGATGGCGCTTTGGTAATATCCTCAACATTTTTTTCGTCAGCATGGTGAGGCGCGTGGTCAGTAGCAATGACAGAAATGACTCCAGATTTAAGTCCTTCAATAACTGCACGACGGTCAGACTCCAGACGAAGAGGTGGATTCATCTTAGCGTTACTTCCTTTAGTCAAAAGAAGAGTTTCAGTCTTAGAAAAATGCTGGGGTGCTACTTCTGCAGTTACGTTTGCTCCCATATTTTGAGCGAACTCCACAACCTTAACACTTTCTTCCTTGGATAAGTGCTGGATATGAACATGGGCTTTTGTTGCATAGGCAATCATGACATCACGTGCAATCATTGCATACTCTGCAACCCCTGTAGCGCCACAAATATGGAAGTGTTCTTTAGCAATATTTTCATTAAAACCTAGCGTACCATTCAGACCAGGATCTTCTTCGTGCAGACTGATAAAGGTGTTGAGTTTTTTAGCCTCTTCCATGGCTTCCTTGACAACTTTACTTCTTTCAAGTGGAATTCCGTCATCAGAAAAACCAACAGCTCCAGCTTCTAAAAGCGACTTAAAGTCTGTCAAACCTTGGCCATTAAAGTTCTTGGTAATCGTTGCTACAGTCTTGACATTGATTTTTTCCTTAGCTGCCGACTGAAGGACTTCTTGTAAGGTTTCTACGTCAGAGATCGTTGGATTAGTATTAGCCATCATAACGACAGTTGTAAATCCACCTGCAGCTGCTGCTAGTGCTCCCGTATGAATGTCTTCTTTATGAGTTTGACCAGGTTCACGGAAATGAACATGGATATCCACCAATCCAGGCGCAACTACAAGACCAGTAGCATCTATTACTTGAACTCCCTCAACATCGATTCGAGGAGCGATTTTAACGATTTTTCCATTTTCAACTAAAATATCACTGACTTGATCCAAACCAGACTTAGGATCCATTACACGGCCGTTTTTGATTACTAACATCACTTTACTCCTTTATTCGTAGAAATCCACTTGGGTATCCAATAATTTATCACCATCATAGACAAATTTAGCTGAAAAGAATGGTTTATCTTCTAAAAGCCACTCTACAAAGGTATGGTCCCCTTCCCAGGTCGGCTTACTTAAAACCTCATCGTAAGGAACCCATTCTAAGGTTCCTTCATTACAGTCAATCAACTCACCTTCAAACTCAGTTACCTTAAATACATAGGTGTACCAGTCAAGGTCTGGTGTAAACTCTGGAAAGGTGATTACTCCTTTTAATACTGGTTTTGCTCTTAGACCAGTTTCTTCAAGAATTTCACGAGCAGCACATTCTTGTGGAGTTTCCCCCCGTTCTAACTTTCCACCTACACCGATCCATTTCCCTTCATGGACATCATTAGGCTTTTTATTGCGATGAAGCATGAGTAGCTCTTTCCCGTTGTCAATGTAGCAAATTGTCGCTAACTGAGGCATATTCTCTCCTTATCTAAGCCAATCAATCGGCTCTTGTCCTGTCTCTGTTAAGAATGCATTGGCCTTGGAAAAAGGCTTGGAACCCCAAAATCCTCTGTAAACGGAAAGGGGACTCGGGTGGGCTGATTCGATAATCAAGTGTTGAGGATTTTTAACCAAGGACTTCTTCTTACGTGCATAAGCACCCCAGAGTACAAAAACCACTGGTCTATCTAAATTATTGACGACCTTTATCACAGCATCTGTAAAAGGTTCCCATATCTGACCGGCATGACCATTTGCTTGACCAGCAGGAACCGTCAAGCAAGCATTGAGAAGCAAGACCCCCTGCTCGGCCCAAGAGGTCAAGTCATGAGACGGTTTTACCCCAATATCATCCGCAAGTTCTTTTAAAATATTTTGCAAAGAAGGAGGTGCTGGAATAGAATCTGGAACTGAAAAACTCAAGCCCTGAGCTTGACCAGGCCCATGATAGGGATCTTGGCCTAGAATTACCACTTTAACCTCTTCCAGTGGAGTCGTCAAAAGAGCCTGAAAAACCTTTTCCTTAGGCGGATAAACAGTCCCATGAGCATAAACCTGCTCCATAAAGTGATTGATTTTCCCAAAATAACCTTCAGGTAATTGCTCTTTAATCAAAGCATGCCAAGATGAGTGTTCCATAGCCGCCCCCTTCGTTAATACTGCCTCTATTATAGCAAAAAGTGGCTACCTAAACCACTTTTTACAGTTTATCTAAGCAATCCAGCAAATCTTTGTAAGAATGAACTTCATAAGTTGGCTGAGCTTGTGTCTTATTTTCCAGATGATGAGGATTGTACCAGATGGTATCAATGCCAGCATTATTTCCACCTTGAATATCGGCAGTTAGAGAGTCTCCAATCATCAGCGTCTTTTCTTTGCTAAAACCTTCAATCTGCTGACCGATTTTTTCATAAAAGAGAGCATCCGGTTTTTGTGTTTGCAACTGTTCAGAGATAAAAACTTGATTGAAATAAGGTGCCAGACCCGATTGAGCCAAACGCCTCGTCTGAATGCCAGTAATGCCATTTGTCGCAGCATACAAGACATAATCACGCTCAATGAGGCTGTCCAAGAGTTCGTGAGCACCCGAAAGAATTTGTCCCTGTTGAGCTAAGTAAAATTGGTAACGCTGGGCCAGAAAACTACCGTCTTTCTTCAGTCCAAAGTGAACAAATAAACGAGAAAAGCGCGTGTTAACCAGCTCTTGTTTACTGATTTTCTTTTGCTCCAAGTCCTTCCAGAGAGCCTTGTTCATTGGAACGTAATAGTCTTTATAGGCTTGAATATCCGCAACTCCTTCTTCTTCTAAGAGTTGCGTCAGAGCTATATCCTCAGCAGCATCAAAATCGAGTAAGGTGTGATCGAGGTCGAATAATAGAAATTTGTATTTCAATTTTAAAAACTTCCTTTCTTTGGGGGACAAAGAGTGGGACTAAATGATTCAAAAAAATTTAAAAAATTTTACCTCTACTTATTGAATAACTTAGCCCAATTCTGCTTGGAATTTAAAATTCTGGAGACATAAACCTCATATTTGTCGATATAATAAAAAGCTAAGTAATTTTCAATTGGCATATATCGATAACGTTTTCCGTCATCTGTTAATTCACCATAACCTCGACTTGAAACCAAAGGACATGCTTCTGGAAAGGTTTCTAAAGTTTCTAGTGCCGTTAGAATAAGGTCTAGTTTACTATCGGCAGATTGCTGGCTGTAAAAATTCAGTACAATATAATCATGTATTTCTCTCAAGTCTTTCTTAGCTTGATCCGTAAGAGAAACATGGTAACGCTTATGATTAGTCAAGTCCAAATTCCTTTCTTACATCTGCCAAAGACGTTAGTTTACCTTGCTCAATTTCTTTATGTCCCATCAAGATTTCCTTTTTCAAGTCTTCAAAAGCAACCTGATATTGAGTCTCTTGTAAATCACTAAATACGAACTCTTTAGGATCAACTGCACCTGTCGCAATTTTACGAAGTGCAGCATTAAAAATATCTGATAGGGTTAACTTTTCATCAGCTATGATTTCTTTCGTTTGTTGGTAAAGAGTCGAATCTGCTCTAAAATTAACAGGTTGAGTACTTGCCATGATTAATACCTCTTTGTAAAGATGATTTGTAAATACATTTTATCATCTTTAGATTTGAAATTCAACGAAAAGCTCCTTTAAGAGAAAAGGAGCTATCTTGTATTTTATTGGTGTACAGCTTGGGCTGCTGTGATAAGAGTAAGTTTGAAGACGTCGTCTGAATTACATCCACGTGAAAGGTCATTAACTGGTTTGTTCAAACCTTGCAATACTGGACCAACTGCTGCAAAGCCACCAAGACGTTCTGCCATCTTGTAACCAATATTTCCTGCTTCAATACCTGGGAAGATAAAGACGTTTGCTTGACCAGCAACCTTGCTTCCTGGCGCCTTAAGAGCAGCTGTTTCTGGAACGAAGGCAGCATCAAATTGCAATTCCCCATCAATTTCAAGGTCAGGACGAAGATCATGAGCGATCTTAGTTGCTTCAACAACTTTATCTACGCTTTCACCAAAACCAGAACCTTTAGTTGAATAGCTTAGCATTGCAATTTTTGGTTCGATACCAAACATCTTAGCTGTGATAGCAGAGTTAATTGCGATTTCTGCCAAAGATTCAGCATCAGGATTGATATTGATGGCACAGTCACCAAATAGGTAACGCTCAGTGCCACGAACCATAAGGAAGGCACCTGAAGTACGACTAACATTTGGACGAGTTTTAATGATTTGAAGGGCTGGACGAACAGTTGCCGCAGTAGAGTGAATAGCTCCCGAAACCATTCCATCTACCAAGCCCATGTATACCAACATAACACCAAAATAGTTCACGTCTTTAACCAAGATTTCTCGAGCTTCTTCTTCAGTCATTTTTCCTTTACGACGTTCTACAAGTGATGCTACCATGTCTTCAAATTGAGGATAATGTGCAGGATCGATTACTTCATAACCATCCATGATTCCTTCGATTTCAAGATAGATTTTAATTTTATCAGGATTTCCAAGTAGGACAGGAATAACTTCTGTTTCTTTTACGATGCGTTTTGTTGCTTGAAGAATGCGTGGTTCTTCACCTTCAGGCAAGACAATACGTGCATTTTTACCAACTAGGTTGGCTTTTAAATTTTCAAAAACTTCCATGAGTTTTGACTCCTTTTAAGATAAATTATTATTTGATAACTGAGTTATAAGAGTATTGAAATCATCCGGCAGTGGACTTTCCATCTCCAACTGCTCTTCAAGAAAAGGATGATAAAACGATAAGTAATGGCAATGCAGAGCTTGACGCTCTATGCCATGTTCAAGACTACCACCATAGAGGTCATCACCAAGCAAAGGGAAACCGATATGGGAGAAATGGACACGAATCTGGTGTGTCCTTCCTGTATGCAGTCGAATATCAACTAGATAAATATTGCCATAAGACTCCACTATACGATAGGAAGTATGGGCATACTTACCACCTTTTGCAACTCGTCTAGTAATGATTGAATCTTCGTCACGGGCAATCGGTGCAATAATCTCACCTTGAGGTTCCAGAAAACCATCTCCTTTAACCAGAGCAAAATAGCGCTTTTCAATGGCTTTCTTTTGCAACTGTTTGTCTAGTCTAGCATGAGCATAACCATGTTTCGCAAAAAGCATCAAACCCGAAGTATCTCGATCTAGTCTGGTTACAATGTGAACCTGCTGATTTTCATAGTTCTGTTTCACATAGTAGCCCTTGATAAAGTTAGCTATGGTATTAGAATGATTGACGCTCGGAATTGATGCCACACCAAAGGGTTTGTTTAAAATCAAGAAATGATCATCCTCAAACAGAATATCCAGTGGATAATCAATGGCTTCCAGTGTCTCGAAACCTTCCTCAGGAGGAATGTCGATGACAACCACATCTCCTATATCCAAGAGATAGGTTGCATTTTGTGGATGACCGTTTACGCGAATATCTCCACCTCGAAACTTGATTTTGGCTAGCAAACCTTTAGAGACTTCATGCTTTTTTAAAAAGGTCTTTACCTTAACGTGTTCGTCAGCAATGAACTCAAATCTCATTCATCCACCTCACCAATAAAGGCATCCTTGACACGATTCCAAAAACTAGTATGACTTGGAGTTGCGACAAAGTGGATCTTGTAGTGGTCTATTTGGTATTCTATTCTTTCAATATTACGGTAAGAATAAATGCTATTGTCAACAGAAATCGTATGATAATCATTGCGAGTCGGTATCAATTCAATCTTATCCTTCTTAGGCACAATGATAGACGAACCTAAAGTTCTGTAGACACGATTGTTGAGACTCGCAATTTCTGTTAATTGTAGGGCCTCAATAGTAGGATGCAAAACAGCTCCACCAAGAGATTTATTATAGGCTGTACTCCCGGTTGGCGTCGATACCGTCAGGCCATCTCCTCTAAAACGTTCAAATGGCACTTGGTTAATAATAATATCGGCAACCATAGTCCTATCAGCTCTCCGAATGCTAGCCTCATTCAAAGCTCGGAAAATTTTCACTTCTCCATTTTCCAAAAATATCTTTACATTTAACAGTGGGTAAGACACACGAGCCCCAGTATCCAACTGTAAATTAGTAAGCAATTGGTCCAGTTCAAAATCACGGTAGTCTGTATAGAAACCTAAATGACCAGTGTGAACACCAACAAAGCGAACCTTATCCAGCTGGTCTTCATACTTGTGAAAAGCAGACAAAAGCATCCCATCCCCACCTATGGAAATCACGATATCGGGATGTTTATCATTTAATATAAAGTTATTCTTTTTTAGTCGATCTCTTAATTCATATAAGACTCTTTGACTTTGAGGTTTGCGATTAGCGATTAGATCAATTCGTTTACCTGTATTCCTCATCGGTATCGTCACTATTACCTACCCCGTCATTTAACTTTCTATGCAATGGATCAAAGAGTGCCTGTGCTTCCTGGATATCATCACGAATTTTACTCATTTCTTCATCCAATTGGTGAGAGATTCTTGCTGTGATTTCCAGACGTTTCTTAATTTCTTCTGGAAAATCCCCTTGATATTTATAATTTAGAGAATGCTCGATGGTAGCCCAGAAATTCATAGCCAAGGTACGAATCTGAATCTCCACCAGAATCGTTCTTGCCCCCTTGATCGTATCAACTGTATACTCAATAATCAAATGGTAAGAACGATAGCCTGAAGCCTTTCGATGAGTAATGTAGTCACGTTCTTGTACCACTCTCATGTCTTGCCTCTTACGAAGGATGGCAACAACCTCGCTCACGTCATCTACAAATTGAACCATGACGCGTAAACCTGCAATATCTTGCAAGTCCTGTTCCAACGTATCGTATCCAATCCCTCGACGAGCCATTTTTTCTTTTATACTTTCGATCGGTTTGACTCGACCAGTTACAAACTCAATTGGAGAATGTTTATTTTGTTTGCGGTATTGTTTTCGAATACCTCGGAGTTTTATCTTCAGCTCTCCGACAGCCTGAATGTAAGGATCTAAAAATTCTTCCCATTCTGTAATCATATATCTTTTTCATCCAATTCTCTATACACTTCGATTTATCTAGTTTTTGATTTTCTAGGAAAAATCTTATACAATAAATACAATGCTTATTATACCATACAATCGCTTTCAAAGATAAGGAAAAAGTAAAAAAAATGAAACATTTAGAAATTGAAATGAAAACACTTCTAAACAAGGATGAATATCAAAGATTGCAGGATCACTTTTCAGGAGTCACACCTATTACACAAAAAAATTACTACCTAGACACGCCTGATTTTTACCTTCGCAAACATAAAATCGCTATGCGCATTCGTACTTTTGAAAATAGTGCTGAATTGACCATAAAAATTCCCCAAAAAGTTGGAAATATGGAGTACAATCAAGATCTAAGCCTTGAGGAAGCAAACCATTGTCTTAAAGAATGTAAACTTCCACAAGGAATGATTCTTGACGAATTGACTAGCCGTGGACTTTCAACCAGTGGCTGGGTAGTTTTAGGTTGCCTAACTACTGTTCGCTACGAAAAGCAAACTCCTATCGGCCTCATGGCTCTTGATCAAAGCCAATACTTTGATATTGTTGACTATGAGCTTGAATTAGAAGTGGAAGATGGCAACCAAGGTAGTCTTGATTTCCAAAAATTTTTACAAGCCAATGAAATCCATTACAAAAAAGCTCCTTCAAAATTGGTTCGTTTTATAGAAAATATGAAAAAATACTGAAATAATCTTCTTTTTTTGATAAAATAAAAGGGATGAAAAATAATAGAATCTGTTGTAGAGAGCATTTATCACTGAAAGTGTCTCACTATAGCGATTCACTTAGTTTAAAGAGGACGGTTTATCGATGTCAGATACAAAAAACATGAAACTTTTCGCACTATCTTCCAACCAGGAAATTGCTCAAAGAATCGCAGATGCTGCAGGTGTTCCACTTGGAAAAGTATCTTCACGCCAATTTTCAGATGGTGAAATCCAAGTTAATATTGAGGAAAGTGTTCGTGGATACGATGTTTATATTATCCAATCAACTAGTTATCCAGTAAATAACCACTTGATGGAACTCTTGATTATGGTTGATGCTTGTGTTCGCGCTAGTGCAAATACCATTAACGTTGTACTTCCATACTTCGGCTACGCTCGCCAAGACCGTATCGCTTCTTCACGCGAACCACTTACTGCAAAACTGGTTGCAAATATGCTGGTCAAAGCTGGAGTTAGTCGTGTATTGACTCTTGACCTCCATGCCGTTCAGGTTCAAGGATTCTTTGACATTCCTGTAGATAACCTCTATACTATCCCACTTTTTGCAAAACATTACTGCGATAAAGGTTTAACTGGTTCAGATGTGGTTGTTGTTAGTCCTAAAAACTCTGGTGTAAAACGTGCGCGTAGTCTTGCAGAATATCTTGATGCTCCGATTGCTATCATTGATTATGCACAAGATGATTCTGAACGTAGCCAAGGTTACATTATCGGGGAGGTTGAAGGTAAGAAAGCAATCTTAATCGATGACATTCTGAACACTGGCCGTACCTTCTCTGAAGCTGCTAAAATTTTGGAACGCGATGGTGCTACTGAAATCTACGCGGTTTCAAGTCATGGACTATTCGTTAACGGTGCTGCAGAGTTATTAGATGCAACAAATATTAAGGAAATCTTGGTTACAGATTCTGTTTTGACAGAAAGTAGAAAACCTAAAAACGTGCAATACATCACTGCTAGCGAATTGATTGGTGATGCTATGGTTCGTATTCACGAAAGAAAACCAGTTAGTCCACTATTTAAATAGAAATTAGGTGAGTTTTTGATTTATTTGGATAATGCTGCAACGACTCCGATGTCTTCAGTAGCTATCTCAGCAATGACTCAAGTCATGCAAGAAACTTATGGTAACCCTTCTAGTATTCATAGCCATGGGCGTCAAGCAGGTAAACTATTACGAGAAGCTCGTCAAGAACTAGCAAGTTTACTAGGAACAAAGCCACAACATATCTTCTTTACCACTGGTGGTACTGAAAGCAATAATACTGCTATCATCGGCTACTGCCTTCGCCATCAAAATCGTGGGAAGCACATTATCACTACTGCGATTGAGCACCATGCTGTTCTAGAACCCATCAAATACTTGGTTGAAAATTTCGGTTTTGAAGTGACTATATTACAGCCTGAACATCAAGAAATCACTGCAGACCAAGTCAAAAATGCACTTCGTGAAGATACCATTCTTGTTTCTACTATGTTTGCCAACAATGAAACCGGTACACTATTACCTATTGCTGAAATTGGTGAGGTTCTAAAAAATCATCCAGCCGTCTATCATGTCGATGCAGTTCAGGCAATCGGTAAATTAGAGATACTTCCCGAAGAATTGGGAATTGATTTTCTCAGTGCTTCTGCACACAAATTTTATGGTCCAAAAGGAGTTGGTTTTCTCTATGCTGCATCTACAGATTTTGATTCCTACCTTCATGGTGGTGATCAAGAGCAGAAAAAAAGAGCAGGAACAGAAAATCTTCCTGCCATTGTAGGAATGGTAGCAGCTCTAAAGGATGATCTTGAAAACCAAGCACAAAACTTTGAAAAGGTTCAACAACTGAAAGACACCTTCTTAAAGGAAATGGCTGAGACAGACTATTACCTCAATCAAGGAAAAGACCAGCTACCTTATGTCCTTAATATTGGATTTCCAGGTCAACGAAATGATCTACTACTCCTTCGTCTGGATCTTGAAGGGATTTCTATTTCAACTGGTTCTGCTTGTACTGCAGGTGTCGTTCAGGTTAGTCATGTTCTTCAAGCTTTCTACGGAGAAGACTCTCCTCGCTTACACGAATCCGTTCGCGTCAGCATTTCACCTCAAAATACAGAGCAAGAAATGATCACCCTCGCACAAACTCTAAAAGAAATCATTGGAGGATAACTCAATGGCATTCGAAAAAACTATTAGTCTCAAAAATTGCCGTTACGATTACACACTTAGCCCAACTGTCAAAAAGTTTACTCTAAAAGATAACACTTTTTTTGAAACAAAGGTTGGTAACTATGAACTAACACGCCTTCTTGAGAAGGTTCCAAATAGTGGGGAAGGTTTCCAACTTAAGATTATCATCAACAAAGACTTAACTGGTGCAAAAATCAACATCACTGATAAATTTGGTCTACGTTTGGTTGATATCTTTAAGTCAGAAGAAACTCATATCCACCAAGAGAAATTCTACTTCTTGATGGACAGTCTTGTTGAACGTGGTGTTTTCACTAAAAGTGAAAGATAGAAGGTCCCTATGTTTCGATTAACCTATAAGGATACCTATCAAGTCGATCGCCTTTTAGAATACGAAGATTACGAAGCACTCATGCTGTCACTTTCAGGATGTGTGACTCTTCCAGATACGACCGTCATTACTTCACTTACCTATAAGGGGAAAGAAATATATCAAGGTCTTCTGGGAGATCTCTATCGTTTTCTATTTCACTATGATTTTACAAAGATAAACTAAGATTTTCTTAGTTTTTTCTTGTTTTTGTTGATTTTTTCACAATCTTTCTATAAAATAGTATTTAGAAAGGTTGTGATTTTGTGAAAGAAAAACAGTCTGCTATTCCAAAAGCAACAGCAAAGAGACTTTCTCTTTATTATCGTATCTTTAAAAGATTTCATGCAGAAAAGATTGAAAGAGCCAACTCAAAACAAATTGCCGAGGCCATTGGTATTGATTCTGCTACCGTTAGACGAGATTTTTCCTACTTTGGTGAACTTGGTCGCCGTGGATTTGGCTACGATGTCAAAAAACTAATGACGTTTTTTGCTGATCTTCTAAATGATAATTCTATTACAAATGTTATGTTGGTGGGTATTGGTAATATGGGGCACGCTCTCCTTCACTACCGTTTCCATGAACGAAACAAAATGAAAATTATTATGGCTTTTGATTTGGATGACCATCCTGAAGTTGGGACAAAAACTCCCGATGGAATTCCAATTTATGGAATCTCCCAAATCAAGGATAAAATAAAAAATGCAGATGTAAAAACTGCAATCTTAACTGTTCCGAGTGTCAAATCACAAGAAGTAGCTAATCTCCTTGTCGAAGCAGGTATTAAAGGAATTTTAAGCTTTTCACCCGTTCATCTCCAACTACCAAAAGATGTGGTGGCTCAATATGTGGATTTAACTAGTGAATTGCAAACTCTCCTCTATTTCATGAGAAAAGAGGATTAGAAAGCGAAAGCATTTATGAAAAAACCAGTTATTGGGATTACAGGAAACGAAAAAGCTCATCCTGATGATGAGCTTATGATGAGCTACGCAGCAAAAGGCTTTATTGAAGGCGTTAAAGACGCTGGAGGGATTCCCATCATCCTACCGATTGGTGATCAAGAAATGGCTAGCCACTATATCAGTATGATTGACAAGCTCATCTTGACAGGTGGACAAAATGTCGATCCAAAGTTCTACGGTGAGCCTAAAACAATCGATAGCGATGACTACCACCTTCAAAGAGATATTTTTGAGCTAGCTCTTATAAAAGAAGCCATCAAACAAAAGAAACCTATTTTCTCTGTTTGCCGTGGGACTCAACTCTTTAACGTTGCTATGGGTGGAACTTTGTATCAAGATATCGAAGACCACTGGCAGGATTGTTCTGCCGAGTACACAACACAACGTTTGGTAACAGAACCTGATACTGTTCTTCGAGAAATCTATGGAGAAATCTCCCATATCAACTCCTTCCACCACCAGAGTATCAAGGATTTAGCACCTAACTTAAAGATTGTAGCTCATGACCCTAAGGATGGCATTATTGAAGCTGTTATGAGTACAGATGATGTTTCCTTTCTCGGTGTTCAATGGCATCCGGAATTTCTTTTTGAAAATCGCCCCAAAGATAAAACACTTTTCGACTATGTCGTCAATGAACTCTAAGGCTACTAATAGGTTATTAAATCATGAATGAACTTAAAACACCTTCTACTCATGATATTTTGAGAGATTTAGAAGTTAATATTTTCACTTTTGTTAAGAGCAAGGAAATAGAAGTTTATTTTCAACTTTCTAATCTATACAGACTTTTAACAGCCGAAAGCTATCAAGCATTTTCTAAGGATAAAGAGAATCTTGATAAACTATCTCAAAAAGAAAAACAAAAGCAACTCAAAAAGTGGTCTAAAAAGGCAAAACCATTTTGTAAAAAAACAGATGCTAAATTAAAAGGTAAATTTCGCTCATCGGTCGGTTTTTACAGGGATATCCTCATCCATAAAAAAAGGTATTATAAAATAAAAGACTTCAATGCTATTGTTGATTTTATCGTGCAAGAAAAATTGCTAGTCGCTACATTAGATCCACTTCCTGTCATAGATATGACTCAAGTAGAATCCTATGCTTTACAAGAGATTGAGCAGGGTCCCCTAAAATTAAAAAAATAAACCTATATCAAGTCCGTCTTCTCACGGTAACTAAAATAATCGGAATGTGAAACAATGAGATGGTCCAATAAGACCAAACCCATTAAGTCGCAGGCTTCTTTAACAAGTTTCGTAACCTGGTCATCATTTCTACTTGGCATAACAGCACCAGATGGATGATTATGAACCAGAATCACGGATGTTGCCATATGCTTTAAGGCATAGTGGAGAATTTCCCTTGGTTCCGCAATACTTCTAGTAGCAGATCCAATAAAAATGGTTTGCTGATGAATAATTTGATTTTGTGTATTCAGATAGAGCGCCACTAGGTGCTCTTGTTTTTTATCTCCCAATTCTTGTTGCATCTTTTTAGCCAGTCTTTGACTACTAAGAATGCTCTCTGCCTCAATGGTTTCATGTTTGTGAATACGACTTCCAAGCTCAATCATTGCTTGCAATTCAATAGCTTTTACTCTACCGATACCTGATAAAGTCTGTAATTCTTGCAAGGTCATTTTTTTTAAATCAGTTAAACTATTTAATTGAGACAATACTTTCTGTGCAATTTCAAAAACGGTAGATTGACGAGTTCCTGTTCGTAATAAAATGGCTAGTAATTCCTGATTACTCAAACTTTCTACTCCTTCTGTCACCAAGCGTTCCCTTGGCAAGAGCGAATCTTCTTGAAATGAAATACTATACATAAAAATCCTCCTCACTTTATTATTCGTGAGAAGGATCCTTAATTCGATAAAAACTAGTTATTTTTAGATTTTTTCAAGCGCTAGTCGCAAATCTTCAATCAAATCATCGACATTTTCAAGACCGATTGAAAGACGGATTTGATTTTTAGTTACTCCTGCTGCTTCTAGATCTGAGTCAGACAACTGAGCATGTGTTGTAGTCGCGGGATGAACCACCAATGATTTAGCATCTGCTACATTGGCTAAGTTTGAAAAGACTTCCAAGTTGTCAATCACCTTACGAGCTTCTGCTTCTCCACCTTTAACATGGAAGGTAAAGATTGAACCAACACCTTTTGGTAAGTATTTTTCAGCCAAGGCATGGTAAGGACTATCTGGAAGTTTTGGGTAGTTGACCTTTTCAACCTTTGGATGGTTCACAAGGAAATCTACGATTTTCTCAGCATTTTGAACATGGCGTTCAACACGAAGAGAAAGAGTTTCAAGACCTTGTAAGAGCAAGAATGAGTTAAATGGTGATAGCGCAGCTCCCATATCACGAAGCAATTGAACACGAGCAGCGACGATAAAGGCAGCAGCACCAACATCACGAGTATAACTGATATTGTGGTAGCTTGGATCTTCTTCGACTAATTGAGGGAATTTTCCTGAAGCAGCCCAGTCGAATTTGCCGCTATCAACGATGACACCACCAATAGTTGTACCGTGACCGCCAATAAACTTAGTTGCAGAGTGAACCGCGATATCAACACCATGAGAAAAGACATTGATAAGATATGGTGTTGCAAAAGTATTGTCTGCAACCAAAGGAATCTGGTGATTATGAGCAATTTCAGCAATTTTTTCGATATCAGGAATGTTGATAACTGGATTACCCAAGGTTTCAATCAAAACAAGTTTGGTATTATCTTTTATCGCTGCTTCTACTTCTTCAAGATTATCAATATCAACAAAAGTTGTGGTGATACCATAGCGAGGAAGGGTTTCTTTCAAGAGATTAAAAGTACCACCATAAATAGTTGAAGCTGCAACCACATGGTCTCCTGCGTGAGCAAATCCTAAAATTGTGTAGGTAATAGCTGCCATACCTGATGCAGTAGCAAGTGCACCAACTCCGCCTTCCAGTGCTGCGATACGCTCTTCAAAAGCTGATGTTGTTGGATTGGTAATACGAGTATAGATATTTCCAGCTTTTTGAAGGGCAAAAAGTTCTGCACCTTCTTGTGTATCATCAAATACAAAGGACGTTGTTTGGTAAATTGGAACAGCACGAGACTTGGTAGTAGCATCTACCACTTGACCAGCATGCAATTGAAGAGTTTCAAATTTAAATTCACGAGTCATATTTAGACCTCCAAAGATTTCATTAGGTTCATTGTATCACCTAATCTCTCAGGTTACAAATACAACTTTGTTATATCTTGGCATAAGAAATAGCTATGGCTATTATTAGAATTGTAGAACTTTTTTCAGATAGTTTAAAATGTTTGTATTCACTGTTCCTATACTTTATAATGTTTAGAAAGGAGAAAACTATGTCAGAAATTACACATGAAATTGATGCAAACTTTGCTGGCCGTTTAAATATCTTGCGTGCTGGTGTACTGGGCGCAAATGATGGAATCATCTCTATCGCTGGAGTTGTTATTGGGGTTGCCAGTGCGACTAACAATATCTGGATTATCTTCCTCTCAGGATTAGCCGCAATTCTTGCTGGTGCCTTTTCTATGGCTGGTGGCGAGTATGTATCCGTATCGACTCAAAAAGACACGGAGGAAGCCGCTGTAGCCCGCGAACAACTACTTTTGGATAAAGATATGGAAGCTGCTAAAAAATCACTCTACGCAGCCTATCTTCAAAATGGTGAGTGTGAAACATCAGCCCAACTCTTAACCAACAAGGCATTTCTTAAAAATCCTCTCAAAGCCTTAGTTGAGGAAAAGTACGGAATCGAGTATGAGGAATTCACTAATCCTTGGCATGCTGCAGCATCTAGCTTCATCGCTTTTGTTCTTGGTAGTTTACCACCAATGCTTTCTATTACCATCTTTCCAAGTGACTATCGAATCCCTGCTACTGTTTTTATCGTTGCGATTTCTCTATTGATTACAGGTTACACCAGTGCAAAACTCGGGAAAGCCCCAACAAAAACAGCCATGATCCGTAACCTCTGTATCGGCCTTCTGACCATGGGAGTGACCTATCTGTTTGGACAATTGTTTAGTATTTAAAACATAAAAATACCTCGAAAAAATCGAGGTATTTCAGAACGTAGACAAACCCTACCAGCAATAGAAAAATTGCCATATTGTAGGTTGGGTACCATATAGTGAAAACTCTTAGGAATGCTGATATCGCGCTATTCTTAAGAGTTTTTTATAGCAGATTGAACTTAGAATAGTACACTACAGATTCTAAAATATTTTTAGAAATTGATTTGACTTTCCTAATCTCTTTTGTTCATATCTTATTTCAATCAACTATACTTTCTCTATTTTTTTAAAAAGACTGAAGAAAATCGTCCAAAATGGACTTTTTCTTCAGTCTGAAATACCTCGAAAAAATCGAGGTATTTTTTATTATAGCTGGATAATTTTACGATATCTTCTTGAAGTAATCATAAAGATTAGTACATAAACTAAAGCAAAGATACCACAAATGGAAAGAGTTACGCTTAACATCATGGCTGAATCAACAACACCAACGACCTTGAGAATTAAGCTCAACATATGATAGGCAAATGCCAAGTGAAGAAAGGCAAAGATTACAGGGAGGAAGAAGACGGTCAAGACCTGCTTGTTAATAGTTTGCTTGATTTGTTTTTGGTCCAAGCCAACTTTTTGCAGGATGACAAAGCGTTCACGGTCTTCATAACCTTCTGAGATTTGTTTATAGTAGATAACGAGTACAGTACCTACCATAAAGATGATAGAGAGAAAAATACCGATAAAGAGGACTCCACCAAAGAGAGCGTTCATTTCGACAGTTGACTCACTCGCAATGTTTGCACCGTAAACCATACCATTCTCGTTCTTGAGATTGTGACTGAAATTATTCACATACGCATCGAAATCATCAGATAGCTTTAACTGTTCCTCTTTACTTGCTGTCACATCCATTCCACCATATAGCTGAGTGTATATAGCAGAATCCTGGTATTTATCTAAAAAGTCCTGCAAATTTGAGACAACAAGGTAGTTATAATCTGAGATCAAAAGTACATACTGGTTAGCAACATGGTCTCTGAGGAAATCTTGCTGGATTTCTTGCTTGATCGTATAGTTCTGATTGTTAAGACTGAATGCTTTTTGACCTTTAAGGCCATCGTTCTTAGCGAATAGTCCCACCTCATTATTCGTAAGGTTCAGCTTTTGTCCAGTCATTTTTTCATAATCCTTTTGATCAAAGACTAGGAAAACTGTCTTGGGCATAACACTATTTTGACCTTTTGCAAAGGTGGTTAATTTGGTACCATCTTGACTAGAAAGGCCGAAACTTGCATAGCTAAGAACATCCTTAGTGCTGATTGTTAGGTTCTTTTCCTTGGCATACTGAGTTAAAAGTTGGTCTAAATCCTCAACTTCTACATTTTGTCCTGAAATTGACATATCGTGAGGATACAGGAGTTTTTTAATATTTTCAGAACCATTGTAGATACTGGTTGCTGCCGACATGGTGACCAAAACCATGGTGGAAAGGATGGCGATAGTCGCTAAACCAACCGCATTTTTCTTCATACGGAAAATGAGGTTAGAAACAGAGATGAGATTGTTAGGTTGGTAGTAATATTTCTTGTTTTTCTTGAGCATTTTCAAGAAAACTGTAATCCCAGCATTGAATAAGAGATAGGTTCCTAAAATGACCAGTATTACAGCTAAAAAGAAGGTAGAAATAGCTAATAGAGCATTTGTTACGCTTTGAGCTAGATAATAGCCACTACCTAAAGAGAGTAGTCCCAAGATTGTCTGAAACACTAGGAAACGGCCCTTCTTCTCACCTTTTGCTTTCTCACGAGATAGTTGGAGAGCATCCATACGGATAATGCGGATAGCATTTAGGAAGACAATTACTAAAAAGATTAGACCAAATACCAGAAGGATGGAAAGGACTACGGCCCATTGGAAGGTTGCGACTAACTCCACCTTCATCTTTGAAAGTTTGAGCAATAAAGCGAAAATCAGATTGTCAAAGAGGGCACCAATCCCAATCCCAGCAGTGACTGTTACTAGACCAAAAATCAGGAGTTCCTTGAAGGTCATACCAATCAAATGTCGCTTTTCTAGTCCCAACATGCCATATATACCCAGTTCTTTGGAACGATTTTTCATGACAAAACTGTTGGCATAAAGGACGATAATGGCAGATGCAAGTGTTACTACGATGAGACCTAGTTGTAGGGTAAATTGAATAGAAGATCCACCCCGCATTTCTACCATTTTAGGATTAAAAGTTAATGAATAAAATAGATAGCTGATAGTAACTGCAAGGAGAACTGCTAGAGCAAAAGGATAATAGAGTTTGCGGTTTTTGATTAAGTTGGAGATGGCCAACTTATTGGTTAATCGAAACATACTAGTTCACCTCACTTGCCATAACAGTCAAGGTGTCAGAGATTTCTTGGAACATCTGACGTTCAGTCTTTTCACCACGGTAGATTTGATTGTAGAGGATGCCATCCTTGATGAAGAGGACACGTTTCGCACGACTGGCCGCAGCTGTTGAGTGGGTTACCATGAGAATAGTCTGTCCTTGTTCATTGATCTGATCAAAAATATCAAGAAGGGCCGCAGATGATTTAGAGTCTAGAGCTCCTGTTGGCTCATCAGCAAGGAGAATTTCTGGTTCTGTGATAATGGCGCGTGCAACTGCTACCCGTTGTTTTTGCCCCCCAGAAATTTCATAAGGATACTTCTCCTGCAATTGATTGATGCCAAGATTTTCAGCCGTCACGACTAATTTTTTCATCATTTCTGTAATAGGCTTTCTAGACAATACCAAAGGGAGTAAGATATTGTCTTTAACAGAAAGCGTATCTAACAAATTAAAGTCCTGGAAGACAAAGCCTAACTTTTCACGACGGAAGCTTGATGCTTCAGTATTTTTAATGGTTGCTGTGTCTGTTCCGTTTAGAAAGACCTGACCACGAGTTGGTTTGTCAAGCATGGCGAGAATATTGAGTAGGGTTGATTTCCCAGAACCAGACTCACCCATAATGGCAACATAGTCGCCTTTTTCTACAGTAAAATGAATATCTTTCAGGGCTTCTACTTGATTGCCTTGAAAACGTGTTTTATAAATCTTTTGAACGTGTTTTACATCTAATAGTGTCATGATAATCTCCTTTTTAATATCCCATTAATTGAAACTGAGCCTGCATCATTTGAATGCCGAGCTCAACTCGCTCGATATCCTTAGGACTCGGTTTACTTTTTTGTTTTTTCTGTAAAATATTTTTCATAGTTTTGCTCCTTTATTTTTATGATATAAGTGTACTCTAAAAAAAGAGATGGTTCCATAACATAACCTTACATTTGGAGCTTTAATCTTACATTTTTGTAAGATAGAGATATTTTTTTGAAATCAACTACTATTAGTTTACCACAAATTTTTAAGCAAAAGAAAAACCCTTGGTACTACAAGGGTTTGATTTTTTAAGAATGGTAAAGCGATTTACCAAAACCAACCTTCGTCATCATTGATAGGTTTGGCTTCTTTGATCTTGCGTGGGCCTGTTCCATACATTTCAGCTTCGATATCTTCCTTTGTTGGTAGGATAGAAGCTAAGATAATGTAGATAATAATCCCGAGTCCAAAGTTTGCGATTGTAAAGATTGCAAAAAGGAAACGAACTAGGGTTACATCAAGATTCCACTTATCAGATAGACCTGCAAGTACACCTGATACCATACGATTTCTTCTCATTTTATAAAATTTTGTATTCATAATTTATTCCTCTTTCGGATTTCTTAATCTTAGTATAGCACTAAGCTAGATTTACTACATCAGTCCTTAGGCCGATTTAACAAGAGGAGCTTTCCACGACAGAGACCACAACGATAACGCTTGGTATCGATTTTTCGCTTTCTTTGATAGATTTGCTGACAAGACTGACAAGCATAGACGAAATTTGGCTTTTGATTGGCACTTGATAAGGGAGGAACAAAGCGAAGTCCGTCTACCTCTTTTAAAAGTTGCTTAAAGGCTAAATCCTTATGCTGATAGCCTTTACCTTCGAAATAAAGATGGTAATGGCAGAGCTCATGACGAACAATTTTACGAAAAACCTCTAAACCAAGTTCTTGATAAACCTTAGGATTGAAATCCAAATGACCATCCTTAGGGAAAAATCGTCCACCTGTCGACCGTAGGCGAGTATTCCATTGAGCTTGGTGTTTGAAAGGTTTTCCGAAATCTTCTAAAGAGACCTGTTTAACGTAATCAGTTAGATTCATTTGGAGCTAGGAGCGACAGATTCACTTTTTCACGGTCAGCATCGATTTTCTTAACCCAAACGGTTACCAAATCGCCGACCGATACTACTTGACTTGGATGTTTGATAAATTTCTTGCTCATATGAGAGATATGAATGAGACCGTCCTCATGGATACCGATATCAACAAAGGCACCGAAGTCAACGACGTTGCGTACAACTCCCTCAAGCTTTTGGCCAACTTGTAAGTCTTTGATATCCAAGACATCCTGACGAAGGACCGGAGCATCAAAAGAATCACGGAAATCACGTCCTGGTTTGAGAAGGTCAGCGATAATGTCTTTAAGTGTTTCTTGACCGAGTTCTAGCTCTTGAGCCATTTCCTTGATAGAAACAGATTTGAGTTTTGCTTGCGCTTCTTCATTTAGGTCTTTTATATCCAAGCGTTTGAAGAGTTCCTTGACCGCAGTATAGTTTTCAGGGTGAACTCCTGTATTGTCAAGGATATTAGAACTTTCAGGGATACGGAGGAAGCCAGCAGCTTGCTCAAAGGCCTTAGCACCTAGGCGAGGAACTTTCTTGATTTGGGCGCGTGAAGTGATTTTTCCTTCCTCTTCACGATACTTAACAATATTTTCAGAGATGGTTTTGTTTAGTCCTGCAACATGTGAAAGTAGGGCTGGACTAGCCGTATTGATATTGACACCAACTTGGTTAACAACTGTATCCACCACGAAATCAAGACTTTCAGATAGTTTTTTCTGGCTAACATCGTGCTGATACTGGCCAACACCGATGGATTTAGGATCGATTTTAACCAATTCAGCAAGAGGATCTTGCAAACGTCGAGCAATAGAGATAGCAGAGCGTTTTTCAACAGTTAAATCTGGAAATTCCTGACGGGCAAGTTCACTAGCTGAGTAGACAGACGCACCACTTTCATTGACAATGACATAGCTAACTTCTGGAAAATCCTTCAGTACTTCAGCAACAAAAGCTTCACTCTCACGACTGGCAGTTCCATTTCCGATAGCAATGATTTCAACACCGTATTGGCCAATCAAATCAGCCAAATCACGCTTGGCTTCCTCAATCTGACGAGCTGAAGCTGGTTTGACTGGATAAATAACTTGTGTTGTCAACATCTTCCCAGTCGCATCTACAACAGCTAGCTTAGCCCCTGTACGAAATGCAGGGTCAAAACCAAGAACCACGCGCCCTTTAAGAGGTGCTACCAGAAGAAGATTACGGAGGTTTTCTGAGAAGAGTTGAATAGCTCCTTCTTCTGCCTTCTCTGTTAACTCTGTACGGATACGACGCTCGATAGCTGGCAGTACCTTCTTCTTAACAGATTGCTGAATAACTTCTTCAATATAGGCATTTTTAACCTTAAAACGAGCAGCAAAGAAGGCTTGAATACGTTCGACCGCATGCTCAAAACCAATCTTCAAGATGCCTAACTTCTCACCACGATTAAAGGCAAGTGTACGGTAGCCCTGCATGTTAGCAACCGTCTCCGAGAAATCGTAATAAATCTGAAAAACCTGCTTTTCATCCAGGCTTTCGTCTTTGACTTGAGAAGTGATTTTAGAATTTTCAAGGACTTCGCGATAAGCAATGGCACGAAGTGTAGGATCCTCAGAAAGTGCTTCAACTAGGATATCTACTGCTCCAGCCAAGGCTTCTTTGCCACTAGAAAAACCTTCACAGACAAATTTTTCTGCTTCTTCTTCTAAGTTGGGAACATTTTGTAAAATCAAGCGAGCAAGAGGAAAAAGTCCAGCCTCACGGGCGACAGTTGCCTTGGTCCGACGTTTTTCCTTATAGGGAAGATAGAGTTCTTCAACGTCTGCGAGTTTTTCAGCTGCTAGGATAGCTTCTTCCAATTCCTTGGTTAGCTTGCCTTGCTCTTTGATTTTTGCTAAGACTGCTTCCTTACGGTCATTGAGGTTGGTTAGACTTTTATCAAGGTCAATAATTGCCTTAATAGCCACCTCATCTAAGCTTCCAGTCATGTCTTTCCGATAACGAGCGATAAAAGGAATAGTCGCTCCTTCAGCTGTCAAAGATAAGACAGTATCAATCTGCTTTAAGGTTACACCCAAATCTTGGGAAATTTTTTCATATTTTTTATCCATGAAACTATTATACCATAAGGAAGAAAGCTTGTTTTCATTCATGTCACAGTTGACTTGGTATTTGTTGAAATTGAAAATTCACTCGTCTTAACAATTTAAAATTAAACTTTTTGGCTGAAATAATAGTATAATAGAGGAAACAATAAGAATTGAGGTATGCCCCATGGCTGTTAAATTTACAAAAACTGATGACTTAGATAAGATGTTCGAAGAATTCGCTAAACTCCCTGATTTGAAGCAAGTGACTTTCCCAGATGACAAAGAAAAGAAAGATAAGGCAGAAAAGAAAAAATAGATGACTATCTTTCAATCTCTACCCTCTAGTCTTTTACAAACTGGCGCTATTTTTCTATCAATTATCATTGAAGCTTTACCCTTTGTCTTAATTGGTAGCATCATCTCTGGTGCCATTGAAGTCTATGTGACTCCTGAGAAGGTCTATAAATTTCTCCCTAAAAACCGCCTAGGGAGAATCTTTTTTGGTAGCTTCATCGGTTTTCTATTTCCCTCTTGTGAGTGTGGAATTGTTCCGATCATCAATCGTTTTTTGGAGAAGAAGGTTCCAAGCTATACAGCTGTACCTTTTTTAGTAACGGCTCCTATCATCAATCCTATCGTACTTTTTGCGACTTACTCAGCTTTTGGTAATTCAATTCAAATGGTTTTCCTAAGAACTTTGGGCGCAATTCTAGTTGCTACTATATTGGGTGTCTTTCTTGGATTTTTCTGGGAGGAACCTATCCAAAAAGAAAATAGACTTGCTTGCCATGAGCATGATTTTTCTCACTTGACTAAAAGTCAAAAAATGCTTCAGGTCTTTATCCAAGCTATTGATGAATTCTTTGATATGGGGCGTTACTTGGTCTTTGGCTGTCTTTTTGCCAGCATAGTCCAGGTCTATGTACCAACTCGGGTTCTGACATCTATCAGCGCAACACCACTACTTGCGATTGTTCTTCTGATGGTCTTATCCTTCCTACTATCTCTCTGTAGTGAAGCAGATGCCTTTATCGGATCTTCTCTTCTATCAAGTTTTGGCTTTGCTCCAGTGCTTGCCTTTCTAGTTATAGGTCCCATGCTTGATATCAAGAACCTCCTCATGATGAAGAATTATCTCAAATCTCGCTTTATCTGGCAGTTCATGACCATCGTAACTCTTGTTGTTCTTGTCTATTCTTATCTAATCGGGGTGATGCTATGATTCGATTTTTTATCTTATTTGGCTATTTTATCTTAACCCTTTATCTGCACCTATCAGGTAAACTCAATCAGTATATAAACCTCCACTACTCTTATCTGGCTTATATCACTATGTTTTTATCTTTGCTACTAGCCATCGTTCAAGCCTATATTTGCTTCAAGCGTTTGAAAGAACATAGTCACTTACATAGTTTTTCAGCCAAGCTTGCTAGTTTTGCCCTCTTAAGTTTACCTCTGTTAATTGGATTTACTTTTCCAACAGTCACTCTGGATTCACAAACAGTATCGGCAAAAGGATATTATTTCCCTTTGTCGGAAGGAACTGACAAGGCAATCCAAGCAAGTGAAGGAACGAGCAGTCAGTATCTTAAGCCGGATACCAGTAGGTTTTATTCACACACAGCTTATGTAGACACTGTTCGTAAGATTGCTGATAAGTATTTAGCTCAATCTAGTATTGTTATCAAGGATGAAAATTACTTGGAAGTCATGGAAGCTATCTATGATTATCCAAATGAATTTGAAGGCAAGGAAATCGAGTTTATTGGCTTTATCTACAACGATCCAAATCATGCCAATAGTCAGTTCGTTTTTCGTTTCGGTATCATGCACTGTATCGCTGATTCAGGAGTTTTCGGCCTTTTGACCACTGGAAATACCAATCAGTATGAGAATAACACTTGGGTGAGAGTAAAAGGGAAGATTAGAAACCAATATCATAAGGAACTCAATCAAGTCCTCCCAACTCTTGAAGTTCAATCTTTCGTAAAAGTCGATAAGCCAGATAATCCTTATGTTTACAAAGAATTTTAAAAAAGTAGCCTGAGTGGGCTACTTTTTCTTGTTTAACAAGTCTTTAACTTCTTGAGCTCCAACCTGATCGCCTGCTTTTTCAAAAAGATCGATAGCTTGCAAAAAATTCTCTTGCGATTTTTCAGGTTTTTCTACAGAATAAATCTCTCCCAAACCTCTGAAGGAACAGGCTTGAGCAATAAGATCATCTGTTTGTGAAGCTTGCTTTAAGGACTGCTCCATATACATGATCGATTTTTCGATTTCCCCAATCTTAAATCGTAAATAACCTTGCTCATAATTATTGACAGAAGATTTTAGTGCATCCTCTAAAAAAGAATCTTCAATAACTTCTCGCTCTTTATTGATATAGTTAAGAGCTGTTTGATAGTCATTCATTTCACGATAAACCATGGCTAACTGGTGATATCCTATATGTTCATTTTCTTTATCTTGACTTGAAATTGCCACATCTAGATAATTTTGATAAATCAGCAAAGCTTCTTTGTAATCTTTTTCAAAGAGCTTAATATACCCCATTAAATTGAGAAGGCCATAATCCTTGCATGTTTCCAAAGAGAAATTTTCTGAGACTAATTTCTTGGCCTCTTCAATCTTCCCCTCAAACAATAATTCCCAGGCTTTTTTCATACTTATAATCCTCCATCTTATGTAGTATAGAAATCAATCGACAAATCACTATCAGACTCGTATTTTTTCCATGCTAGGCTAAAGCCATAATAGTCTTCAAATTCTGGATGCCAGTCATAATAGAGTGGGATACGGCTAAATTTTCTTGCAACTACTTCATCTTCAAATTCTGGGGACTCTCCTGCAGTAATTCCAAATTGAAGGCCATTCAGTTCCCAGGTATTTCCCCAAACATTTTCGTCTGATAGAACGTCAATCCAACGAGAGGCATCAATATCAAAATCTGCACATAATTCAAGTTCTAACAATTTTCTGTAGTTTACCTTGGCAGGCTTTATATAAAAGGCTCCATCAACCTGATACTTTTTATCTTGTACTTGAATTGTGTGATTTTCATCGGAATTGGAACTCTATTTAACTCCAACCAAAAATAGCCTAGAGGAGTTTTGATTGCATGGTAAATTTGTTTAGACTCTATTTTTACTTTTTTCGAGCAAGCATTTAGAATTCTTCCATGCTCAAGTATATTTTTACAAACTATTTTTGAAGTCTCGGGATCAAAAATAGAATACCTACGGATAACCCTTTTTAACTTTTCAGCGGGATAAGTGATATCTCTTGGGAAAGCATGATATTTCTGGACTACCAGAGCTATTTTTTCAATATTTTCCTTTCCAGTTGGTACAATCACACCATGCCCAATATGAATACTTGGATCATCACAGATATAAGTATATCCATTTCCACCTTCCTGAAACTCAACGACAACGAGATTCAACTCCTGATCAGGATCGAAAAGTGGTTCAACTTTTGCACTGGTCTGGCGCTCATAAAAAGTGAAACAATCTTTATTATCCTCTTCGCCAAAGACCATAAAACTACCACAATTTGGGCACTTCCACATATAAAAGGAAGCCTCCGAAATGTCTTCATAGGAAATTCTATCATGTTCGTCAGTATTGTTAAAAATATCCTCAAGCAACTCATCCGAATAAACCGAATAAGCATTTGGATCAGGCGCTTGGTGATCGTTCATTGCTTGACCACATCTACATGTCCATTTTCCCATATCTAACCTCAGTCACGACTTAATTCTTCAAGGAAAAATTGATTAAGAGCTTCCCAATCTTTCTTCTCCTCGGTAACACTTTGGATGTAATCATCTAGTTCTTGGATGTTTTTGATGATATAGTCCTGGATGGGCTCTATCGGCTCAATTTCCATTTCTTCAGGTCCCTTTACCTTTATATCAAGCAATCTAGACACATGCTCTTTCATTTCATCAGGGAGGAATTCTTTGACCAAATCATCAAACAAAATCGGTGGAACAGAGTGATGTTTTTCAATCCAACGACAAGCTAAAATAGGACGCAGAGCATAGAAATACTTTTTAGGTTTGACCTTATCTCCTGAAAGATACTTATTCATTTGAGTTCTAGCAGTATTCAAGTAATGGTGGAGCATCTTTTTCTCTGAAAAATACTGACTATCAAGCGGACGGATACGGTCAATAAAGCCTTCGTCTTGCTGGTAAACGATTGGCGACTGTAACCACTCAAAGAAGGTTGGATTTGACTTATAAAGCAACTTTAAAGCCTTGTCCAAATCCCAACCACTCACATCCCATGTATCGTCAATTGGTAGTTCGATGACATCTCGATGATCGTTCAAGCTTAGATAAAAATCTTGCTTGTGCTTGTATACGAAACGCACATCAAAATCACTATCCGGAGACTCAAAGCCCCAAGCGCGACTACCAGACTCAATTGCCCACAAAACAGTAACATCATAATCACGCTCAATTTCTGCAAGTTTTTCAGGTACCAAAACATTCATTTCTTCTTGTGTTTGCATGGTGATTCTCTTTCTATTTTCAAGCTACTTCTTCGGCGCGATTATTGATTAAGTCAATTGTTTGGACAATATTCCTCAATACTGGTATTTGATGTTGAAATAGTACTTGTACGGAGCCATAAGATTTAAACGGTTCTTGTGTCAGGATAGACTTATCCATATAACCATTTTCAACGACATAATCGACAATCAATTTCACAAAAGAAATTTGCTTAGCATTAAGGCTTTCATCTGACAAGAACTTAGAAAAGACTTGATTAGCGGCCTCTCTATTCAAACCAATAATCTCCCGCACCAATCTAGGAATAGCCTTGTTCTCATAGTGCTGCTGATAGTCAGTTTTACTTCCTAATTTTTCCCATAATAGAGTTTCTAATGCTAATAAATCTTGAGGAGTCAACTTCTTGTTATGATACAATTTAGAAATTGCTTCCTCATCCAAATGAGCTTTCAAATAATGTTCAACTTTTTCGTTATAGGATCGAAGATCATTTACCTGCAAATAAGGAGTGGTTTCATATACAGTAGAAAGAATTCGATCTTCAAAATTGACATAATATACCTTTCGGCTCGTTTTATCTAAGAATTGCAATAAATCTCTTAGAGAAAGGCGTATTTTTTCAAGTTCAGACAAGCTTACTTCCTCCCAAAATTCAGGTTCTTGCACTTTCCTGATAATTTCAGCCTGTGCAGAGACCTGAGGGATATTGCCAACAGAAGCAAGAGCCTGAGCAGTTTTCATGACTTGAGTTATATGAGTCCTTGATGGCTTAGAGGTTAGTTGTCCTACTTGAATTTCTAACATCCATAAATCAAAGCGTCTAGCCATTTCATTTTCTTTATCATCATCAAACATGAGAGGAGATATATGAGTATGAAGATTTTCACATGAAATCGTTGTAAGATTTTGCCAATTTTCTAATTTCTTATAGGTATAAACCATATCTAAGACCATACGAACTCTAAAGTCTAACTCATTCAAGTCCTCTACATGACTATGAAGTTCTGAGACCAGTTGCTGACGATACTCTCTTGCAAACTGTTCCTCTTGATAGTGAAGGTCTTGTAGTTCACGAATCAAGTCCACCTTGATATTAAACAAACGCTGTGTTAAGGGAACAATATGACGTCCATTTCCTTCTCTCGGATCTGCTTTGAAGTATTCAAAGTTGTCACCATAATCAAATACCAAGAAGTTTTCCTTATCCTGATCAGGTCCAAACAAATCTTTACAGAGACGCGTTCCACGACCAATCATCTGCCAAAATTTTGTTTTTGAGCGAACTTTCTTGAAAAAGACTAAATTGACAACCTCTGGAACATCAATACCTGTATCCAACATGTCAACTGAAATTGCAATTTGAGGGTATTTCTCTTTGATTTTAAAATCATCAATCAAGGTCTGATAATGTTTAATACTGTAATCAATCACCTGAGCATAGTCGCTCCCCTTTTCAGGATATCTTTTATTAAAAATCTCTCTAATAAATTCAGCATGATGATGATTCTTTGCAAAGATGATAGTTTTTCCAATCTCATCACCCGAAGCCGTCTGAATCCCTCTCGTCATTAGTTCATCTAGAACAATCTCTACTGTACCTTTATTAAAAATAAAGGAATTAAAAGCTCCAGCATCAATGTCTTTTTCTAGACTATCATCTTCAAATTGGCTATCAAAATATTCTTTATCTTCTTGGGATAGATCATCGTAATGAAGCCCATCTGTAGGTAATTCTAACTTGGTTTCAATCGAATGATAGGATACCAAGTATCCATCCTCAACAGCCTTTTCAAGATCATAAGCATAAGTAGGAACACCATTTTCCAAGTTAAAAAATCCATAAGTGTTTTTATCAAGGTCCTGACGAGGTGTGGCCGTTAAGCCTACGATTCTAGCATCAAAATAATCAAAAATTGTCTTGTATTTTTGATAAATAGAGCGGTGGGACTCGTCAATAATGATAAGATCAAAATGACCAACAGTAAAAGGGCGTTGAATGACTTCTTCCTGATCACTAATAGCTCCAATCATGGTCGGATAAGTAGAAAACACCATACGACTTGATCGTGCCCCAGCTTTATCCTCTAAAAAGTTACAAACCGAAAGATCTGGAAGTAATTTCCTAAATGAATCATAGGCTTGTTTTACAAGAGATGTTCGGTCAGCTAGAAAGAGAATATTTTTGACCCAATTGTGACGTGATAGGATATCAACAAGAGAGACTGCTGTTCGAGTTTTCCCGGAACCAGTTGCCATTACCAAAAGAGCTTGTCTTCGATTGTTAGAAAAAGCCTCACAAACACTTGCAATCGCATGTTTCTGGTAATATCGTCCAGAGATATCGTCTCTGATTTTACTAGAAATATCCTCAAGTGGTTTTTGCAAATGACGTCTGTCCATCAATAATTGCAATTCTTCTTGAGAATAGAATCCTGCGACCTGGCGACGATTTACACCATCAAGAATGTAGTGCTTGAGGCCATTTGTAATAAAACAAATCGGTTGGTAACCTATTTTTTCCTCTAGCGCTTTAGCATATTCCTTAACTTGTACTTCACCGACTTCTGGATTCACTGCAGCCTTTTTAGCTTCAATAATTGCTAAAATCTTTCCATTTTTACCATAAAGGACATAATCACAATAACCTGTTCCCGATCCGTGTTTCAGTCCATTAACAGCGACTTCAACTCGACAATTTTCTTCAAATTTCCAACCCGCTAATCGTAAATCAATGTCAATAAAAAGTTTTCTCGTCTCAGCCTCAGATAACTGATCGATATGAAAGGAAACCTCTTGCCGTTGAGCAGCAGTTTCACGTTTTTCTGTATAATTCTCTTGAACTTCCAAGGACTGTACAGCCATTTGTTCATGAAAGTCAGGCATAACAGGTAAACTGTCTTGCAGTTCCACCATGGCTTGTGGTGTTTCTCTTTTCTTGACATTCTCTGAAATTGGCAATAACTTCTCGTCAAAAAAACGTTCCACAAACTCATTGCTGTAGCAGTAATCAATAAAGTTTACGAACTGGTACAAATGATGTAAGGCTAAAATCGCTTCACGTTCCTTGATCTCCCCACCATGAGCAGCATGATTGCCCCAGCGTATCAAGAGAACCATCTGACTATGAAGCTCTGGATCTACGATTTCTCTAAAGTCATCATCCCAAACTAATGAAGACAAGGTAGCACGATAAGGGGCTTCCAAATAAGAATCATGGCTATAAATCCAATGAACAGCCTGCTCCAAGGCACGACGCGCCATGAAAGCTGTCGCTACAGTGGATGTCCCAATCATATTCTCGGCTTCTATACAGGGCCTCGAAAAAGATTCATACTCCTTATTATTCAAAAGAAAATCAAAATTTCCCATTTTTCTCTCACTTTGACTAAATAGATACCTATATTATACTAGATTTTAAGCTATTTCTCCACAGTTTTATAGCCATCTGACAAGCAAATTGTGATTTGTCAACCTGAGCCACAAAGTCTGCGAACTCGTTTTGGAGGAAAAGAGGGGGGAGGGGGATGGTTAATTCTTCAATCTGATTTTTTGTTATCGCTTGACGAGTAGCACCTGAACTTTCTCCTATTTTCTGTAGCAAACTCTTAAACTCGGAAGTTATTAGAAGTTGATTTAAAAATATTGGTGATAATAAGTGCTTTTTACAACGAATTATAGAAACGTGCTGATTAACTCTCGCAGGCAAAATAATTTGTGGAACAATACAACAACGAGATACAGATGCACCTGTAATATTCAGCAAAACATCGTCAGATTCAACAATTACATTATTTAATTTTTCAGCCTGAACATTAGTTAAATAAGCTAAATCTTTGAAAATAAACTTACCATCATATACATTCATACTTCTAATGAGCGCTATCCCTTCGTTGACATAACTTTCTCTTCCTCCTCTAGGTGTAGCCCCTGAACCAATTTTTAATGTTAATTTTGATAATCTATGCTTTTCCCAACCCATTTCATTCAAAACAGGATCTCCAAACATCTCGTTAAATCGGGATTTGCACTTAAGAGATGAATTTCTGATGGGAATGTTTAACATTACTTTGGTTGACCATAGCATAGGCTAAGGTTGTGTCAATTTTGCTGTGACCTAGAAGTTTTTGGACTTGTTCGATAGGCATTCCCTTATCAATTGCCTTTGTTGCTAGTGTTCTTCTAAATTTATGTGGGTGGACCTTTTGGATTCCAAGCTTTTGACCTAACTTTCTTAATCGAATCTCAACACCAGCTATTCCGAGTCTCTGAGCTTTTCCAAGCAAGGTAACAAAAAGAGCTGGATGATTATCTTCTCTGCTATTGATATAGTTCCTTAAATGAATTTTCGTACGAGCATCAAAGTAAACAGGTCTCTCCTTTTTACCTTTCCCAAATACAACACATTCACGATTTTCAAAGTCAATATCTGATCGATTCAGCTGTACAAGTTCTCCCACGCGCATTCCTGT